>NZ_JAFDSS010000001.1:649261-1298523 GCF_017831975.1 Microbacterium terrae | reverse complement strand
GACCGAGATGCTCGCAATCGTCCACGCGCCGATCGCCCTCTGGCTGCTGCTGGGGATCGTCTTCGCGGCCGGCGCGTGGCGCAACGCCGCGACCCGCATGGACTTCATCCGCTTCACGGGCGAGTGGGCCGTGTACTACGCGCTCATCGCGCTGGGCGGCGCGGTGCTGGTGGCGCTCACGATCGCGCTCTTCTCCGCGATCGGCGTGGATGCGGCGCGGTTCGCCCAGGACTGGATGATCCCGTGCGGCGCCGCCGGCGCGGTGCTCGTGGCGGCCTGGCTCGTCGAGGCGAAGCAGGCGGTGATCGAGAACATCGCTCCGGTGCTCACGCGCGCTTTCACGCCGCTGTTCACCGCTCTCATGGTCGCCCTCATCGTCGTCGGCCTGCTGCAGGGCGGTCTCGGTGAGGTCGATCGGAACCTCCTGATCCTGTTCGACATCACGCTGCTGATCGTGCTCGGACTGGTGCTCTACGCGATGAGCGCGCGCGACCCGCTCGCGCCGCCGTCGTGGTTCGAGCGCCTGCAGCTCGTACTCCTCGCGACTGCAGTCGCCGTCGACCTCATCGTGCTCGTGGCCATGCTGACCCGCATCGGGGAGTTCGGACTGACCGCGAACAAGGCGGCGTCGCTCGGTCTCAACGTGATCCTGCTCGTGAACCTGGTCGTGGCCATCGTGCTCCAGACGCGCTTCGTGGTCGGCCGCACGCCGTTCGCGACACTCGAGCGCTGGCAGACCGCGTACCTGCCGGTGTACCTCGCCTGGGCCGTCGTCGTCGTGCTGGTCTTTCCTCCGCTGTTCACATACGCGTGATCGCGCGCGCATCGGGCCGAGGCGGAGCGTAGGGTGGGAGGGTTGCCGTCGGCGCCAGCAGCGCTCCGGCATCCACGGAACGGCCTGCGGCAGTCGCCGCCGGCCGAGCTCATCCCACCCACACCCACGGGAGCATCGCAGTGCCTGGAGAGAACCTCACCCGCATCGAGGCGCAGGAGCGCCGCGCGATCGTCGACACGCAGTCGTACGAGGTAGCGCTCGACCTGACGAAGGGCGCCGAGGTCTTCGGATCCCGCGCCGTCATCCGCTTCACCGCGACGGAGGGCGCATCGACCTTCATCGACCTGATCGCGCGCGAGGTGCGCGAGATCACCCTGAACGGCCGCACGATCGACCCCGCCTCCGCGTTCGCCGACTCGCGCATCGCCCTCGACGGCCTCGCCGCGGAGAACGAGCTGGTCGTCGACGCCGACGCGCTGTACACGAACACCGGTGAGGGCCTGCACCGCTTCGTCGACCCGGTCGACGGCGAGGTGTACCTGTACTCCCAGTTCGAGGTGCCCGACTCGCGCCGCGTATTCGCGGTGTTCGAGCAGCCCGACCTCAAGGCCACGTTCCAGTTCACGGTGACCGCCCCGGCCGCCTGGAAGGTCGTCTCCAACTCCCCCACGCCCGAGCCCACCGCCGCCGGCGACGGTGTCGCGACGTGGACGTTCGAGCCGACCCCGCGCATCTCGTCGTACATCACCGCGCTCGTCGCCGGGCCCTACGAGTCGACGTTCTCGGAGCTCACGAGCGCATCGGGCCGGGTCGTCCCGCTCGGCGTCTACGGTCGCAAGAGCCTCTGGCAGCACCTCGACGCCGACTACATCTTCGACAAGACGCGCGAGGGCTTCGCGTACTTCGAGGAGAAGTTCGACTTCCCGTACCCCTTCGCGAAGTACGACCAGCTGTTCGTGCCCGAGTTCAACGCGGGGGCGATGGAGAACGCCGGCGCGGTGACCTTCACAGAGACGTACGTCTTCCGCTCCAAGGTGACCGACGCGGTCAAGGAGCGACGGGTCGTCACGATCCTCCACGAGCTCGCCCACATGTGGTTCGGCGACCTCGTCACCATGAAGTGGTGGAACGACCTCTGGCTCAACGAGTCGTTCGCCGAATGGGCGTCGACCATCGCCACTGCCGAGGCGACCGAGTGGACCGAGGCGTGGACCACGTTCAACGCCATGGAGAAGTCGTGGGCGTACCGCCAGGACCAGCTCCCCTCGACGCACCCGGTCGTCGCGACGATCAACGACCTCGAAGACGTGCAGGTGAACTTCGACGGCATCACCTACGCCAAGGGCGGGTCGGTGCTCAAGCAGCTCGCCGCCTGGGTGGGCATCGAGGAGTTCTTCGCCGGCGTGGCGGCCTACTTCAAGAAGCACCAGTGGTCGAACACCGAGGTGGGTGACCTGCTGGCCGAGCTCGAGGTCACGAGCGGCCGCGACCTGTCGACCTGGTCGCGCAAGTGGCTCGAGACCGCCGGCGTGAACACCCTCTCGCCCGAGATCGTGACCGACGCCGACGGCGTCATCACCCGGTTCGCGATCGTGCAGACCGCTCCGGCTGACTACCCGACGATCCGCCCCCACCGTCTCGGTGTCGGCTTCTACAGCCTCGAGGGCGATGCGCTCGGGCGCGTGCACCACATCGAGCTCGACGTCGACGGCGACCTCACCGAGGTTCCGCAGCTGAAGGGCCTCACGCGCCCCGACCTCGTGCTGCTCAACGACGAGGACCTCGCCTACGCGAAGATCCGCCTCGACGAGCGTTCGTTGAAGACCGCGATCGACCACCTCGGACAGATCAGCGACCCGCTCGCGCGCTCGCTCGTCTGGGGCGCGGCGTGGGACCAGACCCGCGACGCCGAGGCATCGGCATCCGATTACGTCGACCTGGTGCTGCGCAACATCGGCTCCGAGACGGAGTCGACCACCGTCCGCACCACGCTCGCACAGCTGCTCCTCGCGGCGAACGCGTACGTCGCACCGGCCAAGCGCGAGGCGACCCGCGAGAAGGTCGCCGACGCGCTCTGGGCGCTCGCTGAGGGCGCCGACGCGGGCAGCGACAGCCAGCTGCAGTTCGTCACCGCGTTCGCCGGCGCCGCTGCGACCGCGGACCAGTGGGCGAAGGTCGCAAGCCTCCGCTCGGGTGACGCGACGTTCGCCGGCCTCGAGATCGACACCGACCTCTCGTGGCAGCTGCTCGTCTCGCTCGCTGCCGGGGGCCTCGTCACCGCGGCCGACGTCGATTCCGCCCTCGCCGCGGACAACACCGCCAAGGGCGGCGAGTTCGCCGCGCAGGCTCGCGCCGCGCTGCCGACGGCCGAGGCCAAGCAGATCGCCTGGTCGTCGCTGGTCGACAACGCCGACCAGCCGAACACCATCGTGCGCTCGGCCGCGGCCGGTTTCGTCCACCCCGCGGGGCGCGACCTGCTCGCCGGCTTCGTCGATGCGTACTTCGCAGCGCTGCTGCCGATCTGGGACTCCCGCACGTACCAGATCGCCCAGTACCTCATCGTCGGCCTGTACCCGGCCCCGCTCGCGGACGTCGCGCTGCGCGACGCCACGCGCGCCTGGCTCGAGGCGAACGCCGACGCCGCCCCCGCCCTGCGTCGCCTCGTCGCCGAGAACCTCGCCGGCGTCGAGCGCGCACTCGCTGTGCAGGAGCGCGACGCGCAGTGATCGACCCTCGGATGCCTCGGCCCCGCTCTCAGGCGGGCCGAGGCATCCGTCGTTAGGATCGTCCCGATGATCAGACCACCCCTCGATTCGACCGGCGGCGACACGACCGGAACCGACACGCCCGAAATCACCGATCCCACCTTCTGGGCGACGATCGGCCAGTGGCTCGTGGACGCGGGCGTCACCCTGCTGACGATGCTCGGCATCGTGGTCGGCGCGATCATCGTCGCGTGGATCCTGCGGATCGTGATCCGCCGCGTCGTCGACCGGATCGTCAACGGCGCGAAGTCCCGCGCGAGCGTACTCGACACCATGGCTCTCGAGCGGTCGCCACTGGCTTCGGTTCGGCTGGTGCAGCGCACGCGCACGCTCGGGTCGATCCTGCAGAACATCGTGGGCGTGATCATCGTGATCATCGCGTTCATGCTCTGCATCATGGTCGTCGCGCCCGACGTGCTGGCCTCGCTCACGCTGCTGAGCGCGGCGATCGGCGCGGGGCTCGGCTTCGGCGCGCAGAACATCGTGAAGGACGTGCTGAACGGCATCTTCATCGTCGCCGAAGACCAGGTCGGCATCGGCGACGTCGTCGATCTGGGGCTCGCATCGGGCGTCGTCGAGTACGTCAGCGTGCGCATCACCCACGTCCGCGACGTGAACGGCACGCTCTGGTACGTGCGCAACGGCGAGATCACCCGCATCGGCAACCTCTCGCAGGGCTGGTCGCGCGTGATCATCGATCTCGCCGTCGCCGTCGACTCCGACATCGACCTCGTCGAGAAGACCCTGCTCACGACCGCCCGCGATCTGGCGGCCGACCCGAAGTGGCGCACCCGCGTGCTCGAGCAGCCCGAGGTCTGGGGCCTCGAGTCGATCTCAGGAGACGCGCTGGTGATCCGTCTCGTCATGAAGACCCGCGCGAACGCGAAGGACGACGTCGCGCGCGAGCTGCGCATGCGCATCAAGCACGCGCTCGACGACCTGGGCATCGCACTCCCGTCGCTGTCGGCCGTCATGCCGACGGGCATCGAGGGCGCCCTGCGCGTGCGCGGCGCCAATCCGCCGAAGACCCGGCCGAACCCGGTGGCTCAGCCCATCGCGGAGCGGCCGGTCTGGCGCCCGAAGCGGACGGCCAAGTCGAAGCCGCACACCGCCCCCGACGCATCCGACGACCAGTCCTCCGAAGCCGAGGACAAGCCGTGAGCGACGCCACGCCGGTGAGCTTCTACGACGAGGTCGGCGGCCATGACGTGTTCGTGCGGCTCGTCGCCGCCTTCTACCGCGGCGTCGCCGACGACGAGGTGCTGCGACCCATGTATCCCGAGGAGGATCTCGGCCCGGCGGAGCACCGACTGCTGATGTTCCTCGAGCAGTACTGGGGCGGCCCCACCACGTACGGCGAGCAGCGGGGTCACCCGCGGCTGCGGATGCGGCACGCGGGGTTCCACGTCAACCCCGACGCGCGTGACCGCTGGCTGCAGCACATGCGCGTCGCCGTCGACGAGCTCGATCTCTCGCCGCTGCACGAGGCCACGCTGTGGGACTACCTGCAGCGCGCCGCGCATGCGATGGTGAACACGTTCGAGCCCACGGGCATCGGACCGGCCGCCGCGGGCCGTGACGCCACGACGGGCTCCCCCGCAGGCGATGCACCCCGGTCCCATATCCCGATCGTCTCGGCGCCCCGCGACGACGACTGACTCTCCTCCCCCCCCCCTCCCCCCGCCCGTTGACGAAGGAGTCGACAATGCCCGCAACCGCCACGCACACCGCTGATGTGCTCGTCATCGGATGGGGTCTCGCCGGCCTCGTCGCCGCAGGCGAAGCCGTCGCCGCCGGCAAACGGGTCGTCGTGATCGACCAGGAGCCCCGCAGCAACCTCGGCGGCCAGGCGTGGTGGTCGTTCGGCGGCCTGTTCTTCATCGACTCCCCCGAGCAGCGCCGCTTCGGCATCACCGACTCGCTCGAACTCGCCCGTCAGGACTGGTTCGGCACCGCCGGGTTCGATCGCGACGAGGATGCCTGGCCCCGCCGCTGGGCGGAGGCGTACCTGCACTTCGCGCATCAGGAGAAGCGCGCGTGGCTGCGGGAGAAGGGCGTCGGCTTCTTCCCGGTCGTGGGGTGGGCGGAGCGCGGTGGCTACACGGCGACCGGGCCTGGCAATTCGGTGCCGCGCTTCCACATCACCTGGGGCACCGGGCCCGGGCTGGTCGCACCGTTCCAAGCGGCGCTCGAACAGGCCGAGGCGGACGGGCGCCTGACCGTCCTCCCCCGTCACCGCGTCACGGCACTGGTCGACGTCGACGGCGTGGTCACGGGCGCGCGCGGCGACGTCCTGGCGCCGAGCGGGGCGGCACGCGGCGTCGCGACCTCGCGCGAGACGGTCGGGGAGTTCGAGATCGCGGCGGGCGCGACCATCGTGTCGTCGGGCGGCATCGGCGGCAACCACGATCTGGTCCGAGCGAACTGGCCGGCACGGCTCGGTACGGCGCCGGAGACGATGATCACCGGCGTTCCGGCTTACGTCGACGGCTCGATGCATGCCGTCACGGCGGCGGCGGGCGCCCGGCTCATCAACGGCGACCGCATGTGGCACTACGTGGAAGGCATCCAGAACTGGAACCCGGTGTGGCCCGAGCACGGCATCCGGATCCTCCCCGGCCCGTCGTCGGTCTGGCTCGACGCGACCGGCGCACGACTGCCCGTTCCTCTCTTCCCGGGCTTCGACACGCTCGGCACGCTTGCGCACCTGCGCGCGACCGGACACGACCACTCCTGGTTCGTTCTGTCGCAGAGGATCATCGAGAAGGAGTTCACGCTCTCGGGCAGTGAGCAGAACCCCGACCTCACCGGCAAGGACGTGCGCCTGCTCGCGAAGACGCGGCTCGGAAAGGGCGCCGGCGGGCCCGTGCAGGCCTTCATGGACCAGGGGGCGGACTTCGTCGTGCGCGACACCCTCGACGAGCTCATCGCAGGCATGCAGGCCCTTCCGGGCGGCGACGTGCTCGACCCCGCTCAGGTGCGGCTCGAGGTCGAGTCGCGGGACCGCGAGGTCGACAACGACTTCACGAAAGACGCCCAGATCGCGATGCTGCGCTCTGCCCGCGCCTACCGGGGCGACAAGCTCATCCGCACGGCGACCCCGCACCGGATCCTCGACCCCAAGAACGGACCGCTGATCGCGGTGAAGCTGCACGTACTCACCCGCAAGTCGCTCGGAGGCATCGAGACCGATCTGTCGGGCCGTGCGCTCGGCGCCGACGGATCGCCCATCCCGGGCCTGTACGCAGCGGGCGAGGCGAGCGGATTCGGCGGCGGCGGCGTGCACGGCTACCGCGCACTCGAGGGCACCTTCGTGGGCGGATGCCTGTTCTCGGGACGGATCGCCGGACGGGCTGCCGCAGCGGCGGTGTGAGCTACAGCCAGCTCCGCTTCTTGAAGATGCGGTACAGGGTGAACGCGAAAGCCGCCATGGCGAGCAGGGCGAGCGGATAGCCCCACGGCCACGCCAACTCGGGCATGAACACGAAGTTCATGCCGTAGATGCCGGTGATGAGCGAGGGAGCGAAGATGATCGCCGCCCAGCTCGATATGCGCTTCGTCTGCTCGGACTGCGCCAGGCTCGTCTCGTTCTGACGCTGCGCGACGAGCGTTGCGTGGACGGTCAGCGCGTTCTGGAGGGTCTGACGGTACTCCTCGATCTTCTCGACCGTGCGCAGGACGTGGTCGAGCACGTCGCGCAGGCCACGCCGCAGCTCGAGAGCGGAGTCGTCGACGCTCTCGCGCGACTCGAGGTCGTCGCGGATCGCGGTGATGATCCCCTGCAGCGGGGCGATGGCGCGTTTGGTCTCCATCACCTCGCCCGCCAGATCGTAGATGCGCTTGGTCACGGCGGGATCGCCGCTGAACAGCTGCGCCTCGATCTCGTCGATGTCGTTCTCGAGGCCCTCCATCACGGGCGCGTATTCGTCGACGATCTGGTCGAGGATCGCGTAGAGCACCCCCATGGTCCCGCGGCCGAGCAGTTCGGGTGCGCTCTCCAGGCGCGCGCGCACGCGGGCGAGGTCGGGCGACTCCGCGTGCCGCACGGCGACGACGAAATCGCGGCCGACGAACAGATCGACCTCGCCGAACTCGATGGCCTCGACATCGTCGAGGTATCGCGCCGGCCGCAGCACGAGGAACAGGGTGTCGCCGTAGCGCTCGAGCTTGGAGCGCTGGTGGCCGACGAGCGCATCCTCCACCGCGAGGGGATGCAGATCGAACTCCCCCGCGACCAGGCCGAGCTCGTCGGGCCCCGGACGGTAGAGGCCGATCCACGCGAATCCCCCGTGTTCGGCGAGGGCCTCGGAAGTCGACGCGAGGTCATCCGGAGTCGACACCCGATGCCCGTCCACGTAGATCGCGTTGTCGATCACAGCCATGGGGCAAGTGTCGCACCCGCACGACGCAGAACGGGTCAGCTCGCCGTGCCGGTCGAGCGCACGTCGGTGAGCCCGGTGCGGACCGGACCCCGCACGATCACGTGGCCGCGCTCCAGCGTCAGCCGAGTCCAGGGCCCAGCCGTCCGCACACGGGCCACCTCGTCGCCGGCGATGAAACCCAGCGCGAACGCGGCGAACGCGGTGCCCAGCGGCAGTCCGCCGAGCGCGTCGTCGGGAGCGCCCCACACTGAGGCGCGGATCGAGCGCACGACGTCTTCACCCGGGTTCTGCGGCATCGCCTCCGCCACCGACGCGATGCCCCATTGCGCGCGTGATGCGAGCACGGATGCCCGGATGCCGGCGACCTCGTCCCACCCCGAGCGCGGCGGGGTGACACCCGTCCACGGCGCCGAGACCGCGACGTCGGGCAGTTCGACCGCCGTGGTCTCTCCGACCGCCCCGGCCAGCGACTGCGCGTCCACGACGATGTCGCAGACCAGTTCGGGGTCGACCGGCAGCATCCGCATGCCGAGCACGGTCGGCGTGGCGTCGAACAGTCCGCGCGGGGCCAGGGGCGCCGAGGTCATCACGAGCACCCCGTCTGCGGCGCGCAGGCGCACCGCGCCGTCACCGAGCTGGCGGGTGCGGCCGGCGAAGGTCAGGGCATCGGAGGCGGCATGGGCGTCGGGGAAGATCAGGCGCTGCGACATCCGCCCTAAACTACCAAGCGGAACGCGCGGCCCCCGACCGGCCGGCACGGCCCCGAGACGGAGACACTGTGACCGACGCCACCCAGCCCGTGCCCGACGGCATCGCCCCGGAGAACGACCCCGTCGCCTCGATGCTCGCCGTGCTGGACCTCGCAGGATCGGATGCCCGCACCACCGAGGACATCTTCACCGGGGTGTCGCAGTCGATGCCCCTCGGCCGGGTCTACGGCGGTCAGGTCCTCGCCCAGTCGATCGTGGCGGCGCAGCACACCATCGAGGGAGACCGCTTCGTGCACTCGATGCACGGGTACTTCCTGCGCCCGGGCGACGCATCGAAGGGCATCACGTTCTCGGTCGACCGCATCCACGACGGCCGCTCCTTCTCGACCCGCCGCACGCAGGCCTATCAGGACGGCGTGCCGATCTTCTCGATGATCGCGTCGTTCCAGGACGAGGATCCGGGTCTCGAGCATCAGGCGCCGTTCCCCGCCGATGTGCCGATGCCCGACGAGCTCCCCGACGTCGAGGCCGGCCTCGTCGGCCTGCACCCGGTCTCGAAGCGGCTGTTCACCGACCGGCCGGTGGAGCTGCGCCACATCCCATCGCCGATCTACGTGTCGGTCGAGGGCGAGCAGCGACCCAGCCAGGCGGTGTGGATGAAGGTGCGCCGCCCGATCCCCGACTCGCCCCTCATCCACCGCGCCGCCCTCGCGTACCTCAGCGATCTGACCATCCAGGAGTCGATCCTGCGCCGGCACGGGGTGCCGTGGCAGACGCGCGGCCTCAAGGTCGCGAGCCTCGACCACGCCATGTGGTGGCACCGATTCGGGCGGGTCGACGAGTGGATGCTCTACGCGCAGGAATCCCCGTCGGCGCGGGGCGGTCGCGGACTCGCCACCGGACGCATCTTCTCAGCGGACGGGCGGCTGCTGGCCAGCATCGCTCAGGAGGTCATGGTCCGCGTGCCCGAGGACGCCGCGACGGACTGAGCGCGGTGTGCGCAGAGCGCGCTCAGCGACGGTTCGCGAACTGGATCGGCTCGCCGATGAAGGGCGACCACGCGGCGCGCTCGCCCTGGCCCCATCGCGTCGGACGGCCGGTAGAGGTGTCGACGAGCACCACGACTGCCGACGCGCGCGCGTACAGCGTCTGCGGCTCGGCGCCGGCCGGGCTGAACACCTCGTAGCAGACCTCGACGCTCGATCCGCCGATGCGGCCGACCCAGAGCTGCACGTCGAGCGGACGCTGCCCGTACGGCACCGGCCGGAGGTACTCGATCTCCTGGCGGGCGATCAGCGTCGCGCGCGTGCCGCCTCCCTCGAGAACCGACATGTCGAACACCGCTGTCGGGGCGGCATCCGACCCGTCCTCGGGGCGCCAGAAGGCGCGCAGGCGTGCCTCTTCGAGGAGCTTCAGCATCGACGTGTTGTTGACGTGCCCGAGCGCGTCGAGGTCGCCCCACCGCAGATGGATGGGGACGTGGAGGCGGTGACCGGCGGCCACTGCCTCCACGGCGTCGTCCTGGTCAGTCACGGGTGAGCTTGCGGTAGGCGGTGCGGTGCGGGCGCGCCGCGTCGGCACCGAGGCGCGCGACCTTGTTCTCCTCGTATGCCTCGAAGTTGCCCTCGAACCAGTACCACTGGTCGGGGTTCTCATCGGTGCCCTCGTAGGCGAGGATGTGGGTCGCGATGCGGTCGAGGAACCAGCGGTCGTGCGTGATCACCACGGCGCAGCCGGGGAACTCGAGCAGCGCGTTCTCGAGCGACTGCAGCGTCTCGACGTCGAGGTCGTTGGTCGGCTCGTCGAGGAGCAGCAGGTTGCCGCCCTCCTTGAGCGTGAGCGCGAGGTTCAGACGGTTGCGCTCACCACCGGAGAGCACACCGGCCTTCTTCTGCTGGTCGGGTCCCTTGAACCCGAACTTCGACACGTACGCGCGCGAGGGGATCTCGGTCTTGCCGACGGTGATGATGTCGAGACCGTCGGAGACGACCTCCCACAGCGTCTTGTTCGGGTCGATGCTCGCGCGGGACTGGTCGACGTAGCTGATCTTGACCGTCTCACCGATCTTGAGGTCTCCCCCGTCGAGCGGCTCGAGTCCGACGATCGTCTTGAAGAGCGTGGTCTTTCCCACACCGTTCGGACCGATCACGCCGACGATGCCGTTCGGCGGCAGGCTGAACGTCAGTCCGTCGATGAGCGAGCGTCCGTCGAAGCCCTTCTGCAGCTTCTTCGCCTCGATCACGACGCTGCCCAGACGCGGTCCCGGCGGGATCGTGATCTCTTCGAAGTCGAGCTTCCGCGTGCGCTCCGCCTCGGCGGCCATCTCCTCGTAGCGGGCGAGGCGTGCCTTGGACTTGACCTGGCGGCCCTTGGCGTTGGAGCGCACCCAGTCGAGCTCCTCGGCGAGACGCTTGGCGAGCTTCGCGTCCTTCTTGCCCTGGATGGCGAGACGCTCGGCCTTCTTCTCCAGGTAGGTCGAGTAGTTGCCCTCGTAGCCGATGAGCCGGCCGCGGTCGACCTCGGCGATCCACTCCGCGACGTTGTCGAGGAAGTACCGGTCGTGCGTGATCGCGATCACGGCGCCCGCGTACTTCTGCAGGTGCTGCTCGAGCCAGAGCACGCTCTCGGCGTCGAGGTGGTTGGTGGGCTCGTCGAGGAGCAGGAGGTCGGGCTTCTGCAGCAGCAGCTTGGCGAGCGCCACACGGCGCTTCTCACCACCGGACAGCGGCGCGATCGCGGCATCGCCGGGAGGCGTGCGGAGGGCGTCCATCGCCTGCTCGAGCTGGGAATCGAGATCCCAGGCGTCGGCGGCGTCGATCTCCTCCTGGAGCGATCCCATCTCCGCCAGCAGCGCGTCGAAGTCGGCGTCGGGATCGGCCATCAGCGCCGAGATCTCGTTGAAACGGTCGAGCTTCGCCTTGATGGCGACGCCGTCCTGGATGTTCTCCAGCACGGTCTTCGTCTCGTCGAGGACGGGCTCCTGCATCAAGATGCCGACGGTGAACCCGGGGCTCAGCTTCGCCTCGCCGTTCGAGGGCGTGTCGAGGCCGGCCATGATCTTGAGGATCGTGGACTTTCCGGCGCCGTTCGGGCCGACCATGCCGATCTTCGCCCCGGGGAGGAACGCCATCGTCACATCGTCGAGGATCAGCTTCTCTCCGACGGCCTTGCGGGCCCGGACCATCGAGTAGATGTACTCAGCCATTGTTCGAAAGCTCTCCTCTGCGTGACGACGTCAGCGTCTCAGCCTACCCGCAGCGCCACTGCCCGGCGGCCGCGGATCCGCGCCGCGGATCACCAGTCGATGGGGCGCGTCTCGCCGACGAGGCACGTGCCCTCGAGCGTCGCCGTGACGACGACGGCCACCGGGTCGCCTGTCGCAGGCCCGACCTGGCCCACGAGGCAGTCGTCGCCCCACAGCACCGAGAACTGGATGCTCTCGGCGGCGTTGCCCACCGTCGACACATCCTGCGTCACCTGCATGGCCGCTTTGTCGAAGCCGGCTGCGGCGAGGGCGTCGACGTACGCGCGGCCGGCGGCTCGGTCGCCGGACGCCCACACCGTGTCGGTGACCGACGCGAACAGCGGCAGGTTGTCGATCGCGGACCCGTCGGGAACGAGCAGCGGTCCGGCGTCTTCCGATGGAACGGGCGACGCGCTGGCGCTCGCGCCCCCGCCGGTGGACGACTGCGCCGGGGTCGGCGTGCCACCACCGGGCGCGGTGCCCGTGCACCCCGTCAGGCCGATTGCCGTCGCCAGGAGTCCCGCGGCGAACACGCCAGCCGCGCGCCGTGGCGCCCCGGCCATATGCGCGGGTTGTCGGATCACGCGACGAGTCTATGACGCGGCCGAGGCGCGGCCGACGTGCGCCGGATCAGAACGGCGTGTCCTGAAGGACCGATCCGATCGAGCCGGAGGATGCCATGACGGAGTCGCGTCCGGTCGGGGAATCGGCGTCCGCCTCCCCGTCGTCGCCGTCGGCGATGCCATCGTCGGCGGCCGCAGCCCCGAGCGCCGCCACCGACCACGAAGCGGGGTCATCGTCGATGCCCTGCGCCGCCTCCACGCCGGGTGCGGCCCACTCGGATTCGCCGCGTTCGCCGGACGAGCCGGCGTTCGCGGTCTTGCTGAACGACGAGGTGCCGAAGAGCAGATCGTGGCCGAGCGCATCGGCTTCGATCTCGACGTCGGTGCCGCTCTTGACCCCGTTGTCCCATTCGCGGACCTTGAGTCGGCCGAGCACCAGCACACGCTCGCCCTTGCGCAGAGATGCGAACGCGTGATCTCCGAGCCGACGGAAAACCGAGACCCGGTACCAGTTCGTCCCGCTGTCCACCCACGCGCCGGTCTCACGATCCAGCCGACGGCGACCGCTCGCCAGCCGGAAAGTCGTGAGCGCGACGCCGTTCGGCAGTCGCTTCTGTTCGGGCTCCGTCGCGACGTTGCCCGTGATGGTGATCATGTCGCTCATGCGCGATCCTCCTTCGCTGTGGTCGAGGACCCTCCTCGGCCGCGTCGGTGCCTGCGTGCCCGGCGGGCACCGACGCGGATCCAGGATCCATCGGCCCGACGGTGCGTGACCGGCGCGCAGGGCGCACTGGGGAGAGCGCTCGCCGCAGGCGGGTTGGGGAGGACGAGATGGGATGTCCGAGGTCGAATGTATGTTCGAACGCGAAGGAGGAGTCATGTCCGCATCAGCTCTCGCCACGCCCACGCCGCCGCCCACGTTCGCCCGGCCGCACGCCGTCCGGCTCGCTGCAGCCGCCACCGGCCTGTGGCGCGTCGTCGACGGGGTCGGTCGCGTGATCGGCCACATCCAGACGCTCACCAGTGACGGCGAGACGCGCTTCCGCGCGAGGCGATTCCACGCCCCGACGCGGGGGTTCCGCGACCTCGGCGACTTCTGGTCTGCCGACGATGCGATCGACTGCCTCGTGTTCTCTCGATGAGATCCGCGGTCAGACCACCGCGTCCAGCGTCTCGAGGTATCGCGCCGGCGCGCCCTCGCGCACGTGCCGCCAGGACTGGGCCAGCACGTCGATGGTGTACTCCAGATCGTCCGGCGGGGCCGTGAACGGGATCCGCAGGTGCCGGTCGTAGCCGCCAGCTACCGCGAAGCGCGGTCCGGCAGTCAACAGGATCCCGCGCGACCGCGCCTCGAGCACGAGCGGTGTGCTGAGCGGCGCGTCGAGTTCGATCCACAGCGAGACACCGCCGCGTGCGCGGGGCACTGTCCATTCGGGCAGCCGAGCGGCGATCGCGGCGGCGAGGCGGTCACGGCCGGAGCGCAGAAGATCACCGCGCTGCGCCACGACCGGATCGAAGTCGGCCAGGACGGATGCGGCGACAGCCTGCTCGAACTCGGGGGTTCCGAGATCGTGGGCCGGCCGCACGGCGACGAGGCGACGGATCAGGTCGGAGTGGGCGCGGATCCAGCCGACCCGCAGCCCTCCCCAGACGGTCTTGCCGAGCGAACCGATCCGCACCACGGCCTCCGAGTCGCCAGGGAAGCCGGGATCGAGCGGGCCGCGGTCGATGTCGAGCTCCGCTGTGGTCTCGTCGAGGATCAGCACCGAGCCCGACCGCTCGGCGGCCGACAGGATCGTCGCCCGCTCGATCTCCGACATGGATCGCCCCGTCGGGTTGTGGAAGTCGGGCATGAGGTAGGCGAGCACGGGCAGCGTACGCGCGAAAGCCTGCTCGGCGCGGTCGAGATCCCATCCGTCGTCCACAGTCACGGGCACCCCGACCAGGCGGGCTCCCGCACGCCGCAGCGACTCGGCGGCATGCGGGTAGGTCGGCGTCTCGATGACCACACGGTCGCCACGGCCGAGGAGCAGCGAGCCGAGCAGGTGGATCGCACTCTGCGCCCCGGTCGTCACGAGCACCTCGGCGGGCGACGTGACGATCCCGCGGTCGGTGTATCGCTGCGCGATGATCTCGCGCAGGTCTGCGCGGCCGAGCACGTCGTACCCCACGCGGGCCACGAGCGCAGCGGATTGACTGGCGAGGTCGGAGATCACCCCGGCCAATCCGGGCCAGGCCGGCGGAGTGGCCTGCTGCAGGTCGATCATCCCGTCGACGGCGTCGAGACGCGACGCATCGCGTCGACGAAGCGGCAGCGTCACGCTGCCCGAGCCGCGCAGACTCGCGATGTGCTCACTGTCGCGCAGGCTGCGATACGCGGCGGCGACGGTGCTCCGACTTACCGACAGCGCGTGTGCGAGTTCGCGTTCAGCAGGAAGGGCAGTTCGCGGCGCGAGCCTGTTGTCGAGGCACAGCAGACGGATGCCGTCAGCCAGTGCCTCGTACGCGGGTTCGCGCGTTCGCCAGCCGCCGAGCGCCGCGGTGAGGGCGCGCGCGGAGATCCGGGAGTCCATGGAGCCACATTAGCCGAATTGGCATGGCATCCTCAGGCCAATCATGCGGTTGGATCGCTCTATGACTCGTCGCGTGACTCAACTGCTGATCGGCTTGGTGCTCTACGGCGTCGGCTGCGGGCTGACCGTCGCCGCCGGCCTCGGCGTCGACCCCTGGACGGTGCTCGCCCAGGGCGTGTCGCTTCGGACCGGCGTCGGGATCGGCTGGGTCACGAACATCATCGGGTTCCTCGTGCTGCTGCTGTGGATTCCCCTCCACCAGCGGCCCGGCATCGGCACGGTGCTGAACATCCTCCTGGTCGGCACCAGCATGCAGGCTCTGCTGTGGCTCCTCCCGCCGGTCAGCGGGTTCGCCCTGCAGGCCGTGACCCTCCTCGGCGGCATCCTGCTCGTCGCGGTCGCCTCCGGCCTGTATATCGGGGCACGGTTCGGTCCCGGCCCGCGCGACGGCCTCATGACGGGACTGCACTCCCGCTTCGGCTGGCCGATCTGGGCATGCCGTGCCGCGGTGGAGCTGTCGGTGCTGTTCGCGGGCTGGATGCTCGGCGGAACGGTGGGCATCGGCACCGTGCTGTTCGCGGTGCTCATCGGGCCGCTCGTGCACGTCACCCTGCCGCTGCTCGATACACGTCGCGGCTCCGGCGCGGAGACGCCCCCGGCACCGTCCGGAACGTCGATCCAGAAGGAGACCGCACAGACGACGAGGCGGCCGGCACGCTGAAGCGCGTGCAGCCACTGCGGCTGCACGCGTCGCAGCCTCAGTGCTCGCGGAACTCCGGCCAGTCGCTCCCCGGAGTCATGTGCGCATGGAGCGCACTCTTCGCGATCTCCATCGACGGGTAGGTGCCGGCACTGGCATCGGCGCCCGCCATCGTCACCGTGTAACCGTCGTCCGACTTGCGGATCGAACCGACCACGCCCTGTGTGCCGTATGCCACCCACAGCGGGTGGTGTGTCTCGGTGATGCTCATCATCGAACCCCTTCCGACGCATCCGACGCTACGCCCGACTTCCGGGGCGCACCAGAGCCGCGCCGCGTGTCGCCGCCGAAGATTCCGGCGGCCGAAGAGTGTGGCGCCCCCGACAGGATTCGAACCTGCAACCACCGGATTAGAAGGCCGATGCTCTATCCATTGAGCTACGAGGGCCCTATAAGCGTAGCCGCCGGGCTTGCGGGCACGAGGTCGACGCCCGTGTCGGAGGCCTCACTAGGATGGAGCACATGGTGGGGGCTTCCGAAAACGATCGTCTGGTCTGGATCGATTGCGAGATGACGGGCCTCGACCTGTCGGTCGACGAACTCGTCGAGATCGCGGTCGTCGTCACCGATTTCGAACTGCGACCGCTCGACCCGGGCTTCCAGGTCGTCATCAAGCCCGACGCATCGGCCATGGCGAACATGAACGACTTCGTGACGAAGATGCACCAGAAGTCGGGCCTCCTCGATGAGATCCCGGGCGGTGTCAGCCTGGGCGACGCCGAGTTCCAGGTGCTCGAGTACATCCAGCGGTTCGTCCCGCTCGAGGGCAAGGCTCCCCTGGCGGGCAACACGATCGGCACCGACCGCATGTTCCTTGCGAAGTACATGCCGCGCGTCGACCGCTGGCTGCACTATCGCAATGTCGATGTCTCGAGCATCAAAGAGCTTTCGCGCCGCTGGTACCCCCGGGCGTACATCCACGCTCCCTCGAAAGACGGCGGTCACCGCGCCCTCGCCGACATCCTCGAGTCGATCCGTGAACTCGCCTATTATCGGCAGGCGGTTTTCGTGCCCGAACCCGGCCCGACGAGTGACGACGCGCGCAGCGCGGCGGCTGCGGCGGTGTCAAAGTTCGCACCGGAGATGTGAGAGAATATTCGAGTTGCCCGCGCAGGCGGGAGACATGGTGGGTATAGCTCAGTTGGTAGAGCACCTGGTTGTGGTCCAGGGGGTCGCGGGTTCAAGTCCCGTTACTCACCCCATGTGGATGCGGACAGCATCATGATCGAGATGGATGCCGCGGCTTTCGAGCAGCTGGTCGTCGATGAGCTCGATCGACTCCCCGACGACATGGTCGACGGGCTCGACAATGTCGTGTTCGTCGTGGAGGACCGTCCGGAAGACGGCAGCCTCGACCTGCTCGGCCTGTACGACGGCTGGGCCCTGACCGAGCGCGAGCGCTACGGCGTGGGCGAACTCCCCGACCGCATCATCGTCTATCGCGAGCCGCATCTCGCCGCCTGCGACGACGCCGAGTCTCTGCGAGACGAGGTGCACACGACCCTCGTCCACGAGATCGCGCATTTCTACGGCATCGACGACGACCGCCTGCACGAACTGGGGTGGGCGTGATGTCGCCGATCACGACTCCCGACGTCGACGAGCGCACCGATCTCGTCACAGCGGTCGACCCCGACACACCGTGGCAGACCGTGGTCTGGGACGACCCGGTCAACCTCATGAGCTACGTCACCCACGTCTTCCGGGAGTACTTCGGGTTCCCCCGTGATCGCGCCGAGCAGCTCATGCTCGCCGTCCACAACGACGGACACGCGGTCGTGAGCGAGGGCGCGCGCGAGCAGATGGAGCTCCATGCGCGGGCGATGCACGACTACGGCCTCTGGGCGACGGTTCGGAAGGCGCCGCGATGACCGCGCACCAGGTGGTCCTCGACATCGCGCGCATCGAGGCCGCGCATCTCGCCGAGCTGGTCACGCAGTTCGCCGAACTCGTCGACGACTCCGGCGACGGCGATCCCCGCACCGATCCGGCGATCGCGCGTCTCGTGCCCGATGCGTACCGCGGCGATGCCGAGGCCGCCGACGAGTTCCGCTCCCTCACCGAGTCCGAGCTCCTCGATCGCCGGGCTGCCGACGCCGCCGTCGTGCTCGCCACGGTGCACGACGCCGCGACCATTCCTCCCGATGCCGGCGACCGGGTCCTCACCGAGACCGTGACGATCGCCCTCGACGCCGAGCAGACCCAGGCGTGGCTGCGCACGCTCGCCGCCCTGCGGCTGGTGCTCGCGGAGCGCCTCGGCATCGCGGCGGAGGACGATCACGATGAAGCCGACCCCCGCTTCGGCATCTACGACTGGCTCGGCTTCCGCCTGCACGGGCTCGTCACCGCTCTCGACGACGGAGACTGAGCCGACCTCACGGAACGTGGACGGCGATCCCTGCGAGTCTCTGCGGATCGTCCCGCGAGATGTGCGCGTCCTCCTGCGCCGCCCACCGTGCCCAGTGCGGGCGGAACGCGTCACCGTCCCGCGCGAGTGCCCGGCCCTTGCGCGACAGCGTCGGCGAGTCCACCCACGCCCGCACATCCGACACCCGCGCGGTCGACGGCGTCAGGATGCCGCAGCCCTCGACGATGAGCGGAAGCGACGGGTCGACCGCATTCGCCTCCGCGGGCTCGCCGAGCTCCCAGTCCCACCGCTGCCACACCCCGACGAGCCCGCGGGCGTGCGGGAACAGGATCTCGTCGCGGGCGATCGCCACGCCGGCATCCATCCCGTCCCAGCCGGGATAGATCGAATCGAGTGCGACCAGCTGCACCCGACCGCTCAGGGGCCACCGACCGACGACACGGCGTGCCAGCGATGTCTTGCCCGCACCACTTCGACCGTCGATGAGCACGACGGGATTCGCCGCGCCGACGGCGGCGACCGCGCGGATGATGCGGTCGGCTGCGTCGTCGAGCGCGTCGGCTACCGCGTCGCCGCTACTTCTTGAGGACGCGGATGACACGGCTGAGCGCGCGACCGGCGACCCACACGAACGGGATGGCGACGGCGAGGAACGCGACGATGTTGGGCTCGAACCGCAGGTCGTCACCGCGGCGGATGTACGCGCCGACCGGAACAGACCAGCCTCCCCCGCCTCCGCCGCCGTTGCCGGTCTCGTCGGATCCGCCACCGAACCCGCTGCCGCTCAGAGCGACCGGGATGATGCGGATGCCGTCGACGTCCTGCTGCTCGCCGTACGCCCCCGTGACGCCGAAGGAGGCGGACTGCTTACCGAGCTCGAGTGCGATGTTGGGCATGGGCACCACGCTACCCGCAGTCCAGCGCCGCCCACCACCGTTCGCGGCACTCAGCCCTGGTCGAGGCCCGCCGGCCGTGGATTCGACGGGAGTGTGCCGCCGCCGCGCTGCGGACCGAGCAGGTTCGCGCGCGTGACCGCCCCTCGACCGAACTTCGCGGCGGCGACGTCGAGCGCGCCTTCGACGCGCCGCCATTCGGCGTCGTCGTCCCACAGGCCGGTGGGCGTCTGACCGGCCGGTCGCAGCCGCTCGGCGCGGACGCCCACGAGGCGTACCGCCTGGCGGCGATCGACCCCCGCGAACAGCTCGTGCGCGGCGTCGCCGATCCGCTGTCCGACGTCCGTCGGCTCGGCCAGCGTCTGCGATCGGCTGATCGTGGTGAAGTCCGCGAAGCGCACCTTGATCGCGACCGTCATCGCCTCCCAGCCGTGCGAGCGCAGACGCCCACCCACGCGGTCTGCGAGCCGGCGCAGCTCCGAGCGCAGCACGGCATCGTCCGCGATGTCGACCTCGAAGGTCTCTTCGTGGCCGATGCTCTTCTCGACGTGGGTGGTCTCCACCGAGCGTGCGTCGACTCCGCGCACGAGCTGGCGGATCCGCGTTCCCATCGCCGCGCCGAGCACACGGTCGATCACGGCGTCGGGAGTCTGCAGCACGTCGGCGACGGTGCGGATCCCCCGGTTCTCGAGGGCCTCCGACGCCTTCGGGCCGACGCCCCAGAGCGCCCGCACCGACAACGGCGCCAGGAAGCGCGCCGTGTCGGCCTCGGCGACGATCAGCAGCCCGTCGGGCTTGCTCAGCGTCGACGCGATCTTCGCGACGTGCTTGGTGGCGGCCGCACCGACCGAGCAGGTGAGCCCGGTCTCGGCGAGCACACGTTCGCGCAGCATCCGGGCGATCTGCCCGGGCGGGCCCCAGAGGCGCCGCGCACCGCGCACATCGAGGAACGCCTCGTCGATGGAGAGCGGCTCGACGAGCGGCGTGAAGCTGCGGAACACATCCATCACCTTCGCCGACTCCTCCAGATACCGCGCGTACGGCGAGCTCACCACGATCGCCGTCGGGCACAGCCGCAGCGCCTGTCCGACGGGCATCGCGGAGCGGACGCCGAAGCGCCGGGCCTCGTATGAGGCACTGGAGACGACGCCACGCCCCTCCGGCGCACCGACGATGATCGGCTTCCCTTTCAGGGTCGGGTCGTCGAGGACCGCGACAGCCGCGAAGAACGCGTCCATATCGACGTGCAGGATGCCGGCGCCGGTGTCGTCTGCATCGGGAGGCGACGCGAGGCGTCCTGTACCGTCACCGCGTCCCATAGGTCCATTCTGCGCCCCTCCGACGACATCCGCCCATCGGCGAAGACGCGGACGGACGAGGGGCGATGACTGTCTGCCCCTCGTCCGTCGACGGTGTTCGTGCGAGCTACTGTGCGGCGGCGCGCTCCAGGACGAGCTCGCGCACGCGCGCGGCATCCGCCTGGCCCTTCATCGCCTTCATGACGGCGCCGATGACGGCGCCGGCGGCCTGCACCTTGCCGTCGCGGATCTTCTCCAGCACGTCGGGCTGCGCGGCGAGGGCCTCATCGATGGCCGCGATGAGCGCGCCGTCGTCGGAGACGACCGCGAGGCCGCGGGCATCGACGATCTGCTGCGGGGTGCCCTCGCCGGCGATCATGCCCTCGAGCACCTGACGCGCGAGCTTGTCGGTGAGCGTTCCCGCGTCGACGAGGCCCTGCAGCTCGGCCACCTCGGCAGGGCTCACGAGCTCCGCGGGCTCCTTGTCGTCGGCATTCGCGATGCGCAGAAGCTCACCGGTCCACCACTTGCGGGCGGCGGCCGGCGCGGCGCCGGCGGCCACGGTGGCCTCGACCTCGCTCAGGAGCCCGGCGTTCACCACGCCCTGGAAGTCGATGTCGCTGAAGCCCCAGTCCGCCTTGAGTCGGCGACGACGTGCCGCCGGCGGCTCGGGCAGCTCCGAGCGCAGCTGCTCGATCAGCTCGAGAGCGGGGACGACCGGAAGGAGGTCGGGCTCGGGGAAGTAGCGGTAGTCGTCGGCGTCGGACTTCGGGCGACCGGGCGACGTTGTGCCGGTGTCCTCATGCCAGTGGCGCGTCTCCTGCGTGATCGACCCGCCGCCGGCGAGGATCGCCGCCTGCCGCTGGATCTCGTAGCGCACGGCACGCTCGACCGACCGCATCGAGTTGACGTTCTTAGTCTCGGTGCGGGTGCCGAGCGGGTGCGCGGTCTCGCCGGGCGCGACGCGGGGGCGCAGCGAAACGTTCGCGTCGCAGCGGAGGTTCCCCCGCTCCATGCGCGCCTCCGAGATGCCGAGGCCGATGACGATGTCGCGGATCGTTGCGATGTACGCCTTCGCGATCTCGGGCGCGCGGTGCTCGGCCCCCATGATCGGCTTCGTCACGATCTCGACGAGCGGCACGCCCGCACGATTGTAGTCGACGAGCGAGTACTCCGCGCCCTGGATGCGGCCGGTCGAGCCACCCATGTGAGTGAGCTTGCCTGCATCCTCCTCCATGTGCGCCCGC
The DNA here is from genome assembly GCF_017831975.1 of Microbacterium terrae. Taxonomy (NCBI): domain Bacteria; kingdom Bacillati; phylum Actinomycetota; class Actinomycetes; order Micrococcales; family Microbacteriaceae; genus Microbacterium; species Microbacterium terrae. The sequence goes on along the minus strand of NZ_JAFDSS010000001.1, from coordinate 1,276,945 downwards.
TCGATCGGGATCTCCACGATGGTGCCGTCGGCGAGTTCGATCTCGACCTGGCCCTCGAACGCGATCGGCTCGTCGTACTGCGAGATCTGGTAGTTCTTGCCGAGGTCGGGGTAGAAGTAGTTCTTCCGCGCGAACCGGCTCGACGGTGCGATCGAACAGCCGAGCGCCAGGCCCAGGCTGATCGACGAGCGCACGGCGGTCTCGTTGACGACCGGGAGCGAACCGGGAAGACCCATGTCGACCGGAGCCACCAGGGTGTTGGGCGCGGCGTCGTGGTTCGCGGGGTGCGCGGGGTTCGCCGCCGCGGAGAACATCTTCGTCTCGGTGTTGAGCTCGACGTGGATCTCGAACCCGAGCACCGGCTCGAAGAGCTCGAGCGCCTTGTCGAAGTCCATCAGCTTGTCCTTCGCCATCAGCGGGCTCCTCCCGTCGGACCCTGAGCTTGTCGCAGGACAGGGGCGCGATCCAGCAGCGGTCCGCCCCAGGAGTCGACCAGCAGAGCCTCGAGCGCCGCACCCACCCGGTAGAGGCGGGCGTCTTCGCGGGCGGGCGCGAGGAACTGGATGCCCACGGGAAGCCCGTCCTCCTCGGCGAGGCCCGACGGGATCGAGATGCCGGGGACCCCGGCGAGGTTCGCGGGGATGGTGGTGACGTCGTTGAGGTACATCTGCAGCGGGTCGTCGATCTTCTCGCCGAGGCGGAAGGCGGTCGTCGGCGCCGACGGCGTCGCGATGACGTCGACCTGCGCGAACGCCTGGTCGAAGTCGCGCTGGATGAGCGTGCGCACCTTCTGGGCCGACCCGTAATACGCGTCGTAGTACCCCGCCGACAGCGCATAGGTGCCCAGGATGATGCGGCGCTTGACCTCGTCGCCGAAGCCGGCGTCGCGCGTCTTGGCCATGACGTCCTCGACGGTTCCGCCCGGGACGTCCAGACGTAGGCCGAAGCGCACCGAGTCGAACTTGGCGAGGTTGCTCGACGCCTCCGCTGGGAGGATCAGGTAATACGCCGCGACCCCGTACTCGAAGTGCGGGGCGCTGATCTCGACGATCTCCGCGCCCTGCGCCTCCATCGCCGCGAGCGCAGCCCGGAAGGATGCCGACACCCCGGCCTGGAAGCCGCTGTCGGGGAGCTCGGTGATGACGCCGACCTTGAGACCCTTGAGAACCTCGCCGGTCGCGCCCTCTCGGGCGGCCGCGGCGAACGACGGCCAGCTGTCGGTGAGCGAGGTCGAGTCGTGCGGGTCGTGCCCGCCGATGACGTCGTGCAGGAGGCCCGAGTCGAGCACCGTGCGGGTGACCGGGCCGACCTGGTCGAGCGACGAGGCCAGCGCGATGGCGCCGTATCGGCTCACGCCGCCGTAGGTGGGCTTGAGTCCGACCGTTCCGGTGACGTGCGCCGGCTGGCGGATCGAGCCGCCGGTGTCGGAGCCGAGGGCGAGAGGTGCCTCGAACGCGGCGACGGCGGCGGCCGAGCCGCCCCCGGAGCCGCCGGGGATGCGGTCGAGGTCCCACGGGTTGCGGGTGGGACCGTACGCGGAGTGCTCGGTGGACGAGCCCATCGCGAACTCGTCCATGTTCGTCTTGCCGAGCGGCACGAGTCCTGCCGCGCGAGCGCGCGCGACGACAGTCGCATCGTAGGGCGACATGAACCCCTCGAGGATCTTCGATCCGCTCGTGGAGGGCATGTCGGTCGTCACGAGGACGTCCTTGATGGCGAGCGGAACCCCCGCGACGGGGCCGAGCGTCTCGCCGGCGGCACGACGACGGTCGATGTCGGCCGCCACGTCGAGGGCGTGGTCGCTCACGTGGAGGAACGCGTGCACGTCGCCGTCCACCGCGGCGATGCGATCGAGGTGGGCCTGGGTGGCCTCGACGCTCGATACTTCGCCGGAGGCGAGCTTGTCAGCGAGCGCGGCGGCGCTCAGCTTCGTCAGATCGGTCACTGCGCTTCCCTTACTGCTCTTCACCGAGGATCGCCGTCACACGGAACCGGCCGTCAGCCGAGTCCGGCGCGTTCTGCAGCACCTGGGCGGGCGTCAGCATGTCGCCGGGCACGTCGGGGCGGAACACGTTCTGCATGGGGATCGGGTGGCTGGTGGCGACGACGTCGGGAGTGGCGACCTCGGAGACCTTGGCGATGTTGTCGACGATCGCGTCGAGCTGCCCGGTGAGGCGCTCGACCTCCTCGGCGCTCAGCTGGATCCGGGCGAGCACACCGAGATGGCGCACGAGATCAGGGGTGATTTCAGACACCCGTCAAGTCTAGCCAGCACCGCACCCGCCACCGTGGCCATCGTCCCTCGGCGGTCGCACCCGTGCGCGTAGGCTGTTCGCCGTGACGACCTACGACCCGCCTCGCCCCTGGATCGCCAGTTACGCCGAGGGTGTGCCCGACGACCTCGCTCCCGTGACCGGGTCCCTGGTCGACATCGTCGCGGCGTCGGCCCGCGACTACCCCGATGCGCCGGCCCTGCAGTTCTTCGGCCGCGAGACCACGTACCGGGCCATGCAGGAGCAGATCGACCGGGCCGCCGCCGGTCTGCGCGCTCAGGGCGTCAAGGCCGGCGACCCGGTGGCCATCGTGCTGCCCAACTGCCCGCAGCACATCATCGCGTTCTACGCGATCCTCCGGCTCGGTGCCGTCGTCATCGAGCACAACCCGCTCTACACCCCTCGCGAGCTCCGCAAGCAGTTCGAGGACCACGGTGCGAAGCACGCCATCGTGTGGACGAAGGTCGTGAAGAGCGTCCAGGAGTTCCCAGTCGACCTGCAGGTGAGCTCGCTCATCTCGGTCGATGTGATCCAGGCGATGCCGCTCGCGACCCGCCTCGCGCTCAAGCTCCCGATCGCGAAGGCGCGAGAGTCGCGGGAGGCGCTGTACGAGCGCGTGAGCGGCACCGTGTCGTGGGAGACGATCGTCGGCTCCGCACCGCTCCCCGCGTCGCACCCGGCGCCGGGCACCGACGACGTCGCCCTCATCCAGTACACGAGCGGCACGACGGGCACCCCCAAGGGCGCGACACTCACCCACCGCAACCTGCTCGCGAACGCGGCGCAGGCGCAGGCGTGGGTGCCGTCGATCGTGCGGGGAGACGGATGCGTCGTCTACGCGGTGCTCCCCATGTTCCACGCGTACGGGCTGACGCTGTGCCTCACCTTCGCGATGTCGATGGGTGCGCGCCTCGTGCTCTTCCCGCGGTTCGATCCCGACATGGTCCTCGCCGTCACGAAGAAGCATCCCGCCACCTTCCTGCCGCTCGTTCCGCCGATCGCCGACCGTCTGCTGAAGGCCGCGCGGGAGCAGGGTGTATCCCTCGCCGGCACGCAGGTGGCGATCTCCGGTGCGATGGCGCTCCCCCACGAACTCGTCGTGCCGTTCGAGGAGGCGTCGGGCGGGTTCCTCGTGGAGGGCTACGGCCTGAGCGAGTGCTCGCCCGTGCTGATGGCCAACCCCGTGGCCGACAACCGGGTGCCGGGAACGGTGGGACTCCCCCTGCCCGGAACCGAATGCCGCGTGGTCGACCCCGACAACCCCACCGAGGATGTGCCTGCGGGCGAGCGCGGCGAGCTGATCGTGCGCGGACCGCAGGTGTTCAGCGGCTACTACGGCAAGCCGGAGGAGACGGAGGCCGTCTTCGTCGACGGGTGGTTCCGCACCGGCGACATCGTGCAGATCGACGAGCAGGGCTTCATCCGCATCGTCGACCGCATCAAGGAGCTGATAATCACCGGCGGCTTCAACGTCGCCCCCACCGAGGTGGAGAACGCACTGCGTCAGCACCCGCTGGTGGAAGACGCCGCGGTCGTCGGGCTGCCGAGCGATCACTCCGGCGAAGAGGTCGCGGCGGCCATCGTCGTCTCGGGCGGGGCCGACGTGGATGTCGAGGCTGTGCGCGAGTTCGTGCGCGGCATCCTGACCCCGTACAAGGTGCCGCGGCGGATCTTCGTCGTCGACGAGCTGCCGAAGTCGCTCATCGGCAAGGTGCTCCGCCGTCAGGTGCGCGACCGGCTTCTCGCGCTCACGACGGGCGCGTGACGGCGCTCGCCCACCGGGCGAGTTCGATGCGGTTCGCGGAGCCGGTCTTGCGGAGCACAGTCGCCGCACGGTGTTCGCCGCCCTCGGCGGCTACCCGGCGCCGAGCGCGTCCGGACCCTGCTCCACGAGCACGCGGAACTGCGCGGCATCGAGGATGCGGATGCCGAGCTCTTCCGCCTTCGCCAGCTTCGAGCCGGCTCCGGGACCCGCTGCGACGAAGTCGGTCTTCTTCGAGACGCTCGACGCCGCCTTGCCCCCGGCGCTGAGGATCGCCTCCTGCGCACCCTCGCGGGTGTAGCCCTCGAGCGATCCCGTCGCGACGACGGTCAGTCCGTCGAGCACGCCTCCGGCCGCCGCCGCCGCGCCCGGACCGGGGTGCCCCGGAGTCGACCACTGCACTCCGGCGTCCGCCCATCGCTCGACGATCTCGCGGTGCCACTCCACGGCGAACCAGTCCTGGAGCGAGTCGGCGATGATGGCGCCGACGCCCTCGACATCGGCGAGGCCGTCGCGGTCGGCCGCGCGGATCGCGTCGAGCGAGCCGAACCACTGAGCGAGGGCGCGGGCCGCGACCGGACCGACGTGCCGGATGTTGAGCGCGACGAGCAGACGCCACAGCTCCTTCGTCTTGGCCTTCTCGAGCTCGGCGATGAGCTTCACCGCCTGCTCGGAGGGGAGCACCTCGCGGTGATCCTTTCGGATGCCCGCCCGTCGGCGCTCCGCCGCGTCGAGGTGCTCGGTGCCGGGCGGGTACTGGGCAGGGCCGAGCTTCTGGAAGGGCGTGCGCCGGATGAATTCACCGGTGGTCTCATCGACCTTGCGCTCACCGCTCTCGGCGTCGCGGACGATGACCGAGACGGGGACGATGTCTTCGAGCGAGAGCGAGAAGAGCCCCGCCTCGGTCTCGAGCGGCGCCTGAGCCGGCGGTTCGGCCTGTGTGAGCGCGGCCGCGGTCACCTCGCCGAGCACCTCGATGTCGAGCGCCCCGCGGGAGCCGATGTGCTCCACCCTGCCCCGCACCTGCGCCGGGCACGCCCTCGTATTCGGGCAGCGCAGGTCGATGTCGCCCTCCTTCGCCGGGGCGAGCGGCGAACCGCATTCGGGGCAGCCGGTCGGCATGACGAACTCGCGTTCGGTCCCGTCGCGCAGTTCGACGACCGGGCCCAGGATCTCGGGGATGACGTCGCCCGCCTTGCGCAGCACCACGGTGTCGCCGATGAGCACGCCCTTGGCGCGCACGACGTCTTGATTGTGGAGCGTGGCCTGGCGCACCACGCTGCCGGCAACCCGCGCGGGCGCCATCACCGCGAACGGAGTCGCTCGACCCGTTCGGCCCACGGACACGACGATGTCGAGCAGCTTCGTGTTGACCTGCTCCGGAGGGTATTTGTACGCGATCGCCCACCGCGGCGCCCGGCTGGTCGCCCCGAGCTCGTCGTGCAGCTCGAGTTCGTCGACCTTGACGACGACGCCGTCGATCTCGTGCTCGACGTCGTGCCGGTGCTCGCCGTAGTGCGCGACGAACTCGAGTACGCCGTCGATGTCGTCGGCCGTGCGGAAGTACGGGCTCGTCGGCAGACCCCACTCGGCCAGGAGTGCGTACGTCTCGCTCTGCGAGGCGACCGGCGGTTCATTCCATGCCCCGATACCGTGCACGAAGAGCCGGAGGGAGTCGAGTCGCGCCTGCCCCGCCTCGAGCTCGAGGCCGTCCTTCTTCTCGAGCTGCTGGCGGAGGCCCCCGCTCGCCGCATTCCGCGGGTTCGCGAACGACGGGAACCGGCGCTCCGCGCTCAGTCGGGCCTTGGCTTCGTCGAAGCTGCGGCTGCGGGCGCGCGTCTCGTCGAGCGCCCGGTCGCGCATCGTGGCCTGCAGGGCGTTGAGCCGCTCGAACGCCGCGACCGGGATGAACACCTCACCGCGCACCTCGACGATCGGCGGATGCCCCGTTCCCGCCAGACGCTGCGGGATGCCGGTGACCCGCACGGCGTTCGCCGTCACGTCTTCGCCGACGCGGCCGTCGCCGCGCGTCGCGGCAGAGATGAGCACGCCGCGCTCGTAGCGGAGGCTGATGGCGAGCCCGTCGATCTTCAGCTCAGTGAGCCACCGCACCGGTCGACCGGCCGATGCGGCGGTCTTCACGCACCACTCGCGCAGCTCCTCCGGCGAGAACACGTTGTCGAGGCTGAGCATGCGCTCCGCGTGCTCGACGGGTGCGAACATCGAGTTCTCGGCCGCCCCGACGGTCTGGGTCGGCGAGTCCTGTCCCTGCAATTCGGGATGAAGTCGCTCGAGCGCCTCGAGGCGGTGCATCCACCCGTCGTAGGTCGCGTCGTCGACGAGCTCCGCGTCGCGCCCGTAGTAGGCGTCGCGGGCCGAGACGATGCGCTCGGTCAGCTCGCGAGCCTCGGTGCGCGCGTCGTCGAGGCTCATCTCCACAGGTGATGCGGCATCTGTCACCACGTCAGTCTAGGAGTGCCCGCCGACACCCGTCCGGGCGCACCGCGCGTGTGCGCCCCGCTCAAATCAGCCGGCGACGGCGACGGGAACGGCAGAGACGGTGCGGTCGATCGTGAACTGCCCGATCACGCGCGTGCCGTCGTAGAGCACGGCGGTCTGGCCCGGGGCGACACCGTCGAACGGAGTCTCGGGCACCACCGTGATGACGCCGTCGTCGAACACGGCGCGGGCGGGTACCGGGTCTGCGTGGGCGCGGATCTGCACCTCGCACTCGAACCGCCCCTCGGACTGCGGCCGGCCGGCCCACGAGAAGCGCTCCCCCGAGATCTCGGCCGTCGCGAGCGCCTCCTTGGGTCCGACCACGACAGTGTTGGAGACCGGACGCACCTCGAGCACGAACCGCGGCTTCCCGTCGGGTGCGGGAACGCCGAGCGACAGCCCGCGGCGCTGCCCGACCGTGAACGCGTGCGCGCCCTCGTGCGAGCCCACCACGGCGCCGGTACGGTCCACGACATCGCCGGTCGCGGCGCCGACCTTGTCGGCCAGCCAGCCCTTCGTGTCGCCGTCGGGGATGAAGCAGATGTCGTGGCTGTCGGGCTTCTGGGCGACCGACAGCCCGCGGGCCTCGGCCTCGGCGCGGACGACCGCCTTCGAGGGCGTCGACCCGAGCGGGAAGTACGTGTGCGCCAGCTGCTCGGCCGTGAGCACACCGAGCACGTACGACTGGTCCTTCGCGGCATCCGATGCGCGGTGCAGCTCACGCCCGTCCGGACCGTCGACCAGCGCAGCGTAGTGACCCGTGCACACCGCGTCGAAGCCGAGTTCGAGAGCGCGCTCCAGAAGGGCGGCGAACTTGATCTTCTCGTTGCAGCGCATGCAGGGGTTCGGAGTGCGGCCGGAGCGGTACTCGGCGATGAAGTCGTCGATGACGTCGTCACGGAACCGCTCGGAGAAGTCCCAGACGTAGAACGGGATGCCGAGGCGGTCGGAGGCCCGTCGCGCGTCCATGGCGTCCTCGATCGTGCAGCAGCCACGGCTTCCGGTGCGGAGGGTCCCGCCCGCGCGCGACAGCGCCAGGTGGACGCCGACGACGTCGTGCCCCGCCTCCACGGCCCGTGCAGCCGCGACGGCGGAGTCCACTCCCCCACTCATGGCCGCAAGGATCCGCATGACACCAGTCTACGAGCGGGCCCCTGAGGAGAGGCCGGATGCCGCGCGAGCCCGCTCGACGGCCGCGGGGAACGCGGCGACCGCGACGTCGACGTCGGCGTCGGTGGTGGTTCGCCCGAGCGTCAGCCGCAGCACCTGCCGCGCCTCGTCCGGGCTAAACCCCATCGCGGTCACGACGTGCGACGGTTCGGGGATGCCGGCCTGGCACGCCGATCCCGTCGAGACCGCGACGCCGGCCTGATCGAGGAGGAAGAGCAGGGTCTCACCCGATGCGCCCGGGAACAGCAGGTGAGAGTTCCCCGGAAGCCGGTCCACCGGGTCGCCCAGGAGACGGGCCTCCGGCACGGTCGCGAGGATGGTGCCGACGAGGCGGTCGCGGAGCGCGGACAGACGCGCGGCCTCCTCGGCACGCTCCGACACCGCCGCCTCGGCGGCCGCGGCGAACGCCACGGCCCCCGGGATGTCCTGGGTGCCCGGCCGGATTCCGCGCTGCTGCCCACCGCCGTGGAACAGCGGCGCGATCGCCGCGGTCCGCGCCGCGACGAGCGCGCCGACACCCACCGGACCGCCGACCTTGTGCGCCGACACGCTCAACGCGACCAGGCCCGTCGTGCCGCTCGCGGCGCCGCGCCAGGAGCGGAAGTCCACGTCGATGTGGCCGAACGCGGCCACCGCGTCGAGGTGGAGCGGTACATCCGCCTCGGCCGCCGTGCGGGCGAGGGCCGCGGCATCCGAGATCGTCCCCACCTCGTTCGACGCGACGAGTGCTGTCGCGAGCGCCGCACCCGGCAGTTCGCGTGCGAAGGCGTCGGGCCGGATCCTGCCGAGGCTGTCGAGCGCGACCGGGCGCACCTGCGCAGCGTCCTGCGTGCGCAGCGCCTCGACCGTGTCGAGCGTCGCGTGGTGCTCACCGTCGGGGAGCACGATCGCGGTCGCGTCCGCGGCGCGGCTCGTCCACAGACCCCGGAGTGCGAGGTTCACCGACTCGGTGCCGCCCGACGTGAACACCACCTCGATCGGATCGCACGACAGCACGGCGGCGACGCGCTCGCGCGCCTCCTCGAGCAGCCGCCTCGCCGCCTGACCGAAGCCGTGGATCGACGAGGCGTTCCCGACCGCGACCGATGCCTCCAGCCACGCATCACGCGCCTGGGAGCGCAGCGGCTCGGTGGCCGCATGATCCAGATAGACCGCCATGACCACCTCCGTCCGGGCGTAACCTCCGTGACTCACGGCGTTACTACTGTAGAACCATGCCCGAGACCGCTTCCGTGACCGCGCCTCCGGCCGGTCTGCACCGTCCAGAACTCGACCGACTCGGGGTCACCCTCGGCGAAGGCGGCGGCACCCTGCGCGTGTGGTCCGGCGCCGCATCGTCGGTCGAGCTGGTGGTCTTCGACGACACCGACCTGGACTGGATCATCGACACCGAGCCCCTCACCGCCGTGGGCGGCGGCGTATGGTCGGTCACCACCCCGCTGCTTCGCGCGGGCGTGCGCTACGGCATCCGCGTCGACGGACCGCATGGCCCCGGGAACACCTTCAACCAGGGTTCGCTACTCATCGAGCCGTACTCGCGCGGCCTCGACCGGGGCGGCTTCTCGGACTGGCGGTCTGTCGTCGTCGACGGGTCGTTCGACTGGGGCGGCGTCACCAAGCCGCGCGTCGCGATGGATCGGACCGTGCTGTACGAGGGCCACGTCAAGGGCCTGACCAAGCGCCACCCGAAAGTGCCGCCCGCCCTGCACGGCACCTACGCCGGGCTCGCGCACCCCGCGATGGTCGAGCACCTGCTGGGACTCGGCGTCACGAGCATCGAGCTGCTCCCCGTGCACGCCTTCGTCACCGAACCGCGCCTCCTCCAGCACGGCCTGGCGAACTACTGGGGCTACAACACCCTGAACTTCTTCACCCCGCACGCGCCGTACGCCACCGACGAAGCGCGCCAGGCCGGCCCCGAGGCCGTGCTGCGCGAGTTCAAGGGAATGGTGAAGCTGCTGCACGAGGCCGGTCTCGAGGTCATCCTCGACGTCGTCTACAACCACACCTCCGAGGAGGGCATCGGCGGACCGCGGTCGAGCCTGCGCGGCATCGACAACCGCGCGTACTACCGCCAGCAGGACGACGGCGCCTACATCGACGTGACCGGATGCGGCAACTCCGTCGACACATCTCAGGATGCCGCGGCCCGGCTGGTGCTCGATTCGCTGCGCTACTGGGCGAACGACGTCCAGATCGACGGCTTCCGATTCGATCTTGCCGCCACGCTCGGCCGTGACGAGTCGCACAGCTTCACCCCGGAGCATCCTCTGCTGCAGGCGATCCTCGACGACCCGGCCCTCGCCGACGTCAAGAAGATCGCCGAGCCGTGGGACGTCGGCATGGGCGGATGGCAGACCGGCAACTTCGGCGACGGCTGGCACGAGTGGAACGACCGCTATCGCGACCGCGTGCGCAACTTCTGGCTCAGCGACGTCGACTACGCCCGGCGCGCCTCGACGTCGCCCGTCGGCGTCGGCGGGTTCGCTACCCGCCTCGCCGGGTCGTCGAACACCTTCAGCCAGGAGCGCGGTCCGCTGGCGAGCGTCAACTTCGTCACGGCGCACGACGGCTTCACGCTGCGCGACCTCGTCTCGTACGACGTCAAGCACAACCTGGGCAACGGCGAGCACAACCGCGACGGCGCCGACACGAACCGGTCGTTCAACCACGGGGCCGAGGGTGCGACCGACGACGAGCGCATCCTCGCGACGCGCCGCAAGGCGATGCGCAACCTCCTCGGCACGCTGCTCCTGTCGGCGGGCATCCCCATGCTCACGGCAGGCGACGAGTTCGCACGCACCCAGCGCGGCAACAACAACGCGTACTGCCACGACTCGCCTCTCACCTGGCTCTCCTGGGAGCACGCACCGTGGCAGGAGGACATCCACGCGCACGTCCAGACGCTGCTGCGCCTCCGACGCGAGAACCCGGCACTGCGTCCCATCCACTTCGCGCGCCTGGACGAGCACACGCCGTCCGCCTCGGTCATGGAGTGGTACGACGAGCACGGCGAGACGATGTCGATCGAGCGCTGGACCGATCCCACACACCGCACGCTGCAGTACGTGGCGGCATCGACGCCGGAGAACGAGGAGTTCAACCGCATCCTGCTCATGGTCCACGGGAACGAACGGCCGATCGCGGTCACGCTCCCCGAGATCGACGGCGTCACCGGCTTCACCTCGCTGTGGTCGAGCGCCGACGAGCAGCCCGGAGCCGCTCACGATGTGCATGCACCCGGCGCCGTGATCGAGCTGCCCGGAACATCGATGCATCTGTTCCGCGCCCAGTGACCGCGCGTCGGAACCGGGCGAACCTGAACGTCTTCGTGCCGCGCCGCCTGTCCCGCTGCGATCGCTCACGATAGGTTCGAACCGTGGCAACGACCTCGCGCTCCGCGCGCTCCCGGCCCTGGAAGAGCGCAACCTCGATCCCCGTCGGACCGACCCGCTCCTGGCAGGCCGAGCGCTCCACCGAGTCGCTGCGGATCCCGATGGCGAAGCCCACCCCGTCCGTCCCCTGGGGGACGCACCGGCCGAAGGCGTTCGCCACCGAGGTCGTCCCGTTCGGCGTCACCGCGTTCCGCGAGGGTCACGACCTCATCGGCGTGCAGGTGCGGCTGTTCAGCCCCTCGGGCGACGAATCCCTCCACCGCCTCACTCCGCTCCTCGACGGGTTCGACCGGTGGGAGGCGCAGATCGCGCTCCTGGCCGAAGGCGTGTGGCGATTCCGCTTCGAATCGTTCGGCGACGACTTCGCCACCTGGGAGCACGCGGCGTCGCTCAAGATCGCGGCCGGCGTCGACACGCCGCTCATGCGGCGGATGGGCGCCGAGCTGTTCGACCGCGCGATCGCCGAGAAGTCGCGACCGGTGGCTCAGCGGCGCGCGCTCGAGGCTGCCGCCGCGGCCCTCCGCGACGACGCCGCCTCCGACACCGCCGCCCTCGCGATCGTGCACGACCCCGCCATCGCCGCGATCTTCGACGCTCGTCCGCTGATGTCGCTCGTGTCGATCGGTCCGGAGGCGGAGCTGCTGGTCGAACGCGAACGCGCCGGCGTCGGCGCCTGGTACGAGTTCTTCCCCCGCTCCGAGGGAGCGAAGCGTCTTCGCGACGGCACGGTCAAGAGCGGCACCTTCCGCACCGCGATCAAGCGCCTCCCCGGTGTCGCGGGCATGGGGTTCGACGTGCTCTACCTGCCGCCGATCCACCCCATCGGCACGCTCAACCGCAAGGGCCCGAACAACACCCTCGACGCGGGGCCCGCCGACCCGGGGTCGCCGTGGGCGATCGGCTCCGCCGCGGGCGGCCACGACACGGTGCATCCCGACCTCGGCACCCTCGCCGACTTCCGCGCCTTCGTGCGGGCGGCTCGGGCGGAGGGCATCGAGGTCGCCCTCGACCTCGCCCTGCAGGCGGCTCCCGACCACCCGTGGGTGACCGAGCATCCGGAGTGGTTCACGACGCTCCCCGACGGCACGATCGCGTACGCCGAGAACCCGCCGAAGAAGTACCAGGACATCTACCCGATCAACTTCGACAACGACCCGGCGGGCATCCTCGCCGAGGTGATGCGCGTCGTGCGCCACTGGATCGCGCAGGGGGTGCGCATCTTCCGCGTCGACAACCCCCACACCAAGCCGCTGCAGTTCTGGGAGCAGCTGATCCGCACGGTGACCGCCGAGCACCCCGACGTGGTCTTCCTCGCTGAGGCGTTCACGCGCCCGGCACCGCTGCAGAGTCTCGCCTCCGCGGGCTTCCAGCAGAGCTACACCTACTTCACGTGGCGCAACACCAAGGAGCAGCTCGAGGAGTTCCTCACCGGGCTTGCAGGCGAGACGGCGGACTTCCTGCGCCCGAACCTCTTCGTCAACACCCCCGACATCCTCACCGAGTACCTGCAGTTCGGCGGCCGCGCCGCCTACGTCATCCGCGCGGCCATCGCCGCCACCGCGGCACCGGTCTACGGCGTCTACGCCGGATACGAGCTGTTCGAGAACGTCGCCCGGCCGGGATCCGAAGAAAACATCGACAACGAGAAGTACGAGTACAAGTTCCGCGACTGGGCCGGCGCCGAGGCATCCGGCGACTCGCTCGCGCCCTTCCTGCGGCGCCTCAACGAGATCCGCCGCGCCCACCCGGCACTGCGGCAGCTGCGCAACCTCTCGGTGCACTGGAGCGACGACGACGCGATCCTCGTCTACGCCAAGCGCATCGAAGCCGAGCTGTCTCCGACGGGGGCTGCCGACACGATCATCGTCGTCGTGAACACCGACCCGCACTCGGTGCGCGAGACCACGGTGCACCTCGACACCCGCGTCTGGGGTGTCGAACCCGGAGACGTCTTCGAGGTCGAGGACCTCGTCACCGGAGCACGCTGGACCTGGTCCGACCACAACTACGTCCGACTCGACGCGTTCAGCGAGCCGGTGCACATCCTGCACGTGAAGGAGCCCCGATGACGCTCTCCGATGATCTGCTCGACACGGTGGGCACCGGGTCGCACCACGATCCGCACGCGGTGCTGGGCCTGCATCCCGTCGCCGACGCCGAGGGGGGCAGCGCCTGGGTCGTCCGCGTGCGGCGCCCTCTCGCGACGAGCGTGACCGCGCGGTTCGACGACGGCACCAGCGTGCCCCTGGAGCACGTGCGCGCGGGCATCTGGGAGGGTTCCCGCGCCGGCGACGCACGCGCCTACCGGATCGTCGCGAAGTACAGCGGCGGTTCCGACTTCGACGCCGACGACCCGTACCGCTTCGGCCCGTCGATCGGCGAGCTCGATCTGCACCTCATCTCCGAAGGACGCCACGAAGAGCTCTGGCGGGTGCTCGGTTCGCACGTGCGGGAGTACGGCGGCGTGCACGGCACCGCGTTCGCAGTCTGGGCACCCAACGCCCGCGCAGTGCGCGTGGTGGGCGACTTCAACGACTGGGACGGCCAGGGGCACGCGATGCGGTCGATGGGCGGCAGCGGCGTCTGGGAGATCTTCGTCCCCGACGTGCTCGCCGGCGCGACCTACAAGTACGAGCTGCTCGCCCGCGCCGGCACCTGGGTGACGAAGGCCGACCCGATGGCCCGCGCCGCCGAGGTGCCGCCGGCCACCGCATCCGTCGTCGTGCAGGCGAAGCACGTGTGGCACGACGACGCGTGGATGACGCAGCGCGCACGAACCAGCACGATCTCGCAGCCGATGTCGGTGTACGAGCTCCACTTCGGCTCGTGGCGTCCGGGTCTGTCGTACCGCGACGCGGCCGATCAGCTCATCGAGTACGTCTCCGCGCAGGCATTCACCCACATCGAGTTCCTGCCGCTGGCGGAGCATCCGTTCGGCGGCTCGTGGGGCTACCAGGTCACCGGGTACTACGCGCCGACCAGCCGGTTCGGGCACCCTGACGACCTGCGGTACCTGATCGACCGTCTGCACCAGGCCGGCATCGGCGTGATCATGGACTGGGTGCCCGGACACTTCCCGAAGGATGCGTTCGCGCTGGCGCGCTTCGACGGCGAAGCGCTCTACGAGCATCCCGACCCGCGGCGCGGCGAGCACCGCGACTGGGGGACGTACATCTTCGACTTCGGCCGCAACGAGGTGCGCAACTTCCTCGTCGCGAACGCGCTCTACTGGCTGGAGGAGTTCCACGTCGACGGACTCCGGGTGGATGCCGTCGCGTCGATGCTGTACCTCGACTACTCGCGCGAGGACGGCGATTGGGTGCCGAACATCCATGGCGGGCGGGAGAACCTCGAGGCGATCCGCTTCCTCCAGGAGGTCAACGCCACCGCGTACAAGCGCTACCCTGGCATCGCGATGATCGCCGAGGAGTCGACGAGCTTCCCGGGTGTCACCGCTCCGACGAGCCGGGCCGGACTCGGCTTCGGCTTCAAGTGGAACATGGGGTGGATGAACGACACCCTGCAGTACATCGCGCGTGATCCGATGTACCGGTCGCACCACGAAGGCGAGATGTCGTTCTCGTTCGTGTACGCGTTCAGCGAGAACTTCGTGCTGCCCATCAGCCACGACGAGGTCGTGCACGGCAAGGGCAGCCTCTTCCACCGCATGCCCGGGGACCACTGGCAGAAGCTCGCGAACATGCGCGCGTTCCTCGCCTATATGTGGGGGCACCCCGGCAAGCAGCTGCTGTTCATGGGTCAGGAGTTCGGGCAGATGTCGGAGTGGTCCGAGGGTCGCTCGCTCGACTGGTGGCTGCTCGACCAGCCGGCCCACGCCCAGCTGCAGTCCTTCGTGGGCACCCTCAACCGCACCTACCGCGACCACTCGGCGCTATGGGCGCGCGATGCCGACGGTGCGGCGTTCCACCGTCTCGGCGCGCCGACCTGGAACCCCAACGTCATCGCGTTCACGCGGCGCGACTGGCACGGCAACACGGTGGCGGTCATCGGCAACTTCTCGGGCGTGCCCATCAGCGCGCTCGCGCTCGACCTGCCGGAGACCGGCGTCTGGCACGAGGTGCTCAACACCGACGCGACCGAGTTCGGCGGCAGCGGCGTCGGAAACCTCGGCGTGGTGAGCGCCGACGCCGACGGCCGGGCCTCGATCACGCTTCCGCCGCTCGGCGTGCTGTGGCTGCGGCACGACCCGCAGGCGCACATCCCCTCACCCACGCAGGGCTGAGCGTGCGACGTCGGCGCCGGGTGCCGTCACGGGCACCCCGGCCGCCGCGTGCGTCAGGCGGTCAGAACAGCAGCGACGCCAGGCGCCCACGTGCTCGTACGACGCGGGGATCGGCATCGCCGATCAGCGTGAACAGCTCGACGAGCCGCTCGCGCACCGGCGTGCGGGCGTCGCCCGGAAGCTGGGCGAAGAGGTCGAGGAGACGACCGAACGCGTCGTCGACGTGCCCGCCGGCGAGGTCGAGGTCGGCGACGGCGAACTGCGCCTCGATGTCGGTCGGTGCGGCAGCGGCCGCGGCACGCGCAGCCTGCAGGTCCGCTCCCTGGATGCGGTCGAGGAGACGCACCTGGGCGAGTCCCGCCTTCGCGTCGGCGTCGCGGGGGTTCTCCGCGAGCGCCTTCTCGTAGGCGGTGATCGCGCGCGCGTAGTCGCCGTCCTCGATCGCGGCGAACGCCTCGGCGTGGAGCGGCGCGAGCGGGGGCTCCACCGCTTCGGCGGGGGCGGACTCGCCCTCTCCGTCTCCCGCGTCGACGGAGCCCGTGACGCCGTTCTGCGCGGCGAGGTCGAGGAGCTGTGCGAGAATCTCGCGCACCTGCTGCTCGGGTACGGCACCGGTGAACAGCTGCACCGGCTGGCCGGCGACGAGCCCCACGACGAGCGGGATCGACTGCGCCCGGAATGCCTGGGCGAGCTGCGGGTTGGCGTCGACGTCGACCTTGGCGAGCACCATCCGCCCACCGAGCTCGGCGATCACCTTCTCGAGCACGGGACTGAGCTGCTTGCACGGTCCGCACCATTCGGCCCAGAGGTCGATGACGACCGGGACGGTGCGCGAGAGCTCGAGCACCTGGGGGAACATCTCGTCGGTGACGTCCATCACCAGACCGGAGACGGGCTGCGCCGCGGCGGGCGCGGTCGCACCGGGGGCCGGGCGATTGCGCAGCGTGGAGAGGTCGACGGCGCCGCGGAGCGATGCGGCGGGGGACGCGTCTGTCACTTGATCACCTTCGCGTTGAGGATGTCGGAGGAATAGCCGAGGAGCCGGATCTTCTCGTTCGAGCCCTGACCGGGGACGTAGAAGAAGACCTGGTCCTTGTAGGTCGTCGTGAAGCCGGTCAGCGACTCGGAGACGCCCGTGAGCGCCTCGACGGTCTTGTTCTCGGGGAGCTTGATCGCCGCGCCTTCCTCGGTCGGCGTGGCGGTGTCGATCTCGTGGATGTCGACCGCGACGATCGCGCCGCTCTCGAGCGTGGCGATTGCCCACGGCTCGTTCGGCCCGGCCTCGGTCGAGAAGGTCAGATCGCCGGTGTCCTTGCCCGTCTTCTCGAAGTCGGCGAGGCGCCGCTCGCGATCCGCCGCGATGTTGACGCGCAGCTGGTCACCCTCGGCGTCGAACAGGCTCGCGTACTCGCTCTCGTCGCCGTTGTTGATGACGTCCGCGTACGCGGCGGCCACCTCGTCGGGCGGCATGATCAGGAACGGCGAGTCGGGAGCCACCAGCGACGCGCCGATGTAGTACGCCGCGAGGTCGGGCATGAGGGTCGACGCCTCGAGCCGGGCAGTGTACGACAGCCGGTACTCGCTCCACGGGTCGTCCTGGGTGAGCACCATGATGCTCGACGTCTTGGTCTCCTCGTCGTCGACGACGGCGAGGAAGGAGCGCGGCCACTCGTCGTAGGCCTGCGGCAGGATGATCTCGAGCGGCTTGCTGAGCACCGGATCGGGCGATTCGTAGTCATCGAGTTCGCCGCGGAGCACGTAGTTGGTGTTGCGCACCTCGAGCGTCGCGCCCGAGAGTCGGTCATCCGCCATATCGATGTCGCGGGCTTCGTCGGCTTCCGCTGCGCGGGTGGAGACGCGGGTAAGGATTCGCTCGGCCTGCGCCTTCGTGACGGCCGGCTGCTGCTGCCCCTCGGGCACGATGACGGTCGCCGTCGGCGTCGGGGTGGGGGTCGTTGCGAGCTGCGGCCATGCGTCAGCGGTGCAGCCGGTGAACAGCAGCGCCGACACCGCGACGACGGGGATCACCGCGAACGCGCGGCGCCCTTTGCCGTCTGCGATCGAGCGACGCGAGGGCGTCGAGCTGATGACGCCCTTGCTCTCCTGCTCGACCGCGAGGTCGATGGGCTCGGTGACCGGCAGCGGCAGGCCCTTGCGGCGGGGCCCGCGCGCACGGCGGACGTGGCGGATGGCGAGGATGTAGAGGAACACGCCGACGGCCATGAGGATGGCGCCCAGTGCGATGAGCGGGCCGGCCCAGGGCGTGGGGCTGGCGATGGGCCACGACACCGAGACCCGGTCGGGCGCGGGCGCCGTGCCGTCGGTCGCGACGAGCACGCTCATGCCTTCGGGGAGCTGCAGGGGGGCGATGAGGATGTCGGTCTGCTCGAACTCGTCGAGCCAGAGGTCGCTGCCCGCGGGGTCGCGGCCGACCGTCGCCTCAGGGTCGCCCTCCTCCGCCGGCGCCTCCTCGGCAGTCTCGTCGGCCGGGTCTTCGGTCGTCTCGCCCGCCTCGGACTCGTCGGGTGCTTCGGGAGAGATCAGGGTCGTGGTGATCGCCCCGTCGTCGGCCACCGTGGCCGCGTTGTAGTCGGCGTCGGCGAGCCACGCCTCCATATCGGCGGTGCGCCCGTAGGACGCGAAGATCTCGCCTTCGCCGTAGGCGCGCAGCGTCTGAGCGCCGGGCGCGGTGTTGAACACGGCGCCGTCGATGAGCAGGTACGGGGCGTCCTCCTCGACGGAGATCGTCGCCGTCTCGGTCGTCGGTCCCTGGAAGACGGTGCGCTGCGCGATGCCCGCCCCGATCATCACGGCAGCGAGGACGAAAGCCGCCACGGCCCACACGAAACGCACGAACTACACCTCTCACGGCCCGCGCAGAGAGCGCAGACACTCGACTCGACGTTTCAGACTAGCGAACGACGCCTGAAAGCAGCCCGGGAGGCGCCATTGCCGTGTCGTGGCCGCCGTTGTGCGTATCCTGACCGAGCGGGCGCATCACGCGTCCATCGATGGGAGGCCGGTTCTCAATGAAGGTGCACAATCCCTTCCGGGTCGCGTTCGTCGCCACGCTCGGTGTCGGGCTCGGCCTTCTGGTGATCGGCGGCATCCAGACACTGTCGACCATCCTGCTGTACGTCGGCACCGCACTCTTCCTCTCCCTCGGTCTCGACCCCGTGGTCGCCTGGCTCGAGCGTCGCAAGCTCCCCCGATGGGCGGCGGTGCTCATCACGATCCTCGGCGTGCTCGCGGCGTTCGCCGGCATCATCCTGATGGTCGTGCCGATCATCGTGCAGCAGGTCGGCCAGCTCGTCGCCCAGGTCGCCCGCCTTTTCGAGAGCGGGACGTACGATCCCGTCGAAGAGCTGCGCACCTGGATGACCGACACCTTCCCGCTCCTCCAGGTCGACGAGGTCTTCGAGTACGTGCAGGACTGGCTGAACACCCTCGACTACGCGGCACTCGGCGAGCAGATCGGCGGCGGCATCATCGCGGTCGGCGGGGCGATCCTGGCCGGGCTCGCCGGCGCGTTCATCGTGCTCATCCTCACGATCTACTTCACGGCCTCCACGCCCAGCCTCAAGCGCTCCGTCTACCAGCTGGTTCCGGCCTCGAAGCGCGAGCGATTCATCGACCTCGCCGAGCAGATCACCGACTCCGTCGGATTCTTCGTCATCGGACAGCTCAGCCTCGGTGTGATCAACGGCGTGCTGAGCGCGATCTTCCTCTCGATCATCCAGGCGCCGTTCCCGGCGGTGCTCGCCGTGATCGCGTTCTTCTTCTCACTCATCCCGCTGGTCGGAACGCTCACCGGTTCGACGATCATCGTGCTGACCTGCCTCGTGCTGGGGTCGCCGACCACCGCGCTCATCGCCGCGATCTACTACCTCATCTACATGCAGATCGAGGCGTATGTGATCTCACCGCGCATCATGGGCCGTGCGGTGTCGGTGCCCGGCGCGGTCGTGGTGATCGCCGCCCTCGCCGGCGGCGCGCTGCTGGGCCTTCTCGGTGCCCTCGTCGCGATCCCCATCGCGGCGAGCATCCTCATCATCTACCGCCAGGTGATCATCCCGCGGCAGAACGAGCACTGAGTCGATCAGTCCGTGTCGGGTGCCCCGCCGCGCCACTCCGTGGGCAGGGGCAGGGCGTCGGGGTTGACCGCCGCGACGATCTCGGTGAGCACCCGCCGTGTCTGCGTCTCGCCGACCCACAGGTGCTTTCCGCCTTCGACCGGGATGAGCGTCGCCTCCGGCACGACCGCGAAGCGCTCTGCCGCCTCGACGGGACGCAGATAGTCGTCGAACTCGGGGATGAGCACGATCAGCGCCCGGTCATCCCCCGCCCAGGCCGCCACCTCGGTGTCGCTCGCGCGGTGCAGCGGCGGCGAGAGCAGGACGGCGCCCTCGACGTCGTGGTCGCGTCCGTATTTGAGGGCGAGTTCGGTGCCGAACGACCAGCCCACGAGCCACGGACGCGGGAGCGCGCGCTCGCGCACGAAGTCCATGGCCGCCGCGACGTCGAACGCCTCCGCCCGCCCGCCGTCGAAGGCGCCGTCGCTGGTGCCGCGCGGCGATGTCGTGCCCCGCGTGTTGAACCGGAGCACCGCGAGGTCGGCGAGGGCGGGAAGCCGGCCTGCGGCCTTGCGCAGGATGTGCGAGTCCATGAATCCGCCGGCCGTGGGAAGCGGATGCAGCGTCACCAGCGTCGCGACCGGCTCGCGGTCCTCCGGCAGCGCGAGTTCGCCGACGAGCGTCAGCCCGTCGAGCGTCTCGAGTTCGATGTCTTCCCGACGCGCGGGAAGCAGGATGGGCCCCCGGATCTCCATGTCAGCCGATCCTCCAACAGGCCTGATGCCAGTGTCGTCGCGCGGCGAGGTCCGCCGCGTCTCCCAGAACCCCGTCCGCACGCCAGGCGACGAGGTGCGCCACCCCGATGCCGACGGTGCGCCCGCACCCGGGGCAGATGTACTCCTTCTGCGCCTGCGCAGCCGACACCGGCTGCACCGTCCACTCCGCGCCGCGGCGCGTCTCGGTGCGCTTCCACCCCGCGAGCAGCCGCTCGAAGGAATCCTCGCCGCCGCCTGGAGGGCGGCGGCGGTTCGACCGGGGCATGGGCTCAGTACCAGCCGACGCTCTGCGAGTGGCCCCACGCGCCGCACGGCGTGCCGTAGCGTCCGCCGATGTAGCCGAGGCCCCACGAGATCTGCGTGCCGGCGTTGGTCTCCCAGTCGGCGCCCGCGCTGGCCATCTTGCTCCCCGGGAGCGCCTGCGGGATGCCGTACGCCCCGCTTCCCGCGTTGTACGCGTTCACGCGCCAGCCCGATTCCTTGTTCCACAGCGCCACGAGGCAGGCGAACTCGCCGTCGCCCCAGCCCCGCGCCTTCACCATGTCGTAGGCGACGGCCTGCGCCGATCCGGGGTCGGGGTTCACGAAGGGCGGACTCCATGCCGAGGAGGAGCTCGACGCCGGCTCTGCCACGACGACGGGCTCGGGCTCCTCGACGTGCACGGAGTAGCCGCCGCGGTCGAAGCCCTCCGCCTCGGCGGGCTCGGCATCGAGGTCGGCCGCGCGCGTCTGCGCATCGCCCACGGAGCTGGCGTACAGCGTCACTGCGGGCTCCTGCGCGTTCGCCTCGGCGAAGGTGACGCCCGCCGGTCCGATGTACGCCGCTGCGAAGCCGACGACGGCGAATGCCGCGAACACACCTGTCACTCCACGCCGACGCGACCAGCGGGCCGCAGGTGCGGCGGCGGGTCGGCGTGCCGGTGCGGGAGTCGTCGTCAGGGCTTCACGACGGGAGCGGCGCGTGGGGGTCAGCTCGGTTCCGGAAGTCACAGTGAGCACGATTGTACCTGCGGCGAGGGCGGCTGGCCATCGGGCCGCGCCGCCGCACGCCGCACATGGGTGGAGGTCACCGCGACCACGTCAGCGGACGGCGAGCATGACCTCGACGAGGGCGTCGAGGACGGCGTCGACCTGCGACTCGCGGTAGCCACGACGCTCCATGCGGAAGGCCACAGACCGCACCTGGTCGACAGTGATCTCCTCCCCCGTCGCAAGATAGGCGGCGAGCTTGTCGGCGACGAGGTCGACCTCGGCGACCCGATAGCCGTACCGGAGGACCCCGACACGGTCGAAGCGCTCCTTCGCAGGGCGCGACAGGCGGTCGAGCAGCACCTGGGCAGTCTCGCGGGCCTGTCCGACCCAGGCGCGGGCACCGAGGGCAGACATCGCGCTCTCGCGCTCACGGGCGGCGAAGGCATCCTCGATGCGGCCGAGTGCGGCGTCGACCGCGGCGATCGAGTAGCCTCCGCGCACGAGCGGGAATGCGACGGAGCGCACGTCGCCCGCGCTCATCGGCTCGCCGCCGACCTCGAAGGCATCGCGGGCGCGCGCCAGGAACTCGTCGACGGGGCGCTTGGCGTAGCCCTTCGCGCGTCCGTGGACATCGGGGAAGCCGGCGGGAGCCGGTTCGGTCATCGTCATCATGCCACCAGGGGGGTGAAGAAGTAGTAGAGGGCAAGCGCCGCCATGGAGGACGGAAGAATGGAGTCGAGACGGTCCAGCACGCCGCCGTGCCCCGGCAGCCAGGAGCTCATGTCCTTGATGCCGAGGTCGCGCTTGATCATCGACTCGCCGAGATCGCCCGCGGTGGCAGTCGCCAGCACGCACAGGCCGAAGATCGCGCCCATCCACCAGGTGAGGCCGAGCATGAACAGGCCGAGCAGCACACCCGCGAGCACTGCCGCGACGGCAGCGCCGGCGAAGCCCTCCCAGGTCTTGTTCGGGCTGATCTTGGGCGCCATCGGATGCCGGCCGAACGAGATCCCCGCGGCGTACGCGCCGGTGTCGACCGAGACCGCGACGGCGATGAACGCCAGCACCCACCACTGGCCGTCCTCCTGACGCAGGAGCACGACGCACAGGCTGGCGAGGAACGCGACGTAGAGCTGCAGGAAGGCCGCGATGACCGTGTCACCGAGCACATCCGCGTACCGGCGACCGTCGTGGGCCGCCATCTGCGCGACGAGCCGCCAGACGATGACGAACGCCACCGCGACGAAGACGCCCACCCAGTGGAGCCACGGGTCGAGGTAGTACGCGGTCAGGATCAGTGCGACTGCCGCGATGATGTGCGGCACGACGTCGACGCGGCGCCCGGCGCCGGTCAGCGCACGGGAGAACTCGAAGATGCCCAGGATCGCCGCCGCGAGGGCGAAGACGATGAACGTCCACTTCACGAACACGAGCGACGCGAGGAGCACCCCGCCGATCACCAGTCCGATGAGTGTCGCGACGATCAGATCGCGGCCGGTGCGCGCCTTGATCCGCTCGTTTGCCTCTTCGAACTCGGCACGCGCACTCGCGACATGCGACTCGAACTCGGTCCGCGCCGCCCGGACGTGCTCCTGCAGGCTCCCGGTCGATTCCGTGCCGTCGAGATGGTGTCGGGCGCCGTGGCGTCCGTCGCCGGATCCCGGCCGCACCGCCGTACTGTCGCCGACGGGCGGCGACTCCGCGGAGCCGCCGCTCTCGGGCGCCTCCCCGGAAGCATCCGTCATGTCAGTTCCTCAGACTTCGAGAAGCTCCGCCTCTTTGCGCTTGAGCGCCTCGTCGATCTCGTCGACGTGCGCGCGCGTGAGTGCGTCGAGCTCCTTCTCGGCACGGGCGAGCTCATCCTCGCCGATCTCGCTCTTGAGCGCATCCAGCTCGTCCTTGGACTTGCGGCGGATGCCGCGGACGTGCACCTTCGCGTCCTCGCCCTTGGAGCGGACCAGCTTGACGTACTCCTTGCGGCGCTCTTCGGTGAGCTCGGGCATCGTCACGCGGACGATGTTGCCGTCGTTTGTCGGGTTGACACCGAGGTTCGGCACATCGCGGATGGCCTGCTCGATCGCCTTGAGCGCCGACTTGTCGTATGGCGTCACGATGAGGGTGCGCGCCTCGGGGCTGTTGATCGACGCGAGCTGCGCCAGCGGAGTGGGGCTGCCGTAGTAGTCGACCAGCACCTTCTGGAACAGCTGCGGGTTCGCACGCCCGGTGCGCACGGTGGAGAAGTCCTCCTTCGCGGCCTCGACGGCGCGATCCATGCGCGCTCCGGATTCGGCCAAGACGTCCGCGATCACAGTGTCTCCTTGGGTGTTTGGGGCTTCGTCAAGTCTACTCAGGCGGCGGCGTCAGGCCGTGACCAGCGTGCCGATGGGCTCGCCGAGAAGCGCACGCGTCACATTGCCGGCCGGCTCCATGCCGAACACCCGCATATCCATCTTGTTGTCCATGCACAGGCTGAACGCCGTCGAGTCGACGACCTTCAGGCCGCGCTGCAGCGCGTCGATGTACGTGATGCGGTCGATCTTCGTCGCGGTCGCATCCTTCTTGGGATCTGCCGTGTACACGCCGTCGACACCGTTCTTCGCGACGAGCACCTCCTGCGCGTCGATCTCGAGCGCGCGCTGGGCTGCGACGGTGTCGGTGGAGAAGTACGGCAGACCCGCGCCGGCGCCGAAGATGACGACGCGGCCCTTCTCCATGTGCCGCTCTGCGCGGCGGGGGATGTACGGCTCCGCGACCTGCGTCATCGCGATCGCGGACTGCACGCGCGTCGCCGCGCCCGCCTGCTCGAGGAAGTCCTGCAGGGCGAGCGCGTTCATGACCGTGCCGAGCATGCCCATGTAGTCCGCACGTCCGCGGTCCATGCCGCGCTGACTGAGTTCGGCACCGCGGAAGAAGTTGCCCCCGCCGACGACGACGGCGATCTCGACCCGGTCGACCGCTTCGGCGATCTCTCGGGCGATCTGGCCGACCACATCCGGGTTGACGCCGAGCTGGCCTCCCCCGAACGCCTCACCCGAAAGCTTCAGAAGGACGCGGCGGCGTCCGGTGGTCTCACTGATCACGACGATCCTCTCGTTGGGGCAAACCTATCGAACCGGGCCTGGGAACCGGGCATGGAAAAGGCCCGCACCGGAGCGATCCGGTGCGGGCCTTCGCACGTGTTACGCGCCGACCTTGAAGCGGGCGAAGCCCGTGAGGGTCAGACCCGCGTCCTGCGCGACCTTCGCGACGGACAGCTTGTTGTCCTTCGCGTAGTCCTGGTCGAGCAGTGCGACCTGCTTGAAGAACGCGTTGACGCGACCCTCGACGATCTTCGGCAGGGCGGCCTCGGGCTTGCCCTCGTTACGCGAGATCTCGGTGACGATCTCGCGCTCCTTCTCGACGTCGGCCTCGGGGACCTCGTCGCGGCTGAGGAACGACGGGTTCGCGAACGAGATGTGCTGCGCGAGGCTGCGAGCGGTCTCGGCGTCGTCACCGCTGTAGGCGAGGACCACGCCGACCTGCGGGGGAAGGTCCTTGCTCGTCTTGTGCAGGTAGATCTCGAAGTTGTCGCCCGCCAGCGTGCTGACCCGGCGGAGCTCGACCTTCTCGCCGATGATCGCGGCCTCGTCCGAGATGAGCTCGGCGACGGTCTGCGAGCCGGCGGGGGCGGCGAGTGCGGCCTCGGCCGAGTCGGCACCGGCTGCTGCGGCGGCGTCGAGGACGCTGTCGGCCAGGGCGATGAAGCGCTCGTTCTTCGCGACGAAGTCGGTCTCGCTGTTGAGCTCGATGATGGTCACCTTGCCATCGAGCTCCTTGGCGGCGACGAGGCCCTCGCTGGTCGAGCGGTCGGCGCGCTTGGCGTTGCCCTTCGCACCCTTGAGACGCAGGATCTCGACGGCCTTCTCGAGGTCGCCGTCGGCCTCCTCGAGCGCCTTCTTGGTGTCGACCATGCCGGTGCCCAGCTGCTCGCGCAGGGCCTTGATGTCGGCGATCGTGAAGTTTGCCATGGTGTGGCGGCTCCTTGGTTCTGTGAGTTCTCGTGGATGACGCGGCGGGATCGTGCGGGCCTGGCGGCTCAGCACGACCCCGCCGCGACGGAGTTCATATGAAGCGGATCGACTTACTTGTCGGTCGCGGCAGCGTCGGCCTCGACGACCTCAGCCTCGGCTGCGGGTGCCTCGACGGCCTCGGCCTCGGCTGCCGGAGCCTCGACGACCTCAGCGGCCTCGACGACCTCGGCCTCGGCGACGGGCGCCTCGACGACCTCGGCGGGCTGCTCGAGCAGCTCGCGCTCCCAGTCGGCGAGCGGCTCGGCGTCTGCGGCCTCTTCGCTGGGCTGGTGACGCTGGATGAGGCCCTCGGCCGCGGCGTCGGCGATGATGCGCGTGAGCAGGCTCACCGAGCGGATCGCGTCGTCGTTGCCGGGGATCGGGTACTGGAACTCGTCGGGGTCGGCGTTGGTGTCGAGGATGCCGATCACCGGGATGCCGAGCTTGGTGGCCTCATCGACCGCGAGGTGCTCGCGCTTGGCGTCGACGATCCAGATCGCCGACGGCGTCTTCTGGAGGTTGCGGATGCCGCCGAGCGACTTGTGCAGCTTGTCGAGCTCGCGCTTCTTGAGCAGGAGCTCCTTCTTGGTGAAGCCGCTCGCCGCGGGGTCCTCGAAGTTGAGCTCCTCGAGCTCCTTCATGCGCGCGAGGCGCTTGGAGACGGTCGAGAAGTTGGTCAGCAGACCACCCAGCCAGCGCTGGTTCACGTAGGGCTGGCCCACGCGGGTCGCCTGCTCGGCGATGATCTCCTGCGCCTGCTTCTTGGTGCCGACGAAGAGGACGGTGCCGCCGTGGGCGACGGTCTCCTTGACGAACTCGTACGCCTTGTCGATGTACGACAGCGACTGCTGGAGGTCGATGATGTGGATGCCGCTGCGCTCCGTGAGGATGAAGCGCTTGACCTTCGGGTTCCACCGGCGGGTCTGGTGTCCGAAGTGGACGCCGCTGTCGAGCAGCTGGCGAATGGTGACGACGGCCATGGCCGTTCTCCTAATCCGGCGCGTTCGCGCCTGTTGCGGTTGTTTCGCGTCGGACATCTGCCGACGAGCCTGGTGCCCGGCGCACTCCCGCCCGCCTCTGAATCGAGGAAGGACCGTTGGGTGTGGATGCCGCGCGTCACGGTGAACCGACGACGCGCTCTGGGCACGCGGAGTCATCCTGACGAGCAGGATGCGGGTTCCAGTGTAGCAGGAGGAGGCTCCTCCCCCGCTGTCCGTGCGCGCCCGGTGTCCACAGTCCACATGCGGCTGCACCCCGGATGCGAGGGCACGCCTCCAGGGTGAGCAGATGACCTTCATCGGCGCCGCCCTCCGCCGTCGTCGCTCGCCCCATCGTGAGCATGCGCCCGTGGTCGCGCTGCGGGCCGGCGCCCTGGTGGCGATGATCCTCGTCTCGGCGATCGCCATCTCCGAGGATGCTGCCGTGGCGCGCGGTTCAGCCGCGGCAGAAGCACAGCCGGGTCGTATGTACGCGCCCGAGACCGCCGAGCCGGTCGCCGCCCTGGCGGATGCTGATGACTCCGCCCAGCCTTCCTGGACGTGGCCGCTGCACGGAGCGCGCGTGAGTGCGCCGTTCGTCGCCCCGCCTCACGCCTATGGGCCGGGGCATCGCGGCATCGACCTCCGGCCGACGGCTGACGAGTCCGTACGGGCGCCTGCTGCAGGAGTCGTCGCGTTCGCGGGATCCGTGGCGGGCAGAGGCGTGCTGACGATCGATCACGGCGACGGGTGGGTGTCGACCCTGGAGCCGATCGACGCATCGGTGGGCGTCGGTGCCTCGATCGGCGCTGGTGCTCCCGTCGGCACGCTGACGCGCGGCGGGCATGCCGCGAACGGAGACCTGCACTTCGGCGTGCGGCTGCACGGCGAGTACGTGAATCCTCTGCTGCTGCTCGGCGGAGTCCCCCGCGCCGTGCTGCTCCCCTGCTGCTGACGCCCGCGCGCCGGAGGTCAGGCGCGAGGGTACCGGGCGCGGGGGTCAGGCGCGCGGGTGCGCGAGGCGATACGTCGCCGCGAGGCGCTCCGCGGAGACGTGCGTGTAGATCTGCGTGGTGCCGAGGCTCGCGTGTCCGAGCATCTCCTGCACAGCCCGCAGATCGGCGCCGCCGTCGAGCAGATGCGTCGCTGCGGAATGCCGAAGCGCATGCGGCCCGACCGCGGCCTTCACCTCGGGGCCGACCACCCGCGCCACGACGTCGTACACCGCACGGGGCCCGATCCGCGCGCCGCGCACACCGAGGAACAGCGCACCCCCGGGGCGAGTCAGCTCCGCTCCCGACCGCGCCGCCAGTGCGGAGCGACCGCGCACGAGGTACGCCTCGAGCGCGGTGCCGGCCGGCGCGCCGAACGGAACGACGCGTTCCTTCGACCCCTTGCCGATGACGCGCGCGGTCCGCCGCCCGCGGTCGACGTCGTCGACGTCGAGGCCGCACAGCTCGGAGACACGGATCGCAGCGCCGTAGAGCAGCTCGAGCATGGCGTGGTCGCGGAGCGCCACCGGGTCGCCGTCACGCGCGGCCGCCGCTGCACCATCGAGCACCTCCGCCATCCCGGTCGCGGTCGCGACCTGGGGCAGCGTCCGCCCGCGCTTGGGCGCGACGAGCCGCAGACTCGGGTCGGTGGGGATCACCCCGGCATCCAGCGCCCAGGAGAAGAACGATCGGGCGGCAGCCGTGCGGCGCGCGATCGTGGAGCGCGCGTCGCCGCGCTGCGTCGCCACCCAGAGCCACTGCCGGAGGTCTTCGAGATCGACGTCGGCGACACTCGGGCGACAGGCCGAGCGCTCGAGGTCGGCGAGATCGGAGCGATATGCCCGCACCGTCGCCGGGGAGAGCCGACGTACCTGCGCGAGGTGCGTCAGGAAGGCGTCGGATGCCGCGTGGAACTGCATCACCCCAGGATGCCCGCACCTGGTTCGGCTCGGCGGCGGGCGCGCCGGGCGCCGGCGCGGCATGCCCGTGCGGCGGTGACCGACGCGGCCCCTCAGCACCATCAGCCGGCGCAGCGGGCACGACCGGCCCGGCCGCCACCTGCCCCCGCATCGGGGCCGCCGGCCTCAGGCACTGCGCGCCGACGCACGTGGCACCAGTCGCCACCCGGCATCCGAGCTCTCCACCTCACCCCCGAGGAGGAGGATGCCGAGGAGGGACGCGGCGTCGTCGGGCGCGTGGCCACTTCGGCGGGCGATGTCGTCGCGGTCACGCCACGCGCGTGCGCTCAAGGCATCGCGGATGCGCGTGAGGTCATCGGTCGGCGGTCGCCCGTCAGTCGGCAACGCGAGCGGCACCGCTCCCCCGATGCCGATCATCTCGCGCACGTCGTCGGCACAGGTGATGCAGTCGACCGGCTCGGTGCGCAGGAGGCGATGACACCCCGCCGATGCGGCGCTCGTGACCGGTCCCGGCACCGCGCCCACGCGCCGGCCGATCGCGAGCGCGTGACTCGCCGTGTTCAGCGACCCGCTTCGCCACCCGGCCTCGACGACCACTGTCGCGTGCGAGACCGCCGCGATGATGCGGTTGCGCTGCAAGAACCTCCATTTGGTGGGACTCGCGCCCGGCGGCGACTCGCTGACGATCGCACCGGAGGCGGCGATGGTGTCGATGAGGCGGGTGTTGCCCGCCGGATAGGCACGGTCGGCCCCGCCCGCGAGAACTGCGACGGTGGGGCCGTCGCACGCGAGCGCCGCGCGATGGGCAGCGGCGTCGATGCCGTACGCGGCGCCTGACACCACCGTCACCCCGCTCCCGGCGAGATCGGCCGACATCTCCTGCGCCACGTGCTCTCCGTAGCCCGACGCAGCCCGTGCACCGACGATCGCGACAGCGCGGGCCGGTGCGATGCGCGTCACGTCGCCGCGCACCCACAGGCACACCGGCGCATGCGGCCCGAGGTCGTCGAGGAGGGAAGGCCAGCTCGCGTCGCGCGGGGTGAGCAGCGCTATGTCATGACGCCGCGCCACCATCAGCGCATGGGCGACGTCTGCCGCATCGGCCCGCGGCAGCCAGCGACGGCGGCCGTCTCGGTACTCCTGGGCGGTGAGCGCTCCGTCGACGTCGGCATCGGCCAACGCGCGCCGCAGCGCCTCGCCGGCTCCGAGGTGCGCGATGAGGCGCCCGGCCACACCGTCGCCCGGCTCGATGAGATGGCTCCAGGCAGCGCGTGCGAAGCGGTCGATGAGCACGTCGTCCGGCTCGTCGCTGGCGCCCAGCGCCCGGCGTGCTGCGTCGGCTGAGACGTCGATGGCGGTCACGGGGTGATTCCCTTCTTGAGGTAGAGAGCGCGCCCGATGTGCGAGACCTCGAGCTGCGCGGCTCCGTCGATGTCGGCCAGCGACCACGCGACGCGCAGAACCCGGTCGTACCCGCGGAGCGTGAGCGCGCCCCGATGCAGCGCGGCATCCAACGGCCGACGTACGAGCGGCGGCGGTGCCGACGGTCCGTCCCGCAGCCACTGGCCGGACACCTGCGCATTCGTCGACCACGGCGTCTCGCGGAGTCGCCGCGCGGAGCGGGCCCGCGCCTCGGCGACGATGCCCCGGGCGTGCGCGGTCGACATCGCGGGTGCGGCGGGTGTGCCGTGCGCGACCGACACCCGGGCGAGGGTGAGCTCGATGTCGATCCGATCGAGGATCGGGCCCGACAGCCGAGATCGGTACCGCCGGATGGCCGCGGGTGGGCAGGAGCAGGTGCCGCCGCGGATGCCGAAGTCACCGCACGGGCAGGGGTTCGTGGCCATGATCAGCTGGAACCGCGCGGGGAACGCGGCGGTCACCCCGGCGCGATGGATCGTGATCTCGCCGGACTCGAGCGGCTGGCGGAGCGCATCGAGCGCACTCGCCGGGAACTCGCCCGCTTCGTCGAGGAACAGCACGCCCCGTGACGCACGCGCGATCGCACCGGGGCGCACGGTGCGGGTGCCGCCGCCGACCAGAGCCGCGATGCTCGCGCTGTGGTGCGGAGCCTCGAACGGCGGCGTCCGGGCGAGTTCGGCGACGCGCGAGCCGGTGAGGCTTCGGATCGAAGCGACCTCCAGCGCGGCGGCGTCGTCGAGATCGGGGAGCACCCCCGGCAGACGCCGCGCGAGCATGGTCTTCCCGGCGCCGGGCGGTCCGCACATCATCAGGTGGTGGCCTCCCGCGGCAGCGGTGACCAGGGCGTCGACCGCTTCGCGCTGCCCGAGCACCTCCGCGAGATCCGGCGGCGTCACCGTCGCCGCCGGCTCGTCATCGAGCTCGACGGGGTCCTCCACGACCGGCTCGATGCGCGCCCCGTGCGACGCGGCGACCTGCGCGAGGTTGACCGCACCGATCACCTCGACCCCAGCGACGAGCGCCGCCTCCTCGCGGTTGGCCCATGGCACGATCACGCGCGTCCTCCCGCTCTGGGCGGCCGCGATCACCGCCGGCAGGACGCCGGGCACCGGCCGCAGTCGTCCGTCGAGTCCGAGTTCGCCGATGTGCACGGTCGATGCCAGCGACGCGGCATCCAGCTCCATCTCGGTGGCCACCGCCGCGATGGCGATTCCGACATCGAAGCCCGACCCCTGCTTGGGCAGGGCGGCGGGTGACAGGTTGACCGTCAGGCGCCGCCGCGGCAGCGGCAGAGCGCTGTTCGCGCAGGCGTTGCGCACCCGCTGACCGGCCTCGGCCAGCGCCTTGTCGGCCAGGCCGATGATGCGGAACTCGGGCGTCTGGTTCGACAGATCCGCCTCGATCTCGACCGGCTCTCCCCGAGCGCCGACGATCGCGACGGCCCACGTGCGTGCGACGGTCACGGGACCTCGATGTCGACGAGGTGCTCGACCGTCGCGAGCGCGGGCTCCGGCCCGATCAGGCCGATCGCGTCGATGCGCAGGCGGCGGCCCTGCGCCTCCGCCCGATGCGCGGCCACCCAGGCGATCGCCAGGCGCCACAGCCGTGCGCGCTTTCGCACGTCGATCGCCTCGAACGGATGCCCGAACCCGTCGGAGCGACGGGTCTTGACCTCCACCACGACGAGGTTCGCCTCGTCGGCCACGACGATGTCGATCTCACCCTCGCGGCACCGCCAGTTGCGATCGAGCACGCGATAGCCTGACGCCACCAGGTGCTCCGCCGCCCGATCTTCTCCTGCGCGACCGAGCGCATCCTTGTCTGCCATGCCACGATCGTGACGCGGCGCGCACCGAGCCCACCGGCGCCGCGGGGCATCTGTCAGCCGCAGCCGACGTGGCCGCGCCTGGGGAGGAGCGGATGTCGCCTCGCGGCGGGGTCAATTGTCGAGCGAGAGCTCCTCGGGCAGGTGGAAATCCCGTCGCTGCAGCTCTTCGACGTTGACGTCCTTGAACGTCAGCACCCGCACGGCCTTCACGAACCGGTCGGCGCGATAGATGTCCCAGACCCACACATCGGTCATCGAGATCTCGAAGTAGAAATCGTGCTCGGTGTCTCTCCGGACGACGTTCACCTCGTTGGCGAGATAGAAGCGCCGCTCGGTCTCGATCACGTACTGGAACTGCGACACGACGTCGCGGTACTCCTTGTACAGTGCCAGTTCGAGCTCGCGGTCGTAGTCGTCGAACACCTCGTCGTCCATGATGACTCCATCCTACGGTCGCCGCAGCGGGTGGCGTGCCTGCGCGACGTCTCAGAACAGGGTCGGCGCGTCCGCGATCGACCAGGACGCCCGGTGATGACGGCTGATGCCGTGCTCGCGGATGGCCGCCCGGTGGTCGGGGCTCGCGTAGCCCTTGTTGCTCGACCAGCCGTATGCGGGATGCTCGTCGTGCAGGCCCACCATCAGGTGGTCGCGCGCGACTTTGGCGATCACCGACGCGGCGGACGCGGATGCGCAGTCGCGGTCGGCCTTGATCACCGGGCGGACGAGCAGCCCCCGGCCGCCGGCGGGAGTGATGTAGTCGTAGTTGCCGTCGAGCACGATGATCGCCTCCTCGGGCACGACGCCCTGCGTGCGCAGGTCGGCGATCGCGCGCAGCGTCGCGAGTCCGAGCGCGCGCATGATGCCGATCTCGTCGATCTCGATCGAGCTCGCCCACCCGACGGAACTCGCGGCGACCCACATCGCAGCTCTCGCGGCGACATCGTCGCGACGTGCCTCGGGGATCAGCTTCGAGTCGCGCAGTCCCTGCGGGACGCGCTTGCGCGAACGCGGAGCATCCACCACCGCCGCCCCGACGGCGACGGGACCCGCGAGCGCACCGCGCCCGACCTCGTCGCACGCGATGACGAGCGCATGCTCGCGCAGGAGGCGACGCTCCAGCGTGAGCTTCGGCTCGACCACGGTCACTTCGCGGATTCCTCCGCGCCGGGATCGGGGACGCCCGCGAACACCTCGTGGTGGAAGTCGAGCAGTCCGAACCGGTCGAGCGGCCAGGTCACGAGGAACGCGCGCCCGACGACGTTCCCGACCGGGACGAACCCGTCACCGGGCTGGTCGGTGTTGTAGCGGGAATCCTTGGATCGGTAGCGGTTGTCGCCGAGCACCCACAGGCGGTCGTCGGGCACCACGACGTCGAATGAGTCCTCCGACACCGCCGACGCGCCGTCGGGCAGCTTCACATACGACGTCTCGTCGATCGGGATGCCGTTGATGGTGATCTGTCCGAGCGCGTTGCAGCAGACCACGTGATCGCCCGGGAGTCCGATGATCCGCTTGACGAGGTGGTCGTCGCTGTCGGGTGCCGAGAGTCCGACGAGCGACAGCGCCCAGTCGACGGCCTCGACCACGGGAGGACGATCGGGCGTGGTGCTCGGCGGCAGCCATCCGCCCGGATCCTCGAAGACGACGATGTCGCCGTGGTCGTACCCGCCGAAGCGGGGAGTGATCTCATCGACGAGGATGCGGTCGTTGATGAGGAGCGTGTCCTCCATCGATCCCGACGGGATGTAGAACGAGCGCACCAGGAAGGTCTTGACGAGGAAGGAGACCAGCACGGCGATCAGCACGATCACCAGCACGTCGCGCAGGAAGGTGAGCCAGCCCCGTCGGCGACGGTGGATCACCGAATCGCCGCCGTCGGCGGTGGGTGCCGGCTCGGCCGATGCCGCCTTCTCGGTCGTCATTCGTGTTCCCTTCGCGGGCTCGCCGTCGCTGCGGCGGAACCCCCTCAAGGTTCCCACATTCCGTCGCCGTCATCCGCCGGAGACGACGAAAGCCCCGACCGATCGGTCGGGGCTTTCGGAGGGAGGCGACGCTCAGCGGTCGCGCTTCTCCTTGATCTTGGCCTTCTTGCCGCGGAGGTTGCGCAGGTAGTAGAGCTTCGCGCGACGCACGTCACCGCGGGTGACGACCTCGATGTGGTCGATCACCGGGGAGTGCACGGGGAAGGTGCGCTCGACACCGACCTGGAAGCTGATCTTGCGCACCGTGAAGGTCTCGCGAACGCTGTCGCCCTGGCGGCGGATGACGACGCCCTGGAAGACCTGGATGCGGGAGCGGTTGCCCTCGGTGATGTTGACGTGCACCTTGACGGTGTCACCGGGGCCGAAGGCGGGGATGTCGGAGCGGAGCGAAGCCGCGTCGACTGCGTCGAGGATCTGCATGATCGTGTCTCTCTGAGGCCGCCACAGGTCGACCACGGGAAGGAAGGAAAATGATTGTGTGCGCCCGTGGCAGTGGACACGAGGTCGCACGGCCGGTTCCCCTGAGGCAGAACCTGTCAGGGCACAAGGAACCATTCTGCCATGGAAGGCACCTCGGGCCAAACCGGCTCAGTCCGTGGGTGCGCGCTTCTCGCTCAGGACGATGACCTCGGGGGCGCCGGCCGATCCGGCCGCGGACTCCCGCCCCTCGGCGGAGGCCGGGATGTAGGCGACGCCTTCGGTCGTGCGCATCACGAGGCCCGACGGCCGGGCCTCCCGCCACAGCTGCCACAGCGCCAGCCAGAACACGCCGATGCCGACCAGGATCGTGAGGGCGAGCATCGGCGCCCACCACGACTGCACGAAGAAGCCCAGCGAGATCACCATCGCGTGCCAGAGCACGAAGCCTCCTGCGTCCGGCCATGACACCGCGCGGTGCGCCCGCACCGTGCCGCGCGCCCGGACGAGGAGGGTCAGCAGCAGCTGCCACAGGAAGACCCCGGGGATCGCGAGGAAGATCACCCACAGGAACGCCCAGCCGCCGGCGTTGAAGACGCCCCAGCCGACGAGCAGCCACAGCGGCAGCACGAAGGCAGACGGGATCAGCCAGCCGAAGAGAGCACGACGCAGCCACATGTTGTCGATGGTACGCCGGTCGCCCCGTCGACGGGTGCGGACGGCGTGGCTTCGTGGCGACCTCCCAGCGCACGCTCCGACCGTCGGCGAGAATGAACGAGACGAGAGGAATGTCGATGATCGAACTGCGCACGCCCGCCGAGATCGAGGCGATGCGACCGGCCGGCCGCTTCGTGGCCGAGACCCTGGCCACCCTGAGGGACGAGACCCGGATCGGGACGAATCTGCTCTCGATCGACCGCCGGGCGCACGAGCTCATCCGCAAGGCGGGCGCCGAGTCGTGCTACATCGACTACCACCCCTCGTTCGGCGCCAGCCCGTTCGGCAAGGTCATCTGCACGTCGGTCAACGACGCCGTGCTGCACGGCCTCCCCCACGACTACGCACTGCGCGACGGCGACCTCGTCTCGCTCGACTTCGCGGTCTCGATCGACGGCTGGGTCGCCGACTCCGCGGTGTCGTTCGTCGTCGGCACGGCCCGCGACGAGGACCTCGCCCTGATCGACTCCACTGAGCGCGCGCTCGACGCCGCGATCGCCGCGGCCACGGTCGGCAACCGCATCGGCGACATCTCCCATGCGATCGCCGGCGTCGGCCACGGCGACGGGTACTCGATCAACACCGACTTCGGCGGGCACGGCGTCGGCCGCATCATGCACGGCGACCCCCACGTGCCCAACGACGGCAAGCCGGCACGCGGCTACCCGCTCCGGGCCGGTCTCGTCGTCGCCCTCGAGCCGTGGTTCCTGCAGACCACCGACGAGCTGATCACCGACCCCGACGGCTGGACCCTGCGCTCGGCCGACGGCTCGCGCGGGGCCCACTCCGAGCACACCATCGCGGTGACCGCCGACGGCCCGATCGTGCTCACCGACCGCTCCTGGCTCGGCGTCTCCTGACGCCGAACGGCTTCAGACCCGCAGTTCCGCCCGCGGCGCGTGCGTCGTGGCGGGCGCGCCGGCGAGGACCGCCAGCGCGCCCGCCACGGAGTGATCGACGACCGATGCGCGCGGGTCGTGCTCCCTCAGCACGATCAGCGAGGTCGCCTCGAGGCGAACCGTCGATCCCGGGCCGAGCGGCGCCGAGTCGGCCTGCGCACCCGCGGTGTCGACGACGACCTCCCAGTCGGGGCTGTATTCCACGACGGGGATATGGAAGTCGATGATGTCGTCGCCCGCGTTGAACAGCACGATGAAGTGGCGGTCCCGGATGGGCTCGCCGCGCCGGTCGCGCTCGCGGATGCCCGCCCCGTTGAGGAAGACGCCGATCGCCCTGCCGAACCCCGAGTCCCAGTCCTCGGACTCCATGAGCGAGCCGTCGGGGCGGAGCCAGGCGATGTCCTGGACCGGCTCCCCCACGGCCCGCCGCACGGGTCGGCCTTCGAAGAAGCGCCGCCGGCGAAAGGTCGGATGATCGCGTCGCAGCCGGGCCAGAGCTGCCGTGAACTCGAGCAGCGGCTGATCGGCGGCATCCCAGTCCACCCACGTCGTCTCGTCGTCTTGCGCATACCCGTTGTTGTTGCCGCCCTGGGTGCGCCCGAGCTCATCGCCGTGCAGCAGCATCGGCACCCCCTGACTGAGCAGCAGGGTGGCGATGAAGTTGCGCTGCTGACGCGCGCGGAGCGCGAGGATCGCCGGGTCGTCGGTCGGACCCTCGACGCCGAAGTTCCTCGACCGGTTGTCGTCGGCACCGTCCCGGCCGTCCTCTCCGTTCGCCTCGTTGTGCTTGCGCTCGTACGAGACGAGATCTCGGAGAGTGAAGCCGTCGTGTGCGGTGACGAAGTTGACGGATGCCACGGGCCGGCGCCCGGAGTGCTCGTACAGGTCGGCCGACCCGGTGAGGCGTGAGGCGAACTCGCCGAGCGCCTGGGGCTCGCCGCGCCAGAAGTCGCGGACGGTGTCGCGGTAGCGCCCGTTCCACTCGGTCCACTGCGGGGGGAAGTTGCCGACCTGGTAGCCGCCCGGTCCGACGTCCCAGGGCTCGGCGATGAGCTTCACCTGCGAGACCACGGGGTCCTGCTGGACGAGCTCGAAGAACGAGGAGAGCCGGTCGACGGCGTAGAACTCGCGGGCGAGCGCGGATGCGAGGTCGAAGCGGAAGCCGTCGACGTGCATCTCGAGCACCCAGTAGCGGAGCGAATCCATGACCAGCTGCAGAGCGTGCGGATTGCGCACGTTGAGACTGTTCCCGGTGCCGGTGTAGTCGGTGTACTGCCGCCGGTCGTCATCGTCGAGCTTGTAGTACGCGGCGTTGTCGATGCCGCGCATCGAGAGCGTGGGGCCGAGGCCGTTGCCCTCGGCGGTGTGGTTGTACACGACGTCGAGGATGACCTCGATGCCGGCGGCGTGGAGCGCCTTCACCATCCCCTTGAACTCCTGCACCTGCTGCCCTCGGCGTCCCGACGCCGAGTAGCCGTTGTGCGGCGCGAAGAACGAGATCGTGTTGTAGCCCCAGTAGTTGCGCAGGCCCTTCTGCTGCAGCACGTCGTCGTCGACGAACTGGTGCACCGGCATGAGTTCGATCGCGGTGACCCCGAGTTTGTGCAGATGCTCGATGATCGCGGGATGCGCGATGGCGCTGTACGTGCCTCGCAGGTGCGCGGGGACCGCCGGATGCCGCAGCGTCAGGCCCCGCACATGCGCTTCGTAGACGAGCGTCTCGGCGTACGGGGTGCCCGGGCGCCGGTCGCCCGCCCAGTCGAAGTAGGGGTTGACGACGACGCCCGTGATCATGGCGGCGGCGGAGTCGGAGTCGTCGCGGGAGTCGGGGTCGCCGAAGGTGTAGCCGTACACCGCCTGTCCCCAGGCGATCTCGCCGTCGACGGCCTTCGCGTACGGATCGAGCAGCAGCTTCGACGGATTGCACCGCTGCCCGTTCGCGGGGTCGTAGGGACCGTGCACCCGGTAGCCGTAGCGCTGCCCCGGTTCGACGGTCGGGATGTACGCGTGCCAGACGAAGGCGTCGACCTCGACCAGCGCGATGCGCGACTCCACGCCGTCGTCATCGAAGAGGCACAGCTCGACCCGCTCGGCGACCTCGCTATAGAGCGCGAAGTTCGTCCCTCCACCGTCATAGGTCGCACCGAGCGGGTACGGCGAGCCGGGCCAGACAGCAGGATTCTCGGATGCGTCGCGCGCCACGCTCTCACCGTACCGGCCGCGCGGGCGACGGCATCCGATCTCACATCGCGCCGCGAACCCGTGTGAGAGAAACGTTCGCTCGGAGTAACCGGCGCCGAATCGGGCGGGAACACCGCGCTCCTACCGTGAGGGAAACCGAAGCAGAGCGCCTGGTAGGAGACGTCATGACCGAGGAAACGCCCCGCACGCCCGCGCCGAAGACACGGCGTTCCGTCAAGAGCCCGAAACACGGGACTGACGTCGCGGCAACAACCCCCGCGTACCGTGACGACATGCACACCGCCGCCGCGCCCGGACCCCACGTGGTCGTCGTCGGCGCCGGCATGGTCGCGCACCGGTTCGCGGAGAGCCTCCTCAGCCGCGCCGGCGAGCAGTGGCGCGTGACGATCATCGGCGAGGAGGACCGGCACCCGTACGACCGCGTCGGCCTCACCGGATTCTTCGGAGGCGCCAGCACGGATGACCTCACCCTCGACCGCAGCGTGTTCGACGACGAGCGCCTGCGGTTCGTGCGCGGCGATGCCGTCGCGCGCATCGACCGCGACGCACGCCGCGTCACGACGCGCAGCGGCCTGAGCATCGGCTACGACCGACTGGTCCTCGCGACCGGCTCGTATGCGGCCCGCCTCGCCGTCGAGGGCTTCGGACTGCCGGGCTGCTTCGTGTACCGCACGCTCGACGACGTCGAGAGCCTGCGCGCCTTCGTCACCGCCCGCTCCGCCGAGCTCGGCCGTCCGCTCACCGGCACGGTGATCGGCGGCGGTCTCCTCGGCCTCGAAGCCGCCGGGGCGCTCCAGGGACTCGATGTCCTGTGCACCGTCGTGCAGTCCTCCGACCGCCTGATGTCGGCGCAGCTCGATCTGCCCGCCGGCAACTCCCTGCGCCGCCTCATCGAGTCGCGCGGGATCACCGTGAAGACCGGAACGGTCACGACCCGCCTCGACCCCGACCGCTCCGGACAGGTCGCCGGGCTCGAGTTCCGCGACGGCGCGTACGAGCGCACCGACGTCGTCGTTTTCACCGTCGGCGTGCGCCCGCGCGACGAACTGGCCCGTGCGGCCGACCTCGACGTGCACCCGCGCGGCGGCGTCCTCATCGACGACGGCTGCCAGACCTCCGACCCCCGCATCCTCGCGATCGGCGAGGTCGCGAACTTCGACGGGATGTGCGTCGGCCTCGTCGCCCCCGGCTACGCCATGGCAGAGGTCGCCGCCTCCCGTCTCCTCGGCTCGGAGGCGGGCGACGCCTCGGCATCCTTCCCCGGCTACGACCTGTCGACCAAGCTGAAGCTGTCAGGCGTGGATGTCGCGAGCTTCGGCGACGCCTTCGCCGAGACGCCGGGCGCGCTCGACGTGGTCTACTCCGACCCGGTGGCGGGCGTCTACAAGAAGCTCGTGCTCTCGGACGACGCGAAGACGCTGCTCGGCGGCATCCTCGTCGGCGACGCATCGGCCTACGGCTCGCTCCGTCCCCTCGTCGGCAGCGCCCTGGGCGGCGACCCCGCCGCGTACCTCATGCCCGAGGGAGGCGTCGAGGCGCCGACCGGCGACCTGCCCGACGCCGCCCTCGTCTGCTCGTGCAACAGCGTGACCGCCGGCACCATCCGCGGCGCGGTGCACGACGAGGGCTGCACCGATGTCGCCGCCGTGAAGGCGTGCACCAAGGCCGGCGCCGCCTGCGGGTCGTGCGTGATGATGGTCAAGAAGATCGTCGGCACCGAGCTCGCGAAGGCCGGCGCGACCCTCAGCAACGCGATCTGCGAGCACTTCGACATGTCGCGCCGCCAGCTGTTCGACGCGGTCCGCGTCTCGGGACTCACGACGTTCAGCTCGGTCATCGAGCGGTTCGGCCAGGGCCGGGGCTGCGACATCTGCAAGCCGGCGCTCGCCAGCATCCTCTCGACCCTCGTGCGCGGCCACGTGCTCGACGGCGAGAACGCCACGCTGCAGGACACCAACGACCACGTCATGGCGAACATGCAGAAGGACGGCAGCTACTCCGTCGTCCCGCGCATCCCGGGCGGCGAGATCACCCCCGAGGGCCTGCTCGTGATCGGGCAGGTGGCCCAGGACTTCGGGCTGTACACGAAGATCACCGGCGGCCAGCGCATCGACCTGTTCGGAGCCCGCCTCGAGCAGCTTCCCGAGATCTGGAAGCGCCTCGTCGACGCCGGGATGGAGTCGGGTCACGCGTACGGCAAGTCGCTGCGCACAGTGAAGTCGTGCGTCGGATCCACCTGGTGCCGGTACGGCGTGCAGGACTCCGTCGGCATGGCCGTGCAGCTCGAGCTGCGCTACCGCGGGCTGCGCTCGCCCCACAAGATCAAGCTGGGCGTGTCGGGCTGCGCCCGTGAGTGCGCGGAGGCGCGCGGCAAGGACGTCGGCGTCATCGCGACCGAAGCGGGCTGGAACATGTACGTCGGCGGCAACGGCGGATTCACCCCGCGCCACGCCGTGCTGTTCGCGGAGGGACTGAGCGACGCCGAGCTGCTCCAGGCCATCGACCGGTTCCTGATGTACTACATCTTCACCGCCGACCGGCTGCAGCGGACCGCCCCGTGGTTCGAAGACCTCGAAGGCGGGCTGGAGGCGCTGAAGGCGGTCGTGTTCGACGACAGCCTCGGCATCTGCGCCGACCTCGACGCCGCGATGGCCGCACACGTCGACTCGTACGAGGACGAATGGGCCGCGACGCTGCAGGACCCTGAGAAGCTCCGCCGGTTCGCGTCGTTCGTGAACGCTCCGGACACTCCCGACCCGTCGCTGGCGTATGTCGGCGAACGCGGTCAGGTGCGGCCCGCGACCGAGGAGGAGCGCGCCGGCGGCGTGCTCATCGCCGGAACGACCCTGGAGGTGCGTCGATGACTCTCGTGGACCAGCCCGAGACCGAGACCGTTCGACCCGGTTGGGTGCGCGTGTGCGCGCTCGGCGACCTCGAGGTGGAGCGCGGCCGAGCCGCCCTGCTCGGCGGCACGCAGATCGCGCTCTTCCTGCTGCGCGGCGCGGACGGCGCCGACGGCCGCGTGCATGCGGTGTCGAATTTCGACCCGTACAGCCGGGCGAACGTGATCTCACGGGGCATCGTCGGAACGCGCGGCGACGCGCCCACGGTGGCCTCGCCCATGTACAAGCAGGTCTTCGACCTGCGCACCGGCGTCTGCCTCGACGCACAGGGCAAGGACCCAATCGGCCTGCACGTGTGGCCCGTCGCCGTCGACGGCGACGATGTGCTGGTGCGCTGGGACGTGCCACGATGACGACCATGATCGGCCTCTCGCTGAGCGGCCGCTCCGTGGTGATGGTCGGCGGCGGGGCGGTGACCGCACGGCGGCTCGAGCGGTTCCTCGCCGACGGGGCGCGTGTGCGCGTCGTCGCGCCCGAGGTCGGCGGCGACGTCGCTCGGCTCATCGCCGAGCACCGGCTCGTCTGGACCCGCCGGCGGTTCCGCGCGGCCGACGTGACGGGCGCGTGGCTCGTGCACACGGCCACGGGCGACCCGCGGACCGACGACGCGGTCTTCGCGGCGTGCGAGCGCCGGCAGACCCCGTGCGTCAACGCGGCCGACGGCGCTCACGGCTCGGCGCGGCTCGCTGCCGAGACCCGCTCCGGAGACGTGGTCGTCGGAGTCGTCTCCGACGCGAGCGTCGACCCGCGCCGCGCCGCGCGCCTGCGCGACGCCATCGGCGCGCTCCTGCGCGACGGCTCCCTCCCGCTGCGTCGCCGTCGGGCGACCGCGGTGGGTCGCGTCGACCTCGTCGGCGGCGGTCCCGGGCCCGCCGACCTCATGACCGTGCGCGGACGCCGTCTCCTCGCGGAGGCCGATGTCGTCGTCGCCGATCGCCTCGGCCCCACGCACGTGCTGGCCGAGCTCGACCCCGAGGTCGAGGTCGTCGACGTGGGCAAGCGGCCCGGACACCACCCTGTGCCGCAGGACGAGATCAACGCGATCATCGTGCGTCACGCGCGGGCCGGCAAGCGCGTCGTGCGTCTCAAGGGCGGCGACCCGTTCGTCTTCGGGCGCGGCGGCGAAGAAGTCGCCGCGTGCCTGGCCGCCGGTGTCGCGGTCGAGGTCGTGCCCGGCCTCACCAGTGTCGTCTCGGTGCCCCAGTCCGCCGGCATCCCCGTCACCCATCGCGGAACCGCGGCGGGTCTGCACGTGGTCAACGGCCAGGGCGAGTTGACCTCGTCGACGCTCGCGGCCCTCGCCGACGACACGGTCACCACCGTCGTGCTCATGGGCGTCGCAGCACTGCCGTCGATCGTCGCTGCGGCACTCGCCGCCGGCGCACCGACGACCCGTCCAGTCGCTATCGTCGAGAGTGGGCACACGCCCGACCAGCGCACGACCCGCACCACGCTCGCCACCGCCGTCTCCGACGCGCGGGGTGCGGGTGTGACCAATCCCGCCGTCGTCGTGATCGGCGACGTCGCCCGTGCCGACCTTCTGCTCCCCGTACCCGAACTGACAGGTGACCGAACCCGGTGACAGCTCCGAACCGCCCCGTCCTGTCAGCCGCACTGGACGGATGCACGATCGTCATCGCCGTCGATCGGCGATCCGGCGAACTCGCCGCTGCGCTCGAGCGCCACGGCGCGACGGTCCGCCACGCACCGGCCTTGACGATCGTGCCGCACATCGACGACGACGCGCTCATCGCCGCGACCCGCGAGCTGATCGCGAATCCGCCGGAGATCGTCGTCGCCACGACCGGTGTGGGGTTCCGCGGCTGGATCGAGGCCGCCGACGAGGCGGGGCTGCTCGACGACCTCCACCACGCGCTCTCGCGCGCGCAGATCGTCGCGCGCGGCCCCAAGGCCCGCGGTGCGATCCAGCAGTCCGGCCTCACCGCCGACTGGGTGGCGGAGTCCGAGACGTCGACCGAGCTCGGCGAGTACCTCCTCGCCGAAGGCGTCGCCGGCCGCCGCGTCGCGGTCCAGCACCACGGCTCGGGCGCGGACGGGCTCGACGAGCTCTTCGCCCAGGCGCACGCCGACGTCGTCAGCCTCACCGTGTATCGCTGGGGGCCGCCGCCCGACCCCGCCGCGGTGAGCCGCTCGGTGATCGCCACTGCCCAGGGCGAGGTCGACGCCGTCATCTTCACCTCGGCTCCCGGCGCGGCGGAGTGGCTCGACGCCGCTGCCCGCGAGGGCGTGCTCCCCGAGATCATCCGCCGCTGCGAGACGCACCGCGTGCTCATGGCGTCGGTCGGTCCGATCACCGCAGCGCCCCTCACCGACGTGGGCATCGAGCCGCTCATCGCCGAGCGGGGGCGCCTCGGCTCCCTGGTGCGTGCCGTCGTCACCCACTTCGGCGGCGGACACGCGGCATCCCTTCCGACCTCCGCCGGGCGGCTCGAACTGCGCAGCACCGGCGCCGTCATCGACGGTCGGCACGTGCCCCTGTCGCGGACCGGCGTAGACATCCTCGCCGCGCTGTTCGCGGCCGGGGGCGCAGTGGTGTCGCGGACGCGGCTGCAGGACGCGCTCCCCCGCTCGGGCGCGAACACTCATGCGGTCGAGATGGCCGTCGCGCGCGTTCGCGAGGCGATCGGCGAGCCCGACCTCATCAAGACGGTCGTCAAGCGCGGCTACCGCCTCAATGTGCTCGATCCCGCCGAGGCCCCCGCCTGATCGCCGCCGCGTCTCGGGCGCCGGTCACCCGGCATCCGGGAGCAGGTCGGGACGCGTGGTGCGGGTGCGCTCGAGGCTCTGCTCGCGTCGCCACGCGGCGATCGCGCCGTGGTTGCCGCTGAGCAGCACCGGCGGCACCTCGTGGCCGCGCCACACGGCCGGCTTGGTGTAGCTGGGGTATTCGAGCAGCCCGTCCTCGTGCGACTCCTCGACGAGGCTGTCGGGGTTGCCGACCACGCCGGGGACCAGTCGAGATACCGCTTCGATCACCGCCATCGCGGCGACCTCGCCGCCGTTGAGGACGTAGTCGCCGAGGCTCACCAGGCGCACCCGTCCGCGCGCCGAGTAGTGGTCGACGACCCGCTGGTCGATCCCCTCGTATCGACCGCACGCGAACACCAGCTGGCTTTCGCCCGCGAGTTCGCGCGCCATGGCCTGCGTGAACCGCTCGCCGGCGGGCGAGGGCACGATGAGCACGGCGTCCTCGCCGAGCACGGCGTCGAGCGCCTCCCCCCAGGGCTCGGGCTTCATCACCATGCCGGCACCGCCGCCGTACGGGGTGTCGTCGACGGTGCGGTGGCGGTCGTGGGTCCACTCCCGCAGATCGTGCACGTGCATCGACAGGATGCCGCGGTCGCGGGCCTTGCCGATGAGAGAGACGTCGAGCACGTCGAAGAATCCAGGGAAGATCGTGACGATGTCGACGCGCATCCTTCGAGTCTAGGCATCCGACCCGTGTTTCCGACGTGTGACGAGACGCTAACCGCCTGCCGCCCCCCGGCGTGACTGAGGTGTGATCGAGAAGTAACCGCGCAGGGGTGAGGGCTGAAACACGAGCTTTCTAGCCTGGGGTCATAATCACCCCCACCTCTGGAGGCGTCATGACCAGCACCGTCACCCCGTCGACGACGGATGACGCGGCATCACCCGCCGCGTCGTCGGTCAGCACCACCACCCTCACCCACCGTTCCGGCCGCTGGATCGACGGCTGGAAC
Organism: Microbacterium terrae; assembly: GCF_017831975.1. Classification (NCBI taxonomy): domain Bacteria; kingdom Bacillati; phylum Actinomycetota; class Actinomycetes; order Micrococcales; family Microbacteriaceae; genus Microbacterium; species Microbacterium terrae. The sequence goes on along the minus strand of NZ_JAFDSS010000001.1, from coordinate 1,232,753 downwards.
CCCGAGGACACCGCGTTCTGGAAGGCCGAGGGGCGCGGCATCGCGCGGCGCAACCTCGGCTGGTCGATCTTCGCCGAGTTCCTCGGCTTCATCATCTGGCAGCTGTGGAGCATCGTGGTCGTGATGCTCCCTGCGGCCGGGTTCACCCTCACGAGCTCGGAGCTGTTCTGGCTCATCTCGGTGCCGAGCCTCGTCGGCGCGACGCTGCGCTTCCCCTACACCTTCATGGTCGCGATCTTCGGCGGCCGCAACTGGACGATCGTCTCGGCCGGTCTGCTGCTCATCCCGGCGACGCTGCTCGGCTTCGTCGTGCAGAACCCCGAGACGCCGTTCGGCGTCCTCCTGCTCGTCGCCGCTCTCGGCGGCTTCGGCGGCGGCAACTTCGCCAGTTCCATGGCGAACATCACCTACTTCTTCCCGCAGAAGGAGAAGGGCTGGGCGCTCGGGCTCAATGCCGCCGGAGGCAACCTCGGCACCTCGGTCGCCCAGTTCGCCGTGCCGATCGCGGTGACCATCGGCGCCGGCGCGGTGACGAACATCTCGCTCGCCGGCTGGATGTGGATCCCCCTCATCCTCGTGGCGATGTGGGGCGCATGGCGCTACATGGACAACCTGTCGTCGGCGAAGGCCGACTTCGCCGGATCGGCCGCGGCGCTGCGCGAACCGCACCTGTGGCTCATGTCGCTGCTGTACATCGGCACGTTCGGCTCGTTCATCGGCTTCGCGAGCGTCTTCCCGAAGCTCATCGCCGACCTGTTCCCCGACTTCAGCACCATCCAGATCGGCCAGACGGCGATCACGCTCGCCTTCCTCGGCGCCCTCGTCGGCTCGCTGGCCCGGCCGTACGGCGGCAAGCTCGCCGACCGTATCGGCGGCGCGCGGATGACCGTCATCGCCTTCGCACTGATGGCTCTCGGGGCGCTGGCGCTCATCTGGACGCTGCCGCTGCAGAACTTCTGGGTGTTCCTGCTCTGCTTCCTCGTGCTGTTCGCAGCCACGGGCGTCGGCAACGGGTCGACCTACCGCATGATCCCGAACATCTTCGCCGCCCGGGCGATCGCGAAGGGCATCGAGCCCGACACCGACGCCGCGAAGAAGCAGCTCCGCAAGTCCGCGGCTGCGCTCGGCATCATCTCCGGCATCGGCGCGTACGGCGGCTTCGTGATCCCGCAGGTGCTGAACGCGTCGCAGCTCGCGACCGGTTCGTACATCGCGGCGTTCTACGGCTTCGTCGCGGCGTACGTCGCGCTCCTCGTCATCACGTTCACCGTGTACGTGATCCCCCGTGCGGCATTCGCCAAGCAGCGCATCTGACCGGCAGACCCACCACGAGAGCGGGGCCGCATCCACATCGGATGCGGCCCCGCTCTCGTGGTGTCCGGCCCCGCTTCCGTCGTGTCCGGCCGCGGGTGATCCGCGCCGGCAGGTGGACGGATGCCGCGTCAGTAGACGTCGCGCACGTAGCGCTTCTGCGCGGTGAGGGTGCGCTTGTACTCCAGCGCATCCTCCTCGCTCATGCCGCCGTGCTGGCGCACGACGGCGGTGAGGGTGTTGTCGACGTCGGTCGCCATGCGGCTGGCATCGCCGCAGACGAAGACGGATGCTCCCTCTTCGAGCCAGCGCCACAGCAGGGCGCCGTGCTCGATCATGCGGTCCTGCACGTACACCTTCTGGCGCTGGTCGCGCGAGAAGGCGACGTCGAGTCGCGTGAGGAAGCCGTCGTCTCGCATCTCGAGCAGCTCGTCGCGGTAGTAGAAGTCGGTGGCCTCGTGCTGCTCGCCGAAGAACAGCCAGTTGCGGCCGGTGTGCCCGTCCGCCCGCCGGTCGTGGAGGAACGCGCGGAAGGGCGCGATGCCGGTGCCGGGGCCGATCATGATCATGCGGGCGTCGGGATCGACCGGCGGACGGAAGTGCGCCGAGCGCTGCAGGTACACCGGCACGCCGGAGGCCGCGGACCCGTCGGCGAGGTACGTCGATCCGACGCCGCCGCGCCCGACACCGTCCTCGGTGTCGAACCGCACGACCGACACCGTCAGCTGCACCTCGTCGGGCGAGTTCTTCGGGCTCGACGAGATCGAGTACTGCCGGGGCTGCAGCCGGCCGAGCACGTCCACCCATTCGGACGCATCGGCGCGCACCGGGAAGCGGCGGAGCAGGTCCATCGCCTGCATGCTCCACAGGTACTGCTCCAGTCGCTGCCTGCTGTCGCGACGCAGCAGCGTCGCCAGGTGCGGGTCGGAGCTGCGCTCACCGAGGAACTCCAGCAGGGCCGGGGTCACCCGGGTGACGTCGAGCTTGCGGCGCGCGGCGTCGCCGAGGAAGCGCTCCTGTCCGTCGAGTTCGATCACCGTGTGCGGCGACAGCCCGGTCAGGCCGAGCCACTCATCGGCGACTGCTGCGGAGTTCGCGACGACCACGCCGAGCGAGTCGCCCGCCTCGTAGGTCGCACCGGTGTGACGCAGGTCGAACCCGAACTGGCGCACCTCTTTGGCCGACCCGGGGGCGCTCAGCAGTCGGTTCGTCACGAGCGGCGCCGTGACCGGGTTCGCGCGGGTGAACAGTCGTCGGGTCGCCGGTGCGGCCGGCACGGCTGCGGCGACACCGCCGAAGGCCGCCACGACCTGCTCGATCCACGTCGCCGCCGGGCCCTCGTACTCGGGTTCGGCGTCCACGCGCGGAAGGAAGGCCGTCGCACCGAGCGCCGCGAGGCGGTCGTGGATCTCGCGGCCGTGGCCGCAGAAGTCGTCGTAGCTCGGGTCGCCGATCGCGAACACCGCGTACTCGAGGTCGTCCAGACGCGGCGCCGTATCGGCTGCGAGCTGCGCCCACAGGTCGGCGGCGTTGTCGGGCGGACCGCCGTCGCCGAAGGTCGAGGTGACGACGAGGAGCCGCCCGATGCCCGTGAGCGCCGCGGCATCGATGTCGAGCATGCTCACCGAGCGCGCTTCGATGCCCCGGGCGATGAGCGTAGCCGCGCATCCGAGTGCGAGCTCCTCGGCGTTGCCCGTCTGCGAGCCCCACAGCACGGTGACGGCGTCGCCGCCGACGGGCGTCTCGGTCGCCGGGGCGGCCTCGATCCGGGCTGCGATGCCCGCGAGCACTCCCCCGAACCAGCCGCGTGCGAGGTCGCCCAGCGGCGCGGCATCCGGCAGCACCGCGACCGCGCCCGGGGCGAGGGGAACTGCATCGAGGGCTTGAACGAAGCCGGCGACGTACGCCGCCTCGGCATCGGTGAGCACCGGCGCGGTGCCGGCGGCCTCCAGCAGTGCACGCACCGCCCCGGCAGCGGTCGGGGCCGCAGGCGCCGGGGCCGACCCCACGCGCCGCAGCGCCACTGCGGCGTGCTTGAACTCGGGCTGCAGCGAGGCCGCGTCTACGGCGTCGCTCGTCACGGCGTTCACCGTCAGGTACTCGCCGTGCTCGTCGTTCCAGTGGAACGGCGCGAACATCGCCCCCGGACGCATCCGTTCGGTGACGACCGCCGGCAGCACCACACGCCCCCGCCGTGACGACACTTCGACGATGTCGCCGTCGGCGATCTCGAGCACCGCGGCATCCGTCGGGTGCACCTCGACGAACGGCTCGGCGTTGAGCTTCATCAGCTTGGCGACCTTGCCCGTCTTCGTCATCGTGTGCCACTGGTGCTGCAGGCGACCGGTGGTGAGCACGAGCGGATAGTCGTCGTCAGGAAGCTCAGCAGGGCCGAGGTGCGGCCGAGCGAAGAACTGCGCACGCCGGCTCGGCGTCGCGAAAGCCAGACGCGGCACGGTGCCGTCGTCTTCGGAGTGGAGCGACTGGCTGACCCCGTCGTTGAGATAGCGGATCGGATGCCGCGTCTCGGCGTCGTCGGGCGGCGCCGGCCACTGCACCGGCCCCTGGCGCAGGCGCTCGTAGTCGACGCCGCGCACGTCCCAACCCGTCTGCGGGTTCCAGAAGCGGCGGATCTCGTCGAACACCTCTGCGGAGCTTCCGAAGGAGAATCCCTCGACGAAGCCCATCGCCTGCGCCACCCGGCAGATCAGCAGCCAGTCGGGCTGGGCGTCGCCGGGGGCCGTCGCCGCCCGCGGGACGAGGGTCATCGTGCGATCGCTGCCGACCATCACGCCCTCGGACTCGACCCACAGGGTCGCGGGGAGCAGGATGTCGGCGTACGCGTTCGTGGCGGTCTCGGTGTAGACGTCCTGCGCGATCACCAGTTCGGCCTGCTCGAGGCCGGCGATCACACTCTTGCGGTTGGCGACCGACGCGACCGGGTTGGTGCAGATGATCCAGGCCGCCTTGATGTCGCCCTCCGCCATCGCCCGGTACATCTCGATCGTGCCGCCGCCCGCCTCGGCACGGATGCTCCCCGGCTCGATGCCCCACACGCCTTCGACGAACGCGCGGTCGGCCGCGCTGAACACGGCGCGCTGTCCGGGAAGGCCCGGGCCCATGTAGCCCATCTCGCGCCCGCCCATGGCGTTGGGCTGCCCGGTGAGCGAGAAGGGGCCGCTGCCCGGCCGGCAGATCGCGCCCGTCGCGAGGTGGAGGTTGCAGATCGCATTGGTGTGCCACGTGCCCTGGGTGGACTGATTGAGACCCATCGTCCAGAGGGTCATCCACTCCCCCGACTCCGCGATCCAGCGCGCGGCCGTGCGGATGTCCTCTTCGGCGAGGCCGGTGGTCTCCGCCACCCGCTCGGGCGTGTAGTCCGCCAGGAAGGCGGGCATCGCGTCCCAGCCCTCGGTGTGCGCGGCGATGAAGTCGGCGTCGATCGCTCCCGCGACCGTCAGCAGGTGGAGGAGGCCGTTGAGGAGCGCCAGGTCGGTGCCGGGCCGGATCTGCAGGAAGAGGTCGGCCCGATCGGCCGACGCGGTGCGGCGCGGGTCGACGACGATGAGCCGTGCGCCCTGCTTGAGCCGGTCGGCCATCCGGAGGAACAGGATCGGGTGGCAGTCGGCGATGTTCGACCCGATCACGAAGAACAGGTGGGTGCGGTCGAAGTCCTCGTACGATCCGGGAGGGCCGTCCGCGCCGAGCGACTGCTTGTAGCCCGTGCCCGCCGAGGCCATGCACAGGCGCGAGTTCGACTCGATGTGCAGGCCCCGGAGGTACCCCTTCACGAGCTTGTTCGACAGGTACTGCGCTTCGATCGACATCTGCCCCGACACGTACAGGGCGATCGCGTCGGGCCCGTGCTCGTCGACGATCGCGCGCAGCCGCGCCCCCGCGACCGCGACTGCCTCGTCGAGCGCGACCGGCTCGGGGGCATCGCCGCGGTCCTGCCGGATGTGGGCCGAGACCATGCGACCCGGAGCCGCCATCAGCTCGACGTGGGTCGCGCCCTTGGTGCACAGACGGCCGGCGTTCGTCGGGTGGATGCGGTCGCCCACGGTCTTCGCCACCGTGAGGGCGCCGTCGCCGTCACGCGTCGACGTCACCGAGATGCCGCAGCCGACGCCGCAGTACGAGCACACCGTGCGAGTCGTCGACGTGGGTGCGTCGGCGCGCGCGGCGGATGACTGCGCGGTGAGGCTCATCCCCCCATGGTCGCCGACCGATGTTCCACGGGCACGCGCGGCGTGTTACCGAACGATCACACCGACCTCACGGTCACCCGGGAGACGGTGTGAGGACGTCAGGATGCGTCGTCGTCCGCGGCGGCCGCATCGGCCGAGTCGCTGTCGCCCTCGGCATCGCTCTCGGGGAGCGGCTCGAACAGGCCCGCGGGCGGGGTGACGACCACGCGTCCGGCCGCGAGGTCGACCTCGGGGACGATGGCCTTGACGAACGGAACGAGGACCTCGTCGTCGGATGCAGCGCCGGCTGCCCGGATGACGAGCAGGTCCTGTGCGGGCAGGTGCTCCACGCGGACGATCCGGCCGATCACGACCTCGTCGCGGACGACGTCGAGACCGACGAGCTGGTGGTCGTACCAGGCATCGGGTTCGGTGCTGACCGCACGCGGGTCCTCGTCGATCCAGAGGATCGCACGGACGAGCTCTTCGGCGGTGTCGCGGTCGTCCACACCCTCGAAGAAGGCGACGGGGTGGCTGTTCATCCAGCGGAACTCGCGCACCGTGAGCGGCTTGCCGTGCCACGGCGACGACTCGGGCACCTGGAGGGTGAACGTCGCGCCGGCCGTGAAACGGCCGTCGGGGTCGTCGGTGTACAGCTCCAGCTTGAGGGCGCCCTTCAGGCCGTGGGCCTTGACGAGGCGCCCCACCCGCAGCTGGGTGCGGCCGGTCGGCGCAGCGCCGACCTTGGTCTTCTCGGATGCGGGCGCGGGTGCGCCGGCATCCTTTCCTGCGTCTGACACCTCAGTCGTCCGCGACGTCGACGCGCACACGGCGTCCGTCGGCGAGGGCGCTGATGAGGGTGCGCAGGGCTTTGGCCGTACGGCCGCCGCGCCCGATCACACGACCCCGGTCATCGGGGTGGACGTGCACCTCGAGCACGTCGCCGCGGGGCGACGTGGAGGAGTCGATACGCACGTCGTCGGGGTGATCGACGATCCCCTTGACGACGTGCTCGAGCGCGGCGGCCAGCAACGGATTACTCTGCGTCGGCCTGGTCGGCGGAAGCCTCGGCCTCAGCGTCGGCTGCCGGAGCGGCCTCGGCCTTCTTCTCAGCCTTGGGCTTGATGACCGACTTCTTGGCGGAGTCGACCTCGAACGCGGCCTTGGGCTCAGCGGTCTTCACGGTCGAGACGGCGTTCGCGTCGCCCTGGAACTTGCCCCAGTCGCCGGTCAGCTTGAGGATGGCGAGCACCTGCTCGGTCGGCTGAGCGCCCACCGACAGCCAGTACTGCGCACGGTCGGTGTCGACCTCGATGAACGAGGGGTTCTCGGTGGGGTGGTACTTGCCGATCTCCTCGATGACACGACCATCGCGCTTGGTGCGCGAGTCGGCGACGACGATGCGGTAGTACGGGGCACGGATCTTGCCGAGCCGCTTGAGACGGATCTTGACAGCCACGATTCTCCTGAATGTGTGGAAAGTGATTGAACCGATCGCCTGGAGAGTGGGGTGCACACCCGGCGGAAGCTCTGAGGGAGGATGCCGGCGCTGGATAGAGGGTCGAGCGCGGCCACCAGCCCTCTATTCTGCCAGATGACCCCGGATGCCGCGAACCGGTGGCCTCCGCGTGTCGGCGTGCCAGACTGTGCGCATGACGGTGCCCTTCGCGACATCAGCCCGAGCGTCCGTCGGCCTGGAGTGGGAGCTGATGCTCGCCGACGGCCAGACCGGCGAACTCGTGCCCCGCGCACCCGAGGTGCTGGAGTCGCTCGAGGAGGCGTCCGCGCTCGAGCGGTACACCGTGACGGGCGAGCTGCTCACCAACACGATCGAGCTGACGAGCGGCATCGGAGACACCGTCGCCGCAGCCGTCGACGACATCGCCGACGCCATCGCGGCGGTCCGCACCTTCGGCGACCCCCGCGGGATCGAGCTGCTGTGCGCGGGAAGCCATCCGTTCGCGCAATGGTACGAGCAGGAGGTGACCGACAAGACGCGGTACCACAAGCTCATCGAGCGCACGCAGTGGTGGGGGCGCAACATGATGATCTGGGGCATCCACGTGCACGTGGGCGTCGAGGACGTCAACAAGGTCTTCCCCATCATCAACGCGCTGTCGGTCTACCTCCCCCACCTGCAGGCGCTGTCGGCGTCGAGCCCGTTCTGGGCCGGTGAGCGCACGGGATACGCCTCGAACCGCGCCCTCGTGTTCCAGCAGCTGCCCACGGCCGGGCTTCCGTGGCCGCTGCAGGACTGGAGCCAGTTCGAGGGATACCTCGCCGACATGGCCGCCACCGGGGTCATGGAGGACGCGACCGAGGTGAGATGGGACATCCGCCCGGCACCGCGGTGGGGCACCATCGAGGTGCGCGCGTGCGACGGCATGTCGACCCTCCCCGAGCTCGCCGCCGTCGCAGCGCTCGTGCAGACGCTCGTCGAGTACTTCTCCCGCCGCATCGACGAGGGCCTGCCGCTGGAGACGATCCAGCCGTGGTTCATCCGCGAGAACAAGTGGCGCGCAGCGCGCTACGGACTCGACGCCCGCGTGATCGTCGATCATGAGGGCACGCAGCGCCCGGTCGCCGAGCATCTCGCCGAGACCCTCGAGCAGGTCGCCGACATCGCGGCCGAGCTCAAGTGCGCCCGCGAGCTCGCCGGGGTCGAGCGCATCCTCGCCCAGGGTGCGAGCTACTCACGCCAGCTCACGGTGGCGGATGCGGCCGACGGCGACCTGCGCGAGGTCGTGATGCACCTCATCCGCGAGTTCCGCCAGGGTCCGTCGCTGCGCGAGCACCTCGCCCTCGCCGACGGCTGAGCCGGCACCGGCAGGAATCGGGTCAGCCGCGGCCGAGCATCTTCTGCAGCTCGGCGAGGTCGGCCTCGGTCGGCGCGCCCTTCGCTCCGCCGAGCCCGAAGCCCGAGCCCGTCGGCGCGCTCGGCGCCGCAGCGGCGATGCCCGCGTTCTCGGCGGCGCGCTTCGCCGGATTGCCCGAGCGCGAGCCCTTCGCCTTGGGCTGCTTGCCGCGCTTGGCCGACGCTCCGGGTCGTGCACCGGGCATCGGACCCATGCCGGGGATGTTCGGCATGCCGCCCTTCGCGACGGTCTTCATCATCTTGGCCGCCTGCTCGAAGCGCTGCACGAGCTGGTTGACGTCGGTGACGGTCATGCCCGAGCCTCGCGCGATGCGGAGGCGGCGCGACCCGTTGAGCAGCTTGGTGTTGCGGCGCTCGGCCGGCGTCATCGAGCGGATGATCGCCTCGGTGCGGTCGATCTCGCGCTCGTCGAAGTCGTCGAGCTGCTGCTTCATCTGGCCCATGCCCGGGAGCATCCCGAGCATCTTCTTCATCGAGCCCATCTTGCGCATCTGCTGCATCTGCTCGAGGAAGTCCTCGAGCGTGAACTGCTCGGTCGCGAGCTTCTCAGCGACCTTGAGCGCCTCTTCCTCGTCGAACGCCTGCTGAGCCTGCTCGATGAGGGTGAGGATGTCGCCGAGGTCGAGGATGCGGCTGGCCATACGGTCGGGGTGGAACGCCTCGAGGTCGTCGAGGCCCTCACCCGTGGACGCGAAGATGATCGGGCGTCCGGTGACACTCGCGACCGAGAGCGCCGCGCCGCCGCGCGAGTCGCCGTCGAGCTTCGAGAGCACGACGCCGGTGAAGTCGACGCCGTCCTGGAACGCCTTCGCGGTGTTGACGGCATCCTGGCCGGTCAGCGAGTCGATGACGAAGAGCACCTCGTCGGGGTCGGTGGCCTTGCGGATGTCGGCGGCCTGCTTCATCAGCTCGGCGTCGACGCCGAGGCGGCCGGCGGTGTCGATGATGACGATGTCGTGCTGCTGGCGGCGAGCGACCTCGACGCCGTCGCGCGCGACCTTCACCGGGTCGCCGACTCCGTTGCCGGGCTCGGGCGCGTATATGGCCGCCCCGGCGCGCTCGGCGACCACCTGGAGCTGGTTGACGGCGTTCGGGCGCTGCAGGTCGCAGGCGACGAGGAGCGGGGTGTGGCCGTCCTTCTCGAGCTGCTTGGCGAGCTTGCCGGCGAACGTGGTCTTTCCGGATCCCTGCAGGCCCGCGAGCATGATCACGGTCGGCGGGTTCTTGGCGAACTGCAGGCGGCGCTGCTCGCCGCCGAGGATGGCGATGAGCTCCTCGTTGACGATCTGCACGACCTGCTGCGCCGGGTTGAGGGCCTTGTTGACCTCGTCGCCGAGGGCACGCTCGCGCACCTTCGCGGTGAAGTCCTTGACCACGACCAGCGCGACGTCGGCGTCCAGCAGAGCGCGCCGGATCTCGCGGACCGTGCCGTCGACGTCCGCGGGCGTGAGCTTGCCCTTGGTGCGGAGGTTGCGGAAGGTCTCGGTGAGCCGGTCGGAGAGTGTGCCGAAAGTCGCCATGATGCCCTGATTCTACGCGAGCGGATGCCCCACCCCGGCCTCCTGTGCGCGCCGCCGCGCGTCACGGCGCGCGCCGGCCGGTTCAGCGTCGGGCGCATCTCACGCCGTGCGCACCCCGAGCGCTGCACGCAGCTGATCCTTCGCACGGGCGTACCGGGTGCGCGCCGTCGAATCGGGGATGCCGAGGAGCTCGGCCGCCTGCACCAGCGACAACCGCTCCCAGTGCACGAGCCGCACCAGCTCCGCCAGGTCGGCGTCGAGGCGGTCCAGGGCGTCGCGCACCTCGGCGCCCTCGTCGGCGGCCGGCGCCGCGGCATCCGTCGTGTGGGAGCGGATGCGGTCGGCCAGCGCCCACCGCCGGCGCTCGCCGCGCGCGTGGTTGAGGAGCGTCTTGCGGGCGATGCCGAACAGCCACATCCGCGCGCGCTCGGGGTCGCCGGGGAGGTCGGATGCCCGCCGCCAGGCGACGACCATCGTCTCGCCGAGGAGGTCGGGGGCATCGTCGACGCCGACGCGGCGCTGGAGGTACGCGAGCAGGTCGGGCGACGCCGCGGTGAGCGCCGCGGTCAGGCGGGCGTCGCCGCGGCCGGTCATCGCCACTGCTCCCCTTCGCAGTGCACCTGACTCGCCCCGGACGCAAGGCCGGCACCGGGGCCGGTGTACCCGTGCTCCGTGAGCTCATCGTGCAGCAGCTCGGCGACCGACAGATCCACCGCGCCCCAGTAGTTCAGATCGGGGCGGCGAGGGTCTGCGAGAGACTCCGGATCCCCGGCCTGCGAGTCCTCGAGCACCGCGAGGTACTTCCCGATGAGGGGCGCCATCTCGCTCTCGATATCAGTCTCGGCGAACCAGGCGTCGACGACCCGATCGATGCCCGCCTGCGCCAGCGGATTCGCCGCCCGCAGCTCGCCCAGGCGAAGCTCGCACGCACCCCACGTCGGCGACGTGTACGTGACGCTCCGCCGGGGGTCGTCCATGCCCGCGCCCCAGAGCCAGTCCGAATCGGCGGTGGCGAGGCCCGCTCCGCCGAGCATCACGATCGCGAGCGAGCCGGCCAGGAGCGCGCCGCGGCGCTTGCGCCCGCGCGGAACCTCCCTGCGAGCATCCGCGATCATCGCGGTGAGTGCTCGGTCGTCGATCGCGCGGGTCGCGGGAGCCGAGCGGTCGAGCAGGTCGTCGAGGCTGTCGGGGGTCATCGTTCCTCCATCGTCGGGGATGCCGTCATCTTCGACGTGTCCGCCTCGATCCGTTTCGTCCGCACCGCCCGAACTCGCGCTCGCCTGTCGAGGGTGACCGGGCGCGGCATCCATTCGCGACAGCTGAGTGAAGGCATGACGAAGCGCGCTCGGCTCGCCCGTCACAAGTGGCAGCCCACGGCATCCATTCGCGACAGGCGAGCAGGTTCCACCGCGCTACGCCGGACCGAGCTCCTGGAAGAGGGTGAGCTGCAGGCCGCCGGGGCCGCGGAGGCGTGCGTTGCGCGAGTTCCACGGCGTCACCCGGGCGGATGCCTCGACCTCGGCGCCGCCGGCGTCGAGCCGGGCGACCGCCGCGTCGGTGTCGGCGACCTCGAGGGCGATGCGGATGCGGTCGCTCGGCGCATCGCCGTCGGTCTCGACCCGATCGATGAAGTCGACCTGCGCCGGATTGGCGATCTCGAGCGTGGCGCGGCCCGCGGCGAGGATGGCGACCCGCGCCCCGCCGTCCGCCTCGTACGCCTCGGCCTGCGGCATCCCGACGACGTCGCGATAGAACGCCAGCGTCTGCTCGAACGCCGCCGCCTGCACCACGACGCGCAGCTGAGCAACCTCGCCGACCGGCACCGGCGACGACACCGGCGCGGCCGCGTCCGCGGCCAGCGCCAGGAATCGTGCGAGCGACGTGCGACCCGCGCCGTCGTGCGCCCACGCGTCGATCGCCGCGAGCACCGCGCCGCCCCAGGCGGCCCCAGCCACGTCGGCGTGGAGGCGGTCGGCTCCGCCGCGGGCGAGACGCTCGGCGACGACGCGCGCGATGCGCGCCCGCCGCAGCGCCGCCTCGCGCTCGAGCTCGTCGACGATGCCCATCGCGGTCGCGCTCACGATGCCGAGGGCGAGGCTGTCGGGGATGAATCCGTCGCCGATCGCCCGCACGGCGGCGAGCACTGCCCGCGCGGCATCCGTGTCTTCGTCTGCGGCGAGCCGCTCTTGGAGCACGCCGATCTGCTCGTCGAGACCTGCCCAGAGGATGTCGGATTTCGATCCGAAGTAATTGAAGAAGCTTGACCGGCTCACCCCCGCTCGCGTGGTGATGTCGACGATCGAGGTCGCCTCGAAGCCCTGCTCGAGGAAGAGCTCGGTCGCCGCCTCGGCGAGGGTCTCGCGCGACGACGCCCGCGGGCGTCCGATTGCCGATGCCATGGCCCCAGCGTAGGGCGCGAGTCGTCGGTGACGTATTGTTGGACGCGATCCAGAAATCTGCAGCGACGTCGCCACAAGCGGAGGAACCGATGCTCGACATCCAGACGGTGGGGCTCGCCCCCGACTACGTCCCCTACCTCGAGGCCTGGGCCCTGCAACGCCAGGTGCATGCCGAGGTCGTGAGCGGAGAGCGGCCCGACACGCTGCTCCTCCTCGAGCACGAGCCCGTCTACACCGCGGGGGCGCGCACAGCGAGGCACGAGCGTCCCACCGACGGAACGCCGGTCGTCGACGTCGACCGCGGCGGCAAGATCACCTGGCACGGGCCCGGACAGCTGGTCGGCTATCCGATCGTGCGGCTGCCCGAGCCCATGGACGTGGTCGCACACGTGCGCCGCCTCGAGCACGTGCTCATCGGCGTGCTGCGCGAGTTCGACGTGGTCGGCTACCGGGTCGAGGGTCGCAGCGGCGTCTGGGTGCATCGACCGCTCGGCGAGGACAAGGTCGCGGCGATCGGCGTGCGCGTGCAGAAGGGTGTGACCATGCACGGCTTCGCCCTCAACTGCGACAACACGCTCGCCGGCTTCCGCGGCATCGTCCCGTGCGGGATCACGGATGCCGGTGTCACGACGGTGAGCGAGATCATCGGCGAAGACATCGCTCCGAGCGACATCCTCGGCGCCGTCTCCCGCGCCTTCCAGGACGAGTACGCCACCGAGCTCTCGGCGGTGAACGCATGAGCGGCTGCGGCACGCCCGCGGCAGCCGGTCCGTCGTCCGCCCCGGACGGACGCAAGCTCCTCCGCCTCGAGGTGCGCAACGCCCAGACGCCGATCGAGCGCAAACCCGAGTGGATCAAGACGAAAGCGAAGATGGGGCCGGAGTATCAGGCCCTGCACGCTCTCGTGAAGACCGAGGAGCTCCATACGGTCTGTCAGGAGGCCGGGTGCCCGAACATCTACGAATGCTGGGAGGACCGCGAGGCGACCTTCCTCATCGGCGGCTCGCAGTGCACCCGGCGCTGCGACTTCTGCCAGATCGACACCGGCAAACCCGCCGACTACGACGTCGACGAGCCCCGGCGCGTTGCCGAGAGCGTCGTGCGGATGAATCTGCGCTACGCGACAGTCACCTGCGTCGCGCGCGACGACCTTCCCGACGGCGGTGCGTGGCTCAACGCCGAGACGATCCGGCAGATCCACGCGCTCAACCCGAACACCGGAGTCGAGCTGCTCGCCACGGACTTCAACGGCGACCCCGCGCTCCTCGGCGAGGTGTTCGATGCCCGGCCCGAGGTGTTCGCCCACAACGTCGAGACGGTGCCCCGCATCTTCAAGCGCATCCGTCCCGCGTTCCGCTACGAGCGGTCCCTCGACGTGCTCACCCAGGCCCGCGCGGCCGGCCTCATCACGAAGTCGAACCTCATCCTCGGCATGGGCGAGGAGCCGGAGGAGGTCGTGCAGGCGCTGCGCGATCTTCATGACGCCGGCACCGACATCGTGACGATCACGCAGTACCTGCGTCCGACGCCGCGGCACCTGCCGGTCGCCCGCTGGGTGAAGCCTCAGGAGTTCGTGGAGTTCAAGGACGAGGCGGAGCGCATCGGATTCCTCGGGGTGCTCGCCGGACCCCTCGTGCGCTCCTCGTATCGAGCCGGACGCCTGTGGGCCCAGTCCATGGTGTCGAAGGGTCGCGAGATCCCCCCGCACCTCGCCCACATCGCAGAAGGCGCCGAACAGGGCTTCGCCCAGGCCGTCTGACCCGGGGGCCCGGCGTGCGCCGGCGTCGGTCGGCCGTGCGCCGGCGTCAGTCGGCCGAGGTGACCGAGAGCACCGAGCCGTCGGTGCCGAGGTTCACCAGCAGCACCTCGTCGGTGGCGTCGGGATCGAGCGCGTACTCGAGCACGGCGAACGGGTCAGCGCCCCCGTGCTCGTCGGCGAGGATCGTCATGCTCATCAGCTGGAGCGAGCGGATGACGTCCATGTGGGTGTCGCCGGAGATGTCGACCAGCAGGTCCTCGATCTCTTCGCCGAGCGCCTCCTGCTGCTGCAGGATGTACTCGGTCACTTCGCTGGTGCGGTCGCTGAGCTCGTTCACCATGGCGTTGCGGGCGCTGAGGTCGAGATCCTCGAGCGCCGAGATGAGCGCTGCCGCGACGTCGAGCGCCGCTTCCGAGACATCGTCCTGATCGGGCGCGGTGAGGTCGACGGTCACCGCCTGGTCACCGAGCTCCACAGTCTCGGACCAGAAGATCGATCCGTCGGGACCTGATTCGAGGAGTCCGAAGTAATCGTGCTCGATCGCCATGGCCCTATGAAACCGCAACCCGCGCGAGGACGGTAGACCTGCGCGGATGTCGCGCGAACCGGACCGACATCAATCGACCAGGGCGGCGGCGAACACGTGCGGCGTGAAGCCCGTGAGGTCGTCGATGCCCTCGCCCTGACCGAGCAGCTTCACCGGGATGCCGGTGCGCTCCTGCACGGCCAACACGAAGCCGCCGCGGGCCGAGCCGTCGAGCTTGGTGATGACAAGGCCGGTGACGGCGGCGTGCTGCAGGAACGCCTCCGCCTGCATCACGCCGTTCTGGCCGGTGGTCGCGTCGAGCACGAGCAGCACCTCGCTGATGGGTGCCTGCTTCTCGATGACGCGCCGGATCTTGGTGAGCTCGTCCATGAGCCCGCCCTTGGTGTGGAGGCGACCGGCGGTGTCGACGAGCACGATCTCGGTGCCGGTCCGCTTGGCGTACTCGATGGTCTGGAAGGCGACGGATGCCGGGTCCTGGCCTTCCTGCTGCGGACGCACGATCTGCGCTCCCCCGCGCTCCGCCCAGGTCGCGAGCTGGTCGACGGCGGCCGCGCGGAACGTGTCGGCCGCGCCGACCACCACCGAGCGGCCGTATCTGCCGAGGAACTTGGCGAACTTGCCGATGGTCGTGGTCTTGCCGACGCCGTTCACCCCCACGACGAGGACCACGGCCGGACGCTCGGTGAGCTTGAGGGTCGTGTCGAACTTCGCGAAGTGCTCCTCGAGAGTCTCCTTAAGCATGCGCTGGAGGTCCTTCGGGTCGGTCGTGCGGTAGCGCTCGACCTTGTCGCGCAGCTCGTCGACGATCCGCTCGGTGACATCCGGCCCGAAGTCGGCGGTCAGCATCGCGGTCTCGAGGTCGTCCCAGGTCGTCTCGTCGATGGTGGGCTTGACGAACATGCCGCGCAGCGCGCTGCCGAGGGACCACTTCTCTGCCATGGGTCCAGCCTACGGTTCGGTCAGCTCGCCACGCGCTCGCCCACGCGCTGGCCGACGACGGCCGAGACGCCGTCCTGCCGCATCGACACCCCGTACAGGGCGTCGGCGATCTCCATCGTGCGCTTCTGGTGGGTGATGACGATGAGCTGGCTCGACTCCCGCAGCTGCTCGAACACCCCGAGGAGCCGCCCGAGGTTCGCATCGTCGAGTGCCGCCTCGACCTCGTCCAGGATGTAGAAGGGACTCGGCCGCGCCTTGAATATCGCGGTGAGCAGCGCCACCGCAGCCAGCGACCGCTCCCCGCCCGACAGCAGCGAGAGCCGCTCAATCTTCTTGCCGACGGGGCGCACCGCCACCTCGATGCCGGTCGTCAGCGGCGACTCGGGATCGGTCAGCGAGATCGATCCGGTGCCGCCGGGGAACAGGATCGGGAACACCTCCCCGAAGGCGACCTTCGTGTCTTCGAACGCGGCGAGGAAGATCACCTGCATGCGCTCGTCGAGCTCTTCGATGATCGTGAGGAGGTCGGTGCGCGTCTGGGTCAGGTCGGCCAGCTGCTCGGTCATGAACTTGTGCCGCTGCTCCAGGGCGGCGAACTCCTCGAGGGCGAGCGGGTTCACACGGCCGAGCTGGGTCAGCTTCCGCTCGGCCTCCTGGAGCCGCCGGCGCTGGGCGCTGCGCTCGTACGGCACTGTGGCGTCGTCGCCACCCACGTCAGCGGGAACGGCCTGATCCGGTCCATATTCCGAAACGAGAATGTTCTCATCGAGCCCCAGCTCGGAGGCGACCCGCTCGAGGAGCCCCGTGACGTGAAGCCGCTTCTCATGGATCTGCAGCTCGATGCCGTGCACGCTCTCGGTGAGACCGGCGAGACGCTCGCGCAGCGACGACTCGGTCGTGCGGAGCGCGCCGAGCTCCTCGGTGAGCGCGATGCGCGCGGACTCGGCCGCGGCGAGATCGACCCGCGCCTGCGACACCGAGCGGTCGATCGAATCGAGCAGCGCCGGCAGCTGGGACGACACGCCGGCGGCGATGTCGCGCTGCGCTCGGCGCACCACTGCCCGGCGCGCGGCCTCCGCCGCTGCCTCCTTCTCGCGTTCGCGCTGACGCATCAGCCCGGCCACGCGCGCCTCGCCGGCGCGGATGCGCTCGCGCAACGTCTCGACGTCGAGCCGGGAGCGCATCTCACCGTCGCGAGCCTCCTCGAGCGCGGCGAGCATGCCGTCGCGCGCGGAGGCGTCGAGGATCGGACGCGGCGCCTCCAGCGCCGTCGTCAGCTGATCGCCCGCTGAACGCGCTGCCGCCTCGGCATCCTCCACAGCCGACTCCGCCTGTGCGAGCCCGGCGGCGAGGCGGTCGCACTCCGCGACCGCGGCCTCGTGGCGCACCGTCGCCCGGTTGACCTGCTCGGTGTGGGCCGCGAGCGCGGCGTCGTGCTCGCGCAGTGCGGTCAATGCGTCCTTGGTGCGACGGCGGGCGCCTTCGAGCGCGGTCGTGGCATCGGTCAGCGCCTCGCGCAGCGAGTCGGCGACGACGATGATCTCGTCCCTGCGCTCGGCCGCGCCGTCGCGCTCCGCGGCGAGCTCGAGACGGGAGCGGCCCTCCCCCGATCCGGCGCGCACGGTGTACTCGGTGACGACCTCGCCGGCACGGGTGACCACGGTCACCGGGCCGCCCAGGTCGGCCGCGGCGAGAGCGGGTCCCGCGGCTGCGGCGGCGTCGAGGTCGTCGGCGATGAAGACGAAGGCGAGGATGCCGAGCACGCCCTCCGGGGCGGTCACGACGTCCTGCGCTGCGACGACTCCCGCAGGCGGCGACTGGCGCGGACGCATGGCGCCCGCGTCGGCGATCGCGATGTCGACGACGCCGAGGTCGCCCTCTCGCGCCGAGGCGGCGATGGCGTACGCC
The DNA here is from genome assembly GCF_017831975.1 of Microbacterium terrae. Lineage (NCBI taxonomy): Bacteria > Bacillati > Actinomycetota > Actinomycetes > Micrococcales > Microbacteriaceae > Microbacterium > Microbacterium terrae. The sequence goes on along the minus strand of NZ_JAFDSS010000001.1, from coordinate 1,215,308 downwards.
TCGTCGCGCGACCCGACGAGCACACCCTCCGCCAGTGGGCCGAGCGCCGCTGCGATGGCCGATTCGTAGCCTGCGGTGACCTTGATCGCGTCGCCGATGAGGCCACGCACGCCCAGCGCACCCTGCGCGACGATCTCGGCGGCGGCGTTCTTCACCTCGAGGGCCCGGCCGAGCGCCGAGGTCTGCGCGGTCAGCGCCTCCCGCTCGCGCTCGGCGGCATGCAGGCGCTCGCGGAGCGAGCCGACGGACGACTCTGCGTCGGTCGCCTCGCGCTGAGCACGCTCGTACGCGGCGGCGTGCTCGGCCGACGTGCCCTCGGGCACGAGATCGGGGTCGACGCCTCGCAGGGTCTCCTCCGTCTCGGCCCGCCGCGCGAGCGCAGCGTCGAGCGCCCGCTGCTGGCGCTCGACTGCCGCGCGCACGGCGGCCAGCGCCGAGTCGGCGGCCTCCGCCGAACCGCGCAGAGCCGTGAGCTTCATGTCGTGCTCCGATACGAGCGCACTCTGCGCAGCGATGTCGGAGTCGAGCGCGTCGAGCTCGGCGCGCGCGCGGATGACCTCGCGGGAGGCCTCGGCCGCCGCATCCTGCATCTCTCCGAGGCCGTCGGAGATCTCGTCGATCTCACCGCGGGCCTCGTCGATCATCGCCTGCGACACGGTGGTGAGCTCGAGCCGCTCGTCGGCGTCGGACTCTGCGAGCAGGGCCAGCCGCTGACCGGCGAGCGAGTACAGCGAGCGCACGCGCTCCTGCACCCGCTCCAGGCCGAACGCGGTGCGCCGGGCATCGTCGACGACCTCGGATCTCTGGTCGTTCTCGAGCTGCTCCACCCGCGCCCGGACGTTGTCGAGCTGATCCTGCAGCACCAGTCGCTCGGTGTGACGCTCCTGCTCGTTGCGCGCGTGATCGGCGAGCTCGGTGCGCAGCGCCACCAGCTCATCGGCCAGCAGCCGCGCCTTGGCGTCGCGGACGACCGCCGCGATCGTGGCCGCTTCGCGTGCGATCTCGGCCTGTCTTCCGAGGGGCTTGAGCTGACGGCGCAGTTCGCCCGCGAGGTCGCTCAGGCGCATGAGGTTGGCTTCCATCGCCTCGAGCTTGCGGAGCGTCTTCTCCTTGCGCCGGCGATGCTTGAGGATGCCGGCGGCCTCTTCGATGAAACCGCGGCGGTCCTCGGGAGTCGCCTGCAGCACGGCGTCGAGGCGGCCCTGCCCGACGATCACGTGCATCTCGCGGCCGAGGCCGGAATCGCTGAGGAGCTCCTGCACGTCGAGGAGCCGGCAGGTCTCGCCGTTGATGGCGTACTCGCTCGACCCGTTGCGGAAGAGCGTGCGACTGATGCTCACCTCGGAGTACTCGATGGGCAGTGCGCCGTCGCTGTTGTCGATCGTGAGCTGCACCTCGGCGCGGCCGAGGGGCCCACGTGTCGCCGTACCGGCGAAGATGACGTCTTCCATCTTGCCGCCGCGGAGAGTCTTGGCACCCTGCTCGCCCATCACCCAGGCGAGGGCGTCGACGACGTTCGACTTGCCCGAGCCGTTCGGGCCGACGATGCACGTCACCCCGGGTTCGAGAGCGAAGGTCGTCGGTTGGGCGAACGACTTGAACCCTTTGAGCGTCAGGCTCTTCAGGTGCATGGATGCAGCCTCCGCACGGTTCGACAGACGCCCATACGCTACCCGAGATTCCGCGTCTTTCCGCGCAGGCGGGCCGCGCGCGGATGAGCCCGTCCGCCATCGACCCGGCCGGCGCGACACGCCGGGAAGTCACCCGATTCTGGGAAATCACTTGACGTCACCCCAGTCGAGGGGATAGCGTCACTCTCCGCGTCCGAAGTTTGAGAAAGGAGATCCCCGATGATGCACATGACCACCACTGGTACCGCCGCTCTTGCCGGCGGCGCTGTGCGCGCGTTCGCACCGGGGATCGTCTCCTTCGGCGCAGGCCAGAACGCTCGCGTTCACACCGCCGTCTGATCCCCGCAGGGAAGGACTCTGCCCGCTTCCGGGCATGACCCTCCTGTGCCGCCCGTCTCCCGGGCATCGCGCACGATCCTGCCACCTCCCGCTGTGCTGCGGCACGGCCTCCCGCCCGAGCAACCGCGTCGGGCACCTCCTCCACCATGTGAAAGCGAGAACTGCCATGGAGCACTCTCTCCTCGCGCCGCAGCGCACCTCGGGGATCCCCGATACGCTGCGGCTGCCCAGCCGCGCCCCGCGCACCACGATCACCGACCGCATCGCCCTCAACGTGGGTCTGCGGCTGCTGATCTGGAGCACCCGCCCGTTCGACCACGAGCGCCAGTCGCGCATCGTGCACACCGAGGCAGCGCGCTCCGCGCGTGAGCACGCCTACCTGCGTGAGGCCATCCTCACGCCCAGTCGATGAGTCCCCGATGACCGCATCGACTTCCACAGCGGGGGCCGCCGACGACGTCCACACGTCGGCGGCTCCTCACCCGGGGTCCGCCGGCGCCGTCCACACGCCGGCGGACCCCCACCCTGAACCGAAGACGCAACGAACAGAAGGCTCCATCATGACCACTCCCGACGTCGAATTCCGGCCGCTCGCACTCCCGGAATCGGTCGACTCCCCCGATGCCGGCGACCTCCTCGAGATGGTGCACGTGCGCAACCTCGTCTATCGCGAGATCACCGGCCATGACGACGACGCCATGCCGGCCGACGAGCTGCTCCCGCACCTGCGCAGCAGCGAGTACGAGACCCGGAAGATGTGGATCGTGCTCGAGCACGGCCGCGTCATCGGCCGGGTCGGCGTGGACCTGCCGCTCGAAGAGGGGTCGAAGGTGGCCTTCTGGCTCATCGAGCTCCTCCGCGAAGCCTGGGGTCGCGGTATCGGCTCAGCCGCCTACGAGATCGTCGAGTCCTACGCCCGCGAGAACGGTCGGAGCGTGCTGCAGTCGTGGGCGCAGCATCCCACCGCCGACGGTCCCCGGCTCACCCCGCCGACGGGCTTCGGCGAGATCCCCGAAGACCACGCGGCCCGCTTCTATCTGCGTCACGGCTACTCGCTCGAGCAGATCGAGCGTGAGAGCGCCTTCGATCTGCTCGCCGGGTTCGGCGCGGTCGAGTCCCTGCTCGCGCAGGCCGAGGCGGCCTCGTCCGACTACCGCGTGCTGCAGTGGTTCGCCCCGACACCGGCCGAGTACGCCGACGGCTACGCGTGGATGAAGTCGCGCATGGCCACCGACGCACCGGCGGCCGCGATGGAGTTCGACGAGGAGACGTGGGATGCCGCGCGCATCGCCGAGCACGACGCCCGCTACACCGACGTCGGCCAGACCCTTCAGGTCACCGCCGCGCAGCACATCGCCACCGGCGAGCTGTGCGCGTTCAACGAACTGGTCGTCGGCAAGGACCGCACGACGGCGAGTCACCAGGAGGACACCCTGGTGCTGAAAGACCACCGCGGTCACAAGCTCGGCACCCTCGTCAAGTGCGCCGGGCTCATCTCGTGGCGGGCCCTCGTACCCGACTCGCCCCGTGTCATCACCTACAACGCAGAGGAGAACCGCCCCATGCTCGACATCAACGAGGCGATCGGCTTCGCCCCGATCGCGTACAACGGCGCGTGGAAGAAGGTGCTGTCATGACCGACATCCTCACGCAGAGCGCGCTGCGGATCACCCGCATCCCGGTGCCCGAGACGCTCGACTCCCCCGACGCGGCGCTGTTCCTCGAGATGGTCCGCATCGCGAATGCCGTCTGTCTCGCCGAGTCGGGCCACAACGACCTGTACGAGGAGCCGGGCGAGATGCTCGGGTTCTGGCAGGACCAGACCGACTGGACGCAGCTCGGCTTCGTCGCGCAGCGCGGTGACGACGTCGTCGGCGCGGTGAAGCTCATGACGGGCGCCCAGGGCGATTCCACCACGATCGAGTTCGACCTGATGGTCGAGCCCGAGCACCGGGGTGGCGGCATCGAAGAGGCCCTCCTCGCCGAGGTCGAACGCGAAGCACGCGAACGCGGGCGCAGCATCATCCAGACCTGGACGCTGCATCGCCCGGATGCCGGCGGGGAGCAGCTCGCTCCGCCCACGGGGTTCGGCTCGGTCCCCGCCGACGATTCGCAGACGCGGTTCCTCGTGCGATCGGGTTTCACCCTCGGGCAGGTCGAGCGCAACAGCGCCTTCGACCTGCAGGGCGACTTCTCGATCGTCGAGGAGATGCTCGCTGGGGCTCTCGCCGTCGCCGGAGACGAGTACGAGCTCGTCACCTGGACGGCGCCGACACCGCCCGAGTACCGCGACGGGTTCGCATACGCGATCTCGCGCATGTCGACGGACGCCCCCACCGGTGACACCGTCGTCGACGAGCAGCACTGGGACGCCGAGCGGGTCGAGCGCCGCGATGCGCGACTCGCCCGCCAGGGTCTGACCGTCTCGGTGGCGGTCGTCGTGCATCGGAGCACCGGTCAGGTGGCGGCGTACAACGAGCTCGTCATCGGCGAGGATCCCGAGGCGACGACGCACCAGTACGGCACCCTCGTGCTCAAGGAGCACCGGGGCCGGCGTCTCGGGACGATCGTGAAGTGCGCCAACCTGCTCCGCTGGCGCACCGTCGCACCCCGGTCGCCGAAGGTGTCGACGTTCAACGCCGAGGAGAACCGCCACATGCTCGGGATCAACGAGACGATCGGCTTCGTGCCGGTGACCTACGCAGGCGCCTGGAAGAAGACGCTCGACGGGTGAGGGCGCGGACGCGCGGCCGGTTCAGACCGCGCGTCCCCGCCTCCGCTGGCAGTACGCGCAGAAGTGGCTCGACCTGTTGGTGAACGACACCCGGACGATCGGACGCCCGCAGCGCGGGCACGCTTCACCGGTGCGGCCGTAGGCGTTCAGAGAGTGCGCGAAGTAGCCCGCCTGGCCGTTGACGTTCACGTACTGGGCATCGAAACTCGTGCCGCCCTCGGCCAGAGCCTTCTCGAGCACGTGCCGCACCTCGGCGAGCAGCCGGTGAGCGGCACGCGCCGAGAGTGCGCGTGCCGGAGTCTCGGGATGGATGCGGGCAGCCCACAGCGCCTCGTCGGCGTAGATGTTGCCGATGCCGCTCGCCACGGTCTGGTCGAGCAGCACGCGCTTGACGGCCGAGTCCTTGCGATCGAGCAGTGCGACGAACACGGCATCCGAGAACGCCGGGTCGAGCGGATCGCGTGCGATGTGCGCGACCTGCGAGGGAACGCGCGGATCGCTGCTCCCGAATCCGCCGGCAGCGCCGTCGTGGGTCGGCTGCAGGTCATCGAGCGCGAGGGAGCCGAACGTGCGCTGATCGGCGAACACGACGGCGAGTTCGCCGTGGACGGGATGCGACAGATCCAGCCGCACCCGCTCGTGGCGCTCGGCCGGCGCCCCCGGCGCGCGCAGCAGCATCTGCCCGCTCATGCCGAGGTGTCCGACGACGGCCTCCGGTCGCTGCGCCGCGTCGAGGCGCGCCGACTCGAGCGATGCGCCGTCGAGCGGCAGCCAGAGGAACTTGCCTCGGCGGACCGCTGCGGTGATGGTGCGACCGGTCAGTCTCCGCTCGAAGTCGACGCCGTCGCCGAGGTGGCGGGTGAGCGCGCGTTCGTCGGCGACGGTGACGCCCAGCACGGTCGCCCCCGTGACGGCGGTTGCGAGGCCGGAGCGGACGACCTCGACCTCGGGAAGTTCAGGCACCGGCGCTGAGCTGGTGCCAGGCGCCGAGGGCCGCCGCCATCTCGGCCTGCTTCTTGCTGGTTCCGACGCCGTCGGCGGCGAGTTCGCCGACCATGACCGTCGCGGTGAAGGTGCGGTCGTGGTCGGGGCCGGTCGCGACCACCGAGTACCGGGGAGGCTGCTCGCCGGCGCGCGCCGCGAGCTCCTGCAGCGCCGTCTTCGGGTCCATCGCGGCACCGTAGCGGTCGGGGTCGGCGAGGAGCGGCTCGACCAGGCGCAGCACGAGCGCGGTCGCGGCATCCGGACCGCTCGCGAGGTAGGTCGCCCCGAAGATCGCCTCCATCGTGTCGGCGAGGATCGAGTCCTTGTCGCGTCCGCCGGTGAGGTCTTCACCGCGGCCGAGCTTGAGGTACTCGCCGAGCCCGATCGTGCGCGCGATCTCCGCGAGTGCGACGGTCGACACGACGCCGGCGCGCCGCTTGGCGAGGGCGCCCTCATCGAGGTTCGGGTTCGCCGTGTACAGGCGCACGGTCACGGCCTGCCCGAGCACCGAGTCCCCGAGGAACTCGAGGCGCTCGTTGTGCGGGCCCTGGCCGTGCTCATAGGCCCACGAACGGTGGGTGAGCGCGAGCGACAGAAGCTCGGGGTCGATATCGACCCCGAGCTTCTGTGCGAGTGCATCGAGCGCAGTGCGCTCGTCAGCGATGTCTGTCACATCAAGCCGTGGAGGCTCAGACGTCAGCGACCTTGCGGCCCTTGTACTCGAGGAACAGCTCGGTGCCCTGCGAGTCGGTGACGACCTTCGCCTGGTGCGGACGGCTGTAGACGGTCTTGCCGTTCTCGACGGTCTTCACCAGAGTGGTGGGCTCCGCCTTCCACTGCGCGCGGCGCGAGCGGGTGTTCGAACGGGAGACCTTCCGCTTGGGGGGGTTACCTGCCATGACTAGCTCTCTTCTGTGTTCTCGACGCCGAGGCGCGGCGCATCGTCGTCGTGGTCTGTGGTGAAGTCCTGTAGCGCTGCCCAGCGTGGATCGAGGGCTTCGCGCTGCTGCGCCCCGGTGCTTTCGGCCAGCCGCTCACCCGTGACCGGATCAAGGCCGGGGCAATCCGGCTGACACACCGGCTGAAACGGGAGCGACAGGACGATCGCATCCCTGACCAGAGTTTCAAGATCCACGTGGTCGTCTTGAACCTCGAAGTCAGATGTTTCGTCACCAGGATACGCGAAAAGCTCCTGAAACTCGACTTCGACACCCTCCGCGATGTCTGTGAGGCATCGCCCGCAGACCCCGGAGTACGCCGTCTCGACCGATCCCGACGCGAGGATGCCCTCGTGGACGGACTCGAGACGCACGTCGATCCCGATGTTCTCGCCGGCCGGGACCGAAACGAGGCCCTCGCCCCACTTGTCGGGTGCGGGCGCGTCGATCTCGAACTCGCGCATCTCGCCGGCGCGGCGGACGATATCGATCACGGGGATGACGAAGGGTCCCGTCACATGCTTCCTGGCCACGATCCCCCATGCTAGTCGCCGCACGATGCCCCGGCGCCGCAGCGGAGATCAGATGTCGCGGGCGCCGGTGTCGAGGAAGCGGGCCACGGGCGCCGGCACGAACGGCGAGACGTCGCCGCCGAGGGCGGCGACCTGGCGCACGAGCGAGCTCGACACGAGCGCATGCGCGGGATCGGGGAGCAGGAACACAGTCTCGACGTGCGCGAGGTGACGGTTCACGATCGCCATCGGCGTCTCGTACGCGACGTCGACCTGCGAGCGGATCCCCTTGACGAGCACCCCTGCTCCGACGTCGGTCGCGTAGTCGACGAGGAGCCCCACGCTCCACGACGCCACGACGACATCCCCCTCGATCCCGCCCTCGGCGATCGACTGCTCCAGAAGCGTCAGCCGCTGGGCGATGGGGAGCATCGCCTCCTTGCCGGGGTTGTGCACGACGAGCACGTGGAGCTGGTCGTACAGCGCCGCGGCGCGGCGGATGACATCGAGGTGACCGAGGGTCGGCGGGTCGAACGACCCGGGCACGACGGCGACTCTGCTGCTCATGCCGCCAGCCTATCGGCCGGGTCGGTCAGCTCCGGCCGAGAGCCGCGCGCTCGTCGGTGCCGACGCGCCGCTCGATCGCGGCTGCGAGACCCGGGTGACGGGTGAGCGCCGGGTCGGCGTCGAGCACCGCCTCGGCCGCCACCCGGGCGCCGGCGATGAGGTCGGCGTCGGTCACCACCCGGAGCAGTCGCAGCGACGTGCGCGCTCCCGACTGCGCGTCGCCGAGCACGTCTCCCTCGCCGCGCAGCTCGAGGTCGACTTCCGCGAGGGCGAAGCCGTCGAGGGTCGCGGCGACCGCGTCGACGCGCTCGCGCGCCGAGCTGCCGGGGAGCGTCTCGGTGACGAGCAGGCAGAGGCCCGGCACCCCGCCGCGGCCGACACGCCCGCGCAGCTGGTGCAGCTGCGAGACGCCGAACCGGTCGGCTTCGAGGATCGCCATCGTCGAGGCGTTCGGCACGTCGACACCGACCTCGACGACCGTGGTCGCCACCAGCACGTCGACCTCGCCGCGGGCGAAGGCCTGCATCACGGCATCCTTCTGATCCGACGGCATCTTGCCGTGCAGCATCTCGACCCGGATGCTCTCGTACGACGGCATCCGCGAGAGCATCTCGGCGACCTGCACGACCCCCCACCGCGTCCGCGGCGGGGCGGCGCCGTCGTCGGTGGGCGGCTCGTCGGCGGTGTCGTCCTTCGTGAGCGCCTCGGCGTCGATCGCCGCGCACACGACGAATGCCTGGCGGCCGAGAGCCACCTCCTCGGCGATGCGGTCCCACACCCGGGCGAACCAGGCCGGACGCTCGGCCACCGGTGCGACGAAGGTCTCGATCCCCGCGCGTCCGCTCGGCATCGTGCGGATCGTCGACACGTCGAGGTCGCCGAACACCGTCATCGCGACCGTGCGCGGGATCGGAGTGGCCGTGAGCACGAGCGCGTGCGGCGACGTGCCCTTCGCCCGGAGCGCCTCGCGCTGCTCGACCCCGAAGCGGTGCTGCTCGTCGACGACCACGAGCCCGAGGTCGGCGAAGGTCGTGCTGTCGCTGAGGAGCGCGTGGGTGCCCACGACGATGCGCGCCTGGCCGGACGCCGCGCGCAGCGCCGCCTTGCGCCGCTCCGCAGCGGAGAGCTGCCCGGTGAGGAGCGTCGGCATGAGCTCGGGCGCGAGCTTCGGCCCGAGCATCCGTGCGATCGAGCGCAGGTGCTGGGCGGCGAGCACCTCGGTCGGCGCGATGAGGGCGGACTGCCCGCCGCTCTGCGCGACCTGCAGCATCGCGCGGAGCGCGACGAGCGTCTTGCCCGAGCCCACCTCGCCCTGGACGAGGCGGTTCATCGGCCAGTCGGCCTGCAGATCTGCGGCGACCTGCGCACCGACCGACTGCTGGTCGGGTGTGAGCGAGAACGGAAGTGCCGCGTCGAACTCCTCGAGGAGGGTGCCCGGAGCCCGGCGGGTCGCCGACAGCGAGCGCACGAACGCGCGCTGCTGCAGCAGCGCGGCCTGCAGCACGAACGCCTCGTGCATGCGCAGCGTGGAGCGCGCCTGATCGATCTGCTCGAAGTAGTCCGGCCGATGGATGCGCTCGATGGCCGCACGCGCGTCGAGCAGGCCCTCGCTCTGCCGGAGGTCGTCGGGAAGGGGGTCGGGTACCTCGCCGAGCACATCGAGCACGATCGCGATGATCTTGGTGAACTGCCAGCTCGCCACGGTGCTCGTGGCGGGATAGATCGGGATCGGGAGGTTCGCGTTCGCCTCGGCGGTCAGCCGTGCGGTCGCCTCGTCGTCGAACAGCTCGTAGTCGGGGTTCGCGAGCTGCTTCGCGCCGCGATACTCGCCCACCTTCCCCGCGAAGATGCCGCGGCGCCCGGGCTGCAGGTCTTTGAGGCGCCACGGCTGATTGAAGAACGTGAGCGAGAGGTCGCCGTTGCCGTCGCTGATGACCACCTCGAGGAGCGAACCGCGGCGGTTCTGCATCCGTCGCTCGCTCGCCCGTTTGACCTCGGCGACGATGGTCACCGCTTCGCCGATCGGCAGCGACGAGATCTGCGTGAGCTCTCCGCGGCGGGCGTAGCGCCGCGGATAGTGCGAGACCGCGTCGCCGACCGTCTGCATGCCGAACGCCCGCTCGAGCACCTTGGCGGTCTTGTCGCCCACAGCCGCCGTCAGGCGCGATTCGAGCGTGAGCGAAGACATGCGACGAGTCTATGAGCGCGCGCCGACGCTCGACGCGGCCAGTATCGTGGGCGTGTGACGCGCATCATCGCAGGGCGGGCGGGCTCCATCCCGCTGCAGGTTCCGGATGCCGGAACACGTCCGACGAGCGACCGCGTGCGCGAGTCGCTGTTCGGCGCCCTCGAGTCGGCCGACGCCCTCCGCGGTGCGGTCGTCCTCGACCTGTACGCCGGGTCGGGTGCGCTCGGTCTCGAGGCGCTCAGCCGGGGCGCCGCTTCCGCGGACCTCGTCGAGCGCGCGCCGAAGGCCGCCGCGATCGTGCAGCGCAACTCCGACAAGGTGGCGCGTTCGGTCGGACCGCAGGCGACGGTGCGGGTGCACAAGGCGAGCGCCGACGCCTTCCTGCGCACGGCGCGCGGGCCCTACGACCTGGTGTTCCTCGACCCGCCCTACGACCTCGGCGACGACGAGCTCGCGGCGACGCTCGCCCTCCTGGGTCCGCTCCTCGCCGACGGCGCGCATGTCATCATCGAGCGGGCCCACCGCTCCCCCGAACCGGCGCTGCCGGAGGGACTGGTCGCCACCCGCACGAAGCGCTACGGCGACACCGTGCTCTGGTGGGCACGTGCGGAGTCGTCGGACGCCTGAGGGTCGAGCGGATCGCCCTGCCAGACGTCGGGGCCGTCGAATCCGACGTCCTGCGTGATCGTCAGCCGCCCGGACGCGCCGATCCGCAGCGTGAACGTGGGTGCGTCCTGAAGGGGCCGCACGTCGATGCGGATCTCGTCGCCGTGCTTCCCGCCCGCAATCGCGACCCGGTCGCCGAACCACGCCGGATACCCGTCGGCGTCGGTGACCGTCAAAGCACCCGTCGACCAGCGGTCGGGCTCGCAGTCGAAGCGCACGCCGTCGACCCACATGGCGCCGGGTGCGAGGCGCAGCCGCGCGATCGGTCCCGCGTACGCGTACTCGACATCACCCGCGACCCGTTCCCCACCCGGCGTCGGGATCGATCGCCGCGGCGCAGCCGACGGGATCGGCGAGGCGCCGGGGCCGCCGGGGTCGCCGGGGTCGCCCGGTCCGAGGGCGGGCAGGAGCACCTGCCAGATCGCATCGAGCACCGCCCCCATGTCTGCGGTTCCTCCGGTGACGACGACGACGCACTCCTGCTCGGGCATGATCACGACGAACTGGCCGAAGGCACCGTCGGCGCGGTACGCGCCGTGCCGGCACCGCCAGAACTGGAAGCCGTACCCCTGGGCCCAGTCGCCGTCGTCGTCGTCGCTGCGGTTCGCGATCTGCTTCGAGGTGGCGGCGGCGATCCACTCGGCGGACACCAGTCGGCGCCCCCGCCAGACCCCGCCGGCACGCAGCAGTTCGCCGAACACGGCAAGCTCCTCGGGGCGGAGCATCAGCCCGAAGCCTCCGGCATCGACGCCAGTGGGGCTCTGCAGCCAGAACGGCCGCGCGAAGCCGAGCGGCTCGAACAGGCGCGGCCAGAGGTACTCAGTGAGCGTGCTGCCGGTCGTGCGCTGCACGATCTCGGACAGGAGGTAGGTCGCCGCGGTGTTGTACACGAACCTCGAACCCGGCTCGAGCTGCGTGTCGACGGCCAGCGTCTCGCGCGCCCAGTCGCCGCCGTCGAATTCGGGCTCCGTCTCGTGCCCGGTCGACATCGTCAGCAGGTGCCGAACGCGCATCGCCGAGAGACGCGACGACGGATGCTGCGGCGCGGCGCCCGGCAGCAGGTCGAGCACGGTGTCGTCGAGGCCGAACGCACCCTCGTCGATCGCGAGGCCGACCGCCACCGCCGTGAAGCTCTTGCTCACCGAGTACAGCGCGTGGGCGGACCCGCGCTCGTAGGGGTGCCACGTCGTCTCGGCGATCACGTCACCGCGTCGGAGCACCATGAGCGTGTGCGTGCCCCCGAGGGCGTCGAGCGCACCGGTGAGTCGGTCGAGGGCCTCGGGAGGAACACCCTGCGATTCGGGAGCGGCGCGCGGCAGCAGGTCGGTCACGCGATCACCCTACGCCGGGCCCCGACTCCGCCGCCCTGCACGGGCTCAGCCGGTGCCGGCATCCCAGTCCCGGTACGGATCCCACCCGCCCCGACCGGTGAACGGCCGATCGTCGACGAGGACGGACGCCTCGCCCCGGGCGCGCACCTCGCCGATCACCCGGAACCCGGCGGGAAGCGACTCGGCAGCGCCGAAGGTCGCGAGCAGCGCATGGTCCTCGCCGCCGGTGAGGGCCGACGCCGGGTCGGCGCCGAGAGACGCGGACGTCAGGGCGACGCTGACACCCGAGGCGTCGGCGAGACGCGTCGCATCGAGCACCAGTCCGTCCGAGACGTCCATCATCGCCGTCGCTCCGTGGCGACCGGCATCGGCGCCCAGCGCCACAGGAGGCTCCGGTCGCAGCTGCGCGGCGAGGTCGACGCGCTCCGCAGCCGACAGCGCGGAATGGTCGACCGCGACCGGCGAGCCGTCCGCATCGGTGAAGCGCGAGAACAGCAGTCCGAGCCCCCGGCCCGCGGCGCCGAGCGCACCGGCGACGGCGACGACGTCTCCCGGGCGGGCGCCGGAGCGCAGCACGGGTGAGACGTCCGCATCGAGCGCGCCGAGCGCCGTCACGGCGAGCGTGAGCGTGTCCGACACGGTGAGGTCGCCTCCTTCGACTGCGCAGCCGGGCGCGAGGGCGTCGCACGCCGCACGCAGTCCGTCGGCGATCCCCTCGACGAACGACATCCGCGTGTCGTCCGGCATCGCGAGGGCCACGAGGAGCGCCGTCGGGCGTGCGCCCATCGCTGCGACGTCGGCGAGATTCACCGCCGCGGCCTTCCAGCCGAGGTCGAACGCGCTCGACCAGGCGAGACGGAAATCCGGACCGTGCACGAGGGTGTCGACCGTCGCGACCACGCGTCCGCCCGGGGCTGCGAGCACCGCCGCGTCGTCACCCGGGCCCACCGCGGCGTGCGACGGGCCGACACGCGCGAGGATGCCGGCGAGGATCCGACCCTCGGACAGTTCGCCGACCGTGGGATCAGGAGCGCTCATCCCTCCACGGTAGCCTGGAGGGGTGTCCCGAGCCCGCCGCATCCTCGCCGTCCTGCTCGCCGGAACCGCCCTCGCCGCCCTCACCGGGTGCACGTCCACGGTCACCGGCATGCAGGCGGCGCCCGCGTCGAACGACCCGGCCTGCGCCGACGTCATGGTGCGGCTCCCCGACGAGGTCGACGGCCAGGCCCGACGCTGGACCGACGCTCAGTCGACCGGCGCCTGGGGCGACCCCGCCGCCGTCCTGTTCACCTGCGGGATCGATCCCCTGGGTCCGACGGAGCTCCCCTGCCAGAGCGTCGGCGGGGTGGACTGGGTGATCGACGACGCCGAAGCGCCCCGGTATCGGGTCACCACCTACGGGCGTGAGCCCGCGGTCGAGCTGTACCTCGACAACGACGTGGTCTCGAGCGCCGCGGTGCTCGACTCCCTCTCGCGACTCGTGTCGCTGCTCCCCGAGGACGGCTCGGCCTGCCTCGACCGCGCAGACGCCGACGCCGCTGCGGGCGACTGAGCCGCCCGCGTTCCTCGCCGCGGCGGCGCCGGGTCAGGCGGCCTGCTCGAGCGCCGTATCGACGAGCTCGGAGATCAGCTCGGGGTAGGTCATCCCCGACGCGATCCAGCACTTCGGGAACATCGAGATCGGGGTGAACCCCGGCATCGTGTTGATCTCGTTGACGAAGAACTCGGTGCCGGTGAAGAAGAAGTCCACGCGCGACAGGCCTTCGCCGCCGACCGCCTCGAACGCGCGGGCGGCGATCCGCTGCATCTCCGCGAGCTCGCCGTCGTGCAGCTCGGCGGGGCACACCAGGTCGATCCCCGGCGCACCGAGATACTTCGCCTCGAAGTCGTAGAACTCGCGCCCGGTGACGACGATCTCGCCGGCCACGCTCACGCGCGGCTCAGCGCCGCCCCGACCGGGGAGCACGCCGCACTCGACCTCGCGCCCGACCACGCCCTGCTCGACGAGCACCGACGAGTCCTCCGCGAAGGCGACGTCGAGCGCAGTGTCGAGCTCCGCCCAGTCCGACACCTTCGACACGCCGACGCTCGACCCTGCACGGTTCGGCTTGACGAACACGGGCAGACCGAGTCCCCGCATCCGGCGATCCCAGAGCTGACGATCCCGGTCGAGATCGGCGCGCGTCACGGTCACCCACGGCACGACGGGCACTCCGGCCGCCTTGAGCACGCTCTTCGTCGCGTGCTTGTCCATGCCGATCGCCGACATGAGCACCCCGGCGCCTGCATACGGGATGCCGAGGAGCTCCAGCATCCCCTGTATCGTCCCGTCCTCGCCGAACCGCCCGTGCAGGATCGGCAGGACCACGTCGACGTCGCCGAGCGAGCGCACGCCGTCGGCGTCGGAGACGCGCAGCTCGCGCGTGAGCGTCGAGTCCGGCCAGAGCACGCGGGTGCCGTTGTCGACCACCTCGGGAAGACGCTCGGCATCGAGGGCGAACTTGTCGGGGTCGTCGTCCTCGAGGACGAACGCACCGTCGCGGGTGATGCCGATCGGGATCACCCGATAGCGGTCACGGTCGATCGCCCGCAGCACCCCGCCCGCCGTTGCGGAACTGATCGAGTGCTCGCTGGATCGACCGCCAAAGAGCACCGCCACCGCCGGCCTGTCCATTGTTCGTCCTCTCCCCCTGGGGGGTGTCGTCGTCCGTCGTGAGATGCGGGGCGATGTCGCGCGGGTCCATCGTGCCGTCGAGCACCATCTTCACCTGCTGAACGATGGGCATCTCGACGTCCACCTCCCGCGCGAGCTGCAGGATCGGCGCCACCGACGCCAGCCCCTCGGCTGTCTGGTTCATCTGCTTGACGACGTCGTCGAAGCGGTATCCCTGGCCGAGCAGCCGCCCGGCGGTGTTGTTGCGACTGAGCGGCGACTGGCACGTCGCGATGAGGTCTCCGAGGCCCGCGAGTCCCTGCAGCGTCTCGGGCTGGGCGCCGAACGCGACGGCGAAGTCGGTCATCTCGACGAGTCCGCGCGTGATGATCGACGCCTTGGTGTTCTCGCCGTAGCCGACGCCGTCGACGATGCCGATCGCGACGGCGATCAGGTTCTTCAGCACCCCGCCGAACTCCGTGCCGATCACGTCGGTGTTGACGAACGTGCGGAAGTAGCGGTTGCGTGCGAGGCGCGCGACCGCCTCCGCCGTCTCCTGGCTCGTCGACGAGATGACCGCGGCAGTGGGCTGCTCGCGCGCGATCTCGAGCGCGAGGTTCGGGCCCGACGCCACGGCGATGCGCGCCGGATCGCAGTGCAGCTCCTGCTCGATGACCTGGCTCATCCGCAGGCCGGTGCGACGTTCGACGCCCTTCATCAGCGAGACGATGGGAACCTCCGACGCCGAGACGAGCGGCCGGACCGCCTTGAGGTTCTCCCGGACCGCCTGGCTCGGGATCGACAGGAAGACCTGGTCCGCTCCCTCGAGCGCCTCGGAGAGGTGATGCGTCGCCGACATGCCGCGCGGCAGGTTGATGCCGGGGAGGTACTCGCTGTTGCGCTTGGCCTGGTGGATCTCGTTCGCGAGCTCGGGGCGGCGGGCCCACATGACGACATCGGCGCCGCCGTCGGCGAGGATCTTGCCGAACGTGGTGCCCCAGCTGCCGGCTCCGACGACGGCGACGCGGGGACGAGCTGGTTCCTGTCTACGACTCAAGGCGCCCCGTCTCTCTCTGGCCGTGGTCGGCCGGGTTCCAGCGCTCGGCCGGAGCGGCCTCGCCGCGGAGCTGCCCGAGGAGCCCCGACACGTCGGCCATCAGCTCATCGGTCGCCGAGACGAGGGCCGCCGGCGACGGCGACGTCCCGAAGCGACCGGAGAGGTCGATGGGATCGCCAATGAGCACCCGCACGCGGCGGCGCAGCGGCCAGAGCTTGAGCTTGCCGTAGCGCGGGAGCACCTGCTGCGCGCCCCACTGCGCCATCGGG
Organism: Microbacterium terrae; assembly: GCF_017831975.1. Lineage (NCBI taxonomy): Bacteria > Bacillati > Actinomycetota > Actinomycetes > Micrococcales > Microbacteriaceae > Microbacterium > Microbacterium terrae. The sequence goes on along the minus strand of NZ_JAFDSS010000001.1, from coordinate 1,199,439 downwards.
ATGAGCGGGATGCCGCCCGCCGCCGCCAGGCGAACGGCGCCGGTCTTGCCGCGCATGGGCCAGAGGTCGGGGTCGCGGGTGAGCGTGCCCTCGGGATAGACGATGACCCCGCGGCCGTGGCGCACGAGCGTCTCGGAGGCCTCGAGGGTCGCGCGGGCCGCCGAAGCGGAGGTCGAGCGGGCGACGGGCACCATGCCGGTGACGCGGAGCGCCCAGCCGAGCACCGGAACGCGGAACAGGCTCTCCTTCGCCATGAAGCGCGGGGCGCGGCCGGCCCGCCACACGGCGACGGCGACGACGAGCGGGTCGATCTCGCTCGCGTGGTTGGGTGCCACGACGTACGCGCCCTCGCGGGGCAGCTTCTCGGCGCCCTCGACCTCGATCTTGAAGATGATCCCGACCAGCGGCACGACGACGGCAGCCAGCGCCCAGAAGACGCTGGGCTTCGTCTTCTCGGCGGAGGCGCGGACCCGGTTTCGCGCCACGGTCAGTCGACGACGTCGAAGTCGGCGCCGAGGGCGTCGAGCTTGGCGAAGAACTTCTCGTAGCCGCGGCGGATGATGCCGACGTTGCGCACGGTCGACTCGCCCTCGGCCGCGAGAGCCGCGATCACATAGCTGTATCCGCCGCGCAGGTCGGGCACCTCGACGTCGGCAGCGTGCAGCGGGGTCGGCCCCGTGATGACGGCGGCCTGCTCGAGCGCCCGACGGGGAACGCGGCGATCCGGCGCGTCGATGCCCTGCGGATGCACGACGATGTCGGCGCCCATCTGGTTGAGGGCCTGGGTGAACCCGAGGCGGTTCTCGTACACCGTCTCGTGCACCGTCGAGCGGCCTTCGGCCTGAGTGAGCGCGACGATGAGCGGCTGCTGCCAGTCGGTCATGAAGCCGGGGTGCACGTCGGTCTCGACGACGACGGGCTTGAGCGCGCCGCCGCGACGGAACTGGATGCCGTCCTCGCGCACGTCGAACCACCCGCCCGCCTTGCGGAAGACGTTGAGGAACGTCAGCATCTCCTGCTGACGAGCGCCGCCGACGAAGATGTCGCCGTCGGTGGCCAGCGCGGCGCACGCCCACGAAGCCGCCTCGTTGCGATCGAAGATCGCGCGGTGGTCGTACCCCTGGAGCGTGTCGACACCCTCGATGAGGATGACGCGGTTCGGCTCGTAGGAGATGATCGCGCCCATCTTCTGCAGCACCGCGATGAGGTCCATGATCTCGGGCTCGATCGCGGCGTTGCGAAGCTCGGTCGTGCCGCGCGCCTTCACGGCCGTGAGAAGCACCTGCTCGGTGGCCCCGACGCTCGGGTACGGCAGGTCGATGTTCGCACCGTGGAGCCCGCCCGGGGCGGTGATGCGGATCCCCTCATAGCTCTTGTCGACGACCGCACCGAAGGCGCGCAGCGCGTCCATGTGGAAGTTGATCGGCCGGTCGCCGATGCGGCAACCGCCGAGATCGGGGATGAGCGCCTCGCCGAGCAGGTGCAGCAGCGGGCCGCAGAACAGGATCGGGATGCGCGATGCACCGGCGTGCGCGTCGATCTCCTCGAAGTGCGCGGCGACGGCCCCGCTCGGATCGAGGTGGAAGGTGCCTTCCTCCTCGCCGTCGACCACGGTGACGCCGTGCACCTCGAGGAGGGAGCGGACGACCTGCACGTCGCTGATGTCGGGGACGTCGCGCAGGGTGCTGGCCGTCTCACCGAGGAGAGCGGCCACCATCGCCTTGGTGACCAGGTTCTTCGCGCCCTTGACCTCGACGCGTCCGGTCAGCGGTCGTCCGCCGCGGATGGCGAGCGTTTCACCGGTCATCCCCTTCTCTCCTGCCTGTGCGTTCGGCGTCTCACTGAGAAGCGACTTCATCCGGTGGACCTCACTTGTGTCTTTCGAGGGTGGCTGGCAGAGCGGCGCCCGGGTGGGGCGCGTCTGCATTCTTACGTGGCGCTCGCGGCCGGAACCGGGAGGGTGCGGGGCCGCCATGCCTCGCGACGTGCCTCGAACTGCGCGATCTTGTCTTCCTCGCGCAGCGTGAGCCCGATGTCGTCGAGCCCTTCGAGAAGCCGCCACCTAGTGTAATCATCGATGTCGAAGCCGACCTCGAGCTCGCCGATCCGTGCGCGTCGCGCCTCGAGATCGACCGTCATCGAGATTCCGGGCTCGGCGTCGATCGCCGCCCAGATCGCTTCGAGGTCTGCCTCGGAGATGACGCCCGTCACCAGGCCCTGCTTGCCCGAGTTGCCACGGAAGATGTCGGCGAACTTGGTGCTCAGCACGACCGCGAATCCGTAGTCGCGCAGCGCCCAGACGGCGTGCTCCCGGCTCGATCCGGTGCCGAAGTCGGGGCCGGTGACGAGGATGCTCGCGCCCGCGAACGCCGGCTGGTTGAGCACGAACTCGGGATCCTGCCGCCAGTTCGCGAACAGGGCATCCTCGAAGCCCGTCTTCGTGACCCGCTTGAGGTAGACGGCGGGGATGATCTGATCGGTGTCGACGGCCGAGCGCTTCAGTGCCGCGGCGACACCGGTGTGGGTTGTGAACTTCTCCATGTCAGGCCTCGACCTTCTCGCGCGCGGGCAGATCGGACGGGCTGGCGAGGTGGCCGAGCACCGCCGTGGCCGCGGCGACCAGCGGTGAGACGAGGTGCGTGCGCCCGCCCTTGCCCTGGCGACCCTCGAAGTTGCGGTTGCTCGTGGAGGCGCACCGCTCCCCCGGCGCCAGCTGGTCGGGGTTCATGCCCAGGCACATCGAGCACCCGGCGAACCGCCACTCGGCGCCGAAGGCTTCGATGACCTTGTCGAGACCCTCGGCCTCGGCCTCGAGGCGCACGCGTGCCGAACCGGGCACGACCATGACGCGCACGCCGTCGGCCTTGGTGCGGCCCTCGATGACCGAGGCGAACGCGCGCAGGTCCTCGATGCGGCTGTTGGTGCACGAGCCCATGAACACGGCGTCGACGGGGACGTCCTTGAGCGGCGTGCCAGGCACGAGGTCCATGTACTCCAGCGCCCGCTCGGCGGCGGCGCGCTCGTTGGGGTCGGCGAAGTCGGCGGGGGTCGGGACGGTGCCCGAGAGCGACACGCCCTGCCCCGGGTTGGTGCCCCACGTCACGAACGGCTCGAGCTCGGCGGCATCCAGGAACACCTCGGCGTCATAAACGGCGCCCTCGTCGCTCGGAAGCGTGCGCCAGTAGGCGACGGCGTCGTCCCAGTCCTGGCCGGTCGGCGCGTGATCGCGGCCCTTGACATAGGCGAACGTGGTCTCGTCGGGGGCGACCATGCCCGCGCGGGCGCCGGCCTCGATCGACATGTTGCACACCGTCATGCGCCCCTCCATCGAGAGGCTGCGGATCGCGCTCCCGCGGAACTCGAGCACGTAGCCCTGTCCGCCGTTGGCGCCGATCTTGGCGATGATGGCGAGCACCACGTCCTTGGCGGTCACGCCGGGCCGCAGGTCACCCTCCACGGTGATGGCCATCGTCTTGAACGGCTTCAGCGGCAGCGTCTGCGTGGCCAGCACGTGCTCGACCTCGCTCGTGCCGATGCCGAACGCCATCGCGCCGAAGGCGCCGTGGGTCGAGGTGTGGCTGTCGCCGCACACGACGGTGATGCCGGGCATCGTGAGACCGAGCTGCGGGCCCACGACGTGGACGATCCCCTGCTCCTTGTCGCCCAGGGAGTGCAGACGCACCCCGAACTCCTCGGCATTGCGACGCAGCGTCTCGATCTGGGTCCGGCTGGTGAGATCGGCGATCGGCTTGTCGATGTCGAGCGTCGGGGTGTTGTGGTCCTCTGTGGCGATCGTGAGGTCGAGGCGGCGCACCGGGCGCCCCTCGGCGCGGAGGCCGTCGAAAGCCTGCGGGCTCGTCACCTCGTGAACCAGGTGCAGGTCGATGTAGATCAGATCCGGCTGTCCGTCCACGCCCTTGACGACCAGATGGTCGTCCCACACCTTCTCGGCGAGGGTACGGGGGCGGTCGGGGATGCCGGGCACGTCGGTTGTGGTCATTGCTCTGTCGTTCTCCTCGAGAGGGGGATCAAGCCCGCGAAAGACTCCGCGACGAGAAGGCCTGGGGACTAGGACTCGTCGCGGCCGCTAAGGAGGAGGCGAGCGATCAGCACGGGCCAAGGCTACCACCGGCTCGCGGCAGCCCGGCCCGATGCGTCAGACCGTCGGCGGCGTGCCCTTCTCCTCGGCGACGGCCTCGGCGGCCTCCAGCGGCGTCGCGGCGCGCTTCTCACGGCCGGCCGCGATGAGGCTGGCGACCGTGGCCACGGTCATCGCGATCACGATGACCGCGAGCGAGGTCCACGTCGAGATCTCGGGCGCCCATTCGATGTGCTCGCCGTTGTTGATGAACGGCAGCTCGTTGACGTGCATCGCGTGGAACACGAGCTTCACGCCGATGAAGGCGAGGATGAACGCGATGCCGTAGTGGAGGTATCGGAGGCGGTCGAGGAGGTCGCCCAGCAGGAAGTAGAGCTGGCGCAGACCCATCAGCGCGAAGAGGTTCGCCGTGAACACGATGAACGGGCTCTGGGTGATCCCGAAGATCGCCGGGATCGAGTCGATCGCGAACAGCAGGTCGGTGACGCCGATCGCCGCGAAGACGATGATCATCGGCGTGAACATCTTCTTGCCGTCGACGATCGTGCGGATCTTCGCGCCGTCGTAGTGGTCGCTGATGTCGATGGTGCGGCGCAGCAGACGCACGACGAAGTTCTCCTGCTTCACGTCGTCGTCGTGGTCGCCGCCCGGAAACGCCTGGCGGATCGCGGTCCACACCAGGAAGGCGCCGAAGATGTAGAACACCCAGCTGAACTGCTCGATGATCGCGGCGCCGGCCAGGATGAACAGGCCGCGCAGCACCAGCGCGATGATGATGCCGACCATCAGCACCTCCTGCTGATAGCGGCGCGGCACCGCGAACTGCGTCATGATCAGCACGAAGACGAAGAGGTTGTCGATCGACAGGCTGTACTCGGTCAGCCAGCCGGCCACGAACTGGCCGGCGTACTCGGGCCCGGCGAACAGCCACATGAGGCCGGCGAAGATGAGCGCCAGCGTGACGTAGAACACCACCCAGAGGGTGGACTCCTTCGTCGACGGGATGTGCGGGCGCTTGAGGATCAGCAGCAGATCGGCGATCAGGATCAGGGTGAGGATCACGAGGGATCCGATTTCGAACCACAGCGGGAGTTCGAGGTCCATGGAGGGCCTTTCGAAGGGGACGTACGAGGGGTCGGTCGGTGCCGAAAGTCTCTCCCCGCGGGCCGATCGGCCTGCGTCGCACACCCGGGGTCGCGTAGTCGGGACCCGTGATGACGGATGCGCGAAGAACGGGATACTCCCTCTCGCTCGGAACAGGATACAGGCTCCGGATGCCGCTCCCGCCGCCCCCGGCAGCGGTCGACGCATCCTTCGCACCGCCCACGAGACGATCCGCGCTCCGCTGACACTCACACCGTGAGAGACAATGGTGCTCCGCGACGACGCAGCGTCCTGCGCCCGCCCGCGGAGCGGAGGACACACCGATGACCGACGACGGACCGACAGGCGACGCCCTGCTGGTGGCTCAGGCCGCCGGCGGCAGCGAACGCGCGTTCCGCGCGCTCTACCGCGCGTACGTGCGGCCGGTCTACTGGCTCGCCCACGGCCTCCTCGGCGACGCCGCGGACGCCGAGGACGTCACCCAGGAGACGTTCCTGGTCGCGTGGCGCCGGCTCCCGGGGTTCGAGCTCGCCGGAGAGTCGCTGCTCCCCTGGCTCGTGACGGTGTGCCGCCTTCAGGCGGCGAACCGGATGCGGCGCCAGAAGCGCGATCGCGAGAACACGACCCACGGGGTCGACGACACGCTGCCCGCGACCGTCGACGTCGAGGATCAGGTGATCGGCGCCGACCTCGCAGACCGGATCCTGCACGCCGTGGAGGGCCTCTCGGCCCTCGACCGCGACATCTTCCGGCTGTGCGCGACCGAGGGGTACGGCTACCAGGCGGCAGCCGACGAGCTCGGCGTGGCGCACGGAGTCGTCCGCAACCGTCTCTCCCGCATCCGCACGAGACTGCGGACGGTCGTGAAGGAGAGCACATGAACGCCACGCAGAACCCGCCGCTCGAGGCATCGCTCCCCGAGCTCGACGACGCGCGCATCGACGCCATCGAAGACGCCGTCTTCGCCGACATCGCCCGCGAACGCGCGTCCGAGACCACCCGGCGCACGCGTCGAGGACGACTCTGGATGGGCGGCGCGGCCGCCGCCGCGGTGATCGCCGTCGCAGCCGTCATCGCCCCGGCGGTCACCGGCCTCGTGACCGGCACATCGAGCGGCTCCGACAGCGCGGCGGTGGCGCCGGCGATGGAGCCGGGCGTCGCCCCCGACTCGGCGACCGACTTCACCGGCTCCGAGGAGTCCGCGGGACGCGACGACGCCGGCGCCATGAGCGAGCCCGCCGACGGCATGGCCGGGCGCGACATCATCACCACCGCGTCCGCCTCGGTCGTCGTCGCCGACACGGCCGCCGCCGCCGAGGCGGTCGGCGATGCGGCCACCGCCGCGGGCGGGTACGTCGAGTCGATGAACGTCGACACGACGGCGACGACCTCGGCCCCGATCGAGGGCGACGGGGTCGTCTCCGACACCTACCCGTATCCGTATCCCGGCTCGGGCGCCTGGATCACGGTGCGCGTCCCCGCAGACGCGCTCCCCGATGTCGTCGCCGACCTCGGCGAGGTGGGCGAGGTAACGGCATCGTCGATCACCCGCCAGGACGTGTCGCAGCAGACTGTCGATCTGCAGGCGCGGGTCGACGCGTCCCAGGCCTCGGTCGACCGCCTCACCGAGCTCATGGGCGAAGCGGGCGACCTGTCCGACCTGATCGCCGCCGAGGCGGCGCTCGCGGAGCGCCAGGCGACGCTCGAGGCGTACCAGATGGAGCTGGAGAGGCTCGACGACCAGGTCGCGATGTCGACTCTCACGGTGTCGCTCGTTGCCGAGACCGATCCCGTCGAGGCCGACCCCGCCGGCTTCACCGATGGCCTCGAGGCCGGTTGGAACGGACTGGTCGCGACCCTGAACGGCATCGTGATCGCGCTCGGCTTCCTGCTCCCCTGGCTCGCCGTCGCCGCCGCCGCCGCCCTCATCGTCTGGGGCGTCGTGCGGCTGCGTCGTCGTCGCCGCACCGCTGTCGCGCCCCCCACGGACGACGCGGACTGAACCGAGACGTGACAGCGAAATGGCCCGGTCCTGACGGACCGGGCCATTCTCATCTGTGACCCCAGCGGGATTCGAACCCGCGTTACCGCCGTGAGAGGGCGGCGTACTAGGCCGCTATACGATGGGGCCGCACGCCTCCGACAGTGGACTGCCGGAGCCTGCATGGTGTTGCATTTGCCTGACTGGTGACCCCAGCGGGATTCGAACCCGCGTTACCGCCGTGAGAGGGCGGCGTACTAGGCCGCTATACGATGGGGCCGTTCAGGCAACCGTTCGATTATGCCATGCCCGGTCATGCCCGACCAAATCGAGCGCGCCGTCGGCGATCCGCTTGCCGCCCGCGCGGTGTGCGCGGTTGACTCGTGCCATGCGAGTCACCAAGTTCGAGCACGCCGCCCTCACCCTCGTCGAAGCGGACCGCACGCTCGTCATCGACCCCGGGAACTTCACGTCGCCGCTCGGGCTCGAGCGCGTCGTCGCGGTGGTGATCACCCACGAGCATCCCGACCACTGGACGCCCGCCCACCTCACGCGCATCCTCTCCGCGTTCCCCGACACCCCGATCTTCGCCCCCGAGGGCGTAGCCCGAGCCGCGTCGGACTTCGCGATCACCGTCGTCCACCCGGGCGACCGTGTGGAGGCCGATCCGTTCACCCTCGAGTTCTTCGGTGGGCGGCACGCCGTGATCCACGAGTCGATCCCCGTGATCGACAACGTGGGCGTGCTCGTGAACGACGAGTTCTACTACCCGGGCGACTCGTACGCCGTGCCCGCCGGCAAGCCCGTGCAGCTGCTCGCCGCCCCTGTGGGTGCGCCCTGGCTGAAGATCGGCGAGGCGATGGACTTCGTGCTGGCCGTCGCCCCGCGTCGCGCCTTCGGCACGCACGACATGACGCTGTCCGTGATCGGCCGCGACATGGGCCGCTCTCGTCTGACCTGGGCGGTCGAGCAGGGTGGCGGCGAGTTCGTCGTGCTCGATCCGGGCGACGGCACCGATCTCTAGCGGAGACGGTGGTGACGGATGCCGCGCAGCTTCGGTCGCGGCATCCGTCATCCTCATGCGGCGTCGAGGTCGGTCTCGAGGAGTTCGACGAACTCGCCGAGGGCCTGATCGGCACCCTCTCCCTCCGCCGTGAGTGTCACGACGGTACCACGGGCCGATGCCGCACCTCCGGGCCGCGTCGTCCGCATCCGGTCACGCGGCGACCGTCTGCATCGGCGCCTCGGCCTGCTCCAGCTCGGCACGGCCGACCCAGCGCTTGAGCGCCACCACCAGCAGTGCCGACACGACGGTCCCCGCCGCGATCGCGGCGACGAAGCCCCAGATCGGCGTGATCGCGAAGAACACGAAGATGCCGCCGTGGGGTGCCAGCGACTGGACGGCGAACAGCATGCTCAGCCCGCCGGTCACCGCACCGCCGACGAGCGACGCCGGGATGACCCGCAGCGGGTCGGCCGCCGCGAACGGGATCGCACCCTCGCTGATGAACGCGGCCCCGAGGAGCCATGCGGCCTTGCCGTTCTCGCGCTCGACCGGCGGGAAGAGGTCGCGGGCGAGCACGGTCGAGGCCAGCGCCATCGCGAGCGGCGGCACCATGCCGGCCGCCATCACCGCGGCCATGATGAGATACGGCGTCGTGTTCTCGGGCGAGCCTGCGGCGAGACCCGCGACGGCGAAAGCGTACGCCACCTTGTTGACCGGGCCGCCCAGGTCGAAGCACATCATGAGGCCCAGCACGACGCCGACGACGACGATGCCCGATGTGTCGGCCAGCGCGTTGAGCCAGTCCGTCAGCCACACCATCAGCGTCGCGATCGGGCGGCCGAGGAACAGCACCATCGCACCGGAGGCGACGATCGACGCGAGGAGCGGGATGATCGCGACGGGCATCAGTCCGCGCAGCCACCGCGGGACGTTCCAGGTTCCGATCCACCAGGCGACCACACCGGCGAGCAGGCCCCCGACGATTCCGCCGATGAAGCCGGCGTTCATGACGACCGCCATCGCACCGGCGACGAATCCGGGCGCGATCCCGGGCCGGTCGGCGATCGCGAATGCGATGTAGCCCGCCAGCGCCGAGACGAGGAATCCCATCGACGCCGCGCCGATCGCGAACGCCACCGAGCCGAGGTAGATGCCGAGGCCCCCGTCGGGGAGATCCCACAGCGAGTTCTCGACGATCACGTTGGTGGCGTTCCCCGGAGCGGAGTAGTCGTCACCGAAGAACAGGAAGCCCAGCGCGATGAGCAGACCGCCGCCCGCGACGAAGGGGATCATGTAGCTCACGCCGGTGAGGAGGATGCGCTGGATGCGAGCCCCCCACGACAGCGACTCCCCCGCCGCGGCGCGCGTGGTAGCCGCCGCCGATGCCGCGACGCGCGGCGCCCCGGGATCGCCCGCTGCGGCGACCGCTTCGGAGATGAGCGCGTCGGGCTCCTCGATGCCCCGCTTCACCCCCGACCGCACGACCGGCTTGCCGGCGAAGCGCTGGATCTCGCGCACATCGACGTCGGTGGCGAAGATCACGGCATCCGCATCGTCGATCACCTGCTGGGGCAGGGCCTGGTAGCCGCTCGATCCCTGCGGCTCGACCGCGAGGTCGACGGCATCCGTCCGTTTGCCGGCAGCGGTCAGCGCATCGGCAGCCATGAACGTGTGAGCGATGCCGGTGGCGCACGAGGTGACCGCGACGATGCGCGTCACGCCCGGTGCAGCTGCGGCCGGCGCTGCTGCGGCCGGCGCTGCCGCCGCGGCGGGCTCTGTCGCCGCCGGCTGCTCGCCCTCGCCGATCGCCGCGCGGACGATCGCGACGACATCGGCTTCCGTGCCGGCGGCACGGAGCGCGCCGGTGAAGTCCTCCTGCATGAGGCTGCGGGCGAGCTTCGACAGCACGGCGAGGTGGGCTTCGGCGGCGTCTGCGGGCGCTGCGATGAGGAAGACGAGATCGGCCGGGCCGTCGTCTGCCCCGAACTCCACGCCGGGGCTGAGTCGGGCGAACGCCAGCGACGGCGTCGTCACGGCCGCGGACTTCGCGTGCGGGATGGCGATGCCGCCCGGCAGCCCGGTCTCGTCCTTCTGCTCGCGAGCCCAGGCATCGGCGAAGAGCGCCTCGCCGTCGGTGGCGCGTCCCTGCGCCGCGACGCGGTCGGCGAGTGCGCGCAGCACCGCCGCCTTGTCTTCTCCGAGTCCGACGTCGAGACTGACGAGCCCGGTGGTGATGGTGTCGGCCATGATGACCTCCTTGTCGTGGGTGTGGTGCTCAGAAGGTGGCGACGGGCAGGTCGTCACCGGGAAGATCGGTGGGCGCGGGCGCCTGCGTCCCCGGGAGCGACGCCGCAGCGGCGCCGTACCGGATCGCGTGACGCAGACTGTCCTCGGCTGACGCGCCCGCAGTGTCTGCGAGCAGGTAGCCCGCGAGCGAGCTGTCCCCCGCTCCGACGGTGCTGCGGACCCGGATGCGGGGTGTGGGCGCCGCCCACGCCGCATCCGCGGTGACCAGCGCAGCACCCGCCGACCCGAGGGTCACGAGGGCCGCTGCCGCGCGGGACGGCACGATGCTCCGGGCCAGACGCACGGCGTCTGCGACCCGGTCGCCTCCGGTGAGAGGTTCGCCCACCAGTTCGGCGAGCTCGTCGTCATTGGGTTTGATGAGGTCGGGGTGACCCTCCGCCACCGTGCGGGCGAGCGCATCGCCCGACGTGTCGACCGCGATGCGCGGGGCCCCGGTGCCGAGGCCGCTGCGCACCGCCTCGATCACGCGCACGTAGAAGTCGCTCGGGGCGCCCGGGGGCAGCGAGCCCGCGAGAACCAGCCAGCGCGCGCCTTCGGAGGCCACGACGACGGCGGCGACGATCGCGTCGCGCTCGGCCGGATCGAGGGCTGCGCCCGGCAGGTTGATCTTGGTGGTGACGCCCGCCGGATCGACGAGGGTGAGGTTCGTGCGGACGCGGCCTGCGACGGGCACGGTCAGCGCATCGAGTCCCGTCGAATGAAGCGGCGCCCGGAACGGGTCGTCCTCCGCGAGCGGCAGCACCGCACGCACGGGCACCCCGGCGGCCGCGATCACCCGGGCGACGTTGACGCCCTTGCCCCCGGCATCCTCCCGCCCGGATGACGCGCTCTGCACGCCACCGGCCTGCAGAGCGGTGTCGAGTTCGATGGCGCGATCGAGCGACGGATGCGCCGTCAGCGTGACGATCATGCGATCCACACCTCCACGTCGGCGTCGGCGAGCGCCTCTTCCAGCACCGGCGGCGGCGCTGTCTCGGTCACGAGGACATCGATGTCGCGCAGTGCCGCGAAGCCGACGAGCAGCTCCCGCTCGAACTTCGCCGCGTCGGCGAGCACCACGACGCGGCGCGCAGAACGGACGATCGCGCGCTTGACGGCAGCCTCCTCGGGGTCGGGAGTGCTCAGCCCGAACGCCGCAGACACGCCGTTGGTGCCGACGAACGCCACGTCGGGACGAAGACCCTCGATGGCGCGGACCGTGTCGGCGCCCACAGCGGCGGCGGTCACACCGCGCACGCGTCCCCCGAGGATCGTGAGGGGAACCGATGCCGTCGCCGACAGCGACTGCGCCAGCGCCAGCGAGTGCGTGACGACCTCGGCGCCCGTGGCCGCGAGACGTGTCGGGAGCTGCGCGGCGACGGCGGCGGTCGTGGTGCCCGCGTCGAGGAACACGGAGCCTCGATAGGCGTCGCCGAGGGCAGCGAGCGCGCGGGCCGCGATGGCCGCCTTCGCTGCGCCGTGCTGGCGGCGGCGCTCGGGAAGCGACGGCTCGACCGTGCTCGCGGCTGTGCGCGGCACCGCGCCGCCGTGAACGCGGAGGAGAGCCCCCTCGGACTCGAGCTGCCCGAGGTCACGGCGCACGGTCTCGGTCGTGACGTCGAAGACACGTGCGAGGTCGATCACGCTGACGCGCCCATCCTGGGTGAGCAGGCGCTGAATCTGCTGCTGGCGCTCCGTCGCGTACATGGACCCTCCTTGGCTTATCCACAAGATACAACTCATTCCAACATTAGGCAACACTTTTCCAACATCGGGACGCCGCGGGTACTGTCGGACGGTGCCTGACATGCCCGCCGCCGAGGTCGAGATCACCACGGGATCGATCCGGCATCTGCTGCGGACCCAGGCTCGGGAGACTCTCGGCGACGCCGTCGACGATCCGCTCCGCAAGGTCGCGCAAGGGTGGGACAACGAGGTGTGGCGCCTCGGCGAGGCCTTCGCCGTGCGCCTGCCGCGCCGCGGCCTCGCGGCTCCCCTGATCGTGAACGAGCAGCGCGTGCTCCCCACGCTGGCGGCACTGCTCGCAGGCTCGGGACTGTCGCTCCCCGTGCCTGTGGTGGCCGGGCGTCCCGACGACACCTTCCTCTGGCACTGGTCGGTGGTCGCCTGGGCAGACGGCGACCGCGGCCTCGACATCCCACGCGCCCGCCGTCGTGGGTGGGCGCGGCCCCTCGCGCATGCGCTGCGGGCTCTCCACGTGCCGGCACCCGCGGACCATCCGGTGAACCCGGTCCGCGGCGTTCCTCTGGTGCAGCGCGACGCGGCGTTCCGCGAGCGCCTGGACGGGTTGATCGCGGTCCAGGCACTAACCGGCCCGACTGTGCAGACGCTCACCGCTCACTGGGATGCAGGGCTGCGCGCATCCGCGTGGCCCGGGCGGCCGGTGTGGATCCACGGCGACCTCCACCCGGGGAACCTCGTCGCGTCAGGGCCGGTGCTGCGCGGCGTGATCGACTTCGGCGACGTGACCGCCGGAGACCCCGCATACGACCTCGCCGTCGGATGGCTGGCCTTCGACGCCGACGGGCGGCGGGACTTCGACCGTGCGCTCGACGGGGCGTACGACCGTGCGACGCTCGTCCGCGCGAAGGCCTGGGCGTCCGCGGTGGCCGTGATCCTCCTCGCCCACAGCGACGACAATCCCGACTATGCGCGGCTGGGCACCGAGACCGCGGAGGAGCTCGGGGCGGATTCCCCCACCTGGCCCGCCGGCTGACGCACCCAGACCGCGACCTCACCGTCGTCGGCGCGGAAGCGCAGCACGGTGCCCTCCGGCAGACCGGTGCCCGAGTCGGCGGCGACATCGCGCCCGACCGTGAGGTCGAAGATCGGGTCGAGGCCCGCGCTCGCACACGTCGCGGTCACGATCGCCTCCTCCTGCGTGAGCACGAGGCACCGGGCATCGCCTGCGGCGTGCCCCGTCCAGACGCCGAGACCCGCGAACTGCTCGTACGGGACCATCGATCCCGCGGTGAGGCCCCAGAAGTCGAGTGCGCGATCCCACTGGTCACGCCAGGGCTGTGGATCGCTGGAGATGTCCAGCACCGCGTCCGGCGTGTCGTCGGGGTTGTCGGACGAGGTCGGCCAGAAGACGCCGATCGTGATTCCGAGGGTGAAGAGGACAGCGCCCGCCGCGATGAGCATGCCCACCCTGGCGCGCTTCCGGGACCTGTGCGGCGCTGCCGCATGCGGACCGCGCGCCTGTGGTGCGGCGTCCGGAGATGCCGTCGAGTCGACGTGACCCGCGCTCGGTGCCGCCCCCTCACTCGGGGCGGCCGTCGTCGGTGGGGGCGACGCCGACCGGTCATCCTCGAGCGGGCCGGGAGGCGCACGCCGGGCGGCCTCGAGCTGTGCGAGCCGGAACTGCGCCGCGGCGTCAGCGGTGATGTCCGCGTCGGGGCCGTACGCACGACGCCTCAGTCGATCGAGCTCGCGCGCCGAGTCGTCGTCGGAGCGTTCCGGCGTGCGAGCCGCGGCATCCATGGGACTCATTATCCACAGCACGCCGCTCGGTCGGACCGGCGGTGATTGTGGTCGCGGTCCGCGAGTCCGGCTTCACTGCTCCGCTCGACTGAAGCGGGCGAACTTCTGCCGGTCCGATTCGCTCCCTCCCGCTGTCTCCAGTCGTTCGGTGGTGTCCGCCACGTGCGCCGCCTCCGCGGCGACGAACCCGTGGAGCGCGCGCCGCGTGGGCAGATCGACCCAGAGCCGGATACTTCCGGCCTTCATTCCGGCACCGTTGACGATGGCGGCGCCTCCGATACGGTCGAGGAACGGCCGCACTTCCCCCGCCACATCCGTCGGCAGGTAGCCCACGTTGCGCCCGTTGGAGAACACGGCGATGTCGACCGACCCTCGCGAGTTGTCCGGTTCGCGCCGAAGGACGTAGGCGCGACGCTCACGCCCCTGGCGCTCGCGATCGTTGACGAGGTACTGCGTCCGCTCCAATGCGACGGGCCGCGCCGCCAACCGTCGCAGGTCTGGCAGGTCATCGTGGCGTTGGACACGCCCCGTGACCGCATGGACGAGCTCTTCCCACCATGCGGACATGAGCACCTCTCGTCGGGCCGGCGATTGCAAACGCGCGCTGACGTGCACCTGGTCGGTCAGGCGTGGACTCGGCCATCGTCAGGCGCATGCGCTTGCGTGCTCCCCGTGGTCGTGAACGCCACCGACTCCGCCAGTGCTGTCACCGCCGTCGCGCGATCATGCTCACTGGCGATTGCATCGGCGAACCGGGCGGCGGCGATCTCCCGCGTCGTGCGAACGCCCGCGCTGATGTCGGCCAGCCGATCAGCGAGCACACCCGCCAGCCCGTCCCGCAACTCTTCCAGGTTCGTGTTCGCGATCTCCAAGCGGCGATCGGAGACTGTCACCTCGACATTGCGGTATCCCCACTTGGTGAGGTAGTCGCGAGTCTCGTCGCCGAGGATCGCCGTCACCTCTTCCTGCTCGGGACGGCGGCTGAACACCGCCTCCACCGTGTAACGATCGGGGGCACCCTCTGTCATCAGCGCTGCAGGCAAGGAGCCCACCAGCACCGATCCCAGGCCCAGCGCCGCGGCGTCTGCACCGCTCGTTCCTGTCTGCGTCTTCATGACCTGACGGTACGCCCCCAACATGTGCGGCATACAGGTTCCGCGAACCTCGCGCGCGTCGTCGGCGGCGCCGGATCTGGCTGCGCCCATCCAGCGTCTCTCGATCGCGCCCGCCGGCGTCCGCGATCTCGCCTCCGGTCGCCTACCTGTGCGTTCACCGTGACCCCGCGAGGGGACCGCGCTACGGGGATATCCTGAGCACAGATGGCCCGGACTTCGTCATTGATGCGACACGATCTGTGCGCGCTTCACATGACAGGAGCACCAAGATGACCATCTCCCCGTCCGGATCGATCGCCGCATCCGTGCGGTCCGCGACCCCGAAGGCGCCGATTCCCTACACGGAGCTTGCGCAGATCGTGAACCGAAGCGGCTTCATGCGTCGTCGTTACGGCTATTACTGGACGAAGCTCGTCGCGGCCCCGATCGCCATCGCGGGCGTGCTCACCGGGTTCATCCTCATCGGCGACACCTGGTGGCAGCTGGTGACTGCGACCGTGCTGGCCGTCGTGCTCACGCAGGTTGCCATGCTCGGGCACGATGCTGCACACCGGCAGATCTTCCGCTCCGGCCGGTGGAACGACTGGACCACCTTGGTGATCGCAGATCTGCTCGTGGGAATGAGCTACGGGTGGTGGCAGCACAAGCACACGCGACATCACGCCAACCCGAACAAGATCGGCAGCGACCCCGACATCGAACTGCCCGTCATCGCGTTCACGTCTGAGCAGGCGGACCGTCGGCGCGCGAGCCGCAGCGGACCCCTGCGCTGGCTCATCGCACACCAGGGGGTGCTGTTCTTCCCGATTCTGCTGCTGGAAGGGCTGTCGCTGCACGCATCGAGCGTGCGTCGAGTGTTCTCGCGAGAACCGCTGCGTCGCCGTCCGATCGAGATCGCCTTTCTCACCGTCCGGATCGTCGGGTTGGTCGCGCTGGTGTTCTTGGTGCTGTCACCGGGGGTCGCCCTCGCCTTCATCGGCGTTCAACTCGGGGTGTTCGGCCTCTACATGGGTATGGTGTTCGCCCCGAACCACAAGGGGATGCCGCTCGTCCCCGCCGACCGGAAGGTGGACTTCCTCCGTCGTCAGGTTCTGATGAGCCGGAACATCCGAGGCGGCCGGCTGCTGGACACCGTCATGGGAGGGCTCAACTACCAGATCGAGCATCACCTGTTCCCGTCGATGCCCCGGCCGCACCTCCGCGAGGCGTCGGCGATGATCAGCGCCTACTGCCGGGAGCACGGCGTCGCCTACACGGAGACGGGCCTCTGGCAGTCCTACGGAATCGTCGTCCGCT
The DNA here is from genome assembly GCF_017831975.1 of Microbacterium terrae. NCBI lineage: Bacteria > Bacillati > Actinomycetota > Actinomycetes > Micrococcales > Microbacteriaceae > Microbacterium > Microbacterium terrae. The sequence continues at coordinate 1,183,048 of NZ_JAFDSS010000001.1, read as the reverse complement.
ACATCAACAGAGTGGGGCTCGGCGAGCGTGACCCCTTCGAGTGTCCGCTCCTCCAGCAGCGGCAGACCCCTGAGCCGGAACCCGCCAGCGGGCGGCGCCCGGGCGCGGTCACAGGAGCAGTCGCCCCGCGATGATGTCGGCGGCGATGACGCCGATTCGAGCCTGCGTCGAGCGCGCCTGACTCCGGATTCGCGCGAACGCCTCGTCCATGTCGATGTGCTGTCGCTGAGCGAGATATCCTTTGGCCTGCTCGATCACCACCCGGCTGTCCAGCGCCCGCTGGAGCTGCGCCTGCGTGAGCTCGGACTCCTCGACCAGCCGCTGCTGCAGGATGCTGATCGTGGCGATGTCCGCCAGCGCCCGGGCGGCCGCGGCATCGGCCGCATTGAGCGCACCCGGTTCATCCCGTAAGAGGTTCAATGATCCGAGCGTCGAGTCGCGCAACCGCAGCGGAATCGCGTGGATCGCTGCGAATCCGGAGGCGCGGGCATCAGCCGCGAAAGCCGGCCAGCGGTCGGCGATCGCGTCGATGTCGTCGACGGAGACCACCGCCCCGGTCGTCACCGCCTCGACGCACGGACCCTCCCCCACCCTCAGCTGCATCAGCTCCACGAGCTCGCTCCGCTCGCTCGTCGAGACGATCACCTCAAGCTCATCCGACGGACCGAGGAGGAGGATGCCTGCCGCCGCCGCATCGAAGAGCGAGATGCACTCGTCAACGAGCCGCTGGAGGAGGTCGACGACGTCGAAGTCGTCGACAAGGGAGTCGGCCAGGGCGACGAAGAGCTCCAGCAGCTGAAGCTCGCGTGTCGGCGCCATCATGACGTCATCCTAGGCGGTGCCCTGTCACAGGCCGAGGTCGAGAGCGCGGGTAGTCGGATGGCGTGACCGAGGCTGTCGCCGTCGCCGGAAGGGCGATCGGGTCCCGGTGCCGATGAACGCGGCCCACAGCCAAGGCGCCCCGTCTTCAGCGCCAGGACGCAACGCACGTCCGGTCGGAGATGATCGGTTCCGTCATCTCCTAGCGGCGTCTCACATAGATCGCCACGCCCTCTTCATCCTCGATCTCCAGGCGATACTCCTCGCCGCGGAACCACGCGGCGGTGGGAACCGATCCGTCGGACTCCCGGGCGAGGATTTCGATGCCGACAGTAGCCCAGCGGCGTCCGCCGGTGACCACCTCGTCGAACCTGGCGGTGCACACGTTCGGCGGATCCATACACCGAGCGTACGCCGCAGACATAGCGGACGTGTCCCGTCGCTGATCCCGGGCCCGAGTCAGACGGGTGAGAGGGCCTCTGAAGGAGAGTGGGTTCTGCTGGTGAATCCTGCAACAAACGAAAACCCCCGCCTGAGCGGGGGTTTTTCGTCTTGCTGGGGTACCTGGACTCGAACCAAGAACAACGGAACCAGAAACCGCCGTGTTGCCAATTACACCATACCCCAAGGCTGTCAGCCGAAGCCGTGCCGAGGATTGAGTCTACGCGACACGGGCACGACTGCCAAACCGAGCGTCACCCGCGCGCGTCGCGCAGGGCCGCCAGGCGCGCGACCGACGCCTCTTTCCCCAGGAGCTCCATCGACTCGAACAGCGGCGGCGACACGCGACGACCGCTCACGGCGACGCGGAGCGGGCCGTACGCGACGCGCGGCTTGAGCTCGAGTCCGTCGATGAGCGCAGCGGTGAGCGCGTCCTGCAGCGCGGCGGCCGTGAAGCCGTCGGCGGGCACCGCCTCGACCGCGCTGACCGACGCCGCCAGAACCTCGACGGCGTTCGCCGGCAGCGAGGCCAGAGCGTCCTCGTCGTACACGACCTCGTCGCGGAAGAGGAACCCCAGCAATCCGGGAGCATCGCCGAGCAGCTGCATCCGCTCCTGCACGAGGGGCGCAGCGGCGGCGAGCAGCGCGGACTGCTCGGCAGTCAGCGGATCGGCGACGACCCCGGCGGCCACGAGGTACGGAACCAGCCGCGCCGCGAAGTCGTCGGGATCGAGCAGGCGGATGTGGTCGCCGTTGATCGACTCGGCCTTCTTCTGGTCGAAGCGGGCGGGGTTGGGGTTCACGTCGACGATGTCGAACGCGGCGATGAGCTCGTCGAGCGAGAACACGTCGCGGTCGTGGCTGAGCGACCATCCCAGCAGCGAGAGGTAGTTGAGCAGGCCCTCGTGGATGAAGCCCTTCTCGCGCTGCAGGAACAGGTCGGCCTTCGGGTCGCGCTTGGACAGCTTCTTGTTGCCGGTCTCACCGAGGACGAGCGGCATGTGCGCGAAGCGCGGGATGAACGTGGTGACCCCGGCGTCGACGAGCGCGCTGTAGAGCGCCAGCTGTCGGGCGGTCGAGGGCATGAGGTCTTCGCCGCGGATGACGTGGGTAATGCCCATGAGCGCGTCGTCGACCGGGTTCACGAACGGGTAGAGCGGGACTCCCCCGGCGCGCACCAGGACGAAATCGGGGAACGAGCCGGCCGGGAAGGTCACCTCGCCGCGGATGAGGTCGACGTAGGTGAGGTCTTCGTCGGGCACGCGCAGGCGGTAGGCGGGCTGGCGCCCCTCCGCACGGAAGGCGGCCTTCTGCTCGTCGGTGAGGTCGCGGTCGTAGTTGTCGTATCCGAGCTGCTTGGCGCGGCCGGCCGCCTCGTTGCGGGCGTCGATCTCCTCGGCCGTCGAGTACGACTCGTACACCGCGCCGGCGGAGATGAGCTTGTCGAGCACCTCGCGGTACAGCTCGTGACGCTGCGACTGGCGGTACGGGGCGTGCGGTCCGCCGACCTCGACGCCCTCGTCCCAGTCGATCTCCAGCCAGCGCAGCGCATCCAGCAGCTGCTGGTAGCTCTCCTCGCTGTCACGGGCGGCGTCGGTGTCCTCGATGCGGAAGACGAGCTTTCCGCCGTTGTGACGCGCGTACGCCCAGTTGAACAGCACAGTGCGGATGAGGCCGACGTGCGGGAGGCCGGTCGGCGAGGGGCAGAAGCGCACGCGCACGTCGGCGCCGGCGGCGGTCGTGGTGCGGGGATCGGGTGAAGAAGACATCGCCGACAAGTCTAGTTGCGGGCGACTTCCGCCACGGGTGCGAGCAGCCGCGCGATCGCCCCGAGCGTGACGCGCACCGCGGGCACGCGGTCGGCCCCGCGCGCGGTGACGGAGTGGAGCGTGCGCGCATCGGAGCGCGGCAACGGCGCAAAAGCCACCCCGGGAAGCGTCGGGAACGACTCGGCCGCCATGCGCGGGAGCGTCGCCACCCCGATCCCCTGGGCGACGAGACTCTCGACGGCGACGACGTTGTCGGTCTCGAAGGCGATGCGCGGCGAGAACCCGGCGCGGCCGCACAGCTCGAGCAGGTGACCGCGACAGCGCGGGCATCCGGCGATCCACTCCTCGTCGGCGAGGCCGGCGACCGACACCTCCGCGGCGTCTGCCGCGTGGTGATCGACAGGCAGCACGACGAGCAGGTCGTCCGACCCGACCGTGCTCACGTCGAGCCCGCGGGCGCTGAGCCCGTGCGGGTCGTCGCGATCGCCCGGGTAGCTGAAGGTGAGGGCGATGTCGGCGCGGTCCTCCCGCACCGCCTCGACAGCCTCGGGCGGCTCCGCCTCGACGTACGTTACCGAGATGCCCGGATGCCGGTGGGCGAGGTCGGCGAGCAGCCGGGGCACCAGCGTGGGCGAGGCGGAGGGGAACGCGACCAGCCGCACGCGTGCCGCGTGCAGTCCGCTCAGCTCCGCCAACTCGGCGGCCGCGGCATCCAGCGCCGTCGCGACCGCGGAGGCGTGACGCGCCAGCACGCGACCGGCCTCGGTGAGCCGCACCGTCCGACCGGCCCGCTCCACCACTGCCACGCCGATCCTGGTCTCGAGGCGTCTGAGCTGCTGGCTCACCGCGGGCTGGCTGAAGCCGAGACGCGCGGCTGCCGAGGTGATCGAGCCGGTGTCGGCGATCGCCTTGATCACGCGGAGGTCGGATGCGTCGAACGGCGGCGCGGTGTCGCTGGGCACCCTGAAAACATAACGCAGAGTTATCGGTTGCATACGACACCTGCCGTAGACGGAAGAGATCGATGAGCGCAGGCTGGATGCATGCCCGCAACCGCCGCCCTCTCCCTCGACGCCGCCCGCGCCGAGTTCGACGGAGGGCGCGGGTACCTGGCAGCGTGCACGACGGGCATCCCGCCGCGCGCGTCGCGCGAGGCGGTGCGGGCGGATCTCGACGCCGCCGGCGCCGGGCGCATCGACATCACGACATACAGCGATGCCGTGGAGCGATCGCGCGGGCTGTTCGCGGCACTCGTCGGCGCCGCACCCGACCGGGTCGCCATCGCTTCGCAGGCATCCGTCGCGGCCTCGCTCATCGCCGCATCGCTCCCCCACTGCGCCGAGGTGCTCGTGCCGGCCGGCGACTTCTCATCGATCGTGCTGCCGTTCGTGCACGCCGGCCGCGGGCTCCGCGTGCGCACCGCGCCCCTCGCCGGTCTCGCGGAGGCGATCAGGCCCGACACCGCGCTCGTGTCGTTCTCGGCGGTGCAGTCGGCCACGGGAGAGGTCGCCGACCTCGGCGCGGTCGCAGCCGCCGCATCGCACCACGACGCCCGCACGTTCTGCGACGCGACCCAGGCTGTCGGCTGGCTGCCGATCGACGCCACGATGTTCGACGCCGTCGTCTGCCACGCATACAAGTGGCTGTGCTCCCCGCGCGGAGTGGCGTTCCTCACCGTGTCGGAGTCGCTCGCCGCCACGCTCACCCCGGTGCACGCCGGCTGGTACGCGGGCGCCGACCCCTGGTCGTCGTGCTACGGCGGCGAGGCGTCGCTCGCGTCCGACGCCCGTCGATTCGACGTCTCGCCGGCATGGCAGGCGTTCGTCGGCGCCGCGCCGGCCCTCGCGCTCTTCGCCGCGACCGACATCGCCGAGGTGCACGCGCACACCACCGCGCTGGCGAGCAGATTCCGTGATGGTTTCGGGCTCACCGAGCCGGTCCGCCCGTCCGCGATCGTCACCTGGGACGACCTCGCCGGAGGCGACCTCGCCCGCCTGTCCGCGGCGGGACTGGCAGCCTCGGGCCGTGCCGGGCGGGCGCGCATCGCGTTCCACCTGTTCAACGACGAAGCCGACGTCGACGCCGCGCTCGCGGCGCTGCGCTGATCCCGCGGTCTGCCGACCGGCCGTCAGACGCCGGACCTCAGCCCCTGCGCCACACGCCCGAGCGGCGAGAGCAGCATCGTGGCGATGACGAGTGCCGACACCACGAGAGCGAGTCCGCCGTAGCCGATCCAGCCGAGGACGATCCCGGCGAGCACCGCACCCACGGCGCCGACCATGCTCATCGTGAAGTCGCTCATGCCCTGGCGCCGGGTGCGTCGTTCCTCGGACGACGCCTCCGTCAGCAGCGTCGAGCCGGCGACGGTCGATGCGCTCCAGCCCAGTCCGAGCAGCACGAGGGCGACGGTGACCGCGACAGTCGACTCCTGACCGAACGACGCGGTCAGCAGCGCGGCGACCAGAAGCACCTGTCCCACCAGGATCGTCGGAACACGCCCGAGCCGGTCGGCGAGGATGCCGAACACCGGCGCGAGTGCGTACATGCCCGCGATGTGGAGGCTGATCGTGAGCCCGATGACCGTCAGCGTCGCCGCGTCGGCGGAGCCGTGCATGATGTGCGTCAGGTGCACCGGCGTCATCGCCATGATCGACACCATCGTGCCGTGGGCGGCCGCGATCGCGAACACCGCGTAGCGCGCGGCGGTCGCGTGATCGGGTTTGGCGATCTGCTCCCCCGTGCGGGGCGCCGATGCGACCACCTGCTGCGCGAGCACCAGCGGGTCGGGGCGGAGCATCGTGAGGTACAGCGCGATGGCGAGCAGCTGCGCGACCACGGTGAACAGGTACGGCCCGGTGAGCGGCGGCATGCCGACCAGGTCTCCGAGCGCTTCGCCCGGACCGGTCAGGTTGGGTCCGAGCACCGCGCCGATCGTCGTCGCCCACACCACGATCGAGAGGTCGCGCCCGCGCGTCGTGTCGGTGGCGAGGTCGACCGCGGCGAACCGCGACTGCAGGTTCGCCGCTTGCCCCGCGCCGACGAGCAGGAACGATACGAGCAGCAGCGGGAAAGCCCCGATGCTCACGGCGAACACGACGAGCGCCACGCCGATGAGCGCGAGAACCATCCCCGACGTGAGAGCGAGTCGCCGTCCGCGCGTGCGCGCCAGGCGCGCGAGCGGGATGGCCGTCAGAGCGGTGCCGAAGGTGAGGGATGCCGCGGCGAGGCCCGACAGCGAGTCGTTGCCCGAGATCTCTGCAGCAAGCACGGCTCCGAGCGACAGCGTCGCGCCGAATCCGAGCCCGCCGAGCACCTGACCGAGCGAGAGCACCCACACGGTGCGCCGCTGGACGCTCGCGACCGCCGCCGGATCGACGGCGACGGGCGGCGGCGCGGCGGTCACGTGCTGGTCACGCGGCGTCGCGGGCGGGGTTGCGGAGGATGCCGAGCCCGGAGATCTCCACCTCGACGACGTCTCCGGCCGCGATCTGGCCGACGCCCGCCGGTGTGCCGGTGAGGATGACGTCTCCGGGAAGCAGCGTGAAGGCCGCCGAGGCGTACGCGATCACGTCGGCGAGGGAGAAGATCATGTCGCTGATCGGACCCTGCTGACGGACTTCGCCGTTGAGCCGCGTGGTGATGGTCGCGCCGCCGTCGAGATCGAATTCGGTCTCGATCGCCGGTCCGAGCGGACACGACGTGTCGAACCCCTTGGCGCGGGCCCACTGTCCGTCGGTCTTCTGCCAATCGCGCGCCGTGAGGTCGTTGGCGATCGTGTACCCGAACACGTAGTCGAGGGCGCGTTCCGCGGGCACGTTCTTTGCGATCCGGCCGATGACAGCGGCGAGCTCGCCTTCGAAGCTGATGAACTCGGAGCCGTGCGGCAGCACGACGGCGTCGTTCGGGCCGATCACCGACGTGTTCGGCTTGAAGAACAGCATCGGAGCATCCGGAACGTCGTTGCCGAGCTCGGCCGCGTGATCGCGGTAGTTCCGCCCGACGCAGACGACCTTCGAGCGCGGGATCACCGGGGCGAGCAGCGCGACGTCGGCGAGCGGCACCCGCTCGCCGGTCGTGTCGAAGCCGGCGAACATCGGGTCGCCCGCGAGGACGACCAGATCACCGCCGTCGACGATTCCGTACTTGATGGCGTCCTGGTGGCTGAAGCGGGCGATCCTCACCCGCTCACCCTATCCCGCGCCCGTTTCGTCTCCGTCGAACCGTGGGTCTCCGCAGTGACCTCCGGCGGTTCGACGGAGACGAATGGCAGGGATCAGGCGTCGAGGCGGACGAGCCAGCCGTGCTTGTCGTCGCGACGCCCGTACTGGATGTCGGTGAGCTCCTCGCGCAGCGACAGCGCGAGCTCGCCGATCGGCTGCTCGTCGAGGAAGTCCTTGCCCTTGAGCACGCCGATGGGGGTGACGACGGCGGCGGTTCCGCAGGCGAACACCTCGACGATGTCACCGGATGCGACGCCGTCGCGCCACTCGGCGAGCGTCACCGGACGGGACTCCACCGTGTGCCCGCGGTCGCGCGCGAGCTGCAGGATCGAGTCGCGCGTGATGCCCTCGAGGATCGAGTCGGACTGCGGGGTCACGATCGTGCCGTCCTTGTGGACGAAGATCACGTTCATGCCGCCGAGCTCCTCGACGTTTCCGTCCTGATCGAGGAACACCACCTGGTCGCAGCCGCTGTCGTACGCCTCCGACTGCGGCAGCAGGCTCGACGCGTAGTTGCCGCCGGTCTTGGCCGCACCCGTGCCGCCCTTGCCGGCGCGCGCGTAGTCCTCGCTCAGCCAGATCGACACCGGCTTCACGCCGCCGGTGAAGTAGGCGCCGGCGGGAGAGGCGATGACGTAGTACGCCACCTTCTTCGCCGGGCGCACACCCAGGAACGCTTCCTTGGCGAACATGAAGGGTCGCAGGTACAGGCTCTGATCGGCGCCCGACGGCACCCAGGCGCCGTCGACGGCGACGAGCTCGCGCAGCGACTGCACGAAGTACGACACCGGCAGCTCCGGCAGCGCCAGGCGTCGTGCCGAGCGCTGGAGGCGCAGACCGTTCTGGTCGGGGCGGAAGGTGTGCACCGAGCCGTCGGCGTGACGGTAGGCCTTGATGCCCTCGAAGATCTCCTGGCCGTAGTGGAGCACCGCGGCTGCCGGGTCGAGCGCGATCGGCCCGTACGGCTGCACGCGCGGGCGGTGCCAGCCGCCGCCGGCGGACCAGCAGATGTCGACCATGTGGTCGGTGAAGCTCGTGCCGAAGCCCGGGTTCGCGAGGATCTCCTCGCGCTGGGCGGCCGACTTCGCGGCGAGGTTGCGGGTGACGGCGAACTCGAGCGGGGCGAGATCGGTGTCGGCGGAGTCGAGGAGGGTCATGTCATCACGTCCTGGCTGGGTTGGGCGGCGCGCGGGCTTCTGCCCCAGGTTACGCCTGGAGCCGGCCGGCGATCGCGTCGCCGATCTGTGCGGTGGTGCGGGAGGCGCCGTCACGCTCCGCGATGTCGTCTTCTACCGCGCGGGTGACGCGCTGGGCCTGGTCCTGCAGCCCGAGGTGATCGAGCAGCAGGGCGACCGAGAGGATCGCGGCCGTGGGGTCGGCCTTCTGCTGTCCTGCGATGTCGGGCGCCGACCCGTGCACGGGCTCGAACATCGAGGGGAACGCGCCGTCGGGGTTGATGTTGCCCGAAGCGGCGAGGCCGATGCCACCGGTGACGGCGCCGGCCAGGTCAGTCAGGATGTCTCCGAAGAGGTTGTCGGTGACGATCACGTCGAATCGGCCCGGGTTCGTGACCAGGAAGATGGTTGCCGCGTCGACGTGCAGGTAGTCTACGGCCACTTCCGGGTGCTCCTGCGCAACGGCGTCCACGACCCGCTGATAGATGCCGCCGGCGTGCACGAGCACGTTCGTCTTGTGCACGAGGGTGAGCTTCTTCGACCGGCGCTCGGCGAGGTCGAACGCATAGCGGACGACACGCTCGACGCCGAAGGCCGTGTTCACCGACGTCTCGTTGGCGACCTCCTGCGGCGTGCCGGTGCGGATCGATCCGCCGTTGCCGACGTACGGGCCCTCGGTGCCCTCGCGCACCACGACGAAATCGATGTCGCCGGGGGCGGCGAGGGGGCCCGGGACGCCCGGGTAGAGCTTGGACGGCCGCAGGTTCACGTAGTGGTCGAGTGCGAAGCGCAGGCGCAACAGCAGTCCGCGCTCGATGTTGGCGTTCTTCAGGCGCGGGTCGCCCGGCACTCCCCCGACGGCGCCGAGCAGGATCGCGTCGTGCGCGGCGATCGCGGCGAGGTCGTCATCGGTGAGGGTGTCACCGGTCTCGAGGTAGCGCGCCGCGCCGAGCGAGAACCGGGTCTTGTCGAAGCGGATGCCGGTGCCGGCGGTCGCGGCATCCAGAACCTTCTCCGCCTCGGCGACCACCTCGGGGCCGATGCCGTCTCCGGGGATGACGGCCAGCTTCGCGACCGTGGACTCATGCGCGCGCGACATCGCACTCCTCGTGCTCAGGGGGTGACGCCCGGCCGCGGGATCAGTGCTCCGGCGCGGACACGGTGCGGGACCCTCCCAGGGTAACGGCCGCGACGACTCCGGCGATCACGACGAGCACCGCGCCGATACACGCGGTCACAACGACGCCCGACTCGAACGCCGTCGCCGCGGCGTCACTGAGGGCCTGCGCGAGCGCCGGGCTCAGGGCCTCGGCGGCGTGCATCGCGCCCGCCAGCGTCTCGCGCGCGGCATCCGCCACCGCCGCCTCCACCCCGACCGGAACGACCAGCTGCGCGCGGTACTGCGCGGTCAGCAGGCCACCGAGCAACGTCGTGCCGAGCACCGCGCCCAGTTCGTACGCGGTCTCCGAGACCGCACTCGCCGCGCCGGCCTTCGCCGGCGGCGCGCTCGCGAGCACGAGTTCGTTCGAGACCGTCTCGGCAGCGCCGATCCCGGTGCCGACCAGCAGGAAGGCCAGCACGAGCAGCGCGACGTCGCCGCTCGTGGCCGTGACGGCGACCATCAGGTAGCCGGCGAGCGAGAACAGCAGCGCCACGGGCACCACGACGCGCGCCGACACCCGCTTCGCGATCGGCACGACGGCGAGCCCGGCGACGATCATCGCGGCGAGTCCCGGCACGAGCGCGAACCCGGACTGCATCGCGGAGAAGCCGAGGACGAGCTGCAGATGCTGCGACACGAAGAACAGGAACCCGACGAGCGCGATCACGCTCAGGAGGTTCACCGCCAGCGCGCCGCTGAAGGTGCCCCGACGGAAGAGCCGCATGTCGAGCATGGGCTCCGGACGGGCGAGCTGCCGGCGGACGAACAGGATGCCGCAGACGAGGCCCACCGCGAACAGCGCCGCGGGCAGGAGGCCGATGCCGTGCACCGCCGCCTCCTTGATGCCGTAGACGACGGGCACGAGGGTCGCCATCGAGAGCAGGATGCTCACGGGATCGATCCGGCCCGGCTTCGGGTCGCGACTCTCGGGCAGCAGGAACGGAGCGAGGATCAGGAGCGGGATCAGCACCGGCACCGACATCAGGAACACCGATCCCCACGCGAAGTGCTCGAGGAGCATGCCCCCGACGATGGGGCCGAGCGCGGCGCCCGCGGAGAACATCGACGCCCAGACGGCGATCGCGAGGCGCCGCTGGTCGCGGTCGGTGAAGACGCTCCGCAGCAGCGACAGGGTCGACGGCATCAGCATCGCCCCGAACACGCCCATGGCCGCGCGCGCGACGATGAGCCACTCGGCGCTCGGCGCGAAGGCCGCGAACACCGACACCGCAGCGAAGCCGGTGGCGCCGATCACGAGCATCCGTCGTCGTCCGAAGCGGTCGCCCAGCGTGCCCATCGTGACCAGCAGTCCTGCCAGCACGAGGGGGTAGGCGTCGATGATCCACAGCTGCTGGGCGCTGGTCGGCTCGAGATCGAGCGCGATCGCGGGGAGCGCGAAGCTCAGCACGGTGTTGTCGACCGAGACGAGCAGCACCGGGAGCATGAGCACGACCAACGCCGCCCAGCCGCGCCAGCCGACGCGCCCGGCGCGCTGGTCGGCGATCACGGGGGTGAGTGCGGTGGTCATTCTGAACTCCAATTTCTTAACCGTCCAGCCGGTATAGTATCAGGATGCCACCCGCCCGGTCGATACCATCGACGACATGAGCCGCCCTCCCCTCGCCCGAGAGAAGGTGCTCGACGCGTTCGAGGCGATCCTCATCGACGACGGTGAGCGCGCCGCGACGATGGACGCCACCGCGCGCGCCGCCGGGGTCTCCAAGGGCGGCCTGCTCTACCACTTCGGATCGAAGGATGCGCTCGAGGAAGGCGTGCTCGAGCGGCTGCGGACACTGGTGGCCGACGACCTCGCAGAGATGGCGGCGTCGCCCGAGGGGCCGATCGCCTACTTCCTGCGCACGTCGGTCATGCAGAACGACCCGCTCGACCGCGCCATCCTGTCGACCTCGCGCCTGGCTCAGGCGGGGCGCGCCGGCGCGGGCGAGGCGCTTCGGGGCGTGCGCGAGCAGTGGGCGGACGCGCTGCGACCCCACGCCAAGGATGAGACGGCGCTCGACCTCGTCATGCTGGTGAGCGACGGGCTGTACTTCAACAACGCTCTCTCGGGCGGGTCGATCCCCGGACCGGTGCCGCAGGGCGCCGCGATGGACGCCCTGATCGCACTCGTGGAGCGCGCCGCGAAGAAGTGAGGCCGCTCAGGACTCGGTGATCTCGATCTGGCGGAACAGGGTCGCCTGGATCGCCGAGCTCACCTCGTCGAGCAGCCCGTCGGCGACCGGCGAATCGACGGTGAGCACCGACAGCGCCTGACCGCCGGCCTCACGGCGAGCGATCTGCATGCCGGCGATGTTGATGCCCGCCTCGCCGAACTTCTGGCCGTAGACCGCGACGATGCCGGGGCGGTCGGTGTAGAGCATCACGATGTGGTGCTGCTCGATGGGCAGCTCGATGGCGTAGTCGTTGATGGCGACCAGCTTCTCGACCTGCTTGGTGCCCGTGAGGGTGCCCGACACCGAGAGCTGCGAGCCGTCGGAGAGCGCGCCGCGCAGCGTGATGACGTTGCGGTACTCGGGGCTGTCCTCGTCGACGATGAGGCGAACCTCGACGCCGCGCTGCTCGGCGAGCAGCGGTGCGTTCACGTACGAGACGGTCTCGCTGACGATGTTGGTGAAGACGCCCTTGAGTGCGGCCAGCTTGAGCACGCTCACGTCGTACGCGTTGAGCTCGCCGTGCACCTCGACGTCGAGCGACGTCAGCGGCGAGTGCGCCAGCGCGGCGAAGATCTGGCCGAGCTTCTCGACGAGCGGGATGCCGGGACGCACGTACGGGTCGATGACACCGCCGGCGACGTTCACCGCGTCGGGGACGAGGTCGCCGCCGAGTGCCAGCCGCACCGAGTTCGCGACCGACACGCCCGCCTTCTCCTGCGCCTCCTCCGTCGACGCACCCAGGTGCGGGGTGACGACGACATTGGGGAGGTCGAGCAGGGCGGCGGCGGTGCCGCCGGCAGCCGGCGGCTCGGAGGTGAAGACGTCGAGACCCGCACCGGCGATCTCGCCGGCGACGAGCGCCTCGCGCAGCGCCTCCTCGTCGATGAGGCCGCCGCGGGCGACGTTGACGACGTACGAGGTGGGCTTCATGAGCTTGAACTGCTCGGCCCCGATCATGCCCGTCGTCTCGGGGGTCTTCGGCATGTGGATGGTGACGAAGTCACTCTGCTCGAGCAACTCGTCGAGAGTCAGCAGCTGCACGCCGAGCTGCTGCGCGCGGGCACTCGTGACATAGGGGTCGTACGCGACGACCTTGGTGCCGAACGCCTGCACCCGGGCGGCGATGAGCGCGCCGATGCGGCCGAGGCCGATGATGCCCACCGTCTTCTCGAACAGCTCGGTGCCGGTGTACGAGCTCCGCTTCCAGGCACCGCCCGCGAGCGAGGCGTGGGCGGCGGGGATGTGGCGGGCCAGCGAGAGGATGTGGCCCACGGTGAGCTCTGCCGCCGAGATGATGTTCGAGGTGGGGGCGTTCACGACCATGACGCCCGCGGTGGTCGCGGTCTTGATGTCGACGTTGTCGAGGCCGACACCCGCGCGGGCGACGACCTTGAGCACCGGAGCCGCGGCGATCGCCTCGGCGTCGATCTTCGTCGCCGAGCGGATGAGCACCGCGTTCGCGTCGGCCAGAGCCGACAGAAGCGCCGGACGATCGGTGCCGTCGACGTTGCGCACGTCGAAGTCGGGCCCCAGGGCGTCGATCGTGGCGGGAGAGAGTTCTTCGGCGATCAGGACGACAGGCTTCGACACGGTGGTTCCTTCGGAGCGGAGCGCGACGGGCGCAGAGCGATGCGGAGATGCCGCGCCGCACGCCAGAGGGGGCGAGGCCTGTGCCAGCCTACCCCGGCCTCCGTCACGGCTCGGACCGTGTGACGCCGCAGGTCAGCCGACGAGCGAGGTGGTGTTGAGCGTCGTGTACGCGACCACGTTGAGCCAGAAGACGGCCACCACGGCGAGGCCCGTGATCAACACGAGGAGCAGGTGGTGCGGCGGGCGACGGAATCCGAGCGCGAACGCGCCGGCGAAGACGATCGCCGGGAAGATCGCCGCGAAGATCCACACGAACCAGCCGAGCGCATTCAAGGAGAAGCCGGCCTCCCCGTAGTACGAGACCGCCTGGATCAGGTTGCCGATCGCGTTCCACACGGCGTACGCGTAGAAGAGCCCCACGAAGCCTGCGATCGTGGCGACGAGCCACATCGGGGTGGCCCGGCGTTCCGGAGTGGCGGATGCACCGGCATCCGGAGTCGTCTCGCTCACTGTCCCACCGCCCCGATCAGCACGAACGGCCACGGCACCAGCAGCACCACGCCCGCGATCAGCCACACGATGCGCACCCACGCCGCGGACCCGCGCGTGAGGAGGAACACGGTCGCGAACCACAGCACCGGTGCCAGGGTCGCGAGCCACAGACTCCCCTGGTACATCGCATCCGTCACCAGGAACGGCCGCCAGCCCTGCAGCCGCAGTCCGCCGATCAGCCACCCGATCGCGTACAGCAGATAGACCCCGCCGAGTACACCCACGGTGATCAGAGTCGCGTTGCCCATCGGCGCACGGTCGACGGATGCCTCCGCGACGGGGGTGTCGTCGGCGCCTGTGACCGGTGCAGGCTCCGGCACGTCGTCGAGGGCACCCGCTCCCCTGCCGACGGCGGTGAAGCCGGCGGGCAGCGGGCGGACCGGCGCGGGCGTCGAGCGAGATGCGTCGGCATCGGCGCCGACGTCGAGAGTGGGATCGTCGTCGCCGTCCCAGGTCAGGGCGTCGTCATCGCGGCCGGAAGTCACTCCCCCAGCGTAGCGACGCGCAGCGCCCGCTCAGTGCGCGACCGGCTGACCCCCCGCGTGCACCAGGTGCGCGCGGACCAACAGGTGGTGCCAGCCCGGCTCCGGGCGCGGTGCCGGTGACGGCTCCATCGAGGCGTCAGCTCCGCGACTGCGCCGCATCCTGCCCCGGAGCGCACGTCGGTCGTCCTCGATGCGACTCGTGGCCAGGTCGTACCCGAGGGTGCTGATGAAGTCCATGATCTCGTCCTCTCGACGTCGGTGTGCTGTGGCCACACTCGCGGCAGCCGGTACTCATCGCCGAGCCGCCCGGTACTCGTGCGGTACTCGCGTATCGGAGCCGCTCTTGACGCGGTATCGGTGCGTCATCACACTGCTCGCATGACCGTCAAGGTTCTGGGGCCGCTGGATGCCGGCGGGGCGAAGCTGAGTCCGCGGGAGCGCGCGATGCTCAGCGCACTCGTGCTGCGCATGGGCGCGGCGCTCGAACCGGCTCAGCTCGCCGACGCCTACTGGGGCGACGACGCGCCCTCAACGTGGCGCCAGCAGGTCAAGACGGCGATCAACCGCATCCGCGGCGAGCTCGGACGCGATTCGGTGATCACCACCGGCGGCGAGTACTCACTCGGGCTCAGCACCGACGCGATCGATGCCGTGAGCATCGAGCGCCTGGTCTCGAGCGCCCGCCAGCACGCGCTCCACGGCGATGCCGACCGCGCCGGTGATCACTACGAACGCGCCCTCGCCCTGTGGCGGGGGCGCCCCTACTCGGAGCTGGCGGCCTGGGATCCGGGCGTGGTCGAGGCGATGCGGCTCACCGAGATCCGCTCCGCCGCCGAGGAGGAGCTCCTCGAAGCCCGGCTGAGCGCGGGCAGCCACCGCGAGGTCGTTCCGGCGGCGGAGAGGCTGGTGCGCGAAGAACCCCTGCGCGAGGCCCGGTGGGCGATCCTCGCACTCGCGCTGTACCGCAGCGATCGGCAGGCGGAGGCTCTGGCCACGATCCGCGCGGCCCGCGAACGCTTCCTCGACGAACTCGGGATCGAGCTCGGCGATCGCCTGCGCGTGCTCGAGACCGCGATCCTGAGGCAGGAGCCGACCCTCGCCGCGTCGGCGGTGCTGTGGGAGGCGAGCCCGGACTGCCCGTATCCGGGCCTCGACGCGTTCGACACAGCGGATGCCGAACTGTTCTTCGGGCGCGATGCCGAGATCGATGCCCTGCTCGCGCGCATCGTCCCGGGTGCGATCGTCGCTGTGGCCGGGCCGTCGGGATCGGGCAAGTCGTCGATCCTGCGCGCGGGTCTCCTCCCGAGACTGCGAGCCGAGCACGGCGGAGCCTCGCTGATCGAGCCGGGGAGGTCGGCGGCTGCGGAGCTCGGGCTCGCCCTCGAGCGGGGCGCGAGTGTCATCGCCATCGATCAGGCCGAGGAGCTGCTGCGTTCCGACGCTCGCGCCGTCGCGGCGTTCTGCGCGCTGGCCCGCGGTCACCTCGACCGAGGCGGGACGATCGTGCTCACCATCCGCAGCGACTTCCTCGACGACGCGACCCGCCTGCCCGACATCGGCGCGGCAGTCGGCGCCGGGGTGTTCGTCGTGCCGCCGCTCAGCGCTGACGGTCTGCGCGCCGCAGTCACCAAACCTGCCCAGCACGCCCGGCTGCGGCTGGAGCCGGGCCTCGTCGAGGTTGTGCTCCGCGACGCAGCCGACCGTGCGTCCACCCTCCCCTACGTGTCGCACGCCCTGCGCGAGACGTGGCTGCGCCGTGAGGGCGCCACGCTCACCGTCACCGGATACGAGGATTCCGGCGGAATCACCGGGGCGATCGCGCAGACCGCGGAGAAGGTGTTCCGCTCGTTCGACCCGGGAGACCAGGAGCTCTGCCGCACGGTGCTCCTGCGGCTCGTCTCGCGCAGCGGCGACGGCACCACCCTGCGCCGGCGGGTCGCCGCGTCGAGCCTGCGTGACTCGGCGGACCGACGGCGCATCATCGACGCGCTCGTCGATGTGCGCCTCGTGAGTGTCGACGACGGCGCGATCGTCATCGCGCACGAGGCGGTCGCAGCGGCGTGGCCGCGACTCGACGGCTGGCTCGAAGACGACGCGGTCGGCGCGCGCCTGATGGCCTGGCTGTCGGCTGCCGCTGCGGACTGGCAGGCGGAAGGGCGCCCCGACGACGCGCTGCTCCGCGGCGGGCGGCTGCGTGCGACACAGGAGTGGATCGAGACCACACGCCCCGATCTCACCGACGTCGAGCGCGCCCTCGTGGCCGCGTCCGCGGCGCGCGACGAAGACGAGCTGCGGACCCTCGAGCGCCGCAGCGCCGCCGAACGCCGGCAGAACCGGCGCCTCCGCGCCCTCCTGACTGGCGCCGGCGTGCTGCTGGTCGCGGCCGTCGCGCTGGGCGGTGTCGCCGCGGTGCAGGCGCGCGAAGCGGGCGCCGCAGCGCTCGATCGGCAGATCGAGGCGATCACGGCGGCCGCCACGGGGCTGCGCTCGACCGAGCGCGCGATGGCCGCGCTCATGGCGGCAGAGGCGTATCGCCGATGGCCCACGGATCAACGCACGCGCTTCGCGCTCATGGCGACCGTCGTCGAAGCGGGGTCGTACCTCGGCTCGGTTCCTCTCGACGGCGCGCCGGAACGGGTGGGCATGTGGCCGATCCCGGGCACCGATGAGATCGTCACGGTGGAGGGTCAGGTCAACCTGCGGGTCCGCGATCTGACGACCGGCGTCGTCGTGCGCGACCTCCGCACCGACCTCCCCGAAACCGATCAGTCGATCCGGCCGTGGGTCCGTGTGAGCGAGGACGGCAGCACGGTCGGCGTGCTCCAGCACTACGGGCGAGGGAGCGAGACCCTCGACGACGACGCCGAGCTGATGATGTTCTTCGACCCGAGCACCGGCGATGCTCTCGGCGAGGGGGTTCGCGTCGATGGCACGGTCGCCGAGACGGTCGAGGTGAGCGCAGACGGGCACCGCGCGACATGGGCGACGCAGGGTGAGGTCATCGTGGTCGACCGGGAGCGCGGCGAGGTCCGCCGGCGCGTCGTCACGGGTCCGGTGACCACCGGCGAGCAGACCATCGCGGCGTCCGCATTCTCGCCCGAGGGCGAGATCATCGTCGGCATCCCAGACGGTGCCGTCCTCACTCTCGACCCGGTCACGCTCGAAGAAGTCCGTCGGGTGAGCGTGCCCGAGGGTCGATTCGACACCGGGCTGAAGGTGGCCGAGGACGGATCGGTCTTCGGCGTCGGTTCGGTCGGGATCGGCGCCCTCGATCCGGACGGGGCACTCCTCTGGGAGCGCCGGTTCCAGCGTCACTGGGAATGCAGCCGGATCGCCGTGTCGTCCCGCTGGGACACCGCCGCGTGCGGCGATGAAGTCGGCATGGTGCAGCGCTGGTCGCTGACGACCGGTGACCAGATCGCCCCGCCCTTCGAGAACGAGACGAGCGGGGCCGGCGACCTGGCCTTTCGGTCCGGCACGCCCGACCTGCTCATGCTCACGGCGATCGCGCCGGTCGTCGGCACCCTGCGCGTGGACGGCGGCGGCACAGTCGCCGAGCCGATGCTCGACGACTGGATCCCCTGGAACGTTCCCGGTGGCGCCCTCGACACCGACGGAGGTCGCGTGGTGCTGCAGGCGCGTGAGGACGTCATCGACGACCCGTTCGCGCAGCACTCCTACCGCGTGTGGGACCTCGATTCCGGGGCCGTCACCTTCCGGGTTCCGGAGGATCTCGCATCCCCGCCCGCCGATCCGATCTTCGACGTGCGGTTCATCGATCTCGACCGGCTGCTGGGCTGGCAGGTGGCGATCGACGATGAGACGAAGGAGGAGACGTGGCGCGCGGCGGTGATCTCGCTCGCCGACGGCTCCGTCACCTACCCCGACCTGCCGGAGGCCGCCTACGAGTTCTACCCCGGTTCGCGCGGCGATCATGCCTACGTGACCACCCAGGCGGGGGTGATCCACACGCTCGATCCCCGCTCGTTCAGGGAGGTCGCCGCGCCGATTCAGCTCGAGCGCGAACGCGAGCCGTTCACGGTCCTCGAGTCGCCAGACGGCACCAAGCTGCTCGCTCAGCAGTGGGGTCCCGAGCAGCCGCCGCTGCGCACGATGCTGTACGACGCCGCGACGGGAGATCTCCTCGCCGAGACGCGGGATGCCGCCCATGCCGCCTGGATCACGCCGGACGGCACCGTCTACACGGCCGACAACTACAGCGTGACGCGCCGGGCAGCGGAGGACCTCGAGCCGAACGGTCCCGTCGCCAACGCCGCGGGGGTGCAGATGCTCAGCGGCGACGACGCCGGAGAGATCCTCATGTCGTGGGGCGGACGGGGCGAAGTCGGGCTCTTCGACGTCCGATCGCAGCGTCAACTCGGCGGCCGGATCTGGGCATCGGATGTCGGTACTCCCGTGCTCCTGCCCGATGCGGGCGCGATCCTGCTCCCGACGCGGTTCGGCACCGCGACGATGAGTCTCGAGCCCGACGCGCACTTCGCCGCCGCATGCCGCATCGCCGGGCGCGACATGACGGATGCCGAGTGGTCGACCTACCTCGGCGATCTCGGGAAGCGCGTCGACACCTGCGCCGATGTCCTGGGCTGATCTGCGTCCTCGTCCCGCGTGCCGTGATCGACGGTGACCGACTGCGTCGCGACCGTCTTCTCGTGCTGCAGCGCCACGTCGACCGCGAAGGCGTCGTCCTCGGCCGTGTAACGCCCCTGGACCCCCGCTGCGACGACGTTCCACGGTCGCTCGTTCGAGAGCACTGCCGGGTCGCCGTCGTCGGCGACGAACTGCCCGTAGTCGTACGGGTGGCTGGCGGATGCCTCGAGCGGCACCGAGAGCGTGTCGACGGCCAGGGCGCCGCCGGCCAGGTCGAGCTGGAGCAGTCGCTGGAAGCCCGTCGCCCGTTCTCCGGTGTGGGTGCGGAACTCCTGATAGTCGGCGAGCGCCTCGACCACCGTGTGCCCGGCGATCCCGCCGGCGTCTTCGGTGACGATCGTCCCCACACCGTGGAAGTGACCCGACAGCACGAGGAAGACGTTCCGGTGCGGCGCGACCACCCGCTCCCACAGCAGGTCGCCGTGCGACACCCAGCGCGACGTCGTCGACCGCTCCGCATCCACGCCGCCGCCGTGCGGTGTGAGGTGCTCGTGGGTGGCGATGATCACGTTCGCATCGGGATGCGCGCGCACCACGTCCTCCGCCCAGACGACCTCGTCCTCGCCGTACGCGTACGGCAGCGACACGACGACGAAGTCCGCGCCGGCTGCGGAGAAGCGCGACCAGTTCGCGCTGTTGTCGCCGGGGGCGATCGAGCCGCCGTACCAGCGTTCGCCGCGGTACCGCGACGGCGGGAAGAACTCGTTGAACAGCTCGTTCGTGACCCCGCGCTTGTTGTCGTGGTTGCCGGGCAGCACGCTGTTCGCGACCCCGGCGTCATCGAGCACCGCCTGCATCTGCGAGGCCGTCTCGTACTCGCGGCGCGCCCGTTCCTCGCGTTGATCGGGATCCACCCAGTTCTGCACGAGGTCTCCGGTGTGCACCGAGAATGCGATCCTCCCGGCTGCCGAATTGGCCGCGATCCACCCGACCTGCGCCGCGTACACCTCGGGGTACGCCTCGGTGTAGTACTGCGTGTCGCTGAGGTGGCTGATCGCGAGGTCGTAGTCGGCCGGATCGGCGAGCCCCGAGGCATCCGTCATCGCGGACGGATCCGACGGCACCACCTGCACCAGGATCTCGGCGACGCCGTCGGGCGTCTCGCCGCCGCGCAGCGCCCCGGTCAGCGTCACCACGGCGGCATCCCCCGCCCCCGTCCCGGTGCCGGAGTCGAGTTCCCGCCAGGCGGCACGCGCCGGACTCCACACCGACAGCCGCAGGGCGGTGCGACCGGTCGTGCGGCCGGTCCAGGTGAGCGGGTCCGATGCCTCGGCGCGCACGCCGAAGCGGAGGTACGGCAGGGCGTACCCGTCGTCGGACGCCGCGGGCGGTCCTTCGACGGACCAGGCCGTCTCGTCCACTCCCCGCCGCGACGACAGGGGTGCCGCGGAGGCACCCGTGTACGCCCACTCGATCGCGGCATCACCTACGTCCGCCACACCGTCGACCCGCGCGGATCCGGCCGTCAGCACCGCCGTGTAACCCGTGACGTCCCCGTCTCCGCGCCCGGCGCCTGCGGCCAGCAGCCCCACGTCGACGGGCGCGAGATGAGTCAGCACGCCGGGCGACGCGGGCGCTGCCCGGAAGTCGCGGGTGTCGTCGCCGGTCGATGCGGTGCGCTGGTACGTCTCGCCGCGGAGCCGGTCTACGCCGAATGTCGGCAGCGCGAGCCCGTTCGTGCAGGGACTCTCGCGATCGACGCTGCCGTCCATCTCGTTTCGGTGGTAGATGCCGACCCCGTCCCTGCGCCGGCCGACGGCATCCTCCACCCAGACACCGGCGCCCGCCATCTCGAGGGCCTCGGGGAAGGTCGCATCCGCCGCGCCGGCATCGGGCGTTCCGGCGAGTGTCAGCAGCCAGGCGTCGCCCGCATCGAGCACGGTCCCCGCGGGGACGGTGGCGAGATCGTCGAAGCGCCGGAAGCCGTCGCGCCCGCAGGCGATCACCCGCCACCCCGAGATGTCGACGGCGTCGTCGCCGACGTTGCCGAGTTCGACGAGGTTGCGGCGACGTTGACCCGGCACCTCGGGATCTGCGGCGATCTCGGTCACCACGACCGAGGCCGTACCGCCGCTCGAGACCCGATCGATCGCCGACGACTGCTCGATGTTCGCATCTCCGGGGGTGCGCGGCCCGACGACCCACCCGCCGGCCGTGGTGCGCTGCCAGCTCTCGCCGGTGCGGTAGTCGAGGGTCGCCGGCAGCTTGTCGTGTCCGCGCTGACACGCGGTGTCGCCGAGCGACGACACGGACACGCCATCGACTCGACGCCCGTCGGCATCCACGAGCAGCACGCCCGAGACGAGGTCCGCGAGCGACGTGTCGGTTCGCACGTCCGCATCATCCGAGAATCCGGGGCCGCCGATCACGAGCCGCGCGCCCGCCGCGAGTGTGTCGCCGGCACCGAAGACGTGCTGCAGCGACGCGGCATCCGCCACGCCCGCTGCCGTGCAGCGGTACAGGCGCCAGCCGGTGAGGGGCTGCTCGCTGCCTGTCGTGTTGCGCAGTTCGATCACGTCGTCGCCGTGGCCTGCCGGTCCCGCCGCCGCCACCTCCTCGATGCGCACCGCCGCGTCCAGGGCGACGGTCGGCGCGCCCAGTCGTGGCGACCCCGGCGTGGCTCGCGCTCGCACCCATCCGCTCGACGCGCGCTGCCAACTCTCGTCGAGCGCCCAGGCGAGGGCGACGGGCAGGTTGGATTCCTCGCCGCACTCGCTCTGCGTCGTGGCGGGAGCATCCGGATACACCGCCACCGCGTCGGCGGTCGCACCCGAAGGATCGAGAAGAATCAGGCCGAACCCGGTCGACGAGAGCGGGCGCGCGAACGACGCCTCCGCTGCCCGGGCACCGCCGGACCAGCCGACCGTGAGCACCCCGCCGGGGGTGAGCACGACATCGGTCAGGTCGATCTCGGGAGCCGTGCGCGGTGCGCGGAGTCCTGCCTCATCGCAGCGGTACAGCGCCCAGCCGGTGAGCGAGACGGGCTCGTCACCGTCGTTGCGCAGTTCGAAGAAGGCGTCGGATGCTCCGCCCGGTCCGCCGTTCGTGATCTCGGAGACGACCACAGAGGCGGTGGCCGCAGTGGTCACCGCCTCGACGGCTCCGGAGTGACGCTCTGCGCCGGACCCTGGTGGTGCGGCGACCCCCACGAGGAGGCATCCCAGCACCGACCCGATGATCCCCGCCCGGCGGGTCGCGACGCGCACGGCTCGAGCGTTCCCCGGCGAGGTGAACCGGCGGCGACGGGCGCCGCAGGAGCGGGTGAACAGTGAGCGCCCGGCACGATTGGAATGCTCGTGCCGGGCGCGTGGGACTGATCAGTGCGAGAACCGGATGCGGCCTGCAGGCGGTGCGATGCGCCGCCGCAGCCACACCCCGATGCGCTCGATCGCCGTCACGGCGGGCCGCTCGGGAGTGAGCGTCGCGCCGCGGTCGGCGATGCTGGCGAGCATCGCGATCTCGCGGTCCAGGGCCGCCGCCCGAGCTTCGTTCAGACGCGCGGCCACGGTCGTCTGGTGCAGATCCATGGCCTTTCCTTCCTCGTGTCGATCGCCGGTGGGCGACTCGTGGTTAGTGAGAGAGCGGCGGCGCGGTGCAGATACATGCGGTGGGCTCAGTCGTCTGCGCCGTCGACGCAGAGCACACGCCAATCGGCGTGCTCGATCAGCACGTACTGGCGGCACCCGTCCTCGAAGCCGCGGGCGGACCGTTCCCGCTCCAGCTGCTCGGCGATCCGGTCGGCCGGCACGACGGGATCGATCGCGGCCGGTCTCATCGTCCCGGCGCCCGGTGCCGGGTTCGACGTCCTGGCCGGGGCGCCGGCCCCGACCGTCTGACAACCCGCGAGCACGAAGGCTGCGACGATCAGGGCTGCGGCGAAGTGAAGCGGGGCAGGCCGCCCCGAGTGCGAGATGTTCATGTCCAGCCTCCTGTTCGGTCGGCGCTGACCGCCGGCGATGGATCCACCGTTGCGCGCGCCGATATCCCGACGGTCTCGCCCGATATCCGGGCGATATCCGCGCGCGAGCGACACCATTGACGCCGCCTGCAGGCGCTCGCACACTGACCTCATGACCATCCGGGTGCTGGGGCCCATGGACACGGGCGAGCTGCGTCTCGGCCCGCGCGAGCGCGCGGTGCTGTCGGCGCTCATCGTCCGCCGTGGCACGAGCATGACTCCGGACGAGATCGCCGAGGCGTGGTGGGGCGACACACCTCCGGCGACCTGGCAGCAGCAGGTGCGCAACTCCGTCGCCCGTATCCGCACCCGCCTGGGGCGCGATGCCGTCGAGACCGTCGCGACCGACTACCGCCTCGCCCTCGACGGCGAGACGATCGACGCCGTCCGATTCGAGCGCCTCGTGTCGGAGGCACGCGGGCATGCCCTGTGCGCAGAGCACGACCGGTCGGTCGATGCCTATCGCCGCGCGCTCTCCCTCTGGCGCGGCACCGCCTACCCCGATCTCGGCTCCTGGGAGCCGGGTCTCGCCGAGGCGGAGCGCCTCGCGTCGCTGCGCGCCGACGCCGAGGAGGAGCTCCTCGACGAGCGTCTGCACATCGGCGAGCACTCCGTGATGATCCCCGAAGCGGAGCGCCTGGTGCGCGCCGAGCCGCTGCGCGAGGACCGATGGGCGATCCTGGCGCTGGCCAACTATCGCACCGAGCGGCAGGCCGAGGCGCTCGCCGTGATCCGCGCCGCGAAGGCGCGATTGGCCGACGAGCTCGGCATCGAGCCCGGTGATCGGCTGCGGGAGCTCGAGACGGCGATCCTGCGGCGCGACTCCACTCTGGATCCGCCCGTCGTCTCGGCTCCGACCAGCGAGGACTGCCCGTACCCGGGCCTGCGTGCGTTCGGCCCCGACGACCACGAGTTCTTCTGCGGCCGCGCCGACGAGGAGGAGGCTCTCGCCGAACGCGTCCGCCCCGGTGCTCTCGTCGTCGTGGCCGGTCCCTCCGGCTCCGGCAAGTCGTCGCTCGTGCTCGCGGGTGTGGTTCCTGCGCTGCGCGCCCGTGGACGAGACGTGACGATCGCGCGGCCCGGAACGGGTGTCGACCGGGCGAGCGCTGCGATCCTCGTCATCGACCAGGCCGAAGAGGCCTTCGCGGCAGACGCCGATGCCGGCGAGCTCGACCGCGTCATCGCGGCGGCCATCCACGACGGCCGATCGGTCGTCGTCACGATCCGCTCGGGCGATCTCGATGCGCTGCGCGCGCTGCCGCTCATCGGCGACAGCGTGGGTCGCGGGGTGTTCCTCCTGGGTCCGATGTCGGCCGAGTCGTGGCGCGAAGCCGTCGAGGAGCCCGCGCACCGGGCCGGACTGCGCGTCGAGCCCGGACTCACCGAGCTCGCCCTCCGCGATTCCGGCGACCGCGCCTCGACCCTCCCGCACCTCTCTCACGCGATGCGTGAGACCTGGCGGCGGAGAGAGGGGGCCACCCTCACGGTCGCCGGATACGAGGCTGCGGGTGGGATCGCGGGGGCGATCGCCCTCTCTGCCGAGCGCGTCTACCGCGAACTCGGCCCCGCCGACCAGGCGGTGTGCCGCGCGCTCATGCAGCGGCTGCTCGAACGTCGGCCCGACGGCATGGCCGACCGCCGTGAGGTGGCGACCGCGCCGATCCTCGGCGATCCCGCGCGGCGCCGCGTCGTCGAGCTCCTCGTGCGCGAACGGATCCTGACCGTCGCTGACGACACCGTCATGGTCGCGCACGAAGCCGTCGCGCAGGCCTGGCCGCGTCTCGACCAGTGGCTGCAGGAGGATGCGTCGCGCGCCGAGTCGCTCCGGGTCATCGAAGCCGGTGCCGTGGCGTGGGAGCGGGGCGGCCGGTCTGACGACGACCTGCTTCGCGGATCCCGCCTCTCGGCCTTGGCGCCCTGGCGCGACGGACCCTCCTCCGAACTGACGCCGCGGGAGCGCGCGTTCGTGGAGGCCTCAGTCGCCCACGAGGAGGCAGAGGTGCGGGATCTGCGTGACAGGGCCGACCTCGAGCGCACGCGCAACCGGGTGCTGCGCGGCGCGCTGGCCGTCGCCGCCTCGCTCGCCGTCGTCGCCCTGATCGCCGGTGGCGCCGCACTGGTTCAGGGCAGAGGCGCCGCCGAAGCCGCCGAGGACCAGCGCATCGAAGCACTCACGGCGACCGCGATGTCTCTGCCCACCTCCGATCGGGAGGTGTCGGCGCTCCTGGCCGCCGAGGTCGCCCGCCGCTGGCCCGACGACTCTCGCGGTCGATCGGCGCTCCTCGGGGCGGTGACGGCGTCCGATGGACTCGCCTCCCGCATCGTGCTCCCCGAGGCCTCGATGACGTACGCCCGGCTGATCCCGGGCACACGCACGATGCTGGTGGTCGAGGACTTCGCACTGCCCGCATCCGGACCACGCCCTCCCGCACGCGTGCGCGTCATGGGCGTCGACGACGGATCGCTCTCACCGCCGCTGGCCGTCGACCTTCCGGAACTGCCCACCGAATACGGTCGCAACGTCGCGATCTCGCCCGACGGCGACACGGCGGTGGTGCAGACACCACGGCTGCGTGACGCGGACGACTCGGAGACGTGCTGCGCGAACATGCTCACGTTCATCGACCTCAAGACGGGCGCGGGGATCGGAGACACGCTCGACCTCGACAGCCGCA
The DNA here is from genome assembly GCF_017831975.1 of Microbacterium terrae. Classification (NCBI taxonomy): domain Bacteria; kingdom Bacillati; phylum Actinomycetota; class Actinomycetes; order Micrococcales; family Microbacteriaceae; genus Microbacterium; species Microbacterium terrae. The sequence continues at coordinate 1,157,363 of NZ_JAFDSS010000001.1, read as the reverse complement.
CCGGCGAGTTCCCGGCCTTCAGCGATGACGGCGACACGCTCTACCTCGTCCACACGGTCGAGGCGGATCCGATCGCCGTCGACGTCCGGACCGGCACCGTCACGACGCCGACGCCGCGCGACCCAGCTGCGTACGCCGGCAAGTCGGGGCACTACAACAGCGTCGCCTTCCTCGACGGACGGGTCTACATCGGAACCGGCACCGGCCTCGCCGTCTACGACCCCGAGACCCTGGAGCGTGTCGAGACGATCGAGGTCGCCGAGGAGGAGTCCACCTCGTTCCAGCTGGTTCCCGACGGGACGGGCGGCCTCCTCGTCCTCGGATGGGACTCCGTGGGCCGCTGGATTCCGGACGCCCCCGGCCTCGGCTGGAGACGGGAGGGAAAGGATGTGCGCTGCGATCTCGCCGCGCCCGTCGACGACGCCACCGCCCTGGTCTGCGCGTCGTGGACCGAGGGCGCGGTGAAGCTCCGCATGGCGGACGGCGTGGTGACCGGTGAGCCGTTCCCGGTGCTCAGCGACTGGCTGGGGGCGGTCGACGCCCTGCCCGACACGAACGAGATCGTCATCACGATCGCCCGGAGCGACCCGTCCATCCAGCGCTGGCGGATGGACGGCGCGCCGTCGATCACGACCCCGATCGCCGACGGACAGGTCCCGATGCACGGCTTCGGCATGGGCGGCACCCAGATCATCACGCAGTCGATCGCGGACGCTCGCGACGGAGAGAGGGCGACCCGATACCGCTGGGATATCGCCTCCGATGCCGCCGTCTCCGGTCCCGGGGACTGGTACTGGGCCGACGACGGCGTCATCGCGAACGGCACCGAGGAGGGCGGTGTGACGCTCCAGGATGCGGCGACGGGCGCCTCCTGGAGCGTCGAGCGCGCCGCGGACGCGGAACACGAGTTCTGGGTGCACGACGGCGGCGCCGGTCCGCACGCCTTCGCGATCGGTCGCTCCACGATCACCCCGATCGATCCGACCACGGGCGCCGTCGCGGGTGCGACGATCGGGCCGTTCGACTCCGATCTGTTCGAGCGCGGTGCGTCGGTCTCGGAGCTCTCCGACGGCGGGCGCTACGCCGTCACGTGGTGGGACGAGACACGCGTCGGCATGGTGACCGTCGTGTACGACCGCGAGACCGGAAGGGAGATGGCGAGCGGCCTGGAAGGCGACGTGTTCGTCGTCGCCGTCCCCGGCGACGAGCTGGTCAGCGCCAGTGCGTCGCGGCTGGTCCGCAGCACCGCTGATCTCGCTCCCGTCTCCGCGTTCGCGCGGTCCTCCACCGCTCCGGACTACATGGAGGTCTCCGCCGACGGCAGGACGCTGCTCCTGACGACCTACGGCAAGGAGGCCGCGCTCTACGACCTCGAAGGAGGACGCAAGCTCGGGAGCGACATCGAGGTCGGGCATGTCGACCGTCCCACGGTGCCGGCCGCCTTCCTCAGCCCCGACGGCGAGAGCATGGTGACCCCATCCGAGACCGGGGTCCTGCTCTGGGACCTCTCGCCCTTCGCTCTCCGCATCGCCGCATGCCGCATCGCCGGGAGGGAACTCACCGAACTCGAGTGGCGCACCTACTTCGGGGACGAGCCGCAGACGCCGACCTGCGCCGACGTGCTCCCCTGAGCCGTCGCAGGGCGGTCAGCCCCGTGCGGCGGCCACGGCTGCGGCCACGATCGCCGCATCTGTCGCGTCGTGGCCGGGGGCGCCGCCACCTGGGCCGGAGACTGCTGAATGACCGACCCGCGTGCGCGCCGACAGGTGCACCGAGTCGACCCCCGCGGCGCGGAGCGCCCCGACGTCTTCCGGCCGCACGCCACCGCCCGCCATGACCTCGATCCCGCCCTGCGCGGCGAAACCCGCGAGCGCGGCGAGGCCGTCGATCGATCGGGGTGCGCCGCCGCTCGTGAGAACACGGGTGACACCGGCAGTGACGAGCGCGTCGAAGACGGCTGAGGGGTCGGCTGCCGCGTCGATGGCGCGGTGAAAGGTGACCGATGACTCCCCCGCCGCGTCCTGCCACCGGCGCACGGCCTCGACGTCGACCCCGCCTGCGGAGTCGAGCGCCCCGACCACCACGCCGCCCGCACCACGGGCGACGGCTGCGCGGATGTCCGCCGCCACGACCGCGATCTCGTCGGAGTCGTACGCGAACCCTCCGCCCCGGGGCCGGATGAGCACGTGGACGATCGCCGGATCGACCGCTGCCAGAGTCGCTTCCAGGATGCCGAGCGACGGCGTGATCCCGCCCATCTCGAGCCCCTGGCAGAGCTCGAGCCGGTCGGCGCCCGCTCCGACGGCGATCCGCGCCCCAGCAGCATCCTGGACGGCGATCTCGACGGCGATCTCTCGGTGCATCCGCCCAGCCTAGAGCGGCAGGGAGCACCCCCGGAACGCCGGACGCCCGGCCCCCGCGAGGGAACCGGGCGTCCGGGAACGACGAAGGTCAGCGCGCGGCAGAGCCCTCGACGTAGTCGGCGTCCTGCTGCTTCCACGCGAACAGTGCGCGCAGGTCCTTGCCCACGGCCTCGATCGGGTGGGCCGCAGCCTTGGCACGCAGCTCCTGGAACTCGACGGCACCGTTGTCCTGGTCGCCGATGAAGCGCTCCGCGAAGGCACCCGACTGGATGTCGCCGAGAACCGCCTGCATGTTCTCCTTGACGTGCGGGTCGATCACGCGCGGGCCCGAGACGTAGTCGCCGTACTCGGCGGTGTCGGAGACCGACCAGCGCTGCTTGGCGATGCCGCCCTCCCACATGAGGTCGACGATGAGCTTCAGCTCGTGGAGCACCTCGAAGTAGGCGATCTGCGGCTGGTAGCCGGCCTCGGTGAGGGTCTCGAAGCCGTACTGGACGAGCTGCGAGACGCCGCCGCAGAGCACGGCCTGCTCGCCGAACAGGTCGGTCTCGGTCTCTTCGGTGAACGTCGTCTTGATGACGCCCGCACGCGTGCCGCCGATGGCCTTGGCGTACGACAGCGCGGTCGCCCAGGCCGAGCCCGACGCGTCGCGCTCGACGGCGATGATGTCGGGGATGCCGCGGCCGGCGACGTACTCGCGACGCACCGTGTGACCGGGCGCCTTCGGGGCGACGAGGATCACGTCGACACCCTCGGGGGCGTCGATGTAGCCGAAGCGGATGTTGAACCCGTGCGCGAACGCGAGGGTCTTGCCCGGCGCGAGGTTCGGCTGGATGTGGTCGCTGTAGATGCCGCGCTGGTGCTGGTCGGGCGCGAGGATCATGATCAGGTCGGCCCACGCGGTGGCGTCGGCGACGGACTTCACCTCGAAGCCGTCCTCCTGCGCCTTCTCGGTCGACTTCGAGCCGTCCTTGAGGGCGATGACGACCTCGACGCCCGAGTCGCGCAGGTTCTGTGCGTGTGCGTGGCCCTGCGAGCCGTAGCCCACGATCGCCACCTTCTTGCCCTGGACGATGCTCAGGTCGGCATCGTCGTCGTAGAAGATCTCAGCCATCTTCGTGTTCTCCTTGTGTATCGCTGGTCTGGGGTTGTATCGGTCAGCCGCGCAGGACGCGCTCGGTGATGCTCTTGCTGCCGCGGCCGATGGCGAGCAGGCCCGACTGGGCGAGCTCCTTGATGCCGAACGGCTCGAGTGCGCGAAGGAACGCGTCGATCTTGCCGGTGTCGCCGGTGATCTCCGCGACGATCGAGTCGGGGGCGTAGTCCACGACCGAGGCGCGGAACAGGTTCACGACCTCGAGCACGTTCGACCGCGTGGTGTTGTCGGCGCGCACCTTCACGAGCATGTGCTCGCGCTGCACCGAGGTGCTGAAGTCGAGCTCGACGATCTTGAGCACGTTGACGAGCTTGTTGAGCTGCTTCGTCACCTGCTCGAGCGGGAGCTCCTCGACATCGACGACCACCGTGATGCGCGAGAGACCCGGCACCTCGGTGACGCCCACGGCGAGCGAGTTGATGTTGAAGCCGCGGCGGGCGAAGAGCCCGGCCACACGGGTCAGCAGACCCGGCTTGTCCTCGACGAGGAGGCTCAGCACGTGTGTCGACATGGCGTCAGTCCTCCTGCTCGAACGCCGGCGCGTGGTCGCGCGCGTACTGGACGAAGCTGTTGCTGACGCCCTGCGGAACCATCGGCCACACCATCGCGTCGGCGCTCACGACGAAGTCGATCACGACCGGGCGGTCGTTCGTCTCGAGCGCCTTCGTGATCGCGGCATCCACGTCCTCCTCCTTCTCGACGCGGATCGCGAGGCAGCCGTACGCCTCCGCGAGCTTCACGAAGTCGGGGATGCGCACGGTGCCGTGGCCGGTGTTGAGGTTCGTGTGCGAATAGCGACCGTCGTAGAAGAGGGTCTGCCACTGGCGAACCATGCCCAGCGACGAGTTGTTGATGATCGCGACCTTGATCGGGATGTTGTTGATCGCGCAGGTGGCGAGCTCCTGATTGGTCATCTGGAAGCAGCCGTCGCCGTCGATCGCCCACACGTGGCGGTCGGGCTCGGCGACCTTCGCGCCCATGGCGGCCGGGACCGAGTAGCCCATCGTGCCCGCGCCGCCCGAGTTCAGCCACGCGTTCGGACGCTCGTACTTGATGAACTGCGCAGCCCACATCTGGTGCTGGCCGACGCCCGCGGCGTATACGCCCTCGGGGCCGGTCAGCTCGCCGATGCGCTGGATCACGTACTGCGGCGACATGAGCCCGTCGGTCGGCTGGGTGTAGCCGAGCGGGAACTCGTCACGGAGGCCGTCGAGGAACGACCACCACTCCGCCGTGTCGGGCTTCGCCTCGGCGGATGCCGCACGGAACGCCACCTCGAGGTCGACGAGCACCTCCTTGAGGTCACCCACGATCGGCACGTCGGCCGTGCGGATCTTCGAGATCTCGGCGGGGTCGATGTCGACGTGCACGACCTGCGCGTGCGGGGCGAACAGCGCCGCCTTGCCGGTCACCCGGTCGTCGAAGCGGGCGCCGAGCGAAACCAGCAGGTCGGCCTCCTGCAGCGCGAGCACCGCGGGGACGGTGCCATGCATGCCGGGCATGCCGAGGTGCTGCGGGTGCGAGTCGGGGAACGCGCCGCGGGCCATGAGCGTGGTCACGACCGGTGCGCCGGTGGCCTCGGCGAGCTGGAGCAGCTCGGGCGACGCCTGCGCACGGATCACGCCGCCACCCACGTACAGCACGGGCTTCTTGGCCTCGGCGATCAGCTGCGCCGCAGCCTGGATCTGCTTGCCGTGGGCCTTGGTGACGGGACGGTAGCCTGGCAGGTCGATCTTCGGCGGCCACACGAACGGCACCTCGGCCTGCTGGGCGTCCTTGGTGATGTCGACGAGCACGGGACCGGGACGGCCGGTGCCGGCGATCTCGAACGCCGCGGCGATCGCGGCGGGGATCTCGGCGGCGTCCTTCACCAGGAAGGAGTGCTTCGTGATCGGCATCGTGATGCCGACGATGTCGGCCTCCTGGAAGGCATCCGTCCCCATGAGGTTAGAGAAGACCTGGCCGGTGATGCAGACGATCGGCACCGAGTCCATGTAGGCGTCGGCGATGGCGGTGACGAGGTTCGTCGCGCCCGGGCCGGAGGTGGCGATGGCGACGCCGACCTTGTTGGAGGCGGCGGCATAGCCCTCGGCGGCGTGACCGGCGCCCTGTTCGTGGCGCACCAGGATGTGCCGGAGGTCGGTCGAATCCATCAGCGGGTCGTACACGGGCAGGATCGCGCCGCCCGGCAGGCCGAACACATCGGTCACGCCGAGCAGTTCGAGCGAGCGGACGACCGCCTGTGCACCCGTGAGCACGGGCGCGGATGCGGTGCGGGCGGGCGGCCGCGGCAGGGCGGCAGCGGTTTCAGCGGGCATGGTGGTGATTCCTCGGGAGTCGTTCGGAAGGAAGTCGGATGCCGCGGACTCAGCCGGTCGTGGCGCCCTCTGCAGCGGAGCGCACGAGTCGGGAGTACTTGGCAAGGACGCCACGGGTATAGCGCGGGGGAAGCGGCTCCCAGCCAGAGCGGCGGGAGTCGAGCTCTGCGTCATCGACGAGTAGGTCGAGAGTGCGAGCCGCGATATCGACCCGTATCAGATCACCATCGCGCACGAAGGCGATGGGACCAGCGTCCACCGCTTCGGGTGCTATGTGGCCGATGCACAGGCCGGTTGTGCCGCCTGAGAATCTGCCGTCCGTCAAGAGTAGTACATCTTTTCCGAGCCCAGCGCCCTTGATGGCCGCCGTGATCGCGAGCATCTCGCGCATACCCGGTCCGCCCTTGGGACCCTCGTAGCGGATCACCACGACGTCGCCCGCGGCGATCTCACCGGCCTCGAGCGCATCCATGGCCGCGCGCTCGCGCTCGAACACGCGGGCAGGGCCCTCGAACACGTCGGCATCGAAGCCGGCCGACTTCACCACGGCGCCCTCGGGGGCGATCGAGCCGTGGAGGATCGTGATGCCGCCCTTCGCGTGGATCGGGTCGTCGAAGGTGTGGATGACGGTGCCGTCGACCGGGTCGGGATCGAGGTCCGCGAGGTTCTCGGCGAGCGTCTTGCCCGTGACCGTCAGCGCGTCGCCGTGGAGCAGGCCTTCGTCGAGCATCGCCTTCATGATCACCGGGATGCCGCCGTGGCGGTCGACGTCGTTCATGACGAACTTGCCGAACGGCTTCATGTCGGCCACGTGCGGCACCTTGTCGCCGATGCGGTTGAAGTCGTGGAGGGTCAGGTCGATGTCCGCCTCGCGGGCGATCGCGAGCAGGTGCAGCACGACGTTGGTCGAGCCGCCGAGCGCCATGGCGAGGGCGATGGCGTTCTCGAACGCCTCCTTGGTGAGGATGTCGCGCGTCGTGATGCCGAGCTTGAGCAGGTTCACCACCGCCTCGCCCGAGCGGTGGGCGAAGTAGTCGCGGCGGCGGTCGGCCGAGGGCGGCGCGGCCGACCCCGGAAGCGAGAGCCCGAGGGCCTCGGCGACGGAGGCCATCGTGTTGGCGGTGTACATGCCGCCGCACGCGCCCTCGCCCGGGGCGATCGCGCACTCGATGCGCTTGAGGTCTGCCTCGCTCATCTTGCCCGCGAGGCACGCGCCGACCGCCTCGAACGAGTCGATGATCGTGACGTCCTTCTCGGTTCCGTCGCTGAGCTTCACCCAGCCCGGTGCGATCGACCCGGCGTAGAGGAAGACGCTCGACAGGTCGAGGCGGGCGGAGGCCATGAGCATGCCGGGGATCGACTTGTCGCAGCCGGCCAGGAGCACCGAGCCGTCGAGGCGCTCGGCCATGATCACGGTCTCGACCGAGTCGGCGATGACCTCGCGGCTGACGAGCGAGAAGTGCATGCCCTCGTGGCCCATCGAGATGCCGTCGGAGACGGAGATGGTGCCGAACTGCAGCGGGTAGCCGCCGCCGGCGTGCACGCCCTCCTTCGCACCCTGCGCCAGGCGGTCGAGGCTCAGGTTGCAGGGGGTGATCTCGTTCCAGCTCGACGCGATGCCGATCTGCGGCTTGTCCCAGTCCTCGTCGCCCATGCCGACCGCCCGGAGCATCCCGCGGGATGTCGTGGCTTCGATGCCGTCTGTGACGACGCGACTGCGGGGCTTGATGTCGATGGCGTTATCGGGCTGTGGCATTCCTTGAGCCTACTCCCGCGCGAGGGTCACTCCCCCGCCGATGACGCCCGTGCCGAGCGCGCCCCGGCGAGTCGCTCGAGGAGTTCTGCGAGGGCGGCGATGTCGGCCACCTTGACCGACGCCGCGCTGTCGCGGTCGCCCACGAGCACGCCGAGATCAGCCGGTCCGAGGCTGCGCAGCGCGTCCTCGTCGGTGACGTCGTCGCCGGCGAACAGGACGGCAGTCGCACCGACCCGCTCGCGCAGCTCGGCCACAGCCGAGTCCTTGCCTTCGTGGCGGAACGCGTACTCGATGATGTTGTGGCCGGTGCGGCGGCGCCAGTGCGGTGCCTCGGCGGCCACGAGCGTGTCGACGAGGCGGTTCGCCTCCTCCGCATCGGCGGGTGAGAGCTTGCGCGTGTGGACGCCGAACCCGAAGGTCTTGGGCTCGATCCAGACGCCGTCGAGGTGCGCCGTCGCCGCCTCGGCGTGGGCGCGCAGCTCGTCGCGCAGGCGCGCGTCCTCCGGGGCATCGGCGTGCGTGACGTCGCCTTCGCCCGGGATCCAGAATTCGGCGCCATGCGAGCCCGCGAGCAGGATCGGCGAGGCGTCGTCGTGCTCGGCGATGACGCGCAGGTCGCCGAGGCTGCGGCCCGACACCAGTGCGACGATCGTGTCGGGCGCGGCGAGGAGGGCGTCGAGCGCCGTGCGCGCCTCCGGCAGCATCCGCGCCTGCATCGGCTCGTCGACGAGGGGCGAGAGCGTGCCGTCGAAGTCGAGGGCGACGAGGAGGATGCCGGTGTCCGCGACGCGTGCGATGGCCTCGGTCTCGGTGATGCCGGTCACGGCTGCTCCTCGCTCGGGATGATCCGGATGGTGCCGGTGTTGACGCTCTTGGCGTGGTTCAGAGTCTGGGCGTGGTCCATCGCCCGCAGGAACGACTGCGACCACGTCGCGACGTCGTTCTCGCGCACCTTCTTGCGCAGGGCCCGCATGCGGCGCCCCTGCTCGGCGGCGGGCATCTCGATGGCCCGCATGATGGCGTCTTTCATGCCGTCGATGTCGTGGGGGTTGATGCGCACCGCGCTCGGCAGCTCGTCGGCCGCCCCCGCGAACTCGCTCAGCACCAGCACGCCGCGGTTGTCGATGCGCGAGGCGACGTACTCCTTGGCGACGAGATTCATGCCGTCGCGCAGGGCCGTCACGAGCATCACGTCGGCCGCGAGGAAGAGGGCGACCATCTCCTCGCGCGGATAGGCCTGATGCAGGTAGCGGATCGCGGTGTGCCCCATCGTGTCGTGGTCGCCGTTGATCCGCCCGACGGTGAGCTCGATCTCGTCGCGCAGCTGCATGTACGCGTCGACGCGCTCCCGGCTCGGGCTCGCGACCTGCACGAGCGTGACGTCCTCCACGTCGACGCGCCCGTCGGCGAGCAGCTCGCCGAACGCCTTCATGCGGTGGCGGATGCCCTTGGTGTAGTCGAGCCGGTCGACGCCGAGCAGGATCTTCTTCGGGTTGCCGAGGCTCTCGCGGATCTCCTGGGCGCGGGCTCGGATGTCTTCGCGCTCGGCGAGCTCGACGTACGACGCCGTGTCGATCGAGATCGGGAACGCCTTGGCGAGGGCGTTGCGGGTGGTGCCGTCGGGGTTCGGGACGGTGATCCCGCTGGCCTTGGTCGGGTAGCGCAGCTGGCGCCTCACCGCGCGGGCGAAGTTGCCGGCATCCGCCACCCGCTGGAACCCGATCACGTCGGCGCCGAGCAGTCCCTCGAGCACCTGACGGCGCCACGGCAGCTGCGAGTACAGGCCGTATGCGGGGAAGGGAATGTGGTGGAAGTAGCCGATCGTCAGGTCGGGCCGGCGCTCGCGGAGCATCTGCGGCACGAGCTGCAGCTGGTAGTCCTGCACCCAGACCGTGGCACCCGGTGCCGCCGCCGCGGCCGCGGCCTCGGCGAATCGGCGGTTGACCTTCACGTACGCGTCCCACCACACGCGCCGATAGCGCGGCTCGGAGATGACGTCGTGGTACAGCGGCCAGAAGGTGTCGTTCGACATGCCCTCGTAGTAGAGCTCGACCTCTTCGGCGCTGAGGCGCACCGGAACGAGGTAGGTGCCCTCGAACTCGAACGGATCGACGTCGATGTCGGCCTGGCCGGGCCAGCCGACCCACGCGCCGTCCGCACGACGCATGACGGGCTCGAGCGCGGTGACCAGGCCGCCGGGCGACCGGCGCCACGAAAGCTCGCCTTCCGGCCCGACCACCCTGTCGACAGGGAGTCGATTCGCTACGACGACGAGTTCAGCCTGGGTCACGGGGCTCCTGACGGTGGCGGGGACGAGGCAACCCCAGGCTAGCGCGAGACGAATCGCGGCCGTCCGCGCTAGCGTGGACGAATGCGCTCGTATGTCTTCGGCACCGGCATCCTCACCGCGATCACCGGAGGGCTGACGCTTCTCCGCGGACTCCGCGACGACGCGCCGTTCACGTGGCGCGCCGCGCTCGGCTGGCTGAGCTGGGGCATCACGCTCGCCCTCGCCATCGGCGCCATCGTCGACGTGCGCAACGCCTCGCGCGGACGCGTCATCGACACCGACTCCCCCATCCACGGGAGCGAGGAGAAGCTGCTGAAGCGACGCATCCGCCGTTAGAGACGGATGCGTCGCCCGCGGGTCAGCGGGTCAGGATGAGCGCGTCGCCCTGACCTCCCCCGCCGCACAGCGCCACGGCGGCCGTGCCGCCGCCCCGGCGGACGAGCTCGTGCACCGCGTGCACGACGAGGCGGTTTCCGGATGCGCCGATCGGGTGGCCGATGGCGATTCCGCCGCCGTGCGGATTGACCACGTCGTCGTCGAGTCCGAGCTCGGCCTGCGAGCGGGCGACGACGGCTCCGAACGCCTCGTTGATCTCGACGACGTCGAGGGCGTCCACGCTGATCCCCTGCTTGGCTAGCGCCTTCTCGATGGCCCGCGCCGGCTGGGCGTGGAGCGAGTTGTCGGGGCCGGCGACCTGACCGGAGGAGCCGACGACGGCCAGCACAGGCCAGCCGTTCTCATCGGCGTGGCTGCGGGTGGTCAGCACGACCGCTGATGCGCCGTCGGAGATCTGCGACGAGTTGCCGGCCGTGATCGACCCTCCCTCGGCGAATGCGGGTCGGAGCGCCGCGAGCGTGTCCACCGTCGTGTCGGGGCGGACTCCCTCGTCGGCCGTGACGACCACCGGGTCGCCTTTTCGCTGCGGGATCCCGACGGGTACGATCTCGGCGTCGAACACCCCGGCCTCCTGCGCGGCCGCAGCCCGCTGATGCGACCTCGCCGCCACAGCGTCCTGCGCCGCGCGGCTGATGCCGAAGCGGTCGTTGTGCCGCTCCGTCGACGCACCCATCGACTCGGCGTCGTAGGCGTCGGTCAGGCCGTCGTAGGCCATGTGGTCGAGCACCTCGACCGAGCCGTACGTCCAGCCGGCACGCGATCCGGTGAGCAGGTGCGGCGCCCGGGTCATCGACTCCATGCCGGCGGCGACGACGACCGTCGCGTCGCCGGTGCGCAGCATCCGTGCGCCGTCGATGATCGCAGTGAGACCGGAGAGGCACACCTTGTTGACGGATCCCGCGTGCACGCTCCACGGGATGCCGGCACCGACGGCCGCCTGGCGCGCCGGGTTCTGTCCGGAGCCGGCGGCGAGCACCTGGCCGACGAGCACCGCGTCGACGGCGTCGGCGGGGATGCCGCCCTTCTCGAGCGCACCGCGGATCGCGATGCTCCCGAGCTGCACCGCGGTGAGCGGGGCGAGCTGCCCCTTGAGCCTGCCCTGCGGCGTGCGGGCCGCCGCGACGATGACGATGTCGTCGGAGTTCATGCTGTCGTTCCCTTGAGTTCTTCGGCCACGATGAGCGGCGGTTCGGTTGCGGCGACCACCTCGTCGACGGTGACGCCGGGCGCCACCTCGACGAGGACGAGGCCGTCGGCGGTGACGTCGATCACCGCGAGGTCGGTGATGATGCGGTCGACCACGCCGCGTCCGGTGAGCGGCAGCGAGCAGGTGTCGACGATCTTCGCCGAGCCGTCCTTCGCGACGTGCTCCATGAGCACGATCACCTTCGCGGCGCCGTGCACGAGGTCCATCGCACCACCCGGCCCCTTCACCATCTTGCCGGGGATCATCCAGTTCGCGAGGTCTCCCCCGGCCGACACCTGCATCGCACCGAGGATCGCCGCGTCGATCTTGCCGCCGCGGATCATGCCGAAGCTCGTCGCCGAATCGAAGTACGCGGCGCCGTCGAGCGTGGTGACGGTCTCCTTGCCGGCGTTGATGAGGTCGGGATCGACATTCGCCTCGGTCGGGTACGGTCCGACGCCGAGGATCCCGTTCTCGGACTGCAGCACCACGGTCACCCCGTCGGGCACATGATTGGGCACGAGCGTGGGCAGCCCGATGCCGAGGTTGACGTACGCGCCGTCGGCGAGCTCGCGCGCCGCGCGTTCGGCCATCTGCGTGCGGTCCAGCGCCATGTCAGGCCTCGCTTCCGTCCGTCGTCGCCGCACGCACGGTGCGCCGCTCGATGCGCTTCTCGATGCCGGTGCCGACCTCCACCACACGGTGGACGTAGATTCCGGGCAGGTGGATGCCGTCGGGGTCGAGCTCACCGGGTTCGACGAGCTCCTCGACCTGGGCGATGCAGATGCGCCCCGCCATGGCCGCGAGCGGGTTGAAGTTGCGTGCCGCCTTGTTGAAGACGAGGTTGCCGTGGCGGTCGCCGCGCAGGGCGTGGACGAGGGCGAAGTCGGTGACGATCGCCTCTTCGAGCACGTAGTCGCGCGGCTCGCCCGTCGGCGCGAAGCTGCGGACGTCCTTCACCGGTGATGCGACGGCGACCGTACCGTCGGGCGCGTAGCGCCGCGGCAGTCCGCCTTCGGCGACCTGGGTGCCCACTCCCGTCTGGGTGTAGAAGGCCGCGATCCCCGCGCCCCCGGCGCGCAGCTTCTCGGCGAGCGTGCCCTGCGGGGTGAGCTCGAGCTCGAGTTCGCCCGAGAGGAACTGCCGCTCGAACTCCTTGTTCTCGCCGACGTACGACGAGGTCATCTTGCGGATGCGCCGGGCGCCGAGGAGCACACCGAGGCCCCAGTCGTCGACGCCGCAGTTGTTGCTCACGACGCTGAGGTCGGCAGTGCCCTGAGCGAGCAGCGCCTCGATGAGGGCGATGGGGTTGCCAGACAGGCCGAACCCGCCGACCGCGAGCGATGCCCCGTCGGGGATGTCGGCGACGGCCTCTGCTGCCGACCCCCAGGTCTTGTCGATCACGCATGCTCCTTCGCTCGTGTGTTCAGGTCCATCCTGCGCCGGTCGTGGGTCGGCGCGCAGTCCGCTCTTGCGATGTGGATGAGTGACGTCGTAGCGTCCATATCGTGGACAGCATCGCGAAGCGCAGCGTTCCCGGGGCCCAGTCGGTGGCGCGCGCGGCGCTCCTGCTCCGGCTCGTCACCGCGGCGGGCGACGGCGGGCTCACCGTCGCCGAGGCGGCACGACGGTCGGATCTCACGCGCCCCACCGTGCACCGCCTCCTGACCGCACTCCGCCAGGAGGGGCTGGTCGATCTCGACGAGAAGACGGCGACGTGGATGCCGGGGCCCGAGCTGTATCTGCTCGGCCAAGTGGCCGCGTCCCGCTACGACATCACGGCGATCGCGCGCGACATCGTCCGCTCACTCGCCGTGCGCACCGAGGAGAGCGCGTTCCTCTCGGTGCGGCGCGGTGACGAGACGGTGTGCCTCCTGCGCGAGGAGGGAAGCTTCCCCATCCGCTCCTTCGTGCTGTCCGAGGGGGTGCGCTTCCCTCTCGGCGTGGCGTCCGCCGGGCTGGCGATCCTCGCCTTCCTGCCACCCCACGATGTGGACGCCTACTTCGACCGCCACCCGGGGCTGGGCGAGCGCTGGGGTGCCGCGCACGGCGAGGCGCGACTGCGCAGACGACTCGCCGAGACCCAGGCGCGCGGCTACGCCACCAACCCGGGCCTCATCGTCGAGGGCAGCTGGGGAATGGGCGCCGCCGTGTTCACCCGCGAAGGCCACCCGCAGTGGGCACTGAGCCTCACCGGCGTGGAGTTCCGCTTCGGCCCCGACCGTCTGCCCGAGCTCGGGCGCACGCTGCTCGCTCACGCCCACCAGTTGACGACCCGCATCGCCGCCGCACGTTGAAACCCCGGCTCCCGGGAGCGGCGTCGGATGCGCCGGCTACGCGAGGAGTGCGGCGCGATCGAGCTCTTCCCGCACGACGGCTGCCACCACGTCGGCACCGGCATCCGACATCACGACCGTGTAGTGGTTGAGCCCGTCGACGCGCTGGTGGACGACGGACGGGTGGGCGGCCAGCATGCGCTCGAGGTGCGCCGGCGCGTACAGTCCGGGAGGCTCGTCCTGCAGCCCGCGCGGAACAGTCATCAGGCGTGTCGGATGCGCCAGTGCTCCGAGCGCCTCCGGCAGCGCGGCGCCCGCGTTCATGTCGACGGTGTCCTCCGCGGTCGTGCGGTAGCTGGTCGCCGGGCGGAGCGACCCCGCACCGTCGTCGACGAGGTCGTAGGCGAGGTAGCGCTCGAGCTCGGGCGTCCACGCCTCGGCGAACGCCGGATGCGCTCGCCAGAAGTCGAGGTACTCCCCCGTGTTCGCGAACCGCATCGACAGCCGCGCTGCGGTCGGCCCCAGGATGCCCGCCACCAGCGCATCGGTGTCGACCCCCTGGGGCACATCGAGGGGCAGACCGCCGTCGACGAGCACCAGCCGCGACACACGCTCCGGGTGCCGGTGAGCGAACACCACAGCGACGAACGCGCCCATGGAGTGGCCGACCACGGTGACGCGCGCGATCCCGAGGGCGTCGAGCGCGGCCGCCAGATCGTCGGCGTGCGCGGCCATCCCTGCGGGGCCCGCCAACGCGCTGCTCGCCCCGCGCCCGCGCAGGTCGGGCGCGATCGCCCGCACGCCGGGGAGCCTGCCGACCACGAACGGCCAGGCCAGGTGCGAGCTGGTGACCCCGTGGATGAGCAGGGCGTCGTCGGTGCGGGCATCCGTCGGATCCCAGACCGCCACCCGCAGGTCGCCGCCCGCGACGGCGACATCGATCGTGCGGTAGTCGTGGGTCGTCATCGCGCGGTCCATCCCCCGTCCATCGTGTAGGACGCCCCCGTCACCATGCCGGCCTTGTCCGAGGCGAGCCACCCGGCGAGCGAGGCGACCTCGTCGGCCTCGACGAGGCGCTTCACCGCCGTCTCGGTCAGCATGATCCTCTCGACGACCTCGTCTTCGGGGATGCCGTGCACGAGCGCCTGATCGGCGATCTGCTTCTCAACGAGCGGCGTGCGCACGTAGGCGGGGTTGATGCAGTTGCTCGTCACCCCGTGGGCGCCGCCCTCGAGCGCCGTGACCTTCGAGAGTCCCTCGAGCCCGTGCTTGGCCGCGACGTAGGCCGATTTGAACGCGCTCGCACGCAGCCCGTGCGCACTGGAGATGTTGATGACCCGTCCCCACCCGCGCTCGTACATGCTCGGCAGCGCGGCCCGGATGAGGAGGAACGGCGACTCGAGCATCAGCCGCAGCAGCAGCCGGAAGGTGTCGGGGTCGTACTCGGGGATGGGCGCGACGCGCTGGATGCCCGCATTGTTGACCAGGATGTCGACGTCGAGCGTGAGGTCGTCGAGCGCCGCGGTGTCGGACAGGTCGACCACCCAGGGCTCGCCGCCGATCTCGGACGCCGCCGCGGTCGCGGCATCCGCGTTCAGGTCCGCGACGATCACGTGCGCGCCGCGACCGGCGAACTCGTGAGCGCAGGCGCGTCCGATGCCGCTCGCCCCGCCGGTGACGAGCGCACGGCGCCCCGCGAGATCCTGATCGGTCATGCGTCGTCCTCCTCGGCCCGCGGCGCGAGCGCGTTGTCGATGATGCGGGTCATCCCCGCGAACACGCGCGGGTCGAGCTGCGCGGGCGGCCGGCCGTCGGCGCCGCGCTCCCACAGGAGGAACCGCATGCCGATGAGCTCACCCATGCCCATGAGGGCCCAGGCGGTCGTCTCGGGGTCGAGCGCCCGGTCGACGTCGCCGCTGTCCTGGGCGGAGCGGAGACCGGCCTCGTATCCCTCGACGATGCGGGTGTAGTGCAGCCGCAGGACCTCGGGCGAGACGAACTCGGCCTCGCGCACGACGCGGTACAGCGCAGGATGCTGCGCGGTGAAGCGGAAGAAGCCGGCGAATCCGGCGCGCTCGGCCTCGATCCGCGACCCCGCGCCGACCATCGCCTCGGTCATCGAGTGGCGGACGCGACGGTTCAGGTCGAGCACGAGCGCCTCGAAGATCGACTGCTTGCTGTCGAAGTACAGGTAGAACGTGCCGAGGCCGATGCCGGCACCCTCGGTGATCTTGACGATGGATGCCTCGTGGTAGCCCTGGGCGGCGAACACCGCCTCGGCGGCCTCGAGCAGGCGTCGGCGGGTCGCCTCGCCGCGCTTGGTGAGTGGGCGTCCTGTCGCCGGCGACACCGGCGGGGCATCGTCGTCCAGCAGATCCTCGGCGTTCATGCCGTCACCCCTTCCCTCAGTCGGCGAGCCCGGTCGCGCAGGCGCGATCGGGCGAGCTTCTCGAACGTCGAGCGCGGCAGCGCCTCGACGAACTCCACGTGCACGGGCACCTTGTACCCCGCGAGGTTGTGACGCGCGTGCGCCAGCACCTCGTCGACCGACACCGGTGCGCCCGGGGCGGCGACGACGAAGGCGACGCCGCGTTCGCCCCAGACCGGGTCGGGCGCGCCCACGACCGCGGCCGCCTCGATGAGCGGATGCAGCATGAGTGCTGCCTCGACCTCAGCGGGCGCGACGTTCTCGCCGCCCGAGATGAAGATGTCCTTCAGCCGGTCGACCACCCGGTGCCGGCCGTCGGCCGATCGGTGCACCAGGTCACCGGTGCGCAGCCACCCGTCCCGCATCGCGCGCACGGTCGCGGCGTCGTCGCCGAGGTAGCCGGCGAACACGCTCGGCCCCCGCACCCACAGCTCGCCCGTCGCCTCCCCCTCGAGCGCCAGCCCCGTATCGGGCTCCACGACCGCCGTCGTCACGTGCGGGTACGGACGACCGCGGTACAGCACGTTCGGCGCAGCCTCGGTCAGCCCATAGCCCTGCGTGAGGGCGACGCCGCGCCGCTCCCACGCCGCGCTCACGTCGTCGGGGGTGGTGGCCCCGCCCACGAGCGCGACCCGGAGCGAACCCAGGTCGGCGTCGGGCCAGCGCCGGTCGGCGGCCAGCAGCGCGTACTGGGTCGGCACGCCCATCATCGCCGTCACGCCCCGCTCCTCGATGAGCTGCAGGGCGCGCTCGGGCTGGAACGTGCGCTCGAGCACAACGGCCGCGCCGGTCCACCACGCGAGCAGCGGCTGGCAGTTCCAGGCCGCGACGTGGAACTGCGGCAGCATGGCCAGCACCACGTCGTCTGCGGTGAGGGGCTGCGCCTGGGCGAGGGCGAGGTTGTTCCAGAAGCAGTTCGCGTGGGTCAGCACGACGCCCTTCGGCGCCGCTTCGCTCCCCGATGTGAAGATCACCAGCAGCGGGTCGTCGTCGCGCACGTGCCGGGTGGCGACCGGCTGTGCCGCACGCGGCACGGATGCCTCGACCCCCGTCGTGCCGAGGACGGCCACGGTCGGGACAGGGCTGCAGGCCGGCAGCGCCTCACCGGCGAGCGCGGCGTAGTCGTCCTCGACGAGTACGAGGGCGGGAGCTGCTCGCACGAGCAGGTCGGCGAGTTCGCGCGGCGTGAGCCGCCACGACAGGGGTACGAACGCGACCCCTGTCATCGCGCACGCGAAGAACGCCACCACGTGGTCGGTGGAATTGCCCGAGACCGTGGCGATGCGGTGGCCGGGGCCGTAGCCCGCCGCGCGAAGTCCCTCGGCGAGCTCGACCGCCCGCGCCGCGAGCGCGGCGTAGTCGGTGGTGACGCCGCGGTCGTCCACCGCGATCCTCCCGGGGCTCCCCTCGGCCCGGTCGGTGAGCCACCGTCCGACCGTGTGCGGCTCGTCGTCGAGGGCGAACTCCGCCGTCATGTGCGCACCTCGATCGGAGCATCCGTCTGCACGGCGACGTCGTCGAGGCTATCCAGAGCCCCGTGGGCGCGATCGCCGCGGCGGCGGCGCATCCAGGCGTCGATGGTCCCGGCGATGCCGCCGGGGAGGAACATGACCACCACGATGAAGAGCACTCCGAGGATGAAGAGCGGCTCCGACAGCGGCACGCGGAGCAGCTCGGGAAGACCGGCGACGGCCTCGGAGCCCGCGAGCACCGTGAGTCGCTGATCGAGGAGCGTGTAGAGCACACCGCCAACGATGGCACCCCACCGGAACCCGACGCCACCGAGCACCACCATCACGAGGATGGTGATCGTGAGATCCGCCGATACCGCGCGCGGCACGGTGCCGGACTGCAGCAGCATGTACGCGATTCCTGCCAGGCTCGCGAGCACGCCGGCGATCACGAAGACGACCAGCCGCACGCGGTACGGGTGGAGCCCCAGCACCTGCACGCGCTGCTCGTTCTCCCGCGTCGCACGGACGAGGTGGCCGAGGCGCGACCGATCGACCCACAGGGTGACGAGGTAGACCACGACGAGCACCGCGAGGGTGAGCCAGTACAGGTTGCGGGTGTTCACGACCCCGACGAGCGCGTCAGGCACCTGCGAGGTGTCGAGGCTCAGCCCCTCCTCGCCGCCGGTGACCTGCGAGTTGCGCCGGACGAGCACGGAGCCCGCCTGGGCGAAGGCGAGCGTCACCATCGCGAACGGGATGCCCGAGACGCGCATCGACACCGCGCCGGTGACGACGGCGATGACCATGCCGCCGAGGAGGGCGATGAGCACACCGGGCCAGAGCGGCACCCCGAAGTGCTCGAGCGCGATGCCGAGACCGTAGGCGCCCGCCCCGAAGTACAGCGCATGCCCGAACGAGAGCATCCCGGCAGAGCCGAGCAGCAGGTTGTACGACAGCGCGAGCGCGGCGAACACCATGCACAGCGACAGCAGTGCCAGGGTGCCGGGCTGATAGGTGGGCGTCGGCAGGATGCCGGGAAGAGAGATGTTCAGCATCGGCAGCAGCGCCAGGAAGACCACGAGGGCGATGCCGAGACCGGCGGGGACGAAGCGCTTCATGTCAGGCCTTCTTCCCGAGGAGACCGGAGGGCCGCAGCAGCAGCACCAGGGCGAGGAGGATCACGACGATGAAGTCGCCGGTGCCGTTGAGGTAGGTGTTCGCCACCTGCTGGAGCACGGCGACGAGCACCGAGGCGATGGCCGCACCCGTGAGCGAGCCGAGGCCTCCGACGACGGTCACGATGAACGCGAAGATCAGCAGGGTGGCACCGAGATGGGCCGACACGTATGTGCTGGCGTGCATGGCGAGCACCCCGCCGATGCCGGCGGCCGCCCCGCCGATCGCGAAAACCAGGGTGAACGAGCGTCGCACGTCGATGCCGAGCGCCGTCACCATCGCGCGGTTCTCCACCCCCGCACGGATGATCATGCCGTAGCGCGTCTTCTGGAGGAACAGCACGAGCCCCATCAGCACGAGCGCAGCGGCGACGATGAGCACCCAATAGCGGTTGGGCACGTTCGCCCCCAGCACATCGGTCGTCTGGGTGAGCCACTGCGGACCCGACACGTGGATGGGGTCGGTGCCCCAGATCCCCTCGAACAGGGCGACCGCGGCGAACGAGAGTCCGACCGTCACGAGCACCTGCTCGATGTGCCGCTCGTACAGCGGCCGGATGAGGACGAGCTCGGTGAGTGTCGCGAACACCGCTCCCACCGCCGCACCGACGAGGATCGACAGCAGGAACGACCACCAGGAGTCGGTGCCGAGCGCCTGCGCGACAGTCCAGCCGATGAAGGCGCTCAGGGTGAGGAATGCGCCGTGCGCGAAGTTGAGCACGTGCATGAGCCCGTAGATGAGGCTCAGGCCGCTCGCGACGAGGAAGTACAGGGCGCCGAGACCGACGCCGATGATCAGGGTGAGGACGAGGGTGCTCATCGGTGGGCCTCCGCGTGGACGCCGAGGAGGCGCCGGGTGAGATCGTCGTCGGCGAGGATGTCGGCGGCCTTCCCGGTGTGCACGACGCGACCGCCGCCGATCACGACCGCCTCGTCGGCGAGGCGGCGCACGACCTCGAGGTTCTGCTCCACGAGCAGGATGGGCACGGTCTTCGACGCCTCGGCGAGGGCATCGGCCACTTCGGTCACGATCTTGGGCGCCAGTCCCTTCGTCGGCTCGTCGACCAGAAGCAGCCGGTTGTCGTTGAGGAGGGCGCGCGCGACCGACACCATCTGCTGCTGACCGCCCGAAAGCGTGCCGGCGGCCTGGTCGCGGCGCGCCACGAGGTCGGGGAAGAGCGCATCGACGAAGTCACGGCGCGGTTTGCGCTGCCGTTCGGCGAGTGCGAGGTTCTCGGCGACGGTGAGCCGCGCGAACACTTCCCGGTCCTCGGGCACGTAGCCGACACCGCGGCGGACGATGCGGTGAGTCGGAAGCGCATCGATACGCTCGCCCGCGAAGATCACTTCGCCCCGCCTCGCGATGAGGCCCAGGATGCCCCGCAGCGTCGAGGTCTTGCCCACGCCGTTGCGGCCGAGTACCGCGGTGATGCCCGTCGCGGGCACATCGAACGTCACGTCTTCGACCACCTGCTGGCCTGCGATCGAGCAGCGGAGCCCGCCGATGCTCAGGATCGGCTCTTTCGCGCTCATGCCGCAGTCCCGGTGCCCAGGTACGCACTCTGCACGATCGGGTCGTCCATCACGCGCTGCGGGGTGTCGTAGGCGATGATGCTGCCGAAGTACATCACGGCGACCTTCTCGACCAGTCCCATGAGCACGTCGATGTGGTGCTCGACCATGAGCACGGTGCATCCCTTCTCACGCTGCATCGCGCGGATGTTCTCGACGAGGCCGGCGACGTCGCCGGAGGCGACTCCCGCCATCGGCTCGTCGAGGAGCACGATGCGGGCATCCGTCGCCAGCAGCACCGCGATCTCGAGCTTGCGCTTGTCGCCGTGCGAGATGTCGCCGGCGGCGGTCGCCGCCTTGTGGGTGAGACCCACGGCGTCGAGGTGCGCGAGCGCCGCCTCGGTGGCGGCATCCGTCCGCGAGGGGAACCGCAGCAGCGACGCCGAGCCGCCGTAGCCGACCTGTGCGGCCAGGCGGACGTTCTCGAGCACGCTCAGGCGCGGGAACAGGCTCGAGGTCTGGAAGGTGCGCCCCAGTCCCGCCCGCGCCCGTGCGGGCACGGACGCCGTCGTGACGTCGCGTCCGTCGAGGGCGATGCGCCCGGACGTCGGCCGGACGAGCCCGGAGACCGCGTTGAAGAGCGTGGTCTTGCCGGCGCCGTTCGGCCCGATGACGCCCACGAGCGAGCCCGCGGCGACATCGAGGGCGACGTCCTTCAGGATGGTCGCGCCGCCGATCCGCAGGCCGAGGCCGTCGATCGTCAGGCGCGCGCCGCGCGCGGTCCGTTCCTCGGGCGCGGACGGGAGAGGGGTGCTCATCGTGTGTCAGACCGGCCCGATCACTGGGCCTCGGCCGGCGCGACGGCGTCGGCGTCGACGGTGTCGACCAACTCGGCCACGAACGAGTCGCCGTCGGCGACGAGCTTCGCCTGGTACATCTCCTGCAGGAGCGCGTGGTCGCCTTCACGCACCGTCATGGTGCCCTTCGGACCCTCGAACTCGAACCCCTCGAGGGCCGAGACCATGGCATCGACGTCGCCCTGGCCCTCTTCGACCGCGTGGGCGATCATGATCGCCGCGTTGAAGCCGTCGGGGCTGAACAGGTCTGCCGTGCCGCCAGCCGCCTCGATCGCCTCGATCATCGCGGTGTTCACCTCGTTGTCGGCTGCGCCCGGGAAGTAGTGGTTGAGGAAGTCGATCTTCTCGGATGCCTCGCCGTAGGCGCCGAACGTGGCGGCGTCGCCGAGACCGGTGACGACGGGGATCGCGTCGAGCACGCCCTGCTGGCTCATCGCCTGCCACATCGCTCCCGAGGTCGCGCCGGCCCACGCCACGAACACCAGGTCGGGGGCACCGGTGAGCACCTGCTGCGCGAACGGCGTGAACTCGGTCACGTCTTCGGCGACGAGCACGGAGTCGACGGTCGCGCCCTGCGCGCCGAGGATCGCCTCGACGGCGGCGGCGTTGCCCTGTCCGAACGCCGTGTCCTGTGCGAACACGGTGATCTTCTTGCCCTCGATGTCGTCGAGGAAGGTTCCGGCGGTAGCGACGTCCTGCGCACTCTGGCGTCCGGAGCGGAACGTGTAGTCGTTAATGCCGGTGATCGCGTCGGCTGCCGCCGGGCCCGCGATGTAGAGCACCTCGTTCTGCTCCGCCTGCTCGGCGACGGCGAGCGCGACGCCCGACGATGCCGTGCCGGCGATGATGTTCACGCCTGAGCCGATGAGCTCCTTGACCACGGTGACCGCCTTGTCGGGGTCGCCGGCGTCATCGCGGTACTCGACGGTGATCGCGGTTCCGCCCACCTCGCCGGTGCCGTCGGTGACGTAGTCGAGGCCTGCCCGGAAGGCGTCGAGGTACTGCTTGCCGTAGCCGGCGAGCGGACCCGTCTCGCTCGTGACGACTCCCACAGTGATCTCTGCGGGCCCGGCGTCGCCGGAGTCGCCCCCGCTCGGGGCGTCGGTCTGCGGCGCGCACGCCGCCAGGACGAGGGCGGCCGTGGCGACCACGGACCCCAGGAGCAACTTCTTCGTAACCCGCATGCGCGTGCCTTTCACCATTGGAAGGTCGTGTGTCCGGAAGGAAAACCTGAAATCTGATTCAGGTATTTGCAATGTAGGAAGTCCGAGCCGGTCTGGTCAAGTCGACGCGGTCGCACACGCGTTTCGTTACCGAATCGCGATCGAGGCAGATTCGATACCGATGATATATATCTCTGGTATGTTCTTCGCGTGACACATGACGAAGACATCGAGACCCTGATCGTCGCCGCGCACGCGCTCACGCGCATCGCCGCGCTCGAGACGACGAGCGACACCCCCGCCGCGCAATGGCGCACCCTCACGATCCTCCGCGATCACGGCGCGCTGCGCGTCGGCGAGCTCGCGCGCCTCAGCCGGGTGACCCAGCCCGGCATGACGCGCCTCGTCCGGCAGATGCATGCGGCGGGGCTCGTCGAGAAGGCGACGGATGCCGCCGACTCGCGCGCCTCCGTGGTCGCAGCGACGCCCCTCGGCCTCGAGGCCCTGCAGACCTGGCTGCTCCGACTGACCGCCGCGCTCTCGCCCCATTTCGACGACCTCGAACCGACTGAGTGGGATGCGCTGCGCATCACGGCCGGAGTCCTCGCGCGCAAGACCTCCCTCGTCGTGGAGGTGGCCGAGTGAGCGCGGCCACGGGTGCGAGCGTCTGGCGTCAACCCTCGCAGGTGTGGGCCGTCGCTTTCGCGTGCGTCGTCGCCTTCATGGGGATCGGTCTCGTCGACCCGATCCTGCCCGCGATCGCCGAGTCGCTCGAGGCGAGCGCGGTGCAGACCGAGCTGCTCTTCACGAGCTACCTGCTCGTGACCGGTCTCGCGATGCTCGTCACGAGCTGGATCTCGAGCCGCATCGGAGCGAAGGCCACCCTGCTCATCGGACTCGCGCTGATCGTGGTGTTCGCCCTGCTCTGCGCGCTCAGCGGCTCGGTCGACGCGATCATCGGGTTCCGCGCGGGGTGGGGGCTCGGCAACGCGCTCTTCATCTCGACGGCGCTCGCGACCATCGTCGGCGCCGCGAGCGGCGGAAGCGGCGCGGCGATCGTGCTCTACGAGGCCGCGCTCGGACTCGGCATCGCCATCGGCCCGCTGCTCGGCGGCATCCTCGGCGAGGTGAGCTGGCGCGGCCCCTTCTTCGGCGTCGTCGCGCTCATGGCGATCGCCTTCGTCGCGGTGCTGGTGCTGCTGCGCACACCGAACGAGAAGCGCACGCCCACGCCGCTGTCGGCGCCGCTGCGTGCGCTGCGGCACCCGACGCTCGCGATCCTCGCGATCACCGCGCTGTTCTACAACATCGGCTTCTTCGTGCTCCTGGCGTTCTCGCCGTTCCCCCTCGGCTTCGGCGCGCTCGGCATCGGCCTCACGTTCTTCGGATGGGGCGTCGCGCTCGCCGTCACGAGCGTGTGGGTGGCGCCACTGCTCCTGCGCCGCTTCACCCGCACCGGCGTGATGATCGCGGTCCTGCCGCTGCTCGCGGCCGACCTGATCGCCGCCGGCGTCTTCGTGTGGTCTCCTGCCGCGCTCGTCGCCTTCATCGTCGTGGGCGGACTGCTGCTCGGCGTGATGAACACCGTGCTGACCGAGTCGGTCATGGAGGCTACCGACGAACCGCGCGCGGTGGCATCCTCGGCGTACTCGGCGGTGCGCTTCCTCGGCGGAGCCGCCGCTCCCCCGCTCGCGGCGCTCCTCTGGCACGCGTTCGGCCCGACGGTCCCGTACCTGTTCGCCGCCGTCGCCGTGATCCTCGCCGCCGCGACGCTCGTCATCGGTCGCAGCCGTCTCGCACGGATCGATGCACGTGACGCGGATGCCGCAGACGAAGCCGCAGCGATCCTCGTCGGAGACGCCGCCTGACGGCAACCGTCCCCGCCCGAACCACCGCGAAAACAGGAGAAGCGGCCCCTCTCGGGACCGCTTCTCCTGGTGCAGTGCACCCCCAGGGACTTGAACCCTGAACCCACTGATTAAGAGTCAGTTGCTCTGCCGATTGAGCTAGAGGTGCGTTTCGATTCGCCGTGGCGAACGAGGATCAACGTTACCATCACGATTGGGTAATGAGAAATCGAGGCCACTGTGCGCCGGATATCCTGGTGTCGTGACCTCCCCCACCGCGCCCGCGCCGTCCGACGCGCCGTTCGGGGAGGATCTCTCCGCCGATCTCGCACTCGCCCTGCGTCTCGCCGATGCCGCTGATGCGGCCGCGATGGCGCGCTTCGACGCCGCCGACCTCGAGGTGAGCACCAAGGCGGATGCGACGCACGTGACCGAGGCCGATCTCGCGACCGAGCGTGCTCTGCGCTCACTCCTCGAAGCCGAGCGGCCGCACGACAGCGTCTTCGGCGAGGAGTTCGGAGTTTCGGGCGAGTCGAATCGGCAGTGGATCATCGACCCGATCGACGGGACCGCGAACTACCTCAAGGGCATCCCCATGTGGACGACCCTGATCGCCCTGTCGATCGACGGCGTGCCGCGCGTCGGCGTCGCAAGCCAGCCGGCCATCGGCCGCCGCTGGTGGGCCGCCGAGGGACTCGGCGCCTGGACCAACACGCCGTCGGGCGGCAGCCGCCGGCTCGCCGTGTCGGCCGTCGACACCCTCGACGCGTCGAGCATCAGCTTCCAGAGCATCGAGCAGTGGGACATGGTCGGCCGCGTCGACGACCTGCTGCGCGTCTCGCGCGCGGTCTGGCGCGACCGCGGCTACGGCGACGCCTGGCCGTACATGCTCCTCGCCGAAGGTCGTCTCGAGTTCGTGGCGGAGTTCGGCGTCAAGGAGTACGACATCGCCGCCCTCGTCCCGATCGTGCGCGAGGCGGGCGGTCGGTTCACCGACATCGACGGGGTCGACACGATCTCGACGCGCTCGTCGCTCGCGACCAACGGCATCCTCCACGACGACTACCTCGCGCTCCTGCGCACCGACTGATCCCCCGCCCTGCACTTCCCTCCCCCCACCCGGAAGACCGCTATGAACCGTCCCCTCACCCGCATCGGCGCAGCACTCCTCCTCGCCGGCACCGTCGCACTCGTGAGCGCGTGCTCCTCGCCCGCCCCCGAGACCGAGTCGACCCCGACGACCGCTCCCACCGTCGACACACCCGCCGCGGAGCCGACGGCGG
This sequence comes from Microbacterium terrae, assembly GCF_017831975.1. Taxonomy (NCBI): domain Bacteria; kingdom Bacillati; phylum Actinomycetota; class Actinomycetes; order Micrococcales; family Microbacteriaceae; genus Microbacterium; species Microbacterium terrae. Next base: position 1,131,903 of record NZ_JAFDSS010000001.1, on the reverse strand, counting down.
AGCCGACCGGCGAACCGGCGGCGAACGCCGATCCGACGTGCGAGACGATCATCAGCGACGCGGCCGTCGCCAACTTCGACGACATCGGCTGGACCGCGCAGGCCGACGTGTTCCGCATCGGCGCCACCGAGGTCGACGGCGGCGTCATGTGCAAGTGGGGCGACCTCGAGGTCGCGAGCGACCACGTGCAGCAGTTCGGCTGGGCTCCCATCGACGAGACCGCCGCGGCAGCCGCGCAGGACGAACTCGCCGCGAACGGCTGGCGCGCCGAGGAGAGCCCCGAGGGGCTCATCGTCACCGAGAGCACCGACACCGCGATCGCTCCCGACGAGGACGGGTACGGCTGGACGTATCTCTTCGGCGACGGCTGGGTGAAGTTCGCCGACACGAAGCAGAGCCTGCTGCTCATCGAGTGGCCCAAGGCCTGACCGCCGGGCTACCCTGCCTGCCATGGACGCATCCGTGCGCGCGTGGCTCATCGATTCCGACCCGGCGATCCGGTGGCAGGTCGAGCGCGATCTGCTCGGAGACCCTGCGGAGGTCTGGCAGGCGACGCGCGCCCGCGTCGCCGTCGAGGGATTCGGGGCGAAGCTGCTGGCAGCACAGGATGCCGACGGCCAATGGGCCGGTGGCTCGTTCTTCCCCGCCGGCTTCTTCGGCAGCCCGGAGGCCGAGCAACCCGGCCAGCCGTGGGTGGCCACGACCTGGGCGCTGAAGGATCTGCGCGAGTGGGGTCTCGACGTATCCGTCCTCTCCGGCACCGCCGAGAAGCTCGCCGCGAACAGCCGATGGGACTACGACGATCTTCCGTACTGGGGCGGCGAAGTCGACGTGTGCATCAACTCGTACACCCTCGCGGCCGGTGCCTGGCTCGGTGCCGACGTCTCGGAGCTCGCCTCGTGGTTCCCGGCCCATCGCCTTGCCGACGGCGGTTGGAACTGCGAGGCCGAGGAGGGAGATTCGGTGCGTTCGTCGTTCCATTCCACGCTCAATGCCGTACGCGGCATGCTCGCCTACGAGAAGCTCACCGGTGACACGTCGCTGCGCGATGCCCGTCACGGCGGCGAGGAGTATCTGCTGTCGCGGCGTCTGATGTTCCGGGCGTCGAACGGTGAGCAGGTCGGCGACTTCGTCACGCGGTTCGTCTACCCGAACCGGCATCGATACAGTGCGCTCACGGCGCTCGACCACTTCCGCGACGTCGCCCTCCACGAGGGCTCGCAGCCCGACCCGCGTCTCGCCGACGCGTTCGATGCTGTGCGCGCCGCGCGGCAGCCGGACGGCACCTGGCTGCAGACCGCTCCGCTCGCCGGCCGCACCTGGTTCGACGTCGACGTGGCCGAGGGCGAGCCGTCTCGCTGGCTCACGCTCATCGGCACCCGCGTTCTGGAGTGGGGCCGGACCGCGTAGGCTCGATCGCTGTGGCAGCAGGAGCGACTATCCACACCTTCACGGTGAATCTGGCCGACGTCGACCGCGGAGTCTACGAGGAGCTGACGCTCCGCGTGGCGCGTCATCCGTCCGAGACCGACGCGTTCATGCTGACGCGAGTGCTGGCCTACTGCCTCGAGTACGAAGAAGGCATCGCGTTCAGCGAGGGCATCTCGGCGACGGATGAGCCGGCCGTGCTGGTGCGCGATCTCACGGGGTCCCTCCAGGCCTGGATCGAGGTGGGGGCGCCGGATGCCGCGCGCCTGCACTCCGGGAGCATGCAGGCGGCACGCACCGCCGTCTACACACACCGCGACCCGGCGAAGGTCGTCGCCCCCTGGCAGGGCAAGCGCATTCATCGGGCCGAGAACATCCCGGTGCGCAGCTTCGACGCCGGCTTCGTCGACCGCGGCGCCGCCTCGATCGAGCGCCGCAACGATATGACGCTGTCCGTCACCGAGCAGCGGCTCTACCTCGACATCAACGGCACCTCCCTCGAATCCGCGCTTCACGAGCGTGCGGCGGTCTGATCCCATGGAGACCTTCGACACGATCGTGGTGGGCGCCGGAGTCTCGGGGCTCACCGCCGCGCGCCTGCTCGCGGGCGCCGGAAGGCGCGTCGTGGTGCTCGAGGCCCGCGATCGCGTCGGCGGCCGCGTGTCGACCGACCGCCGGTTCGGTCTGACCACCGACCTCGGCGCATCGTGGATCCACGGGATCACCGACAACCCCGTCGCTGCAGCGGCCGAGGCGCTCGGCATGCCGACCGTCGAGTTCACCGTCGGCGGGTATCAGCCCGACAGCAGGCCGATCGCCTACTACGGACCCGACGGCGTGCGTCTCAGCGACGTTGAGGCTCAGGGCTTCATCGACGACATCCACACTGTCGATGCGGCGCTGCTCCCAATCATCGCGGAGTCCGCAGCATCCGACTCGTACCGCGACGTGACCGAGGCCGCCCTCGCCGCCCAAGGGTGGGACGACGAGCGCGCCGAACGCGTGCGCGAGTATCTCGAGCACCGGTCGGAGGAGCAGTACGGCGCCTGGATCGACGATCTCGCGGCGCACGGGCTCGACGACGACGTGATCGACGGCGACGAGGTGGTCTTCCCCGACGGGTACGACCGGCTTCCTCGGCGTCTCGCGGGCGGACTCGACGTCCGTCTCATCCACATCGTCTCGCAGGTGCGCTGGTCGCACGACGGCGTCACGGTCGTGACCGACCACGGCACCTTCACCGCGGCCGACGCCGTCGTCACGGTTCCCGTCGGCGTGTTGCAGTCCGACGACTTCGTCATCGATCCCCCAGTCCCCGAACCTGTGGCCGGTGCGCTGAGCAGGCTCACGATGAACGCTTTCGAGAAGGTGTTCCTGCGGTTCGGCACGAAGTTCTGGGACGACGGCGTCTACGCGATCCGCCAGCAGGGCGAGGAGGGGCGGTGGTGGCACTCCTGGTACGACCTCACCACCCTGCACGAGGCGCCGACGCTGCTGACGTTCGCGGCGGGCCCGGCTGCCGAGGCGACGCGAGACTGGAGCGAGGACGAGATCGTCGACTCGATCCTCGTGCAGCTGCGCCGCCTCTACGGCGACAGGGTGCAGCGCCCGACCCGGGTGCACGTGACCGACTGGCAGGACGACCCGCTCTCGCACGGTTCGTACGCCTACATGGTGCCCGGTTCATCGACCGCCGACCACGACACCCTCGCGACCCCGATCGGCGGCGTGCTCCATCTCGCCGGAGAGGCCACCTGGACCGACGATCCGGCGACCGTCACCGCCGCGATGTGCTCCGGCCATCGCGCCGCGTGCCGCATCGTGGGACGCGATCTGCCGATCGAGGGTGCGTGGGCGGGGCTCTGACGTGAGTTCGTGGCGAGCGGTCGGATTCGATCTCGACGACACGCTGTTCGATCACACCGGTGCCGCGACGGCCGCCGTGCGCGACTTCACGAAGAGCTTGGGCTTCGAAGCGACACCCGAGCGCGTGACGACGTGGTTCGAGCTTGAATCGGAGCATTTCGAGCGTTGGCGAGCCGGTCGGATCTCCTTTGCGCACCAGCGCCGACTTCGTCTCCGTGGCTACCTCCGATCTCTCGGGACGGATGCGCCGATCGCCGAGGGGGTCGCCCACCGCGGCGCCGAACCGGTGACGCTTGAGGCCGCGCTGGGTGAAGCCACGCTCGGCACGCGGTAGCGCACCAGCGAACCAGGGAGCGCGACGCTCACTGCTCGCTTTCGAGGGCCCGCTGCCGCGGCATCCCGGTCGGCTCGAGCGCCTCGATCAGAAGGGCGCTGGCTCCCGTGACGGCCGGAACATCGGCACCCGCCGCTCCGGCTCGACGACGTAACGTCGCCCATGGGGCGAGGTCCACTCGATCGCACCAGCGCCATCGACCTGCTTCACCGTCCACCCGCCATGATGTTTGACGGTGTGATGCCCCTTGCACAGGGGTGCGAGGTTATCGAGCGAGGTCTCACCGCCGTGCTCCCACGCGATCGTGTGGTCGAGTTCGCAGCGCGCCGCCGGAATGCCGCACCCGGGTGCCATACATCGATCTGCCCGCCACTTTGCGAGTCGCCTCATGGCCGGCGGCGGTGCGTACTGCGTGCGACCCACGGAGAGCACCACGCCCGTCTCCGGATGGGTGAGCACACGCATCCACCCATCCGCGCCCGCACACAGGTCACGAGCCACATCGATCGGGATGGGACCGAGCCCTTCCACCCACGCGGACGACAGGGCTCGCCGGGCACCTCCGGACGTCGAGTCGCCGATGCGCCGATCGCTCTCGATGCGATCACCTGCTTCCGCGGCGCCCGCACGGTCTGCGCCGACAGTACGCGCGACGACGCCATCGGCACGCGCGACGCCAGCAGCAGATTCTGCGCCGCCGTCCGCGCGTGTGCGTTCGCCCGCTTCTGCGTCGAGCAGCGCGAGCACAGGCACCGTGACCGAGACTGTCGCGCGGATTCCGCGCGCGCCGTCGGGATGGATCGCGGTGTCGCCTTCAACGAGCAGATCGCACAGGATGTCGGCACGAATCTGGTCGAGTGTGCGCGTCTCGGCGGGATCAGCTGCGAACACCTTCGCCATCGCCGTCAGCCGCGCACTGCTCGCCTGCGCCTCGACCGCGGGCACGAGCGCGTGGAGCCATGCCATTCCCTCCTCAGGCTGGTCGACGACGACACGCCTCCTCGTGATGGCCGACGCGAATCGCTCGGCAAGCGTTGCCTCGGACTCCGCCTCGATCAGCTTGCGAAGAGCGCGACGGAACGAGCCGAGCGGGAGCTTCTCGGCCAAGCACACAGCGACGGGCAGCAGCTCGTCGCGTAATCTCTCCTCCCGCTGTTCGAATGCATCGACGATCGCTTCCGCGTGGCGGTCCGTCATTCGGGCACCCCAGAGAGACTCGAGCGCGATGCGGTAGCGACCGACCAGTGCCTCCGCGAGGTGCAGCAGGCGGGCGGCGGTGGATTCCGTCAGCCGCAGCGCCGCAGCCAGTTCGAGCCGCACCGAGCGCTCGACGATCTCCACACATGCTCCGCCGTAGCGCGCGGCATCCGCGACCGCAGAGCGGCGCATCGCGTCGATGCGCACGAACCGCTCGGCTGCGAACACGGCCATCATGTCGGCGACTTCCGTCACAAGACTCAGGTCATCGAGTGGTTCGAAGGCTTCACCGGTGCCCCAGTCGTCGTTACCCGAATGCCGCGACTCGCTCGACGACGTCACGTCGTCGGGGAGGTCTGACGGATCGAGGAACATACGGAAAGACTAGAACATACCTCCGACACTCGGCGCTTCGCGCCGACCGAGAGAGGATCGGCTCGCGAACATCGTCTTGTCACGCACCGCATCCATCACCCGCGTCACCACAGACTGCGATGTCGGAGCGCACGGGTCAGCGCGCAGATCCGACCCGCGTCTCCGGCTCGAGGGCCGAATTTCTGAACATGTTCAGAACAAGCGTAGACTCAAGCCCATGAACACCCCAGCCCCTCCAGTGGCCGTCATCGCGGGCGCGAGCGGATTCGTCGGGCAGGCGGTCTCGGCGGCGTTCGAGTCCGACGGGTACGAGATCCGCCGTATCGGTCGCAACGCCCCGATCGGGTGGGACGACCCCGAAGCCCTCCGTCAGGCGGTCGACGGCGCCGACGTACTGCTCAACTTCGCCGGAGTCTCGGTGAATCGCCGCTACACCGACCGCAACCGCGACGAGATCCTCTCCTCTCGCATCGACACCACTCGGGCCCTGCACGACGCCGTCGCCGCTGCCGCGCGACCCCCGCGCGTGTGGATGAACGCCTCGACCGCGACGATCTACCGCCACACGACCGACCGGCCCAACACCGAGGCGACCGGAGTCGTCGGCGACGGGTTCTCGGTCGACGTCGCCACGTCGTGGGAGCGCGAGCTCTTCGCGGGCGCACTCCCGCATACCCGGCGGGTCGCGCTGCGGATGGCGATCGTGCTCGGAGACGGCCCGGCGACCAGGATGCTGTTCGCCCTCGCCCGCGTTGGCCTCGGCGGCACGCAGTTCGACGGCTGGTGCCCGCCGCACCGTCGCTACCGCGGGATCGGCACGCACCCGACCGGCGCACTCCGCGCGACCGGCCATCGGACGCACGGTCGGCAGAGGTTCAGCTGGGTGCACATCGACGACGTGGTCGGTGCGATCCGCTTCATCCGCGACGATGAACGTCTGAGCGGTGCCGTCAACATCGCCGCGCCTCATCCGACCGACAACCGCACGCTCATGCGCACCCTGCGACAGGCGGTCGGGATGCCGTTCGGACTGCCGGTGGCCCGCTGGATGCTCGAGCCGGCGATGTGGGCGCTGCGCACCGAGCCCGAGCTGGTGCTCAAGAGTCGCTGGGTGCTTCCCGGTGCTCTGGCCGATGCCGGCTACCTGTTCACCCACCCGCACCTGGAACCCGCGCTCCGCAACGTGCGCGACAGCATCCGTCAGAAGCCGCGCTGCTCCGCGCAGGCCACGCACCTCGACGCCGTCGGTCGCGCCGCCAGTCGCGCCGGCGGAATCCTCTCGCCGCAGTCCACGCACGTGCCGTAAGTGCCAGCCGCGACCCGCGCGAGCGCGGCGTCGACCGATGCCTGCTCCCCCTCGGCGTCGCTGCGCAGACCCGCCACCCGCGACCACTCGCTCGAGAGGGTCACGCCCTCGGGGTCGTGCTCGTCGTCTGCCGAATCCGCCGCCCGCTCCGCCCGCAGCTGCGCGAGCGCGTCATCGAGACCGGCGATCCGGGCGGCGAGCCGCTCGGACAGCTCCGCAAGCGCGCGAGGAACTTCCACGATCCCCGAGCGTAGGCCCGCCATCCGACACACGCACGCGAGAGCGCCGAGCACACGGCCGCCGCCACCCGGTGCGTGCGACGACCCCGGAACGTGGACGGGGCGCAGGATCAGTGCGGGATCAGCGCGGTGAGCTCCGCCCGCGACCCGATCCCGAGCTTCGTGTAGACCTTTCGCAGGTGGTACTCCACCGTCTTCGGACTGAGGAACAGAGCGGCAGCGGCTTCGCGTGTGGTCCGCCCGTCGGCGAGGAGGATGCTGACCTGCAGCTCCTGCGGAGTGAGCATCGACAGCGGATCCGCCGTCCTCGACCTCACGTGCTCTCCCGTCGCGGTCAGCTCGACCGCCGCGTGATCCGCCCACACCGTCGCGCCGAGAACAGAGAACACGTCCATCGCCGCACGCAGCTGTTCGCGTGCATCCACCCTCCGCCCGACGCGGCGCAGCCGCTCTCCGTAGGAGAGGCGTGTGCGGGCGGTCTCGAAGCGATCGGGGGTGTCGCGATGCAGCTCGAGCGCCGCGTCGAACCAGCCGTCGAAAGCGTCGTCCGCCGCCGCGATGCCGGCCGCGCGCGCGGCGCGCGCACGCGCCCACGGCTGCCCCTTCGCGTCGGCGCGCGGGACGAAGGATGCCGCGGCTGCGGCTGCTTCATCATGCCGCCCAGTCCTCATGAGGGCGTCGGCGACCTCAGGCGTGGGATCGAGGTCGACGTCGTCGAGTCCGAGCCGCTCCAGGAGCGCCAGGAGGTCGACGAAGCGCGCGAGCGCGCTCTCGGTGCGCCCGAGCGCCAGATCCAGGTCGCCCAGCGCGTGCCCGACCCAGATCTCGCCGATACGGATGTCGCGGCCACGACACAGCTCGAGCGCTCGAGCCGCGTGCGAGCGACACGACTCCTCTCGACCGGCCCGAGACTCCAGCCACGCGAGTCCGGCGAGCGACATCGCGAGTTCGGTGGTCTGCCCCGTCTCGGCGGCGAGCCGGATCGACTCGCCGTAATCGGCCTCGGCTCGAGCCCAGGAGTCGCCCGTCGTCGACTCGTCGCGGGCGACGTGGAAGAGCACGGCGGGGAGGGCGCCGATCCCGGCCTCGTCGCGGACTTCGGCGACGAGCTCCCGCAGCCTCGCGCCGCCACCCGTCTCGCGGAGGAACAGCGGCACGAGCAGGAGCCAGGACAGCCGTCGCGGATCACGGTGGAATCGTGCATCCTCCAGCAGCGGCGCGGCCGCGCGGATCTCGTCCGTTCCCCCGCGGCCGGCGAGCACACCAGCCATGCCGGTCGCCATCAGGCCGAGTGCACGGGCACGCGGGTCGACGAGGAGGGGCTGAATCGTCGCGAGGCGATCGGCGAGGCCCAGCGCCGTGCGCGCGTCGCCGAGGTAGAACCCGGCATGCACCGCGTCGGCCAGCGCGATCGCGGCGTCGTCGACGCGGCCGGCAGCAGACAGGGCGTCGGCGGCGATGAGGAGCTCGTCGCGCGCGGCGAGCACCGAGCCCGATCGCGCGGCGATGGATGCGCGAAGTTCGACTCCGCGCAGGTCCACCGCGCCGTCGCCGCCGGCAGGGTCGGCCTCATCGAGCAGGGCGGTCGCCTCCTCGCCGCGCCCGGCGAGCCAGGCGCAGTCGGCCGACCGGATCAGCCGCTCCTGCCGCTGCGCGTCGTCGGGGCTCCTCCGCGCGGCTCGCTCGAACGCCGCGGACGCCGTCGCGTACGCAGCGCGCGCGACGGCCCGCTCCCCCGCCTCGACGAGAAGGTCCGCAACGGACGCGTCCGGGCCCCACTCCGCCTCCGACAGGTGCCACGCGCGGCGATCGACGTCGCCCGCAGGAAGCACTGCGGCAGCCGCGCGGTGGGCGGCCCGACGCCTCGGCATGGGAGCCGCGGAGTACGCCGCGGCCCGCATGAGCGGATGCCCGAACTCGACGGTGCCACCGTGAACCGTCACCAGCCCGACCGTCTCCGCGGCAGCGAGACGGCCCGGGTCGAGTCCGAGCTCGTGGCACGCCCGTGCCACGATGCCGAGGTCGCGCCCGCAGACCGCTGCCACGAGCAGCACATCGCGCGCCGGATCGTCGAGCAGCGCGATGCGCCGGCCGAACGCATCCGCGAGCGTCCGCGGCAGGTGCAGGGGCAGTCCGTCATCGACCGCCCCCGGCACCGCACCCGTTCCAGAGAGCTCGATCATCGCGAGAGGATTGCCGCCCGTCGCCCGGTGGAGGGCCGCGACGCCGTCGCCGATCACGCCACTGCCCGCGAGCAGCTCGCGGGCAGACTCCAGGTCGAGCCCGCCGAGCGCGAGCCCGGGCAGCCCCTCGACGCTCCGGTCGCCTTCGGGGCTGCGCACCCCGAGCAGCACGATCACCGCGTCGGCAGAGAGTCGCCGCGCCGCGAACACCAGGGCGCTCACCGACGGCGCATCCGCGAACTGCAGATCGTCGACCACGACCGCCACTGCCCCGCCCTCGGCGTATCGGCAGATCAGGCTGAGCACACCGGCACCGATCGCGAACCTGTCGGTCTGCGCAGTGTGGACGGCGGGCGCGGTCACCTCGTTCGGCACCGTCGGCGCAGCCGACTCGCCACGACCGCGCAGCGCCAGCGCGGTCGCCAGCGCAGCCGCCTGCGCGGGTGGGATCGCGTCGATCTCGGCGAGCGCGGGGCGCAGCAGCTGCGACAGCATCGCGAACGGGATCTCGCTCTCGGCCTCCGCACCCCGCGCGCGGAGGATGCGCATGTCGACGAACGACGAGACAGCCTGCTCGAGCAGGGCGCTCTTGCCGACCCCCGCCTCACCGGTGACCGCGAGCACGCCGCTCGCCCCCAGGCGAGCGGCCGCCGCGAGCCGTCCGATCGCCTGCTGCTCGGCCTGGCGCCCCACCAGCATGCCCCGAGTCTAGAACCGGCGCCGAGACCAGGGGGGTCCCCGGACGCGACGGCATCCGTCCCCTTCCTAACGTCGAAGCATCACCGACGAAGGAGCACACGATGTCTCTCGCAACCGATCCCACCCCCGCCACCGATCCTGCACCTCTCGCGATCGACACGGACAAGCTGATGAGCTTCGTCTTCCGCGCCGTCGACGAGGTCGGGGCGACGCTCAACGCCGCGCTGGTCGTGCTCGGCGACAAGCTCGGCTATTACCGCGACCTCGCGGCGCACGGACCGACGACACCCGCTCAGCTGGCCGAACGCACGCAGACGGCCGAGCCGTACGCGCGCGAATGGCTGAACGCCCAGGCCGCGGGCGGCTACGTCACCTACGACACGACGACGCGGCGCTACACGCTCCCCGCGGAGTACGCGCTGGCGATGACGGATGCCGACAGCCCGGCGTTCCTGCCCGGATTCTTCCAGATCGCTCTCGGCACCGTGCACGACACCGACCACATCGTCGAAGCGGCGCGCAGTGGAGCGGGCTTCGGCTGGCACCAGCACGACACCGACGTGCACATCGGGTGCGAGCGGTTCTTCCGGCCGAGCTACAACGCGAACCTCGTCGCCTCATGGATTCCGGCGCTCGACGGCGTGCAGGAGAAGCTCGAACGCGGCGCACTCGTCGCCGACGTCGGCTGCGGCCACGGGGCATCCACCATCCTCCTCGCGCAGGCCTTCCCGAACTCCCGCTTCGTCGGCTCCGACTACCACGCCGCCTCGATCGAGACGGCGCGCGCCCGCGCCGCGGAGGCGGGAGTCGCCGACCGGGTCACGTTCGAGAACGCATCGGCGCAGGAGTTCGCCGGACACGGCTACGACCTCGTCGCGATGTTCGACTCGCTCCACGACATGGGGGATCCGGTCGGCGCGGCCCGGCGCGTGCGCGAAGCCATCGCCGATGACGGCACCTGGATGATCGTCGAGCCGATGGCCGGCGACCACGTCGAAGACAACCTCAACCCGGTCGGGCGCGCCTACTACGGCTTCTCGACGCTCCTGTGCACGCCCGCCTCGCTGTCGCAGGACGTGGGGCTCGCGCTCGGAACCCAGGCCGGGCCCGCGCGGATCCGCGACGTCACCGCCGCCGGCGGGTTCACCCGGTTCCGCAGCGTCGCCGAGACGCCGTTCAACCGCGTCCTCGAAGCGCGGCCCTGAAGGCAGCGCCACCGGCACCTGCACCTGACAGCACGCGCGGAGGAGAGGACACTGGGGCCATGGCAGCGATGTCACGGAGTCGCACCTGGGTCAGGGCGCAGAGCCGGCCGAGGCGCGCACTGTTCCTCTCCTCCCCGATCGGCCTGGGCCACGCCCGTCGAGACGTCGCCATCGCGCAGGAGCTGCGGGCCCTGCATCCCGACCTGCAGATCGACTGGCTGGCGCAGCATCCGGTCACGCGGGTGCTGACGGATGCCGGTGAGGCCGTGCATCCGGCATCCTCGTCTCTGGCGAACGAATCGGCCCACATCGAAGACGAAGCGGCCGATCACGACCTGCACGCCTTCCAGGCGATCAGGCGCATGGACGAGATCCTCGTGCACAACTTCCTCGTGTTCAACGACGTGGTGGACGACACGTACTACGACCTCGTCATCGGCGACGAAGCGTGGGACGTCGACTACTTCCTCCATGAGAACCCCGAGCTCAAGCGATTCGCATTCGCCTGGCTCACCGACTTCGTCGGCTGGTTGCCCATGCCCGCCGGCGGGGAGGCGGAGGCCGAGCTCACCGCCGACTACAACGCCGAGATGCTCGATCAGCGCGCGCGGTACCGGCGCCTGCGGGATGCGTCGATCTTCGTGGGAAGCCCCGACGACGTCGTCGATGCGTCGTTCGGCGTCGGGCTCCCCGACATCCGCGAGTGGACCGTCGCCAACTACGAATTCGCGGGATACGTCACCGGCTTCACCCCGCCGACCGACGAAGAGCGGCTCGCCGCGCGGGAGCGCCTCGGCTATCGACCCGACGACATCCTCTGCGTCGTCACCGTCGGCGGTTCCGGCGTCGGCGCCGCACTGCTCCGCCGGGTGATGGGCGCGATCCCGGCCGCACGACGACGTCTCCCCGAGCTGCGATTCCTCGTCGTCACCGGTCCGCGGATCGATCCGTCGACCCTCCCCCGCCGCGCCGGCACGAAGGTGCGCGGCTTCGTGCCCGACCTCTACCGCACCCTCGCCGCGTGCGACGTGGCGATCGCGCAGGGTGGGCTCACCACGTGCATGGAGCTCACCGCCGCACGCCGCCCGTTCCTCTACGTGCCTCTCGAGAATCACTTCGAGCAGAACTTCCACGTGAGGCATCGCCTCGAGCGCTACGGCGCCGGCCGCCGCATCCGCTACGAGGAGCTGCGCGATCCCGAGGCGCTCGCAGCCGCACTCGTGGCCGAGGTCGCGCGCGAGATCGACTACCGGCCGGTGGAGACCGACGGCGCGGCCCGCGCCGCCGCGATGCTCGCGGAGCTGATCTGATGCGCGCACTCGAACCGACCGTGAGCGGGTTCGTCAGCCGTGACGGGCTCGACGTGCACTACGAGGTGTACGGCGACGGCGAGCCGACGATCTACCTGCTCATGCCCGACGTCATCATCCACAGTCGCGCCTGGAAGGCGCAGATCCCGTTCCTCGCTCGACACTTCCGCGTCGTCGTGAGCGACCCGCGCGGCAACGGCCTCAGTGCGAAGCCGAGCGTGCCCGAGCAGATGGCCGATCGCGACCTGCTCGACGACGAGTGGGCGGTGCTGGATGCCGTCGAGGCTGACCGTGCCGTCATCGCCGGGGTCTGCACCGGCGCCGGACACGCCCTGCTGATGGCCGCGGAGCGCCCGGACCGTGTGCTCGGCGTGTGCGCGATCAATCCGGGGATGCTCCTCACCGACCCGCTCCCCCACCGCATCGCTTTCGACTTCGACGAGGTCCGCGACGAGTACGAGGGATGGCAGAAGCAGAACCGCCATCACTGGTCGGCCGACTGGCCCGACTTCTCGCGCTTCTTCTGGGGCCAGATGTTCCCCGAGCCGCACTCGACCAAGCAGCGCGAGGACTGCTTCGAGTGGTCGCTCGGCGCCGGTGCCGAGATGATGCTGCTCGAGCACGATTCGCCGCCGTACCTGCTGAACGCTCCCGACACGGCGCGTGAGGTGCTCGCCGCCGTGCGATGCCCGGTACTCGTCATCAACGGCTCACTCGACCGGTGTCAGAACCCGGCGCGCAGCGCCATCGTCGCCGACCTCACCGGCGGCGAGCTCGTCGTGATCGAGGGTGCAGGACACCTGCCGCAGGCCCGTGATCCGGTGAAGGTCAATCTGCTGATGCGGGACTTCGTCCGGCGCGTCGGCGATGTCAGGATGTAGCCGCGCTGCGCATATACAGGTGACAGGGTCGATCGACCCACCGGTGCACGCGGAAGGGTCCCATGCGCGACGGGTTCGAGGAGCTGTTCCGCTCCCACCACTCCGATCTCAGGAGATTCGTGGTGAGACGCGCGGGATCGGCAGCGGCTGACGACATCGTCGCGTCAACATTCGAGCTCGCGCTCGGCAAGCTCCCCTCGCACCACCCGCATCCGGTCGGCTGGCTCTTCCGCACCGCAGACAACCTGTGCAAGGCCGACGTGCGTCGGCAGGCCCGCGAGCATCGCGCGGTGCGGGATGCTGTGGTCTTCGCAGCCCGTGATGACGACGACGACGTCGATGTGCTGCTCGGGCTGCTCGCGACCCTTCCGCCCGCACAGCAGGAGGTTCTGCAGCTCACGTACTGGGATCGGCTGAGCGCCGCCGACGTCGGCGTGGTGCTCGGCTGCTCGGAGCGTGCGGTGTGGAAGCGGATCAGCCGGGCGAAGGCGGCGCTTCGAGCGGCCTGGCCGGCGCCGGAAGACCGCGACGCGTGGGATCAGATGATGACGGTGGGGCAGACGGATGATCACTGACAGCGAGCTGGAACGACTGCTGGAAGCATCCAGCCCGTACTCCCGCGAGCCGCGCGAACGCCTCAGCGTGCGCGCCGAGACCGATCTGCACCGGCTCCAGGACAGCAGCGCGAACGCGACCGCGCGGCGACCGCGGCGCGCCACACACGTCCGTGCCTGGGCGGCATCGGCGATCGCGGTCGCCGCGGTCGCGGTGGTCGTCGCCGCAGTTCCGACCATCGCGGGCTTCGGCAGGACGGCGCCGCCCGTCACCACGGGCGTGCCGACGCCGGATGCCGGCCCCACCGCCCTCGAGGCGCCGGTGCCCACCGCGGATGCGGAGGCGTTCGGCACCTTCGAATCGCCGGATGGCTCCACGAAGGGTCGGGTCGTCGTTCGCGTCGACGGCGACTCGATGACGGCTCAGGTCGTGTACCTGGTGACGCCGCACGATGAACTCACCGCGAGCGGCTCGCTCCATCCACGAGAGGACGGCGAATGCCTCGACGACGGAACAGACGTGGAGCTCGGGCCGTTCCCAACGTCTGAACAGACGTACACGTGGCGCATCGAGGGCAACCCGATGCCCGCCGTCTGGACATCGCTGCGCGAGATCGACCTCGCCGTCACCGCGCCCGACGGCGAGCCCGGCGACTGCGTCACCACCATCGTCGCCCGAGCGGCGCTGGACTGGCATGGATCCGACCGCGAGGCCATCGAGTACGCGGCGGCGATCGCGGAGTGGCCCGAACCGCTGCCGCCGGGTTACTCGTGGCCCGACTGGGACGACCTCCCCCACACCGAGCCATTCGGCGTCGGAGACTTCAGCGAAGCCGACAACGCGAGCGGCATCTACCGGTGCATCCTCATCGACGCCGCCTGGCACGCCTATTTCGAGACGAATGACCCGGTCACTTCGAAGGACTACGCGATCCGCGCCGACGCGTACGCCATCGTGGGCAACGATGCGACGCCGACAGTCACGCGGGACGGCCTCATCGTCGATGAGGAGCTGGCACGCGCCAACGGGATCTGCCAGGGGATCTCCGGCGACGCGTCACCCTGACCCCGGCGGCATGTCGGCACGGCCGGGGACGTCGATCTCCACGGCCGGCTGCTCGGTCTCGAGGTCCTCGGAGCATCAGGCTCCCCACGCCTCAGGCGATCGGGGCGCCCGGGTGATCGCAGTGCGTCTGCGTTCGGACTGTCCGTGCCGGTGGATAGATTGTGCGCGTGAGTATGCACCGGAGTCTCCTCGCCGACGGGCCAGCCCTGGAGATCGCGTCCGAACTCGCCGGTTTCGGGCGCTTCGTGGGCGAATGGACCGTTCGCAACGCGCTGTACAGCGAAGATGCCGGCGCATGGTCCGAAAGCGACCTGGTGTGGACGTTCGATTGGATACTCGGCGGAAGCGGGGTGCAGGACGTTCTCGTCGATGCCACGGGTTCTGCGGTCGGTACGACCGTGCGCACGTGGGACTCGCGGGTCGGCTGGCGGGTCGTCTGGTTCTGTCCGCGAGCCGCGGAGCACGTCGTCCTCACCGCGGAAGAGGTCGAGGATCGTGTCGAGCTCATGGGCGTGCAGGCCGACGGTCGCCGTGTGAGGTGGGTATTCAGCGGCATCGCGCCCGACACGTTCGCCTGGGACGGGTGGTGTTCCAACGATGACGGCGGCACCTGGTGGCACGAACAGCACATGGACGCGCAGCGCACGACCGGGTGAACCACGGAGCACGGGGGCGATTCGGTTTCGGGCCGCCGCTCCGCGAGCACAGAAAAGCCCCGCGATCCCGATGTTTCCACGGGATCGCGGGGCAGATACTTCGTGACAGCGGCACTGGTGGAGATGGGGGGAATCGAACCCCCGTCCAACGCTGCAATACTGCGGTTTCTCCGGGCGCAGTCTGTAGAAGCGTTCTGCTCGGCCCCGACCTTTGTCACAGACACCTAAGTCGACGGGCCCAGCCTGAAGAAAGTCCCGCGTGACGCTCAGGCGACGTCACGCAGCTAGATCCCTAGATGACGCCAATACCCGTGACGGGATCAGTCACGGATTGACGGCGTCGGGCTCGCTGCTCAGGCAGCGAGGGCGAACGCGGACTGCTTCTTTTCGGCAGTTATGGTTTTGCAGGGAGCGTTCACGAGATAACCCTGCATCCTCGGCCCGCTTCACGCAGAGTCACAGGCGATGTCGAAACCGATCATCCCCATGAGCTCTTCGTGCGAAGAGGCCGCTGTCACACTGTGGAATTTCCAACCCCGGATGCGAACACCCGAGCACATCAGGATACAACGGATCCGGCATCCTCGCCATTCCGCGCCGCAGACCACCGACCCCGGTCAGCGCGTAGAGTCACCAGTATGAGCGACGTCGTCATCACCGTCCGCGGCGAGCACGAAGCCCGCATCGCCCCCGAGCAGGCCACCGTGCACCTCACGCTCCGCGCCGAAGGACCGGAGCGCGGTGCTGTCGTCGAACGGATCTCGGCTCTCAGCGAACCCGTCCGCGACGATCTCATCAGCCGGAAGAGCGCCGGCAACGTCGCCGAATGGACGAGCCGACGCGTGTCGATCTGGTCGGAGCGTCCCTGGAACAACGAGGGCAAGCGTCTCGCCCCGGTGCATTACGCCACCGTCGAGTTCAGCGCCACGTTCACCGACTTCGCAGCGCTGTCGTGGTGGGTGGGTGACGTCGCCGAGCGCGAAGAGGTGCAGCTGTCGCACATCGACTGGCGGCTGACACCCGAGACGCGCGCGGCGACCGAGCGCGACGTCGCATCGGCCGCGGTCGGGGTGGCTGTCGCACGTGCGACGGCATACGCCGAGGCCATCGGCCTGGCATCCGTCATTCCGCTCGAGATCGCCGACCTCGGCCTGCTGACCCGCGCCGACGCGCCTGAGTCCGCACCGGCAGCGCCGATGCGGCTTGCGAAGGCCTTCGCCTCCGATGCAGTGGGGTCAGCAGGCGGCGGCGTGCAGCTGCAGCCGGAGGAGATCGTGGTCAGCGCTGCCGTGGAGGCGCGTTTCGCCGCTCGCTGAGATCACCGCGGCGCGGGTGCAGGCCCGGCGGCGAGGCGCCGGGCTCAGTCGCCCAGGCGGTTGCGTCCGCGCATGGCGCGCTCCGCTTCGCGCTTGTCTTCGCGCTCGCGGATCGTCTGGCGCTTCTCGAACTCGCGCTTGCCCTTCGCGACGGCGATCTCGACCTTGGCGCGGCCGTCGGAGAAGTAGAGCTTCAGCGGCACGAGCGTGTACCCGCCGGCCGAGATCGCGTGCGAGAGCTTGACGATCTCCTCCTTGTGGAGGAGGAGCTTGCGGGTGCGCTTGGCCGCGTGATTGGTCCAGTGCCCCTGCGAGTACTCCGGAATGTGCACCGCGTCGAGGTACGCCTGCCCGCCGTCGATGTACGCGTAGCCGTCGCTGAGGTTCGCACGTCCTTGACGCAGCGACTTCACCTCGGTGCCGGTGAGCACGAGGCCCGCCTCGTACGTCTTCTCGATGATGTAGTCGTGGCGCGCGCGACGGTTCGTCGCGATGACCGACTCCCCGCGTTCCCTGGGCATGGTGACTCCTCGATTGCGTGCCGCGATGACGGATGCCCGGTCCCGGGCGCACGACAGCCTGTCAGTCTACCCCGCGCCCGGCGGCACGCAGTGCTATGTGCGCAGCCAGCGCCGGATCGCGAACCCGGCCGAGAGCGCCGCCAGCACGACACCGATCACGATGAGCACCGGGATCACCACCCACGCCTCGTCCAGCCCGACCCACGTCGTGACGAACTCGACGCGCTGACGCAGGTACCCGTTCACGCCGAAATGGATGCCCGCGATCACCGCGCCACCGGCGAGGAGCGACCCGATCAGCGCGGCGAACACGCCTTCGAGCACGAACGGGGTCTGGATGAACCGGTTGGAGGCGCCGACGAGGCGCATGATGCCGAGTTCTTTCCGTCGCGCATACGCCGAGAGCCGGATCGTGGTGGCGATGAGGAGCACTGCGGCGATCAGCATCAGCACGGCGATGCCGACCGCGAGATACGTCGCGATCGTGAGTGCGGAGAACAGGGGCTCCAGATACTGCAGCTCGTCCTTGACCTCCTCGACACCCGCCATGCCGTTGAAGGCCTCATAGATGACGTCCGCGAGGGTCGGGTCGACGAGGTTGATGTAGAACGTCTCGTTGAGCTGGTCGGCGGTGACGACGCTCGCGTAGTCCTCACCGAGAAGCTCGATGACGTTGTCGTACGCCTCTTCGCGGGTCTCGAAGCGCACGTCGCGGATGAGCGGCGCGAGCGCGTCACCCTCGAGGTCGGCGCTCACCTGATCGAGCTGCTCCTGCGTCGCCACACCGTCGGCGCAGGTCGCCGCCTGCGAGATCGACGTGCACATGTAGATCGCGACCTGCGCACGGTCGACCCAGAAGTCGCGCATCGTGCCGATCTGCATCTGCATGAGCATGGCCGCACCGACGAACGAGAGCGACACGAACGTGACGAGCACGACCGAGATGACCATAGACGCGTTGCGCCGGAGTCCGGTGAACGCCTCCGAGAGGATCAGACCCACCCTCACGATGTCGGCCCCACTTCGTCGTCAGCCTGGTCGCCCAGCCCCAGGCGGTCGGCGACCCCCAGGTCTTCCAGGTCGATCTCGACCGCGTCAGCGATCGGGATCGGGTTCGTGCGCGGCGGCTCCGGAGGCGGGGGCGGCGCCGGCACCGCGGCATCCTGCTCGGCGGCCTCCTGCTCGACGGTCGCCGCGGCGAGGGCCGCTGCCGACTCCTCGCGCGCGACGCGCTGTGCATCGAGCGCCTCGGCTTCTTCGGCCGACTCGGCGGCCTCCACTGCTTCGCTCGATGCCACCACGGCGGCATCCACCGCGACCGGGTCGACCACCCCGGTCTCGACGATCTCGCGGTGGAGCTCCAGCACGGCGGTGAGAGCGGCGACGGCCGCCGCGCCGCGCTCTGGCTCGGGGGCGAGGCTCGGCAGCCCCGACCGGTCGCCGTAGCCGCCGTGGGTCTCGTCTCGCACCATCTCGCCGTGTCGCAGCTCGATCACGCGCCGCTGCATCTGGTCGACGAATCCAGCCTCGTGGGTGGCCATGACGACCGTGGTGCCGCCGGCGTTGATGCGGGCGAGGAGCTGCATGATGTCGATCGACGTCGCCGGATCGAGGTTGCCCGTCGGCTCATCGGCCAGCAGGATCTGCGGCCGGTTCACGATCGCGCGGGCGATGGCGACGCGCTGCTGCTCGCCGCCCGACAGCTCGTGCGGCATCCGCTTCTCCTTGCCTGCGAGTCCGACGAGCGCGAGCGCCTCGGGGACGGCCTGCTGGATGAAGCCGCGCGACGATCCGATCACCTGCAGGGTGAACGCGACGTTCTGGAACACCGTCTTCGTCGGCAGCAGCCGGAAGTCCTGGAACACCGATCCGATGTGCCGACGGAAATAGGGCACCTTGCGGTTCGCGAGGGTGCGCAGGTCGCGGCCGAGCACGACGACCCGGCCGTCGCTGGGGGTGTCTTCCCGCAGGATCAGCCGCAGACACGACGACTTCCCCGAGCCGGAGGCGCCGACGAGGAAGACGAACTCCCCGCGCTGCACCTCGAAGTCGACATCATGCAGGGCAGGCTTCGCGGCGCCGCGATAGCGCTTCGTGACGTTCTCGAACCGGATCATGGCCTACCGAGCCTAAATGCGGTGCGGTGACACCGCGCCTGCGACACCCGTGCGTCGACAAGCTCAGCGATCGGGCATCGGCGGCGGACCGGGATCAGTCCTCGTCTTTGCGCTTGCGCCAGCGGATGCCCGCCGAGATGAAGCCGTCGAGGTCGCCGTCGAAGACGACAGCCGGGTTTCCGACCTCGTGCCCGGTGCGCAGATCCTTGACGAGCTGCTGCCCATAGAGGAAGTACGACCGCATCTGGTCGCCCCAGCTCGCGGTGATCACACCGGCGAGCTCCTTCTTCTTCGCGGCCTCCTCCTCGCGCTGCAGCAGCATGAGGCGGGTCTGCAGCACGCGCATCGCCGCGGCGCGGTTCTGGATCTGCGACTTCTCGTTCTGCATCGACACGACGATGCCGGTCGGAAGGTGCGTGAGGCGCACCGCGGAGTCGGTCGTGTTGACCGACTGTCCGCCGGGACCGGACGAGCGGAAGACGTCGACGCGCAGGTCGCCCTCGGGGATCTCGACCTCGACCGCCTCCTCCATCACCGGGATGACCTCGACGGCGGCGAAACTCGTCTGGCGCTTGTCGGCCGAGCCGAACGGGCTGATGCGCGCGAGGCGGTGGGTGCCGGCCTCGACCGACAGGGTGCCGTAGGCGTAGGGAGCGTCGACCTCGAAGGTCGCCGACTTGATGCCCGCGCCTTCCGCGTACGAGGTGTCCATGACCTTCACCGGGTACTTGTGACGCTCGGCCCAGCGCAGGTACATGCGCAGGAGCATCTCGGCGAAGTCGGTCGCATCGTCGCCACCGGCGCCCGAGCGGATCGTGACGACCGCGCCGCGGTCGTCGTACTCGCCGTCGAGAAGCGTCTGCACCTCAAGCTGGCCGATGATGTCCTCGAGCTCGGCGAGTTCGCGACGGGCCTCCTCGGCGGAGTCCTCGTCGTCCATCTCGTTCGCGAGCTCGACGAGCACCTCGAGATCGTCGAGTCGGCGCTCGATGTCGGTGACGCGCTTGAGCGCGGCCTGGCTGTGGCTGAGGGCGCTCGTGACCTTCTGCGCCTTCTCGACGTCATCCCAGAGGTTGGGCGCGCCGGCCTCCTCGCTGAGGCGGGCGATGTCGGCGGTGAGCGCCTCGACGTCCACGACCGCCGTGATATCGGCGAACGTGGAGCGCAGGGCCTGGATGTCGGCGGACAGATCGAATTCGAGCATGACAGTCCAGACTAACGTGGATGCTCGTGACCCATCGCCCCGATTCCCCTTCGGCCCGCGATGTGGTCGGGCGCTTCGGCCCGATGATCTACGGGCCGACCCTGCTCTTCGCCCTCGGCGAGGGCGCTGTGGTGCCTCTCATCCCCGTGATCGCCGCCGAGCTCGGCGCCGACGTGCCCACGGCGGCGCTCGTCGTCTCGGCCCTCGTCGTGGGCCAGCTGTGCGGCAACATCCCCGCCGGGTGGGCGGTCGCCCGCTTCGGCGAGCGCATCACGATGGCCGTCGCGGGAGGCATCGCGCTGGGGGCCGCGGGTGTGCTGGCGATCGCGCCGTCGCTCGGACTCTTCGCCCTGGCGGTGCTGCTCATCGGATTCTGCGCTGCCGCGTTCGGGCTCGCCCGCCATTCGTTCATGACCACACGCGTGCCGGCGTCGTTCCGCGCCCGCGCCCTGTCACTGCTCGGCGGCACGTTCCGCCTCGGCATGTTCGTCGGCCCGTTCGTCGCGGCGGGACTGCTCGCCGTCTTCGGCGACGAGCGCGCGGCGGTGTGGTTTTTCGCGGGATGCCTCGTCACCACGGTGCTGCTCGTGCTGCTCGGACCCGACCCCGAGACGCAGCTGCTCCCGCCCGCGACGGTCGAGACGACCGCCGCGGTGGAGATCGCCGAAGACACCGGCGAGCCGGTCACGGGCTCGATCCCAACCGCCGAACGCGTCGGGGTGTTCCGCACCATGTGGCGCCACCGCACCGTGCTGGCGCGGCTCGGCCTGGCAGCGGCATCGCTCTCCGCCGTGCGTTCGGCGCGGCAGGTGATCCTGCCGCTGTGGGGGCTGTCGATCGGACTCGATGCACAGACCATCGCCCTCGTCGTCGGCGTGACCGGCGCGATCGACTTCGCGCTGTTCTACGCGAGCGGCCAGGTGATGGACCGGTTCGGCCGACTGTGGGCCGCCCTCCCCGCGATGCTGCTGATGGGTCTCGGGTTCATCGCCCTCTCGCTCACGCACGACCTCGACCAGGCGGCCATGTGGTTCGCGCTGTTCGCGGGTGTGCTCGGCGTCGGCAACGGACTCTCGAGCGGCATCCTGCTCACCCTCGGCGCCGATACGGCGCCGAAGAGCGACCCTGCGCCGTATCTCGGCTCGTGGCGAACCCTCACCGACGCCGGCGGCGCGGTCGCCCCGCTCCTCGTGTCGGGCATCGCGGCCGCCGGCTCGCTGGCACTGGCGACCGGCGCCATGGGCGCGATCGGGCTGCTCGGCGCGCTCGCCTTCGTACGCTGGGTGCCGCGCTTCTCTCCCCCGCGGCGCTGATCACGACGGACGACCCCGCAGCCCGCCGCTACCTGTCCCCGCCCGCCTCAGCGCAGCGCGGTGCGACTCGTCGCCGTCGACTCGAGCGCGACTCCCTCGGGCACGAAGATGCTCAGCACCGGCGGATGCCACTCGGCCGCGACCGTCACCCGCGCAGACACCCCGTCGTCGGTCGACGCCGAGACGAGCTCGACACCCACGCCTGCGGCATCCTGCGACGCGGCGACGATCTCCTCGGCCTGGGCGGTGATGCCGGCATCGGAGAGCTTCGCGACAGGCTCGCCGCCCACGACGTCGAGGGTGAAGCCGTCGGCTGCGGCGAGGGCCGCGGCATCCGCGACACCGTCCAGATGCTTCTGCGCGAGGTACAGGCTCGTCGCGTCGACGCACACGAGCACCACCGCGAGCGCGAGCACGGCGTAGCCGATCGTGAGGAGCATCACACTGCCTTCGTCATCGGCCCGCGACGCCCGACTCATCCGACGCGCCGTGCGCGGCCACCGGGTCATCCGCTCCCCCACGTCCGCGAGATCTTCTGCACGGCAGTCGCTTCGATCGGGATGCTCGCGATCCGGTCGAGGCCGAGGATGGGCGGCACCAGTGGCAGGGCGACACGTGCGCGGAAGGTCACCCGCACGGTCGCCCCCGCCGCGGGGCACGCGCTCCCCTCCGGGACGCACGTGGTGTCGAGTGTCACGGTCCCGGGATCCAGTCCGTACTCCCGGGCGACCGACGCGACCACGAGTTCGGCGCTGCTGCGAGCGTCCGCATCGCCGTCCGACCCGGCCACGGCGCGCGCGACGTGCCGCGCGCCCGCCTCCGCACCCATCGCGCCCGCCTGCAGCAGCCCGAGCGTGACGACGAGGTACACGATCGGCACGAGGAGGACGAGACCGACGAGGATGAACTCGAGGGCAGCCGAACCGCGTTCGGAATCGTCAGCGGGCGGCTCGGCGGTTCCGAGAGCCGCGCCGTCGCGGGCTCGGTCAGTCGAAGGACTCGATGGGCGCATGCGCGGTCACCTCCCAGGCGCGAGGCATGCCGAGGAGGCCGGCGAGCGGGAGGGTCGTCACGACGCGCATCTCGACGGTCTCGTGGCCGAGGGCGCCGCTGGTCCGCGCGGCGATGTCGGTCGCGTACTGCTCGCCGATCGTCCGGGAGACGATCGACCGCGTGCGCTCCTCCCCGTCGGCGAGCGATGTGTCGGCGAGCGCCGCGTGGTACGCGCCGTCGACGGCCGCGTCGTGCACGACGTTGCGCACGTACACCGCGAGACCGAACTGCACGACGGCGAGCGTGAGCACCGTGAGCATCGCGCCGACCAGCACGAACTCGACCGGGCTCGACCCGGTCTCGTCTGCGCCGGTGTCGTCGACGACAGCGCGAACCCGCGCCGTCAGTGCCCGCACCGTCGCCACGTCAGATGCTGGAGACGCTCGAGATCGCCTGCTCGAACAGGCCCGCGAGGGCGGGTCCGGCGAGGGCCCAGATCAGCACGACCAATCCTGCCGTCATCAGCGTGATGAGGACCCACCCCGGCACATCTCCGCGCTCATCGTCGGCGAGGTCGACGAGTCGGCGGCGGACGGCGAGCGCGGCGCGGTCGAAGAGGGTGCGGATCATGGACGGTCTCCTTCAGTGGGGGTGAGGACGATGTGGTGCGGACGGCGGACGAGGGAGTGCGACGCAACCTGGGCAGGCGTCATCCGAGGCCCAGCCGCAGGATGAAGATCCCGGGGAACACCGCGAACAGCACGCTCAGCGGCAGGATGAGGAACACCAGCGGCACGAGCATGTAGATCTCCTTGCGGCCCGCGCGCTCGATGAGCGTGCGCTTGGCGTCCTCGCGGGCGTCGAGCGCCTGGGCGTGGAGCACCTGGGCGAGCGGGGCGCCCCGGTCGATGGCCGCGACGAGCTGGTCGACGGCACGCGTGACTGCCGCGACCTCGAGGCGGGCGGAGAGCGCGCCGAGCTCGTCGGGCAACGACGATCCGGTGCCCACGGCCACCACGAGGGCGCGGAGCTCGCCGGTGAGCTCGCCCGCGCCGACGTCGCTGACCCGCCGCAGCGAGTCGAGGATGCCCTCACCCGCCGACAGGCACAGTGCGAGGAACTCGAGCACCGTGGGAAGCTCGTCGCCGATCCGGGCGAGTCGGGCGGCCGCCGCCCGGGAGAGCACGGCGTCGACCGCGGCCATCGCACCCACCGCGGCGAGCGGAGGGAGCAGCACGAGCGCCGCCGAGCCTCGGCCGGCGAGCGAGATCCCCACCGCTGCAGCGGCGCCCGCCGCGAGCCCGGCCAGTCCCCACGCGAGCTGGCGGGCGCGGAAGGTCACGGCATCCGTCGTCCACGCCGCCTGGCGCAGGCGTCGCTCGACGGCGACGTTCGATCCGGCGAGCGCCGCGAGCCGGCGACCCAGCGACGAGACCACCGGCATGGTCGCCGGAGCAGACAGCGCGCCGACCGGCGTGAGGCCGGCGGGGTCGGTGACGTCGCGGAGGTACGGAGCGATGCGGCGCGTGAGGCTCGGCGCCGCCCAGCGCGGAACGCGTGTGAGCATGAGCAGCACGCCCGCGCCGAACGCCGTGCCGAGCACGATCGCCACGGCGAGGTCGTCGACGACCAGTGGCGTCACCGGAACCACCGCCGTGGCTCGGGCAGACGCCCGAGGCGCAGCATCACCCGGAACGCGACGAACGAGACCGCGGCTCCGACGAGGATCAGGACGACTCCCTCGGGGCTCGTGTACGCCTCAGCGCCCTCGGGCCGCAGCGCGAGCATCGCGAGGATGGCCCACGGCGCTGCCACTCCGAGTACGGCCGCTCCGCGGATCCACGACTGGCGCGACTCGACCTCCGCCCGCAGCGACGCGTCCGCTCGCACCGACGCCGACAGGGCGCGCAGCACCGCGGTGAGATCGGTGCCGCCGACCTGTCGGGCCATCCGCAGCGTCTCGGCGATGCGATCCGCGACGGGGTCCGCGAGCGTGTCCTTCAGTCGCACCATGCTCGAATCGAAGTGACCGGATGCCGCGACATCGCGCGCGAAGGCGGCGAATGCGGGGCGGAGCTCCGCCGGAGCGGAGTGGGCGAGGCTCGCCACCGCGTCGGTGAGCGACATCCCGGCGCGGACGGAGGCGATCAGCAGGTCGCAGAGGTCGGGCCACAGGGCCCGCCGGGTGTGCAGGAGCCGGGTGCGTCGACTGCGCAGCCACACCACGGGCACCGATCCCCCGGCCACGAGTGCGACGAGGGCGAGTGCCGGCACCGCGGTGACGAGCCACGCGAGCGCGGCGCTCACGGCGGCGGCGGCTCCCGAGAGCACGAGCACGGCCGCCGGGGAGAGCCGTGCGACACCCGCCTCCGCCAGCAGCGACGACAGCCGACCGTCCGACGCGACGGGGCGTGCGGCCCGCAGCGGCCAGAGCCAGGGCGACAGCACGAGAAGCACCCCCGCGGCGAGCGTCGCCCCCAGCACGAGCGTCATGCGTCGTCGTCCGCCCGATAGACCGTGCGCGCCACGACCGCTCCCCCGTCGACGCCGATCGGCTC
Source organism: Microbacterium terrae (assembly GCF_017831975.1). Taxonomy (NCBI): domain Bacteria; kingdom Bacillati; phylum Actinomycetota; class Actinomycetes; order Micrococcales; family Microbacteriaceae; genus Microbacterium; species Microbacterium terrae. The sequence continues at coordinate 1,106,582 of NZ_JAFDSS010000001.1, read as the reverse complement.
GACGATCTCGGCGATGCGGCGACGGCCGGTGCGATCGCGCTCGCAGTGCACGACCATGTGCACCGACGACGCGACGGCGGGCACGACGAACCCGGCATCGATGTTGCGTCCGGCCAGGAGCGGCAGCGCGGCCAGCTTCACCAGCGCCTCGCGCGCCGAGTTCGCATGCACGGTCGCCGCCCCCGGCACGCCGGTGTTCAGGGCGAGCAGCAGGTCGAGCGCCTCCGCATCGCGGACCTCGCCGACGACGATCCGATCGGGGCGCATGCGCAGCGCCTCTTTCACCAGGCGCCGCAGCGTCACCTCGCCGGTTCCTTCGAGACTCGGCTGGCGGCCCTGCAGCGACACCAGGTCGGGTGCGATCGCGGCGAGCTCGAACGTCTCCTCCACGGTCACGATGCGATGCTCGGGCGGACACGCGGCGATGAGCGCTCCGAGGAGCGTCGTCTTCCCGGCGTGCGTCGCACCCGACACGAGGATGCTCCGCCCGTCGCGCATCGCTGCGCGCAGCAGGTCGCCGACGGCGACGGGCATCGAGCCCGCCGCGACGAGCCGATCGAGGTCGCCGAACGCCGGAAGGAACTTCCGCACGTTCACGGCCCAGTGGCGCCGGGTGATGTCGGGGATCACCACGTGGAGCCGGGAGCCGTCGGGAAGTGACGCATCGACGAACGGCTGGCTCAGATCGACGCGGCGGCCCGTGGAGTGCAGCATCCGCTCGACGAGATCGCGCACGACGCTGTCGGTGAGCACCAGCGGAACGCGCTCGGACACCCCGCTCCGGGCGACGAAGATGCGGTCGGGCGCGTTGATCCACAGCTCCTCGACCTCGGGATCGTCGAGATACGGCTGCAGGGGACCGTACCCCGCGACGGTTGCGAGCACTTCGCGCACGCACGCGGACTCGTCATCGATCGGAGTCAGCCCGCGGGCGAGGGCGAAGTCGTTGTGTCGACGCACCTCGGTGTGCGCGATGCGCGTGGCAAGCTCGGGGTCGCGGGACGGGTCGGCACGCTCGGCTCGCAGCCGCTCCCGCACACGCTCGGCGACGAGCGAGGCGGGGGCGACGGGCGGTGCGATCGACACCGAAGCATCCTCGCAAGGTCCCGCGCCACGGCTCCGGAGTTATCCACAGGGTGCGCCGGGCGGGCATCCGCGCCAGGATGAGAGCGGGAAGGAGCCTCCATGTCAGACACCGTCAAGAAGACGCTGAAGAGCGCCGCGAACAAACCCACCCCCTCGGCGCCGAATCCGCTCATCGCACTGCTCGCGATCGCGAGCGCCGCCTTCGCGTTCCTCGCGTTCTGGGACCTCGCGCTGCGTCAGAAGGACGACGTCGTCGGCCCGAAGCCGGTGTGGATCCCGGTGATCCTCGTGCAGTGGATCGGCCCCGCTTCGTACTTTCTCTTCGGCATCCGTCGGTGACCTCCGCCACCCCTCCCGATACGGGGGTCAGCCCCACAGCCGGCACACAGCCGCGACAGTAGACTGAACCCACTCGCGGGAGTGGTGAAACTGGCAGACACGCAGGATTTAGGTTCCTGTGCCTCCGGGCGTGTGGGTTCAAGTCCCACCTTCCGCACGCTTCGCCTCGCCTTGAGCCGCTACAGCCGACCGACGGGATTCCCACGTGCACGCAGTCCCCGCAGCCCTCATTCCGTGGCTCGACCCTGCGGCCATCATCGAATGGGCAGGGCCGTGGGCTCTGGTGGTGGTGTGCTTCATCGTCTTCGCCGAGACCGGACTGCTCGTCGGCTTCCTCCTCCCGGGCGACACGCTGCTCGTCATCTCGGGCCTCCTGTCGCACGGCGAGATCTATCCGCCCAACGGCGTGTTCGGCGTCAACGTGTGGTGGGTGTCGCTCCTCATCGGACTGGCGGCGTTCATCGGCGGCGAAGTCGGCTACTTCATCGGCCACAAGGGGGGCCCTGCCGTCTTCGAACGGAAGGAATCGGGCCTGTTCAGCGTGAAGAACGTCGAACGCACCAACGCGTTCTTCGTGCGGTACGGCGGCCTCACCGTGATCCTCGCCCGCTTCGTGCCGATCGTGCGCACGTTCGCCCCGGTCGCCGCCGGCGTCGGGCACATGCACAAGGGCAAGTACACCCTCTACAACTTCATCGGCGCCGTGCTCTGGGGCTTCGGCCTGACGATGTTCGGCTACCTCATCGGCTTCATCCCTCCGCTCGCCCACTTCGTCGAGAGCTACATCGACCTGATCCTCCTCGCGGCGGTGGGGGGCACCGCCGTGGTCACGGTGTGGCACTACCTCCGCGAGCGCAGCGCCGCGAAGAAGGCGGCAGCTGCCGGCGAAGACGTGGTGACGGATGCCGCCGAGGCGGAGGCGCTCGTGCTCGAGGCCGACGTGTTCGAGCGCGGACCGGAGCACGGCGAGCACCGCGGACCGGACGCCGCCGACTCGAAGGAGTAGGCGCCGCGGAGTCGGAGGCTGCTACGCCTTCTTCTTGGCTTTCTCGGGAGTCTTCTCCGCACGGGCGGCGCGGGACTTCTCGACGCTCGCCCGCAGGGCCGCCATGAGGTCGATGACCTCGCCGCCGGCATCCGTCTCGTCACGCTCGGCGAACGTCTCCGACGTGTCGAGGGCGTCGCCCTTCTCGAGCTTCGCTTCGATGAGGGTGCGCAGCTCATCCTGATAGTCGTCGGAGTACGCCGACGGGTCGAAGTCGCTTGCGAAGCTCTCGACGAGGGATGCCGACAGCTCGAGCTCCTTCGCCGAGATCTTCACCGGCTCGTCGAGCGACGGGAACGCCGCCTCGCGCACCTCGTCGGCCCAGAGGAGCGTCTGCAGCACGAGAACGTCGCCGCGCACGCGGAGCGCGGCGAGGCGCGTCTTCTGCCGCAGCGAGAACCGCACGATCGCGGTGCGATCGGTCTGCTCGAGCGTCTTGCGCAGCAGCACGTACGCCTTCGGCGAGGTCGAGTCCGGCTCGAGGTAGTACGCCTTGTCGAGGGTCAGCAAATCGACCTGCTCAGTCGGCACGAACTCCACCACATCGATCTCGCGCGAGCGCTCCGCGGGCAGGGCCGCGAAATCGTCCTTGGTGAGCACGACGGTCTTCTCGCCGTCGTCGTACGCGCGGTCGATGTCGGCGAACGGCACGATCTCGCCGTCGATCTCGCAGATGCGCTGGTACCGGATGCGGCCGCCGTCGGCGCTGTGCACCTGGTGGAGCGACACATCGTGGTCCTCGGTCGCCGAATACACCTTGACGGGCACGTTCACCAGCCCGAAGGTCAGCGCACCCTTCCAGATCGCCCTCATCACACCAGTACACACCCGTCACACCGCTCACGGCTACCCTGGGCCCATGCCCGGGGATGAACAGCTGGTGCGCATCGACGGCAGACGCCTGCGCATCACCAACCTCGACAAGGTGCTGTACCCCGAGACGGGAACCACCAAGGGCGAGGTGATCGACTACTACCTCCGCGTCGCCCCGATGCTCATCCCGCATGTCGTCGGCCGCCCGGTGACCCGGCTGCGGTGGCCCGAGGGCGTCGACCATGAGCCGTTCTTCGCGAAGGATCTCGAGCGAGGTGCCCCGTCGTGGGTGAAGCGGCATCCGATCCCGCATTCGTCGGGGAGCAAGGACTACCCGCTCGTCTCCGACGTCGCGACCCTCGCCTACCTCGCGCAGGTCGCGAGCCTCGAGCTGCACGTGCCGCAGTGGCGGTTCGACGCCGAGGGCGATCCCGGCCGCCCCGACCGGATGGTGCTCGACCTCGACCCGGGCCCCGGCGTCGGGCTCGCCGAGTGCGCCCAGGTGGCGCGGTGGGCGCGCGAGATCCTGCAGGACATGGGGCTCGATCCGCTCCCGGTCACGAGCGGCAGCAAGGGCATACACCTGTACGCGGCCCTGCCCGGAGAGCAGACGAGCGACGACATCTCGCTGGTCGCCCGTGAACTCGCGCGCGCGATCGAGGCCGACCACCCCGACCTCGTCGTGAGTCAGATGGCGAAGGTGGAGCGCGCCGGGCGCGTCTTCATCGACTGGAGCCAGAACAACGCGGCGAAGACCACCATCGCGCCCTACTCGCTGCGCGGACGGGCGCGGCCCACGGCGGCGGCGCCGCGAACCTGGGACGAGCTCGACGACCCCGAGCTTCAGCACCTGCTCCTCGGCGAGGTGCTCGAGCGTGTCGAGCGGATCGGCGACCCGCTCGACGCGCTGGGCTATCACGCGGGAGCCCGGGCGAGCGACGACGGCCCGCTCACCGCGTACATCGCGAAGCGGAGCGCAGCGCGCACGCCGGAGCCGGTGCCGGCCAATCCGCTCGGCGCGACCGCCGCTCCCGGGGAGCTGCCGCGCTTCGTCATCCAGGAGCACCACGCGAGCAGGCTCCACTGGGACCTGCGTCTCGAACGCGGCGGCGTGCTCGTCAGCTGGGCGGTGCCGCGCGGCATCCCGCATTCGACGACGCGTAACAACCTCGCTGTCATGACCGAGGATCATCCCCTGGAGTACGCCGCCTTCGCCGGCACGATCCCGCGCGGCGAGTACGGCGCCGGCACGATGACGATCTGGGACGACGGCCGGTACGAGCTCGAGAAATGGCGTGACGACGAGATCATCTTCACCCTCGACGGCAGCCCCGGCGGCCCGCTCGGTCGCGTTCGGCTCGTGCTCATCCGCACCGATGGCGAGGGCGAGAAGTCGACCTGGCTGCTGCACCGGATGAAGACGGATGCCGCGGGCCGGCCGCAGCCCGACGGGACGCCCGTCGAGGCGTCGGAGCAGGCCGACGCCTCGAGCGCTGCCGACGGCGAGCCGGCGGAGGTCGAACCCTCTCGGAATCGGAATTCAACTTCCGGTTCACACACCCCCGTCGGAGCGGCGGAGGTCGAACCATCTCGGAAACGGACTTCAACTTCCGGTTCACACACCCCCGTCGGAGCGGCGGAGGTCGAACCATCTCGGAATCGGAATTCAACTTCTGGTTCACACACCCCCTCCCCAGCGGCGGGTGCGGCCGCGACCACGGAGTTCGCTGACCCTGGGCCCGCCTCCGTCTCCGCCTCCGCCTCCGAGGTCAATGAGCGTGTGAACCGGAAGTTCATCACCGAAATAGAGAGAGACTCGACGGAGACGTCGGGGCCGCCCGGCGACCCACACTCCGGCGACCCACACGCCGCCGCCCCACACGCCGGCTACGCCCCGCCGACGCCCGCGCAGCTGCGGCCGATGCTCGCCACCCACGCCAGCGCCGGCATCGCCCGCGAGCGCTCCCGGCGCTGGGGCGACGACGCGTGGGCCGAGGTCAAATGGGACGGCGTGCGGGCCATCGGAATCTGGGACGGCCGCCGCCTGCACCTGCGTGCGCGCAGCGGCAACGACATCACCGCGAAGTACCCCGAGCTCACCCGCGTCGACGCGCGACTCGGTCCGCAGCCGTGCGTGCTCGACGGCGAGATCGTCGCGCTCGACGCCCGCGGCCGTCCGAGCTTCCCTCGCCTGCAGTCGCGCATGAACCTGTCGAAGCCGCGCGAGATCGAGCGCGAGATGCCGCGTACGCCGGTGCACTGGTTCTTGTTCGACGTGCTCTCCCACTCCGGCGACGACACCGCACGCCTGGCCTTGGACGAGCGTCGGCACATCCTCGAAGCCGTCGCAATGGACGCCATCGACCCGATCGTCGTGCCGCCCGTGTTCGACGACGTCGACGACGCCCTCGAGGCATCGCACCGGTTCGGACTCGAAGGGGTCATGGTGAAGAACCCCGCTGCGCCGTACCGACGAGGGGTCCGAAGTGAGGACTGGCTGAAGGTCAAGCACTCCCGCACCCAGGAGGTGGTCGTCGGCGGCATCCGTCCCGGGCACCGCGGCCGAGCCCACGAGATCGGCTCACTCCTGGTCGGCATCCCCGACGGCGATGCGATCCGCTACGCCGGTCGCGTGGGATCGGGCTTCTCGGATGCCGCGCTCGCGAAGCTGCGTGAGCTGCTCGAGCCCCTGCGCACCGACACCGATCCGTTCGTCGGAGTGCCGGCCCTCGACGCGTCCGACGCGCTCTGGGTGCGCCCCGAGATCGTCGGCGAGGTCGAGTTCGCCGAGTTCACGCCCGGCGGCATCCTCCGCCAAGCGCGATGGCGAGGCCTGCGCCCCGACAAGAGCCCCGCGGAGGTGCAACGGGAAGACTGACCGAGCAGGAGGTTCAGGCGTGCGCGTCGTGATCGACGTGCCCGGCCGGCTCGATCTGGAACGTCGAATGCTCCACGTCGAAATGCGCCGAGAGACAGCCCTGCAGGTCGTTCAGGATGCCGGCCGCCCGGCCGTCGCGGAGAGCCTGATCGTCGACCACGACGTGAGCACTGAACACCGGAGCACCGCGGGTGAGCTGCCAGACGTGCACATCGTGCACGTCGACGACCCCCGGGGTCGAGAGGATGTGGGCGCGGATGTCGGCGACCTGCGTGCCCTGCGGAGCCGACTCCGCGAGCACCGAGACCACCTCGCGAAGAAGGCCCACGGCTCGCGGGATGATCATCGCCGCGATGAGGAGCGACGCGATCGCATCGGCCTGGACCCATCCGGTCATCACGATCACGATCGCCGCCACGATCACCGCGGCCGAGCCGATCAGATCGCCGAGCACCTCGAGATACGCGCCCCGCACGTTGATGCTGGTCCGCTGCGCCGCGCTCAACAGCCACATGGCCATGGCGTTCGCCACCAGACCCACCAGGGCGACCCCCAGCATGAGCGGTCCCGCGACCTCGGCCTCGCCCGGGTCGAGCAGTCGCCTGATGCCCTCCACGGCGACCCACACCGACAGCACGATGAGGATGACGGCGTTGATGAGGGCGCCGAACACCTCGGCTCGGCGATACCCGAAGGTGCGGCGGTCGTTCGCGGGCCGCGCGGCGACGACGCTCGCGATGAGCGCGATCACGAGAGCCGCCGCATCGGTGAACATATGGGCCGCGTCGGCGAGGAGCGCGAGCGAGCCCGACAGCGCGGCGCCGACGACCTGCACGATCATCACGACCGTCGTGATCGCGAGCGACAGCGCCAGAAGTCGCCGGCTGCTCGCGCCGCGGATGCCGCCCGGTGCGGGCGCGTGATCGTGCATGACCTCAGGCTACGTCGCGGCGGGCTGCGGACGGCCCTCCCCCGCCCAGTCGGGAATGAGTGTGATTCTCAGTCGCGCCGCGCGAGTCGCGAGGGCCGCGGGGAAGCGTCAGAGCGCCGCGAGGAGCGGCACCAGCGCGACGAAGGCACGCGCGCGGTGCGACGCGGCGTTCTTCTCGTCGGAGGTCCACTCGCCGACCGTGCGCTCGACCGCCGTCGGCTGCTCCGTCGGGATGAAGACGGGGTCGTAGCCGAACCCGCCCGACCCCGCTGCGGCGGTGGCGAGGCGGCCCGGCCACCGGCCCTCGACCACTTGTTCGTCACCGCCCGGCACCACGAGCGCGATGGTCGAGACGAACTGCGCGGCGCGGTGCGGATCGGCGACATCGGAGAGCTGATCGAGCAGCAGGTCGCGATTGGCCACGGCATCCTTCGCGTGCCCTGCCCAGTACGCCGAGAACACCCCGGGCGCGCCGCCCAGCACGTCGACGCAGATGCCCGAGTCGTCGGCGAGCGCGGGCAGCCCGGTGTGGAGCGCCGCCGCGCGCGCCTTGATGAGCGCGTTCTCGGCGAACGTCACACCGTCCTCGACCGGCTCGGGACCGTCGTAGCCGATGACCTCGATGTCGGGGCGGGTCGCCGCGACGATCGCCTGGAACTCCTCGACCTTGTGCGGGTTGTGCGTGGCGAGCACGATCCGGCGATCGGCGCCGGTCACGCGCTCGCCTCGAGGCCGAGCGCCGCGAGCTGCTCGCCGCGCAGGGTCGCGCATCCGCCGACGCCGAGCTCGAGGAGGGCGTCGAGCTCGCGCTTGTCGAACGGCGCGCCCTCGGCCGTGCCCTGCACCTCGACGAAGAGGCCGCGACCGGTGACGACGAGGTTCATGTCGGTCTCGGCGCGGACGTCCTCGACGTAGGCGAGATCGAGCATGGGCTCGCCGTCGATGATCCCGACCGAGACGGCCGAGACCGAATCGAACAGCACCTGCGACTTCTGCCCGATGAACTTCTTCTCGCGACCCCACTCGATCGCGTCCGCGAGCGCGACGTAGGCGCCCGTGATCGCCGCGGTGCGCGTGCCGCCGTCTGCCTGCAGCACGTCGCAGTCGATCACGATCGTGTTCTCGCCGAGCGCCTTCGTGTCGACGACGGCACGGAGCGCACGGCCGATGAGGCGGGAGATCTCGTGGGTGCGGCCGCCGACGCGGCCCTTGATCGACTCGCGGTCGTTGCGCGAGTTGGTCGCACGCGGGAGCATCGCGTACTCCGCGGTGACCCAGCCCTTGCCCTTGCCGGTGAGCCAGCGGGGAACCCCGTTGGTGAACGAGGCCGTGCACAGCACCTTGGTGCCGCCGAACGAGATGAGCGCCGAGCCCTCGGCGTGGGCGCTCCACCCGCGCTCGATGGTGACGGGGCGCAGCTGGTCGACGGCGCGGCCGTCGGCGCGGACGATGTCGGTCATGTCTCTCCTCTGATGGAACGGGTGCGCGGCTCAGCCGAGACGCGGGGGAAGCTCTGCAGTGCGGGGCAGCTCGATCGCGCCGGTCTGCACGAGGCGCACCTGCTGCACCTCGCGGCCCATCAGGCGATGGGCGAGGTCGAGGAACTCGTCGGCCGACGCGCCGGTCGCCTCGTAGACGTGCCGGGGCGCGGCATCCGCTCCCGCGAGCAGGTCGCGGGAGATCAGCTGGCGGTAGACGTCCTTGGCCGTCTCGGTGTCGCTCGACACGAGCGACACATCAGGACCCATCACGTAGCTGATAGCGCCCTCGAGGAACGGATAGTGCGTACAGCCGAGCACGAGCGTGTCGACCCCGGCGTGGCGGAGGGGGGCGAGGTACTCCTCGGCGACGGCGAGGACCTCGGCCGAGTCGGTGACCCCGGCCTCGACGAACTCGACGAAGCGCGGACACGCCTGCGCGAAGACGGTCAGCTGCGCGTTGACGCCGAGCATGTCCTGGTACGCGCCCGAGCCGATCGTGCCGGCGGTGCCGATGACGCCCACACGGCCGTTGCGGGTTGTCGACATCGCGGTGCGCACCGCCGGGCCGATGACCTCGACCACCGGCACGTCGTAGCGCTCGCGCGCATCGCGGAGCATCGCCGCAGATGCGGTGTTGCACGCGATCACGAGCATCTTCACACCCTGATCCACGAGCGTGTCGAGGATCTCGAGCGAGTAGCGGCGCACATCGGCGATCGGCTTGGGTCCGTACGGGGAACGTGCGGTGTCGCCGATGTAGAGGATCGATTCCCGGGGAAGCTGGGCCGAGACGGCACGGGCGACGGTGAGGCCGCCGACGCCGGAGTCGAAGATTCCGATCGGCGCATCATTCACGATCGTCAAGCCTACGCGCCCTGCTCACTAGGCTGACCCCATGAGCGCGGACTTCCCTCGGAGCACAGCACTGCTCACCGATCGCTACGAGCTCACGATGCTCGACGCGGCACTGCGCGACGGGACCGCGCAGCGCCGGTGCGTGTTCGAGCTGTTCGGTCGGCGACTCCCGGGCGGCCGGCGCTTCGGCGTCGTGGCCGGCACCGGGCGACTCTTGAGCCTCATCCGCGATTTCCGCTTCGGAGACGACGAGCTGCGGTATCTGCGAGACGAGAAGGTGGTGGATGCCGCCACCGTCGCCTTCCTCGAGGGCTACCGGTTCACCGGGTCGATCACCGGCTACCGCGAGGGCGAGCTGTACTTCCCCGGCTCTCCCATCCTGACCGTCGAGGGCACCTTCGCCGAGGCCGTGCTGCTCGAGACGCTCGCCCTCAGCGTGCTGAACCATGATTCGGCAGTCGCCACCGCCGCGGCGCGCATGAGCATCGCCGCGGGAGACCGCCCGCTCGCCGAGATGGGCTCTCGGAGGGCGGGCGAGTCGTCGGCCGTCGCCGCCGCCCGTGCGGCGTACATCGCCGGCTTCGGCGCGACCTCGAACCTCGAGGCCGGCCGCACCTGGGGCGTGCCGACCATGGGCACCGCCGCCCATTCCTGGACCCTCCTGCACGACACCGAGGAAGATGCCTTCCGCGCGCAGGTCGCCTCGCTCGGCGTCGGCACCACCCTCCTCGTCGACACCTACGACATCCGCACGGGTGTCGACACGGCGATCCGGGTCGCCGGGACCGGCCTCGGCGGCGTGCGCATCGACTCGGGCGACCTGCCGACGGTGGCCGCAACGGTGCGCGAGCAGCTCGACGGCCTCGGGGCGACCGGCACGCGCATCACGGTGACGAGCGACCTCGACGAGTACGCGATCGCGGCCCTCGCCGCCTCCCCCGTCGACGCCTACGGCGTCGGCACATCGGTGGTCACCGGGTCGGGCACCCCCACGGCCGGCATGGTCTACAAGCTGGTCGCGCGCCAGGACTCGGCCGGCGGCTGGGTCGCGGTGGCGAAGGCGTCGACCGACAAGGGGTCCCGCGGCGGGCGCAAGGCGGCGTTTCGCACCCTCGAACGCGGCACCGCGACCAGCGAGCTGATCGCCGTGTCGGACGGATTCGAGGAGCTCGACGCCGCCGCGTCGCACCCCGACGCGCGGGCGCTGCAGTCCGTGCTGATGCAGGCCGGAGACCCGGATGCCGCACACGAGGGCCCACGGGGCGTCGAAGCCGCGCGCGAACACCACGCGATGGTCCGCGAGGAGCTCCCGGTGCGGGCGCTCGCCCTCAGCCGGTCGGATCCGGCCATCCCGACGCGGTTCGTCGAGGCCGGCGGCGCCTGACGCGCCCGGACCTCAGGCCTGCAGCGACTCGTAGATCTCTTTGCACGTGGGGCATACCGGGAACTTCTCGGGGTCGCGCCCCGGCGTCCACTTCTTGCCGCAGAGCGCCCGCACGGGCTTGCCGGTGATCGCCGACTCGAGGATCTTGTCCTTCTTGACGTAGTGCGAGAACCGCTCATGATCGCCCGGTTCGACGTTCTCCTCTTTGAGGAGCTCTTCGAGCTCGCGATCGAGGGTGGCCAAGCCGCCCTGGTCGGGGCTGTCGAGGGGGGTGCTCATGGTGTGCCAGTGTAGTCGGCCGCTCGCGGTAACGGGCGGTCGAGGTGCGGATGCCGGTCAGGTCGACTCGGCGAACTCCATGAGCCGTCCGCCGCTGCGCTCGAACACCGCCGAGCCGACGATCAGCCCGACCACGAGCACGCCGCCGCCGATGGCGAGCCCTCCCCACAGCGCCGTCTCAGCGGCGGCGATGTCGTCGGTGAGAGCGATCCAGGCCCACCACAGGGTGGGTGCGCTGAGGATGATCGCGCCGATCATCACGACACCCTGCGAGATCGCTCCGCCGGCGCCTGTGCGCTGCGGATGCTGGAAGGGGCTCTCGCCGGGGCGCGACACGGCATAGGGGGCGGCGACCGACGAGATGCTCGACAGTCCCAACCCCGAGAGGAAGAGGCATACGCTCACGCCGGCGAGGGCGGGGAGCATCGCCCAGCGGCCGTGGAACGAGATCGCGACGGGCACGGCGACCGCGAGCAGCGGCACGCCGACCAGCAGCACCGGCACCAGTCTGCCGAGACGGTCGGCGATACCCCGGGTCGCGCTGGCGATGTGCATCCACAGCGCAGTCGAGTCGTACGCGAGGTCGTTGTGCGGCAGCCAGCCGAGGAACAGCGCCGCGAATGGAACCGGCACCAGGGCGACGATCTCGGGCGGAACCCCGGCGATGAGGAGGGGTACGACGGTCACCGCCGCGGCGACCGGAACCACGAGGAGATTCACGAGGTGCCGGCGATCGCGGAACCAGTAGAGCATGCTCCGTGCGGCGATCGCGCCGCCCGGAGTGCCCGGCGCGACACCGAACCACCCGAGGCCGCCACGTGCTCGACCCGACATCGGCCGCTCGGTGGTCGTCAGCATCCGCTCGACGATCCACCACCACACGAGTCCGAGTCCGGCGATCGTGCCGAGGGCCACGAGCAGCGACTGCCACGCCGCGGGGTCGCCGGCGGCGACGCGGGCGGGAAGGGCCCACGGGGCGCCGAGCGGCGTCACGGCGAGGATGTCGACGGCCTCGCTCAACTGCGTCGGCACCGCCCGTCGCCACTCCAGCGACGTGAGGAAGACTCCGACGGGGACCACGACGACCAGCACGGCGATCACGAAGAGGCCGCTCAGCTCACGCGAGCGACGCTCGCGCAGGAACATCGCGGCGAGACCCATGCTCACCCGTGCGAGCATCGCGCACGTGGCGACGCCCAGCAGCGCACCGATGACGGAGACAGGCAGGGCCACGCCGTGGGCATCCCACACGACGACACCGGCGACCGCCAGCGCGGCGACCACGGCGAGGGGGACGCTCACGAGCCCGACGACGGCGGTGACCGCGGCCAGGGGTCCGCGGGGCAGCCCGAACGTCGCGAAGCGGCGGGGGTCGAGCGGGTCGTCGGCCGAGGCGATGAGCGGCGCGAGCGCGAAGCCGCCCGTGACCGCTGCGCCGCCGAAGACGATGACGGCTTCCGCGGTCTCGGTCGGAACGTCTCGGAGCGTCAGCAGGGCCCAGAACCCGAGCACGGTGGCTGCGGTCAGCAGCACCAGCCCGGCGATCGTGCGTGCGACGTGCCGGGCATCGCCGCGCAGCGCACCGACGAGGAGCGCGAGCCTCAGCCGGAGAACGTGTGCAGCCACTCGAGGCCCTCCACGTCGCTGAGGCCACCCGCGAGTTCGACGAAGCGCTGCTCGAGTGTGAGCTCGCCGCGCACCTCATCGACGGGGCCCTCGGCGAGCACCTGCCCGGCGACGACGACCGCCACGCGCGTGCACACGCTCTCGACGAGGTCCATGCCGTGGCTCGAGAGGATCACGGTGCCGCCGTGGGCGACGTAGGTCTTGAGGATGTCGAGGATGATCGCGCTCGAGACCGGATCGACCGACTCGAACGGCTCATCGAGCACGAGCAGGCGCGGCGAGTGGATCAGGGCGCCCGCGAGCATGACCTTCTTGAGCATGCCGGCCGAGTAGTCCGACACGACCCGCCCGAGCGCATCGGTGAGGTCGAATGCGCGGGCGAGGTCGGCCGTGCGGCTCTCGACGATCGCGGGGCGCAGTCCCCGGAGGGTCCCGTAGTAATGGAGAAGCTGGCGTCCGGTGAGCCGGTCGAAGGTGCGCAGGCGGTCGGGCAGCACGCCGATGAGGCGCTTGACGGCGCGGGGGTCGGATGCCGCATCGATCCCGCCGACCGTGACGCTGCCGCGGTCGGGAGTGAGCAGACCGGCGATCATCGACAGGGTGGTCGTCTTGCCGGCACCGTTCGGGCCGACCAGTCCGTAGAACGTGCCGGCCGGCACGGTGAGATCGACGGCGTCGACGGCGCGCGTCGCTCCGAAGCTCTTCGTGACACCGCGCAGCACGAGCACGTCGGTCGCGACGGCCGGTGCCGCGGCCGCGAAGGCGAGCGCGTCGCCTGCGACGACCTCGTCCTCAGCGGCAGCCTCGTCCTCAGCGGCGGCCGCGTCTTCTGCGACGAGCTCGTCTTCTACGACGACCTCGTCCGCAGTTGAGGCTTCGTCTACGGCCTGCTCCGAAGGAGGTTCGTCCGCGATCGCCTCCTCGGCGATGAGGTCGTCTGCGACAGTCGCCTCGTCGACAGGGGTCTCCTCGACTGCGACCGGATCGACGGCCGCATCTTCGACGACTTCGTCTTCGTCCTCGACGACCTCGTCGTCGACGGCCGGGGACTCGATGTCCGCATCGTCAATGGCCGCCTCCTCGACGGCCTCGTCTTCGACCGCAGCCGGCGCGTCTTCCGCGGCCGTGTCACCGGTCGGGGGAAGCGGCGGAAGCGGGGGCTTCGGCGGGATCACCAGGTCGTCGCCGAGAAGATCGGCGGGAAGCGGCGGCGGCGGCCCCGGGTGCACGGCAGGAGTCCGCCCGCGCCCTCCGCCCTTCTTCGACGGGCGCGACTTCTTCTGCGCAGGAAGACGCACGATCTTCGCGCTCACGCCGTCGGTCCGCTCGTCAGACGGACCGTCGTGGGGCATCGGCAGAGAAGCTGTCACCGATCAAACGTACCAAGCCCCCTCGTCACGGCGTCGGATCGATACGACGATTCCCAGGAACGCAGTTTTGTCACAGATTGACAACGGCGACCGCTCATTCTGCACCTTCTCAGCGGTCATCGCTAACATGGACCCGGCACGAAGGGGTGTCTCGTCGGTGAATCCACCGTGAACACAGCACTTCAGGAGGAGCAGTCGTGACTCTTCAGACCGTCATTCTCGCAGCCGGAATGGGCTCTCGCCTCGGGCGCAGCCTGCCCAAGCCCCTGACCGAGCTCGGCGACGGCCGCAGCATCATGCAGCAGCAGCACGACAACATCCGTGCCGCCTTCGGCACCGATGCGCGCATCACCACCGTGGTCGGCTACCGCGCCGAGACGATCGTCGAGGCGTTCCCGCAGGTCGATTACGTCTACAACGAGCGCTACGACCAGACCAACACGTCGAAGAGCCTGCTGCGCGCCCTGTCGAAGACCGGCAAGGGCGGCGTGCTGTGGATGAACGGCGACGTTGTCTTCGACCCGCGCGTGCTCGGCCGCGCCATCGAGCTGATCGAGCGCGACCAGTCGTTCGTCACGGTCAACACCTCGAAGGTCTCCGACGAAGAGGTCAAGTACACGACCACGTCCGAGGGCTTCATCGCCGAGCTGTCCAAGACCGTCGTCGGCGGCATCGGCGAGGCGGTCGGCATCAACTTCATCTCGTCCCGCGACAAGAAGGCGTTCATCCGCCACCTCACCCGCGTCGACGACCAGGACTACTTCGAGCGGGGCCTCGAGCTCGCGATCGCCGAAGACGGCCTGATGCTCGAACCGCTCGACATCTCCGACCTGTACGCGGTCGAGGTCGACTTCGCCGAAGACCTCGAGCGGGCGAACCTCTACGTCTGATCCGCATCGGGCGGCCTCCCAGCCTCCCCCGCGCATCTGCGCCTAGGATCGGCCCGATGGCCGACAAGGTTCACCGCATCCACTCCCTGCCCGACGACGCGCCGTGGCAGGGAACGCTGCCGCCCGTCGGCTCGGAGGAGCATCCGCGCACGGTCCGGGCGCTCGACCGCGTCCTCGCGATCCAGCGACCGGCCGTGCTCGCGCACCTGCGCAGCATTCGCCTGCGGCATCCGGATGCCTCACCCGAGACCATCGTCGCGATCCTCGAGCGGCGGTACCTCGCCGCCGTGACCACGGGCGGCGCCGCTGTCGGCGCGACAGCCGTGATCCCCGGGATCGGGACCGGCGTCACCCTCGCGATCAGCGGCGTCGAGACGGTGGGGTTCCTCGAGACCACCGCCCTGTTCGCCCAATCCGTCGCCGAGGTGCACGGCATCCCCGTCTCCGACCCCGACCGCGCGCGCGCACTCGTGCTGACGCTGATGATGGGCAAGGAGGGCGTCGACCTCGTCGCCCAGCTCGCCGCGCAGGCATCCGGCCGTGGCCCGGCGCGCGAGCGCTACTGGGGCGAGATGATCACCAAGACGCTCCCCCGCGCGGCGGTCGGCCCGATGGTCGACCGGCTCAAGACCGCGTTCATCCATCAGTTCGCCGCGCGCGGCGGCGCGTCGTGGATCGGCAAGGCACTACCGTTCGGCATCGGCGCCGTCATCGGCGGCGCGGGCAACAACATCCTGGGGCGGCGGGTGCTCGTGGGCGCTCGTCGCGCGTTCGGCGCACCGCCGGTCGCGCTGCCCGCGGAGCTCGAACCGCGACCGGGCGCCTCTCGCCTCGAGCACACCGCCGGCCGCGGCATCCGTCGCGCGGGCGAAGCCGTCGTCTCGGGCGTCAGCCGCGGCGCCGCCACCGTCGGCAGGTTCACTCCCGGCAGGCGCTCCGTGAAGGAGAAGCCCGATGCGGTGGGCGAGCCGGACCCGGCGCTCGAGTCGCGCGGAGGCTGACGCCGCTCAGGCTTCGACGATGTCGTCGAGGTCGGCCTCGTCGGCCTCGGGCTGCTCGTCGGCGGGGTCGGCCGACGACCGCGCATACCAGGTGTCCCACGACTCCATGAGCGATCTGATCGCGCCGTGGAAGCGCTCCGTCGCCGCGCCCGGCGTCGCGTCGCCGAAGTAGTGGTGCACCCACTTGTCGAGGCGGGCGACGGACTCGGGGTCGCCGAGCACGCGCTCGGTCTCGGCGACCACCGCGGGTGCTGCCGCGACGTCGAGCCACTCGCACGCCGACAGGTAGCCGTGCGTGTCGATGAGGGCGCGGGGGTCGGTCGGGCGCGTGATGAGCAGCGGCTTGTCGGCGGCCAGCCGGTCGTACACCATGGCCGAGATGTCGACGATCGCGACGTCGGCGGCCGAGAGCTGCCAGCCGAGATCCGGACCGTCGTCGAAGACGTGCTGCGCTGTGGGGTCGGCGGAGTTCGCCGCAGCGATCGCCGCCACGATCCGCTTGTTCGCTGCGCCGTACTCGGCGTCGACGACGCCCGAGCGCGGGTGCGGGCGGTAGACGACCCGGTGCCGCCCCGTGGCGAGCAGCGCGGTCACGAGCGCCTCGCCGTGCGTGCGGATCGACCCGTAGTGGGCAGAGGGACGGTCACCCTCCCAGGTGGGCGCGTAGAGCACCACCGTGCGCCCGTCGGGCGTGTACGGCAGGACGCCGGAGTAGTGGTCGGCCTGGGGTCGACCGATCTCGATGGTCCGGCGGTCCAGGTCGTAGTCCCACAGCACGCGGGAGAGCCGCTCGCGGGCGGCGTCGCCGGCGACCAGGGCGTAGTCGTACGCCTTGAACTGGTTCGTGGTCATGTACATCTTGTCGGACTCGCCGTGGTTGATGAACACGTGCCAGCGACGCCCATAGCGGAACATCTGGAAGTTCCGGGTGTTCTGGTTGACGTAGAGCACGACGCGGATGTCCTGCTTCGCGATGAATCGCTCGAGATCCCGCACGGTCGGCACGAACGCGACCGGCGGCGCGTCTTCGGCGAGCATCGCCCGCGCGCCGGTGGCGTTGCGGCTGAGCACCACGACCGGCCAGATCTTCGCGAGCTCGGCCAGCGGCTTGTACCACTGGCGCATCTGGTACATGTTCACGGCGCCGTCCGCGAAGTACACCGCGACCCGGTAGTGCATGCGCGGGTGCTTCGGCAGCGCCTTCAGGGTGCGACGGACCTCGATGACCGCCGATCGGCTCTGCACGGCCTTGCGGACCAGAGCGACGGCCTTCTTGGCATCCGAGATCACACCCACGCATTTCAGCCTAACCGGGTGGCCCGTGTCATGATCGACGCGTGCAGGACGAACATCGCGGACGCAGGGACGCTCCACCGGTCCCCCACGGCGCGGGTGTCACATTCGTCATGCCGGTGCTCAACGAGAGCGACTACCTGGAGCGCGCCGTCGACACGGTGCTCGCGCAGGAGGTCGACGGTCCGTCCGAGGTGATCCTCGCCCTCGGGCCCTCCACCGACGGCACCACCGAACTCGCCCGCCGGCTCGCCGAGCGGCATCCGCGCATCGTGCTCGTCGACAACCCCGACGCCGACATCCCGATCGGACTGAACCTCGCCATCCGCGCCGGGCGCTACCCGACCGTCGTCCGGGTCGACGCGCACTCCGAGCTCGAGCCGGGGTACACCCGCGAGGCGCTCGCCACGCTGGATCGCGCCCGCGCGGCGAACGTCGGCGGCGTGATGCGGGCCGACGGCCGCACCCCGTTCCAGCGCGCTGTGGCGCGCGCCTACAACTCCCCCATCGGCCTGGGCGGCGCCACCTATCACGGCGGCACGCACGAGGGCGAGGCCGAGTCGGCCTACCTCGGCGTGATGCGCCGGGCCGTGCTCGACGAGGTGGGCCTGTTCGACGAGTCGATACGCCGCGGCGAGGACTGGGAGCTGAACCTGCGCATCCGCCGCGCCGGCTACCGCGTCTGGTTCGACCCGGCGCTCGCGGTGACGTACTGGCCCCGCGAGAGCTGGACGCGACTGGCACGCCAGTTCGCCGCGACGGGGCGCTGGCGAGGCGAACTCGTGCGCCGCTACGGCCGGGGCAACTCGCTGCGGTTCTTCGCGCCGCCCCTGCTCGTGGTCGACATCGCGGTGGCGGTCGTCGTCGGCGTGCTGCAGCTCACCGGCGTGCTGTCCGGCTGGGTGTCGGGCGCGGCATCCATCGTTTACCTGCCGATCATCGCCTATGTGCTCGTGATCGCCGCAGTGGCGATCGGCTCCGGCGGCGGGCATGGCGCGCGCGACAAGCTGTGGACCGCAGCGGTGATCCCGACCATGCACCTGTCGTGGGGCTCGGGCTTCCTCCTGGGCCTCGCCGCGGGCGCGCACGACACCGTCGACACCTCGCGGCTGGGCGATCGCAACACGCCGCTGCCGTAGCGCTCGGTGAGCGCTCAGCGCTCGACGTGGTTCGCGCGTCAGCGCTCGACGAACCCCTGATCGAGGATCCGCGCGACCACGCGCTCGGCCGCATGCCCATCGTCGCGGGCGTTGAAGCGCGCGCGCCACAGACGGTACCGCTCCTCGTGGACGGCGGGATCGTGCGCGGCGAACGCCGCGACCAGCTCGTCCTGCGAGCGCACGACCGGGCCCGGGGCGTGCTCGGCGAGGTCGAAGTAGAACCCGCGCAGCTCGCCGCGGAAGTGCTCGAGGTCGGGTACGAGGAAGAACATCGGCTTGCCTGTCACCGAGAAGTCGAACATGACCGACGAGTAGTCCGTGACGAGCGCATCCGCGGCGAGCAGCAGCGCCGACGTGTCGGGGAAGCCCGTCACGTCGACCACGCGCGGGCCCTCGGCGTCCTTGCCGGGCAGCAGGGTGCGCGAGTGCCCGCGCACCAGCACGACGGCATCGAGGTCGTGGGCCAGCTGAACCGGGTCGACGAAGTCGACCATCTCGCGGCGGTCGTCGCGCCATGTCGGCGCGTACAGCACGACGCGGTCGGATGCCGAGACGCCCAGCGCCGCGCGCGTCGCCTCGGCGTCGCCCGTGGTGAGCACGTCGTTGCGCGGGTAGCCCTCGATCCACACCGGCCGGGTGAGGAACGCATACGCCTTGGAGAGGATGCGCGCCCCGTAGGGATTCTGCGCGAGGAGCACGTTCCAGCGCCGCGACTCGCGCACCACCGCAGCCCAGCGCCGCGGATCGAACCCCGGGCGGTGCAGGGCCAGGCGCTTGAGCGGCGTCCCGTGCCAGGTCTGCACCACGACCTGTCCCGGCCGGCGTACGAAGCGTCGCCGCAGCCAGTCGTTGACGACGAGGAGGCGCGCCGCTCCGCGCGCACGCCACCATTCGGGGCTGCCTTCGACGACGGCGACTGCGCCGTCGGGCACAGCCACCGAGAGGTCGACGACGCTCCAGTACCGCGTCACCGCCGGAGCCACGCGGGCGAGCTCGCGATCGATGGCGAGCGGGTTGCATCCGGCGTTGCGCCCGTAGAAGCTCTCGAAGAAGACCGCGTTCTCGAGCGTGCCGACACGGCCCGCATAGCGCCGCTCGAGGGCATCCTGCCCCTCTCCCGAGTCGTACGCGGGGTCGATCGGCGGTCCGATGGTCACCGTCCAGCCGGCGAGCGACGCCCGGAGGGTGCCGAGCTGCACGAGGGCGACCGGCGCCGACTCCGAGACGTCGACCGCGTCACCCGCGTCGATGCGGAGCTCGTAGTCGCCGGTGGGCAGCGGCAGCTGAGGCCCGCCCCAGCGCGCGGCGCGCAATGCGATCGTCGCCCGCCACGTGGTGCCTCTGCCGGTCATCACGGCGCTCGCCCGCGCCCGCGACCCCACGAGCTCGACGGCACGCGGCCGCGGCCCCCGGCCCGAGATCACCAGCGCCGGGCCGCCTTCGACGGTGAAGCGGGCGTCGGTCATCGGTGTCCTCTCGTCGGGTGGTCCGTCGGCGAGGCTGCGGACCGGATGGCGCGGTAGACGCGCTCGGTCGCCTGGCCGTCGTGGAAGGCGTGCACGCGCTCACTGAGCGCCCGTGCGCGGGCGGTGCGGCGGTCCCGTTCGCCACGGTCGCCCAGGACGGCGTCGAGCTGCGCAGCAGCAGCGACCCAGTCGCGGGCGGGATCCGGCCCCGCGACGTCGTCGTAGGTGCCGTAGAAGCCGCGATCGTGGGCGTACTCCTCGAGGTCGGGCGCGAGGAAGACGACCGGCAGCGGCACGAGTGCGGCTGTCGTAGGCGAGCGAGGAGTAGTCCGTCACCAGCACGTCGAGGCCGGGGAGCACCGGCGTCACATCGGCGACCAGATCGCTGCCGAGGGCCCGGACCCGATCGGTGGACACCGGGGGCGCGTACCTGCCGGCGCCGAGCGGATGCGAGCGCACCAGGAGCACCGCGTCATGGGCCTCGAGCACGTCGACGATCGCCTGCCAGTCCGCCGCCGACGGGACTGCGGGGTCGACCGCGCCGTCGCGCCATGTCGGGGCGTAGAGCACGAGGCGCTCGTCGTCGCCGATCGCGCCGGTGATCGCGGCGATCGTCTCGCGAGCTGTCGACCGGCGGCTCGCCGGGTCGCCGCCTGTGAGGACGTCGACGCGCGGCTCGCCGACCACCCGGATGCGCGCGTCGGCGAGACCGAACGCCGATTCGAGTCTGCCGCGCACCAGATGCGACGCGGCGGGGATCAGGTCGATGTCGCGGGTGGCGGCCCGGTACATCCGTGCCAGCAGGCGCGAGACTAACGCGGCACCGGGGATGCGCCCGGGCCCGAACACCCGCGGCGGGCGCAGCGTCGCCGGCGAATCGAGGCCGATGCGCTTGAGCGGGATCCCGTGCCACAGCTGTGCGACGAATCCTCCCGACACCGCGTAGCGGTTGACGTCGCCGAATCCGTGCGTGACGACGATCACCCGTGCCCGCGCCGTGCGCCAGAATCCCGCGAACGAGTTCTTCGCGACGACCGGGATGCCGCGCGCCGCGGCATCCGCCCGCTCCCGTTCCGACCCCACGAGCCAGACCGCGGGTGTGCCGTCGAGCGCGGCACGCTGCCACAGCGCCAGCGCTCCGTCGCCGATGCCGGCGCCGCAGCCGAACACCCATTCACCATCGGCGCGGGGGACGACAGCGGTCACGAGGCGCCCCATCGCGTAGAGCGGGATCGATGCGAGCTTTCGCGCATTTCCCGCGCCGAACGAGAAGGACGCCACCCCGCGAGCCTATCGCGGGGTGGCGTCCGGAGCCGGGAGGCGCTTACTGGGCGAGCGTGCCGAGGGTCACATCGACCTTCTCGGTCTCGCCGTCGCGGACGTACGTGACCGTCGCATCGCTGCCGGCGGCGGCGGCGCGCACCTGAGCGGTCAGGTCGACCGAGTCGGTGATCGGCACGCCGTTGAACTCGATGACGATGTCGCCCGCCTGGAGGCCGGCGGCCTGCGCGGCGCCGTCGGGGGTCACTTCATGGAGGTAGGCGCCGGTGATGGTCGCACCGTCCTCGGAGGCGGCCGGGCTCACCATGGCTCCCAGGAGGCCGTGGGTCGCGGCGCCGTCGGTGATGATCTCGTCGGTGACGCGCTCGACGATGTCGGACGGGATCGCGAAGCCGACGCCGATCGAGCCCGAGCCGTCGGACGAGCTGCCGGCCGAGGCGATGGCGACGTTGATGCCGATGAGCCGGCCCTCGTCATCGACCAGCGCGCCGCCCGAGTTGCCGGGGTTGATCGCTGCGTCGGTCTGGATGACCGCGATCGAGATCGTCTGCGTCGGGGTCGACTGGGTCTGACCCTGGCCGAAGTCGAACTGGAAGGGTCCGCCCTCCTGCCCGTCGTCCTGCCCGTCGCCCTCGCTCGAGTCGCTGTCTCCGGAGTCGGGCGCTGCAGACGAGGCGATCTCGATCGAGCGGTTGAGCGCGCTCACGATGCCGGTGGTGACGGTGTTCGAGAGTCCCAGCGGTGCGCCGACGGCGACCGCCGTGTCTCCGACGTTGAGGTCGCTCGACGAGGCGAACTCGATCGGGGTGAGCGCCTCGTCGGCGTCGATCTTGATGACCGCGAGGTCGTAGGTCGGATCGGTGCCGACGACCTCGGCCGCGTACACGTGGCCGTCGGAAGTGGTCACCTGCACCGTCGCGTCGCCGCTCGCACCGTCGAGGGTCACGACGTGCGTATTGGTGACGATGTACCCGTCCTTGCTCAGGATGACGCCCGAGCCGGTGCCGCTCGCGCTTGAGCTCGTCGCCGCGATGGTGACGACGCTCGGCAGAGCCGTCGCCGCGATGCCGGTCGTCTGGTTGACGTCGTCGGTGTCGTTGACCGTGACGGTCGTGGGCGCCGATGCCGACGAGGTGGTGGCGGGGGCGAACAGGTTCACCCCGGCGTACGCGCCGCCGAGACCGGCCGCGCCCCCGACGATGGCGGCGGCCACGAGCAGGCCGACGACCTTGCCGGCGCCCGGCTTCTTCTTGGGCTCGGCCGGCGCGGTGATGACGGCACCGGTGATCGGCGCCGTCGCGTACGCATCGCCGACGGCGGCGCTTCCGAAGGATGCACCGGGCTGGGTCGACGCATACTGCTGCGGCTGCGGCTGCTGGCCCGCGTACCCGTGGGGACGCGCGTAGGTCTGGCCCGGCTGCGGCGTCGGGTAGCCCGCGGGCGGGGTCGGCTGCTGCGGCGCGTTCCAGGTGCCCGCGTGCGGGGCCTGCGCGGCCGGAGGCTGCGCGGCCGGGGTCTGCGGGGCCGGCGTGTGCGCGGCCGGTGCGGCCGGCGCCTGCGGGGCAGGCGTCTGCGCGGCTGCTGCCTGCGGGAGCGGCGGAACCGGCGGAACCGAGGGCGCTGCCGCGGCGGGGGTCTCGGGCGCGGCCGAGGGTGCCGGCTGCGCGGATGCCGCGTCGGGCGCGACCGCCGGCGCTGCGGGCTCCGTCGCCGGAGCGACGGGCGCGGCTGCCACGGAGTCACCCGTGTGCGCAGCATCCGTGTTCTGAGGGGTGGTCTCTGCGGGGCGCTCGCCCTGGTTGTCGCTCATGATGCTCCTTCTTCCAAGCACTCATCACCTTGCCCGCGCAGGCTGTGTGTTTCTTATGACGAAGATGGGACCCGGCTATGCAACACGCATGTGTCGGTCGAGTACCGTGTGACCGATGCTCGCACTCACCGGCGGCTGGCGCCGCACCGCCCACGGCGCAGGCCTCGTCGATGCCGACGGAACCATGCGTCCCACCGTGTTCGCCGAGATGTCCGCGCTCGCGGCGACCACCGGCGCGATCAATCTCGGTCAGGGCTTCCCCGACGAGGACGGGCCCCGCGAGGTGCTCGAGGCCGCGCGGGAGGCGATCGCACGGGGCGAGAACCAGTACCCGCCCGGGCGCGGCACCGCCGACCTCCTCGCGGCCGTCGCCGAGCATCAGGAGCGCTTCTACGGCCTCGCCGTCGACCCTGCACGCGAGGTGCTGATCACGGCCGGCGCCACCGAGGCGCTGGCGGCGACGCTCCTCGCCCTCCTCGACGGCCCCGACGACGAGGTCGTCGTGTTCGAGCCGTTCTACGACGCGTATGCCGCCGTCGTCGCACTGACCGGCGCGCGCCTCGTGCCGGTGCCGCTGCGCTGGCCGGCGTTCCAGCCCGACCTCGACGACCTCCGTCGCGCCGTGAGCGACCGCACGCGCGTGATCCTCGTCAACGACCCGCACAACCCGACCGGTGCGGTGTTCACCGCCGAGGTGCGCGACGAGGTCGTGCGCCTGGCCGAGCACCACGACGCGGTGATCGTCACCGACGAGGTCTACGAGCATCTCGTCTTCGATGCGGCGCATGTGCCGATCGCCGGGCTCCCCGGTGCGCGCGAGCGGACGCTGACGATCTCGTCGGCCGGCAAGACGTTCTCGACGACCGGATGGAAGATCGGGTGGGTGAGCGGGCCGGCGCGCCTCATCGAGGCGGTGCTCGCCGTGAAGCAGTTCCTGACGTACGTGAACGGGTCGCCGTTCCAGCCCGCGATCGCGACGGGTCTGCGCCTCCCCGACACCTTCTTCGCCGAGATCGCCACCGCGCTGCGTGCGAAGCGCGACCTCCTCGGCGCCGGCCTGGTGGCCGCGGGGTTCGACGTGTCGCCCCCTGCGGGCTCGTACTTCACCGTCGCCGATGCCGCGCCCCTCGGAGCCGACGATGCGGGCGACTTCTGCCGCGAACTCCCCCGCCGTGCGGGGGTCGTCGCGATCCCCCTCACCGCGTTCGTGTCTCCGGAGCACCGCGGCGACTACCGCACGCTGGTGCGGTTCGCCGCGTGCAAGCGCGTCGACGTGCTCGAGGATGCCGCGACCCGGCTCGCAGCCGCGTTCTGATCCCACCCGGCCGCCGCTCCCGGAGGCGTCTCAGCTCGGGCGCTCGACGACGGTGAACCGACGCAGCCGCAGGGCCGGATTCACCCGGCGCACACGTTCGACGGCATCGGCATCGAGGTGCGCCACCGCCACGTCGGTGCCGGTTCCGATCGCCGCGACCTCGACCCCCTGCGGGTCGACGATGAGCGACGACCCGACGCCGAGCGGCGGCGGGTGGTCGGCAGCTGCGACGAAGAGGGTGTTCTCGATCGCCCGCGCGTGGAGGAGGGTGCGCCAGTGGTGCTCCTTGAGAGGGCCGCGCACCCACTCCGCCGGCACCGCGACGAGGTCGGCGCCCGCATCGGCGAGCAGCCGGGCGACCTCGGGGAACCGGAGGTCGTAGCAGGTCATCAGTCCGACGGTGAGGCCGTCGACCTCGAACGTCTGAGGCTCTTCGACGGCGCCGGGCGCGACCCAGTCCGACTCGCGCTGGCCGAACGCGTCGTACAGGTGGAGCTTGCGATAGCGCGCCAGCAGCCCCGACGCGCCGACGGCGACCGCGGTGTTGTGCACATGACGCTCGTCGCCCGCACGCTCGACGAGACCGGCGACCAGATGCACGTCATGCTGTGCCGCGAGATCGGTCAGAGCGCGGACGAACGGGCCGTCGAGGGCTTGGGCATGCTCGGCGAGCGTGGGGTCGAAGGGATCGACGAAGTAGCTCGCGTACTCGGGGAAGACCACGAGGCGCGCGCCACGTCGCACAGCCTCTGCGGTCAGCCGAGCGATGGCGTCGACGTTCGCGGCGGTGTCGGCCACGGGCGCGAACTGCGCGACGGCGACGCCGACGGAGCGTGCGGGCGCGCTCATTCCGGCGCTCCCGTCCGTGCACGGATGCGAAGTGGTGCGATGACCCACAGCGCGGCGATCACCAGCGCCAGGGCGCCGCCGGCGATCCAGGCGGCTGTGGAGGCGATGACGACGTCGAACACGAACATCACGACGCCCACGAGCAGCACCGAGACGGTCAGCAGCGCCGTGATGAGCGCAGCATGACCGTAGGCGACGACCTCCGGCTTCGCGCGCCGCTGGAACAGCGCCCGATGGAGGGCGACGGGGGCGAGCGCGATGATCGAGCTCAGCGCAGAGAGCACGACGAGGGTCAGGTATGCCGCCCGCTGGGGGTCGGACAGATCGGCGAAGGCCGGCTGGAAGGCGAGGGCGAGCAGGAAGCCGGTGAGGATCTGCGTGCCCGTCTGAAGGACACGCAACTCCTGCAGCACCTCCGACCAGTTGCGGTCCGCTCGCTCCGTGGGAGTCTCGTCCCGACCGTCCACGCGATCGTCGAGCGGGTCGGTGTCGCGGGGCGATGCCATGCCCCCATCTTTGCGGCGGCCCGCCCGGGCGGCAAGCGGACGCGGCGGCGAACGCGGCCTCGATTCGCGCACTCCCGATATCCGTGCTAGGTTTACTTCTTGTGCCGCGGGGTGGAGCAGCTCGGTAGCTCGCTGGGCTCATAACCCAGAGGTCGCAGGTTCAAATCCTGTCCCCGCAACAAGTAGAAGAAGGCGTCCCCTCCGGGGGGCGCCTTCTTCGCATTTCCCGCGAGTGCTGAAAAACGCTTCTGACCAGTGATTTCTTCGCTCGGATCAGATCGCGCAGCCTCAGTCCGGATCGATCGCGTCGCTGATCTCGCTGAGGAATCTCGACACCACGGCGAGGTCGGATTCGTCGAATCGCTCCGCGACCACACGCATCGCGAAGAGCTTCTCACCGAAGTGACGGTAGAACGCCTGACGCGACTCCTCGGTGAGGACGACGATGCGGGCGCGGCGATCGGTCGGGTGCGGCTGTCGCTCGATGTGCCCCGACTCCGTGAGTCGGTCCAGCAGCTTGGTCGTGGACGCCGTGGTGATGCGCAGGTGCCGGGCGACGTCGTGGGGCGACACCGCCTCCTCGCGCTGCTCGCGCATGATCATCATCCGCAGCGCCTGCAGGTCGGTGGCGTTCATCGCCATGTCGCCCTTCATGCCGCCGTGCATCCGATCCATCGCGTCGCTGAACGCCCGGACGTCGCGCAGCACCGCCATGACGGCATGCTCGTGCGGAGTCTGCGGGATCCATCGCTGGGACATGTGGACACCCCCTCCCCTACCCTTGTAGCATCAGCAGCATGAAATCGCTAGCTAAACTAGCGAACTAGGAGGCGATTCATGACTGAGATCGATCACGTGGTGCTGCTCGACGAGGAAGGCCGCGCGATAGGCACCGCTCCGAAGAGTAGTGTCCACGGCACCGAAACGGCATTGCACCTCGCCTTCTCGTGCCATGTCGTGAACTCCGCGGGTCAGGTCCTCGTCACCCGGCGCGCTCTCGGAAAGAAGACGTGGCCCGGGGTGTGGAGCAACTCGTTCTGCGGTCACCCGCGCCCCGCCGAGCCTGTTCCCGCCGCCGTGCACCGCCACGCCGGTCACGAGCTCGGCATCACGCTGCGGGACGTGCGACTCGCGCTGCCCCTGTTCCGCTACCGTGCCGTCGATGCGAGCGGCATGGTCGAGTACGAGATCTGCCCCGTCTTCGTCGCGGTGACCGACGACGAACCCGAACCCAATCCGCTCGAGGTCGCCGAAGCACGCTGGGTCGAAGCCGACGACCTCGCCGCGTCGATCCGCACGACGCCGTGGGCCTTCAGCCCCTGGCTCGTGCTGCAGGCGGAGCAGATGCACCTCTTCGACTCCACTGTCGCCCAGCTGCAGGCGTCATGATCGCGACCTCCGACCAACATGCGATCGACGAGGCGATCGAGGCCTCGCTCGCCCGGATCCGCGCCCAGGCGCGCACGCGCGGCACCGACTTCGCGGCGCTCTCCGACGCGCTGTCGCGTGCCACGCGCGGGGGCAAGCGGCTGCGTCCCGCACTCGTGGTCAGGGCGTACGACGCCTTCGGGGGTCCGGGCGATCACCGGGCCGCGGCCATCACCATGGCGGCGGCGTACGAACTGCTCCACACCGCGTTCGTCGTGCACGACGACGTCATCGACCACGACACGATGCGCCGCGGCGTCCCCAACGTGGCGGGCGAGTTCCGCAGGCGCGGCACGGCGACGGGGGCGGACGCGACGGGAGCCGCGCTCCTCGGCGACGCCGCCGCGATCCTCGCCGGCGACCTGCTGCTGGTGGAGTCGGTGCGCCTCGTTGCGACCGTCGACGCCTCCCCCGCCGTCCGCACCGAGCTCCTCGCCATCCTCGACGACGCGGTTTTCGCATCCGCAGCCGGCGAGCTCGCCGACGTGGCGCACAGCGTCGCGAGCGACATCGCGGAGCCCGACGCGCTCCTGTCGACCACGCACGACAAGACCGCCGTGTACTCCTTCAGCGCACCGCTGCGCACCGGAGCCGTCCTCGCCGGCGCATCGGCGGGCGCCCGCGACCTCGTCGCGCACGCCGGCGGACGGCTCGGCCTCGCCTTCCAGCTCGTCGACGACCTGATCGGCGCCTTCGGCAGCGAGGCCGAGGCGGGTCGCGACCGCGGGGCCGACCTGCGCGAGCGCAAGCGCACCCCGCTCCTGGCGTACGCCCGCACCGACGAGACATGGAACAGCGTGCGCTCCGCCGTCGACATCGCCCACACCGGACCCGTCGCGGTGCGGGAGGCCCAGCGAGCGCTCGAGCACAGCGGGGCGCGAACGGCAGTAGCGGAACTCATCGCCGGCACGCTCGACGACGCACGCACGGCCTCGCGCTCCACCCTGCTCCCCACCGCCGCCGGAGACCTCCTCCGCGAGATCGCCGATGCCGTCGAGAAGAGGATGCCGTGACCGACCGCGCCGTCGCGACAGCCGCGACCGGGCTCGCCCTGTACGACCGCACGGCGACGGATGCGGCATCCGTCGTCATCGCCCGCTACTCGACCTCTTTCGGCCTCGCCTGCCGCCTCCTCGGACCCCGCGTGCGCCCCCACGTCCGCACCGTCTACGCGCTGGTGCGTGTCGCCGACGAGATCGTCGACGGGCCCGCGGCGGCCGCGGGACTGTCGCCGGCTGCGGCGGGCGCCCTGCTCGACGGGCTGGAGCGGGAGACCCTCGAAGCCATCGACCGCGGATTCAGCGCGAACCTGGTCGTGCACGCCTTCGCCCGGACGGCCCGCGAGTGTGGCATCGGAGCCGACCTCATCACACCGTTCTTCACCGCCATGCGCACCGACCTCACGCTCGCCCAGCACGACGCAGCATCCCACGACGCCTACGTCTACGGCTCGGCCGAGGTGGTCGGGCTCATGTGCCTGCAGGTGTTCGTCAACGCCGGGCACGCGCAGCCGCACGCGGCCGAACCCGGCCTCGTCGACGGCGCCCGGCGCCTCGGCCGCGCGTTCCAGGACGTCAACTTCCTGCGCGACGTCGACCACGACTCCCGCAGCCTCGGCCGCGACTACCTCGCTCTCGACCGCGACACCCGTACGCGCGGGGAAGTACTCGACGGCATCGACGCCGACCTCGCCGCCGCGGCTGCCACCGTGCCGCAGCTCCCGGCGGACTGCCGCCGGGCGGTGACGGCGGCGCACGACCTGTTCGCTGCGCTCTCGGCGCGGCTGCGCACGGCTGGCGGCGACGACCGGGTGCGCGTCCCCGACGGCGTCAAGGCCGTCATCGCCGCGCGCGCGCTGCTCGGACTCGCCCCGCGGGCGGCTCAGGCATGACCCCGCCCCGCACCGCCGTCGTGATCGGCGGCGGCATCGCCGGCCTCGCCACGGCCGCCCTCCTCGCGAACGAGGGCTGCGCGGTCCGGCTGCTCGAGGCACGCGAGCAGCTCGGCGGCCGCGCGGGGAGCTGGGATGCCGACGGATTCCGTTTCGACACCGGTCCGAGCTGGTATCTGATGCCGGAGGTGTTCGAGCACTTCTTCCGTCTCCTCGGCACCACGGCGGCCGACGAGCTCGACCTCGTGCCGCTCGACCCCGCCTACCGGGTGTACTCCGACCCGGCCACCGGCCGCGCGGCTCTGGATGTGCGCTCGGGGCGCGAGGCCGCCACCGCGCTGTTCGAGAGCGTCGAGCCGGGGGCGGGGGCGGCGCTGGGCGCCTACCTCGACTCGGCGGGCGATGCGTACGACCTGGCGGTGTCGCGCTTCCTCTACGACACGTACGAGACCACGGCGGGACTGCGCGACCCCGCCCTCCTGCGCCGGCTCCCGCAGCTCGCTCCCCTGCTGACCCGCTCCCTGTCGTCGCACATCGACAAGCGCTTCGCCGACCCGCGGCTGCGGCAGGTGCTCGGCTACCCGGCGGTCTTCCTCGGCGGTTCGCCGTATGCGGTGCCCAGCCTCTACCACCTCATGAGCCACCTCGACCTCGACGACGGCGTGCTGTATCCGCGGGGCGGGTTCGTCGAGGTGATCGCCGCGATCGAGCGCCTGGCGCGCCGCGCCGGGGTCGAGATCGAGACGGATGCCGACGTGGTCGGCATCGACACCGACGCGGCGCGCGCGACCGGGGTGACCCTCGCCGACGGGCGCAGCATCCGCGCCGACCTCGTCGTCTCGACTGCCGACCTGCACCACACCGAGACGGCGCTGCTCCCTGCGCACCTGCGCAGCTACCCCGAGAGCTGGTGGCATCGCCGCACGCCGAGTCCCGGCGCGCTCCTCCTCATGCTCGGGGTGGACGGCGAGCTGCCGCAGCTCGCGCACCACACCCTGCTCTTCGCCGACGACTGGCGCGAGAACTTCGACGCGATCTTCGGCGCGCGACCCCGCATCCCGGCGCCCGCGTCACTCTACGTCTGCCGACCGAGTGCGACCGACGCATCGGTGGCACCGCCCGGCCACGAGAACCTCTTCGTGCTGGTGCCGGTCCCCGCCGAGCCCGAGTCGGGCCCCGGTCTCGGACGCGGGGGCGTCGCCGGCGGCGGCGACCCGACGGTCGAGGCCGCGGCCGACGCCGTGATCGATCAGATCGCACGCTGGTGCGGCATCCCCGACCTGGCCGAGCGCATCGTGGTGCGGCGGACAGTGGCCCCCGGCGACTTCGCCGCCGACCTGCGGTCGTGGCGGGGCAACTCCCTCGGCCTCGCCCACACGCTCGGCCAGAGCGCGATGTTCCGTCCGCGCAACGCGTCGCGCAAGGTCAGCGGTCTCGCGTACGCCGGGACGTCCGCCCTGCCGGGCATCGGACTGCCGATGTGCCTGATCTCGGCGGAGCTCGTCGTCAAGCGCCTGCGCGGCGACCGCTCCCCCGGTCCGCTCGCCGAGCCTGCGAGAGTGTGACAGGTGCCCGGTCTCTACCTCGTCGCGATCCTCGCCTCCGCCGCCGGGATCGCCGCCCTCGATGCCCGCTGGCGCCTCGCCGCCTGGCGCGCGCCGGGGCGGACGGCCGCCGCCGTCGCGATCGGCACCGCGTTCTTCCTGGTGTGGGACGCCGTGGGCATCGCCACCGGGGTGTTCGTCAAGGGCGACAGCCCGCTCCTTCTCGGGATCGACCTCGCCCCGCACCTCCCGCTCGAGGAGCCGGTGTTCCTCGCGTTCCTGTGCTACCTGGCCCTCGTCGCGTACGGCGGCGCCGCACGGATCGCCGATCGGTCACGCGAGCGTCGCGCCGCCGCACGACGGGAGGGGGCAGGAACATGACCTATGCGCTCATCGTCGTGCCCTTCGTGCTCGCCACCGCGCTCATCGCCCTGGCGACACTCCGCCGTCCGGGGTTCGGCCGGCGCATGGCGGCATCCGGTATCGCAGCGGCCGTGCTCGTCGTCCTCACCGCGATCTTCGACAACCTGATGATCGCCGCGGGGCTGTTCACCTACCCTCCCGAGCATCTGAGCGGCATCCGCATCGGCCTCGCGCCGATCGAGGACTTCTCGTACGCCGTCTGCGCCGCATTCCTCGTGCCGGCGGTCTTCACGCTCCTGCAGCGCCGGGAGGCCACCGCGTGAGCGCCACGGAACCGCTTCGCATCGGCGGAGTCGCGCGTCGCCTGCTGGTGTCGTCGCGGCCGGTGAGCTGGATCAACACGGCCTACCCGTTCGCCGCGGCCTATCTGCTGACCGCGCACCGCATCGACGCGGCGTGGATCATCGGCACGCTGTTCTTCCTGATCCCCTACAACCTCGCGATGTACGGCATCAACGACGTGTTCGACTACGAGTCCGACCTCCGCAACCCCCGCAAGGGCGGCGCGCACGGCGCCGTGCTCGACCGCCGGATGCACCCGATCACGCTGTGGGCGGCGGGATTGTCCTGCCTGCCGTTCCTCGTCGTGCTCGTCGCCCTCGGCTCTCCGGCCTCCTGGCTCGTGCTCGCGCTCAGCCTCTTCTTCGTCGTCTTCTACAGCGCTCCGCCGCTGCGCCTGAAAGAGCGCCCGTTCGCCGACTCGGTGACCAGCAGCATCCACTTCTTCTCTCCCGCCGTCTACGGGCTCGTGCTCGCCGGCGCCGTGTGGACGTGGCAGCTCGTCCTCGTGATCGTCGCGTTCGGGCTCTGGGGTGTGGCTTCCCACGCGTTCGGCGCGGTGCAGGACGTCTCCGCCGACCGCGAGGCGGGCATCGCCTCGATCGCCACCGCCCGAGGCGCCCGCTGGACGGTGCGCTTCGCGCTCGCCTGCTACACCGCCGCGGGCGTCGTCATGCTCGCCACGGCCTGGCCCGGCCCGCTCGCGGCCGTCGTCGTGGTGCCGTACCTCCTGACGGTCTGGCCGTACCGGAACATCACCGACGACACCGCGGCCGCGGCGACCGCCGGCTGGAACCGCTTCCTGTGGCTCAACCAGCTCGCCGGCTTCCTGGTGACCCTGCTGCTGATCTGGTTCTGGATGCTGTCGGCATGACCCGCGTCCTGCCGAAGGCCGGCTCCCCGAGGGGAACCGGCCTTCGGTCATGTGGGACGACTACTCGCCGGCGCCGAGCTCGATCAGCCGCTCGACCGCCTGCGTGAGCCGCTCGTCGGCTTCGGCGAACGCGGTGAGGTCACCCGACTTCAGCGCCTCGTCGCGGTCGAGCATGGCCTCCTGCGCGTCGGCGAGGGCTTCCTCGTAGTCGGCAGCAGGGACCCCCGGGTCGGTGGGCTCGGGAGTCGGCGTCGCACCGGGCGTGGGCGTCGGACTCGGGGTGGCTCCCGGCGTCGGCGTCACGTCGGTGTCACCGGCATCCGCTCCCGAGTCGCCGCCGAAGATGACGTCGAGCGCCTCGTTGAGGGTGTCTTCGAACGCGACCTGGTCGCCGAACGCGACCAGCACCTTCTGGAGCTTCGGAAGCTTGGTGCCGCCCGAGGACTGCACGTAGACCGGCTGCACGTACAGCAGGCCGCCGCCGACCGGAAGGGTCAGCAGGTTGCCGTTGAGCACCTCGGACTGGCCCTGCTGCAGGATGTTCACGAACGACGACACGCTCGGCTCCGAGTCGAAGGTGTTCTGCACCTGACCGGGACCGGGGACCGTCGTATCGGAGTCGATCACGAGCATCCTGAGCTTGCCGTAGTCGTCGCTCTTCACGCCCGCCTCGGAGCCGGCGTTCGAGTCCACCGCGAGGTAGCCCATCAGCACGTTGCGCGCGTTGCCGCCGGACGATGACGGGATGAACGACGTGAACATCGAGTACGAGGGCGCATCCTGACCGGGCATCTGCATGGTCAGGTAGTACGGCGGCTGCAGCGCGGTCTCGACCTGGGGGTCGTTCGGCGTCTGCCAGCGGTTGTCGCTCTGGTAGAAGGAACGGGCGTCGTCGACGTGGTAGACGCCGAGCACCGTGCGCTGCACCTTGAAGAGGTCGGTCGGGTAGCGCACGTGGCTGATGAGCTCGGCCGACATCTCGCTGATCGGCTCGACCGTCGTCGGGTACACCTTCTGCCAGGCCTGGAGGAGCGGGTCCTCCTCATCCCACGCGTAGAGTGTGACCGAGCCGTCGTACGCATCGACGGTGGCCTTCACGGAGTTGCGGATGTAGTTGATGTCGTCGAGTGCGAAGCGCGGCGCCGGGTTCGACGAGTCCGAGATCGCCGAGGTGAGGCTCACCGTGGACGAGTACGGGTAGTTCGCGCTCAGCGTGTAGCCGTCGACGATCCACACGATCCGTCCGTCGACGACGCTCGGGTACGGGTCGTTGTCGAGCGTCAGGTACGGAGCGACCTTCTGCACGCGCTCGCGGGGGTCGCGGTCGTAGAGGATCTGCGACTCCTCGTTCACGTAGTCCGAGAACAGGATCTGCTCGGCCTGGAACTTCAGCGCATAGATGAGGCGGTTGAAGACGTTGCCGAGGCTCGGTCCGCCGTCGCCCTCGAAG
The DNA here is from genome assembly GCF_017831975.1 of Microbacterium terrae. NCBI lineage: Bacteria > Bacillati > Actinomycetota > Actinomycetes > Micrococcales > Microbacteriaceae > Microbacterium > Microbacterium terrae. The sequence goes on along the minus strand of NZ_JAFDSS010000001.1, from coordinate 1,073,035 downwards.
GTCGTCTTCGTCTCGGATGCGCCGTCCTCACCCTGCGGGTAGTCGAGCTCCGCCGGAGCGGAGCCCTCCGGGGCGCCGACGATCGAGTACGCCGGCGAGTACTCGCCGAAGTAGACGCGCGGCTGGAAGTTCTCCTGCTCGGAGAGGAAGCCCGCCGCCGGGATGCCGCGCTCGAGGAAGACCGGGTCGCCCTCGCCGGTGCGGTCGTTGCCCTTCGCCGCGACGATGCCGTAGCCGTGCGTGTAGACGGTGGCCGAGTTCTGCCAGTCGGCGGCTGCGCCGAGCTCGTCGAGGTCGAGCTCTCGGACGGAGACCACCGTGTCCTGCGAGACGCCGTCGATGTCGTACCGATCGACGTCGAGCGGGTCGGCGAACTGGTAGTACCCGCGGTACTGCTCGAGCTGGCGCACGTTCGGCGAGATGATCGCCGGGTCCATGATGCGCACCTGGGCGGTCGTGTCGGCGTCTTCGCGCAGCTGGCCGGCCTCGGCATCGGTCACCGCGGTGAAGTCCTGCTTGTCGAGCCCGTCGACGCCGTAGGCGGCATGCGTCATGTCGACGTTGCGCTGGTAGAACTCCTCTTCGAGCGCGAAGCGGTTCGGCTGCACCTGGAACGTGTTCACCACCCACGGGTAGCCGACGCCCACGACGATCGCCGAGACGACGAGCAGCGCGGTGGCGATGAGGGGGTAGCGCCAGCGGCCGATGACGGCCGTGACGAAGAAGAGGATCGCGACGATGACCGCGACGATCGCGAGGATCGTCTGCCCGGGGATGATCGCGTTCACGCCGGTGTAGCCGGGGCCGGTGATGCGATCGCCCGGCTCCACGAGCGTCTTGTACCGGTCGAGCCAGAGGCTCGCCGCCTGCACCAGCAGGTAGAGGCCGGCGATGACGGCGAGCTGGATGCGGGCCGACTTCGAGATGCGGAGCTCCCGCTGGCCCACGCGCACCGAGCCGTACAGGTACGACACGACGGCGGTGACGAGCAGGCAGATGAGCAGCACCGCCGAGACGAAGCCGAGGAGCGCGCTGTAGAACGGCATCGCGAACAGGTAGAAGCCGGTGTCGAGACCGAACTCGGGGTCGGTCGTCGAGGTCGCGACGCCGTTGAACCAGAGCCAGGTGGTCTCCCACTGGGCGGAGGCGGCGAAGCCGGCGAAGAAGCCGAAGAAGATCGGGATGCCCCACATCGCGAGGCGCCGCAGCGGCTCGACGACCTCCTGGTAGCGGTCGAGCTGCGAGCTCAGTCGCGCGTAGACCGGCCGGAGGCGGTAGGCGAGCTGGATCGCGAGCCACACCGGCACGGCCATGCCGAGGAAGCCGACGACGAACATCACCACCCGGGCCACCCACTGGGTGACGAGCACGGAGTCGAAGCCGAGCTGGTCGAACCAGAGGAAGTCCGCGTACAGGTTCGCGAACGTGAAGAAGGCCACCACGAGGGCGGCGATCACGGCGAGCGAGATCGCGACGACACGTCGGCTTCGGGATGGCGTGGCCGGGGTCTGCGCTGAGGTCGAGGTCACTCCCCCATCCTAGGCGCGCGCCCGACACCCCGATTCCCGTCCGCGCTGGGCGTAACCTGCGAGATCCGGCGGCGGCCGGACCCGCAGGTCACGGCGTGCAGGTGGGAAGCGCCTCGAGGTCGCCGTCCTCGCGGACCGCCTCGAGCACGTCGAGCGCGTCGTCCAGCGTTCCGACCGAGAACACCTGCAGATCACCCGGGACGTGGCCGACGACCTCGTCGCAGTTGGCCTCCGGCGCGAGGAACCAGTCGGCACCGGCATCCAGTGCGCCCCACATCTTCTGACGGATGCCGCCGATCGGGCCGACCGTGCCGTCGGCGGTGATCGTGCCCGTGCCCGCGACGGTCTCGCCGTCATTGAGCTCGCCGGGGGTGAGCGTGTCGATGATCCCGAGCGCGAACATCATGCCGGCGCTCGGACCGCCGACGTTGTTGAGCTGGATGGTGACGTCGATCGGGAAGTCGTACGCGGTGGTGAGCGTCACCCCGAGCAGCCAGGTGGTCTCGCCGTCGACCGTTGTCTCCTTCGGCGACACCGACACCGTCTGCTCCTCGCCGTCGCGCGAGATCGCGAGCTCGACCGGAGCTCCGTCCGCGGCGTTGACGATCTCGCGGAGCGCTGCCACGTCGGTGACGTCCTCGCCGTTCGCGGCGAGGATGACGTCGCCCTCCTCGAGCACACCGGTGGCGGCGGAGTCGTCGACGAGCGAGTAGACGACGAGCTGGGCGCCCACGTCGTATCCGAGCTCAGTCAGTGCGGCTGCGGTGGCCTCGTGCTGCGAGTCGACCATGAGGGCCGAGCTCTCCTCGTTGCGCTCCTCGGTGGTCTGCCCCTCGGGGAAGACCTGGTCGATCGGCACGACGGCCAGGCTCGGGTTGAACCACGCGAGCACGAGCTCGAACCACGACGGCGTGCGTTCCCGGTTGCCGACGACCTGCACCGTGAGGAGGTCGAGCGCACCGGCCGTCTCGTACGTGTCAGCGCCCTCCACCGAGATGAGCGGCACCTCGGTGCCGTCGGCGGCCGTGGCAGAGCCGAGGGTGTTGTAGACCGGGCCGGGCCGCTGGATCACGTACGACGTCGGCAGGAACGTGATCACGAGCAGCACGACCAGCGCGATCGCGAGAGCGACGATCCCCGCGGTCATGCCGCGCGGCATCCGTCGCCGGGTGCGGGGCTCGACGGGCACGTCGTTGTCGAACAGCGTCACGGAGGACCTTTCTGATGGCCGGGTCGTTCGCGGCCGGCGTAAGGCGTTGCGCTGCGTGCCGGGTGGTGCGAGGTGTGCTGCGACTAGCGTAGATGGCGTTGGTCCTGAACCGGCTGAAAGGCGGCAGAGGTGGCAGACGACGACCGTACCCCCGAGGAAGAGTTCCAGGAGCTCATCCAGCAGCTGTTCGGCAGCGGCGCTCAGCTCGACCCGGAGCAGCTGTCGCGACTGTCGGCGATGGGCATCGATCCGGCGATGATGCAGACGGTGATGCGCAACCTCCAGGGCGCGTTCGCCGCGGGCGGCGACGGCATCGACTGGGAGGCGGCGAAGCGCCAGGCGCTGCACATCGCCAACCAGGACGGCCTCGGCGTCACGGCAGGTCAGCGCACCGAGCTCGACCAGGCGTTCGCCCTGTCGGCGCTGTGGCTGAGCGAGGCGACCACGATCTCGCAGCTGTCTGCTCCCCCGTCGGCGATCACCCGCGGCGCGTGGGTCGAGGCCACCCTGCCCGTGTGGCAGGAGCTCGCCGAGCCGGTGGCGACCAGCATCGCCGATGCGCTGACCGCGACGCTCAGCGAGCAGGCGCCCGAAGACATGCAGGGACTCGTGCAGGGCGCCGGTCGCCTCATGCGAACCGTCGGCGGCTCCCTCTTCGCCACCCAGCTCGGCCAGGTCGTCGGAAACCTCGCCAAAGAGGTCGTGAGCGGCGGCGACGTCGGCATCCCGCTCATGCCCGACGGCACCGCGGCGATCCTCCCGCAGAACTTCGCCGACTTCGGCCGCGACCTCGAGATCCCCGAAGACCAGCTCGCCCTCTACATCGCCACGCGCGAACTCGCGCATGCACGTCTGTTCCGCCACGCACGCTGGCTGCGACTGCACGTCATCTCGCAGGTCACCGACTACGCGCGGGGCGTGCAGATCGACACCGATGCCCTCGAAGAGATGGCCTCGCGCTTCGACCCGTCCGAGCCCGAGGAGCTGCGCAAGGCCCTCGAGAGCGGCGTCCTGCTCCCCGCGCGGAGCGAGGCGCAGACCGCCGCGCTCACCCGCCTCGAGAACCTGCTCGCCACCATCGAAGGCTGGGTCGACGTGGTGACCGAGGACGCGACGTCGCGCCTGCCGTCCGCGGGCCGTGTCGCCGAGGCGGTGCGCCGCCGCCGCGCGGTGGGCGGACCGGCCGAGCGGGCTCTCGGCTCGCTCGTCGGGCTGGAGCTGCGCCCACGGCGCATGCGCGAGGCCGCCGCGATGTGGCGGGCGGTGACGGATGCCGTCGGCACGGCGGGCCGCGATGCCCTCTGGGACTACCCCGATCTGATGCCGACCGCCGAGGACATCGACGATCCGGCATCCCTGGTCGCGCGCCTCGAGGCGCGTGCCCGCGGCGAGGAGCCCGAGCGCGACGAGCTCGACGACGCCCTCGCCCGCATCCTCGCCGGCGAGTCTCCCGAGAGCGGTCAGGCTCCGGCCGGCGGCGAGACCGACGGGGGCGAGCCGGATGCGGACGGCCCCCCGGACGACCACCGCCCGGTCTGAATCGCGCCATCGGCTCCTCCCCAGGCGGCTGCGGAGCGCGATGGGCCGTCGCGCCTGTGGACAGCACCGGAGCCGTCGACGCGGCACCGGCATGCTCGGAGCATGCTGCGACTCGATCCCGCGTATCCACCGGTCTGGCGAGACGTCTCCACGCTGCAGTTCGGACTCGATCCGGTCGTGGTGATCGACGAGCCCCGTCCGTGGCAGCTGCGCCTGGTGCGCAGCCTCGAGCGCGGCATCCCCGACGATGCGATCGATGCCATCGCGATCGCCGTCGGCGCCGAGCCCGGCGCCGCGACCGGCTTCCTCGCACGTCTCGCGCCGGCGGTGGCGTCTCCCCCGCCTGCACCGCCGCACCTGCGCGTCGTGGCGGCCGACGGCGCGGAGGACGCGGCGAGGGCGCTGGCTCGCGCCCTCGAGGCCGGCGGAGCGCAGTGCGTCCCCGGCGGGGAAGGCGGGCACGAGGTCACGGTCCTGGTCGCGCATCACCTCGTGGAGCCGCGTCACGCGACCGCGCTGATGCGTGCCGATCGGGATCACGTTCCGGTGGTGTTCACCGGGTCGGGCGCCGAGGTCGGGCCGTTCGTGCGCCCCGGGACCACGCCCTGCCTGTCGTGCCGAACCGCTCGCCGCCGCGACGCGGATCCGGCCTGGCCGGTGCTCGCGTCTCAGCTGCTCGGGCGACCCGGCACGATGTCGACGGATGCGGCGCTCGTGCTCGACGCCGCCGCGGCCGTCCTCGGACTCATCGGCGAGGGGGTGCGCTCTGCGTCCGCGCACCACCGGATGCTGACGCTGCGGGCGCATTCAGCCGAGCGGATCTCGGTGTCGGTCGAGCAGCACCCAGCGTGCGGGTGCCGATCTCCTGAAGGAACCGCGACGGCTGACGTCCGCGATGCCCGCGAGCCCACGTCACCGAGAGCGTGCGCCCGGCCCGCGTGATGCCGACGTACGCCAGACGCCGCTCCTCGTCGACCGCCTCGAACGTGGTCGCGTAGCCGATCGGGAGCAGGCCCTCGGCCATGCCGATCAGGTGGACGTGATGCCACTCCAGACCCTTCGCCGCATGGAGCGTCGCGAGCGTCACTGTGCGCAGGGCCGGCTCGTCGTGCGCCTGCGCGCGGGCGGCGAGCTCGTCGGTGAAGGCGCGCAGCGACGTGTGCTCGGGCGACTCCTCGGCGAGGCGCAGGATCGCGCGCCGCGCCTCCCAGGCGTCGCGGAGGGCTCCGCCCGCCTGCGGCGGCTCCTCGGTCAGCCCCAGCGAGCGCAGCACGTCGCGCACAGTGTCGAGGAAGCCGCCCTGCAGCGGCGCGACCGATGCCCCGCGCAGCGACATCACCGCCTGCCGCACCTCGGGAAGATCGAAGAAGCGGCGCCCGCCGAGCACGGTCGCGGCGATCCCCGCGTCGGCGAGTGCCGCGACGATCTCGGCCGACTGCGCGTGAGCGCGGTAGAGCACCGCGATCTCGCGCGGATCGATGCCCGACGAGATCTGCGCGACGATGCGCGCGGCGACAGCCCGCGCCTCGTCACGGTCGTCGTCGAAGTCCGCGACGGTGGGCGCGGGCGACTGGGCGTCGGACTGCGCGGCCTGCAGGCGCAGGGCGCCCGGGCGTCCGCGCATGAGCTCGTTCGCGACGTCGAGGATCGGGGCCGCCGACCGGTAGTTCGTCTCGAGTCGCACCACGGTGGCGTCGTCGTGGCGCACTGGGAACTCCAGCAGGTACCGGGCGTCGGCGCCGGCCCACGAATAGATCGTCTGGCTCGCGTCGCCGACGACGCACAGGTCGCGGCGGTCGCCGAGCCAGAGTTCGAGGAGCCGATGCTGGAGGGGGGACACGTCCTGGAACTCGTCGACGGTGAAGTGCCGGTACTGCTCGTGCACGGCCTTCATGACCCGCGGCTCCGCCTCGAGCATCCCGGCGCAGGCGAGGAGCACGTCTTCGAAGTCGAGCTGCCTCCGCTCGTCCTTCAGCCGCTCGTAGGCGCGGTGGAGGTCGGCGACGCGGCTGACGCCGAATCGCCCCACCCCGTCGGGGCGCGCGGCGGCGTACTCGTCGACGCTGCGCATAGTGACCTTCCGCCACTCGATGCCCGACGCGATGTCGCGGAGCGTCGCCACATCGGGGTCGAGGCCGATGCCGTCGGCGGCGTGGGCCAGGAGGCGCACCTTGTTGTCGATCACCGTGGGAGCCGAGTCCCCCGCGACGGTGGGCCAGAAGAAGTTCAGCTGGGCGAGGGCCGCTGCGTGGAACGTGCGCGCCGCCACGCCTCCGACACCCATGGCCCGCAGTCGTCCGCGCATCTCCCCGGCGGCCTTCGCGGTGAAGGTCACCGCCATCACACGCCCGGGAGAGTACGCGCCGGTGTCGATGCCGTGCGCGATGCGGTGCGTGATCACGCGGGTCTTGCCGGTCCCCGCGCCTGCGAGCACGGCGACCGGACCACGCAGCACCCGCGCAGCCTCGAGCTGGTGCTCGTCGAGACCGTCGAGCGCGCTCACGCGACGCCTCCCCACCAGTCGGCGATGAGGCGACGCGCGATCGATGCCGCCCCCGGAAGGGTGATGTCGCTCCTGCCGTCGAGCGCGGCGCCGATCTCGTCCCGGGTGAACCACCGTACCGCCACGATCTCCTCGCCGTCCGCCTGGGCCGCACCGTCATCGATCGCGGTCGCGTGGAATCCGAGCATCAGGGAGCGCGGATACGGCCATGCCTGCGATCCGCGGTAGCGCACATCGCCGACGGCGACGCCGGACTCCTCGCCCACCTCGCGCACGACCGCGGCTTCGAGCGACTCCCCCGCCTCGACGAAGCCGGCGAAGCACGAGTACCGGTCCGCTCCCCACAGCGCGTTCGATCCGAGCAGCAGAAGGTCGGGGTCGGCTGCGCTCGTCACCGCGACGATCACCGCAGGATCGGTGCGCGGGAAATGCTGCCGTGCGCAGTGGGGGCAGCGGCGCGACCAGCCGGCGTCGCCGAGATCGGTCCGCGTTCCGCACTCCGGGCAGAACGGAGCGTCGATCAGCCAGCGACCGAGCGCGACCGCGGTGACCAGCGCCGAGGCTTCGTCGGCGGCGAGGTCGCCGCCGACCGTGCGCAGCGCCGCCCAGCCGGCGGGAGCGGGAGCGGGCTCCGGCGCGTCGGCGGCGACCACCGCGATGAGCAGCGCGGCACCGTCGGCGGAGCGTCCGAGCAGCGCCCACTCCGCGGCGGCGGGAGCGTCGGCTGCCGACGACCACTCCAGCGCGCCGGGGGCGCTCAGGGGGGCGCGATCGCCCCAGATCACGAGCACCCGCGTGCGGGGATCGGCCCGGAGATCGTCGACGAGGCCGGCGACGGCACGCTCGTCGCCGGCGCGATCGAAACCGGCGACGCTCAGCGGAGGAACCGGGAGCCGGTCGGATGACGTCACGATCCACCTTCCTCGAGCGCCTGCCTGGGTGGGCGCCCACCCGCGCCGCGGCCCTCACGGAGCCGGGCGTGGCGTGGCGCCACACACGCGCGCCCGACCTACCCTGGGCACATGGCACGCTCACCCCTCACTCTAGCCGCGTCCGTCACATCGGCTCTGCCTCGGGTGGGGGTCGTGGGCGCCCGCGCCCTGTCCGAAGGGCTGTCGGGCCGATTCGACACCGCGCTGGCCGATCTCGACGACGGCGGCCGGGTCGTGGTGCGTGTGCCCGTCGACGCCTCGGCCGCGACCGAGATCGCCGCAGAGGTGCGCGCCCTCCGCGCCCTGACCCCGGGCGTACGCGGCCTGCTGCCCTTCCGCGCCCCCGAGGTGCTGGGCGAGGCGAGCGTCGGAGCGGCCCCCGCGGTCGTGGTCGACTTCCTCCCTGGCTATCGCGTCGACGCGCAGCACCTCCCCGCCGGCCGCGGCGCGGCGACCTCGCTGGGCGCGGCCCTCGCCGCGCTGCACAGCCTTCCGGTCTCGATCGTCCGCGGCGAAGGCCTCCCGGTGCGCACGCCTGAGCAGGTGCGCTCGGATGCCGCGCGCGTGATCGACCGTGCGGGAGCGACGCACCGCCTCCCCGTCGCCCTCGCAGCCCGTTGGCAGCAGGCAGTCGACGACGATGCGCTGTGGCGGTTCGAGTCGGCGGTCGTGCTCGGCGGCGTCGGCGCCGCATCCTTCCTGTTCGAAGACGCAGACGGCGTGCCCGGCGTCACCGGCCTGCTCGAATGGCACGGCCTGTCGGTCGGCGACCCGGCTGTCGATCTGCAGTGGCTGGCGTCCGCCCCCGAGGCCGCCGACGACGTGTATGCGGCGTACGTCGCACACAGCGACCGCGCTCCCGACGCCTATGCCCGCGACCGTGCACGGCTGTACGCCGAGCTCGAGTTCGCGAAGTGGCTGCTGCACGGGCACGAGAGCGGACGCGACGACATCGTCGGCGACGCCGTCGAGCTGCTCGAATCTCTCGCTCACGGCGTGTCGGACGCCGCCATCGCCTCGGCGGCCCCGCTGGGCGTCGACGACGCGCTGGCCCTGCTCGACCGCACACCGGGCCCCACCGCGACGGCCGCCGACACCTCGATGCACACCGACGCGTACGACCCCGACGAGCTGTCGCTGTGGGTCGACGATGAAGGCGACGCGCGCGCCGCGGCGACCGCATCCGACGCCGCCGGGGCTGTGGACTTCGCCGACCCGAACGCGACGGCGCCCCTCGATCTCGACCGCCCGGCAGCGCCCATCGATCTCGCGGACGCCCGTCGAGCCGGAAGGGACCCGCAGACCGCGGTGCACGGCGACGACCTGAGCGGCGACGACGACCCGGAGCGTGCGTCCGAGGCAGCGCTGCGGCGCTGGCTCGCCGAGGGCTGAGACCCGGCTCCACCGACGCGGACCGAGCAGGTTCGCGCCCGGCGCGCGGGAACGTCAGCCGCGCAGCACCAGGTCGTGGGCGACGTAGTACAGCGCGACGTCGATCTCGTCGAGCGGCACACCGTGCCGTGCGTGGTAGGCCTGCCGGTACAGCTCGAGCTGCAGCATCCGCTCCGTGCGCTCCGCCGCCGTGCGGGGCGCCGCGCCGGTCTTCCAGTCGACGATCTCGATCCGTCCGCCGCGGTCGTCTCGTCGATACACGGCGTCGAGCTTGCAGATCACCACGTGCGGGCGGTCGTCGAGACCCGTGATCGTGAAGTCGATCTCGGTCTCGACCTCGAGGGGGCGCAGCTGCGCCCACTCCGACCGCAGGAAGGTCTCTCGCAGCGCGGCGAGGGCGGACTCGTCGGCGGCCGACGCCTCGGTCGCGCCCTCGTCGTCGATCTCCCACAGCGCGTCGTCGAGCGATCCGCCGATCCCCGCCCCGCCCGACCGTTCCTCGACCCACGCGTGGAACAGCGTGCCCAGCCGGGTCTGCCGGAACGGCCGCTCGGGCAGCGGACGCGCGAGCGCGTTCACGGTGCCCGCGTAGTCCGCGACGAAGTCCTTGTACCGCGACGCGGCGATGCGGGTGGGGGCGACCGGCGGCGCGAGCTCCTGTCGGCGCTCGGCGAGGAGGAGAGCGACATCGCGATCCGGCTCCGGGAGCGCCGCCGACCGGGCGGCGTCGACCGCCGCCGCGGCCGCTTCGACAGCGGAGCGCCGTTCGCCGAGAGGGTCGATCGGCCACGACAGCATCCGTCGCTCACCGAGGTAGGGATCCTCGCCCGGGTCGTCGACCGGCACGTCGATGCCGAGGGCGTCGGCCATCTCGGTGTAGAACACGCTGCGCTCGCGCGGCCGACGGGTGCCCGACCAGCTCGCTCCCGTGAGCAGCAGATGATCGCGCGCCCGGGTGACCGCCACGTACGCGAGCCGTCGATCCTCATCGAGCTGCCGCGCGCGGTTCGCGGCGACGAACTCCTCGATCGCGCCCTTCAGGTCCTGCTGCGTCGGCGAGGCGTCGCGGCGCCAGCGCAGCGCGGGGAGCCATGCCGCATCGCCGCGGAATTCGTACGGCAGGATGCCGAACCCGAGCCACGCCTTCGTGTCACGGGCCATGCTCGGCAGCTCGTCCTTCACCAGGCGCACCACCGCAACCGCATCCCACTCCAAGCCCTTGGATCCGTGGATGGTCAGCAGCTGGACCACGTCGTCTTCGGGCGGCTCGGTTCGCGGAGCGAACTCGTCGAGCTGCTCGGCGTGGTCGAGCCAGGCGAGGAGGCTCGAGATCGATCCGGTCTCGTCGGCCGCCAGGAACGCGTGCAGCTCGTCGACGAACGCCCGCAGCTGGGCCGACGCGATGCGCGACGGCCCCCGGCTCTCGTTCGCGGCGAGCTCGATGTCGAGGCGGAGCTCGAGTTCGATGAGGCGCACGAGCTCCGGGATCGGCATGCCCGCAGCCTGCCGGAGGCCGGCGAACACGGCGCCCGCTTCGCGCAGCCGCTCACGTGCGGCGTCGGTGAAGCCGGCGAGCCACCCGTGGTCGGGGCGGGCGCGGGCGATGAAGTCGAGGGCGTCGACGAGCGAGCCCTCGTCTCCGCCGGCACTGGCGCGGATGGCGTCGAGCACGTCGGGCGCGAGCGGCTGCAGCGCCGCGTCGTGGCGCACGAGGCGACGCGAGAGCGCCGCGAGCTCGCGCAGGTCGGGGAGCCCCACGGCCCACCGCGGCCCCGCGAGCAGCCGGATCACCGCGGATCCGGCCGTCGGGTCGCTCACCACGCGCAGCGCGCTGACGACGTCGACGACCTCGGGCGTCGACAGGAGCCCGCCGAGACCGAGGATGCGGTGCGGGATGCCTCGGCGGCCGAGCGCGTCGCCGAAGCGCACCATGTGCTTCTTGCTGCGGAACAGGATCGCACCCGTCGTGGCGCTCCCCTGCGCAGTGCGGTGCGCGCGGACGCCCGCGAACCAGCCGGCGACCCGGTCGGCCTCGGCGTCGATGTCGGCGTCGAACGCGACGTCGACCGCGCCGTCCGGCGCACCCGGGCGCGGACGCAGTTCGCCGACGTCTACCGGTGACGACGCGGCGAGCGGCGCGAGCACGGCGTTGGCTGCGGCGAGCACGCTCGCACTGTTGCGCCAGCTGGTCATGAGCGAGAACCGGGCGCACTCGCCGCCCGGGGCGAACGCTGCAGCGAATCCGCCCAGGTTACCGGCGCTGGCGCCGCGCCAGCCGTAGATCGCCTGATGCGGGTCGCCGACGGCCATCACCGCGGTGCCGGCGAACAGCCCGGAGAGCAGGTCGGTCTGCACGACCGACGTGTCCTGGTATTCGTCGAGGAGCACCACCCGATAGCGGTCGCGCAGCTCGGCGGAGACCTGCGGGTGGCCGCGCATGATCTCGACGGCGCCGGCGACCTGGTCGCTGAAGTCGATCACCCCGGCGCGGCGCTTGGCCGCGCCGTACTCGACGGCGAGGTCGGCGAGTAGTGCCAGGGCCGACACCCGCGTCTCCGCCTCGGCGACGTCGGCGTACACGACGGTGCGCGCGTTGGTCGAGGGTCTGGCGAGCACGTCGGCGAATCGTTCGGGGAAGGCAGCGAGATCGTCGAACGAGACCATGTTGTCGACACCGTCGCGCGCGATCCGCAGCGCCGCGTCGACGATGCTGCGCACTGCTTCGCCGCGGGTCTCGAGGCGCTGGTCGTCTGAGGCGAAGACGACCCGCCGCATCATGAGCCAGGCCGCCGATTCGGAGAGCACCGCCGCCTCGGCGTCGCGGCCGATCCGCACGGCGTGCTCACGCACGATCTGGTCGGCGAAGCTGTTGTACGTGGCCACCGTCGGCCGGTGCAGCAGCGGATCGTCGTCGGACTCGGTCGCCACGGCGCCAGTGCGCGTCGCGAGCGCGTCGATCGCCTCGGCACGCGCACGGGCGGCCGCGGGTCCGGCGAGCCCGGACCGCTCGATCTCGCCGAACACATCGAGCAGGCCGTCGGCGTGGAGCGCCGGCAGGTGCGGGAGCAGCCCCCGCGATTCGAACTCGCCGAGCCGCAGCAGGCGGCGCTGGATACGCTCGGCGAGCTCACCGGCCGCCTTGCGCGTGAACGTGAGGCCGAGCACCTCGTCGCGGCGCACGACGGCGTTCGCGACGAGCCACACCACGCGACCGGCCATGGTCTCGGTCTTGCCGCTGCCGGCGCCGGCGACCACGAGGGCCGGCGAGAGCGGCGACTCGATGACCGCTGCCTGCTCCGCGGTGGGCGGGAACTGCCCGAGCGCGGCGGCGATGACCTCGGCGCGGAGCGTCGGGCCGGGGGCGGGGGCAGCTGCCCCGGAGGCCCCGGTCACGGACATGGTCACGATGCGCTCACCGACCCGATCGTGTGGATGCGGCACAGCCCGTACGAGAACTCGTCGCGGCAGTGCTCTTCGTACGGCGCGAGGAACGCGGTGCCGCGCATGACCGAGACCGCCGAGCGCACCCGGGCGAGGAACGCCTCCCGCCGCTCGTCGTCGAACGGGGGCTGCCACGGGGTGACGTAGTCGGACTTCGCTGCGGTCGGCCGCAGCACCAGCAGCTTCGCGCCGCCCGCCGTGTGGCCCTCCGCGGTCGGGATCGCCCCGGACTCGAAGGCCAGCTGGTAGGCGGCCAGCTGCGGATTGTCGGCAACCTTCGCGTCGGTCTGCGGCTCGCGCTTGCCGGTCTTGAGGTCGATGATCACCACCGCGCCCTCCGGCGTCAGCTCGACGCGGTCGATGTAGCCCGACAGCAGCACGCCGTGCTCGAACGCCTCGGCGCCCTCGAGCGGGATCGCGACCTCGAAGTGCGGCTCGGCGCCGATGAGGCGCCCGCCCGAGTCCTCGAAGCGCCGCAGGTACAGGTGCAGTCGCCGCACGAGGTCGCGGGCACGGACGAGCTCGGCCCGACCGCGCCAGTCGGCCTCGAACGTCAGCTCGTCCCAGCGCGACTCCACCTCGGCCCACAGGCTCGCCTCGTCGCTGCTCTTCGCGTGCTCGAGCGCGGCATGGACGATCGTGCCGAGACCCGCCGTGGTGCCGCCGGGGTCACCGCCGAGGTCGCCGATCACCCAGTTGAGCTCGCACTCTTCGAGGCTGTGCAGGCGCGACGGCGAGACCCGCACGTCTTCGCGGGCGAGGTCGCGCAGCGGCCCTGTCGAGCTGGGCCCGGCCACCCCGAACCAGTCCGCCGGCGCCGCTCCGGCGACGGCAGCGTCGGCGAGCACGGCGAGCTGGCCGGCCGCGTGTGCGCGCCGCGGCGCGGGGACCGCGGGGTCGGTGAGGGAGCGTCGGTGCTGCGCGACGAGCCCGCGCAGAGACAGCGGGTGGGCCACCGTCGCGCGCTCGGCCTCGGGGAGCAGCTCGAAGAAAGGGCTCGGGCCGGTGTCGTCGTCATCGACCGCGGTCACCACGACGCGCCGCGAGGCGCGGGTCACGGCGCGTGCGAGCAGCCGCAGCTCGTCGTGCATCGCCGTGCGGCGGCGGTCGAGCACACCGGCCGACTCGCCGTCGGGACGCGTCGCGGCGTCGGCGAGACGCCACGTCTCGAGGAGTCCGCCCCGCAGCCGTGTGTTCGGCCACACCCCGTCCTGCACGCCGGCGACGACGACGGTGTCGAACTCGAGGCCGAGCGACCCGGCGGGCGTGAGCACCGACACGGTCTCGCCGCGCAGTGGCGCATCCAGGCGGTCTTCGGCGACGTCGCTGTCGAGGATGCTGCGCACGAACACGCGCGGATCGGCGTCGAGCGAGCGTTCGACGAACCGCTTGGCGGCCTGGAACAGCGACACGACGGCATCGAGGTCGCGCCCCGCCTGCTGCGCACGCGGGCCCGTGCCACGGGCGAGCTCGGCCCACGCCCGCTCGAGACCGCTGCGCTCCCACGCCGTCCAGAGCAGCTCGTGCGCCGTCGCGCCCCGTGCGAGCTGCTCTCGAAGCTCGGCCACGGTGCGGGCGAGGGTCGCAGCGCGCCGGGCCTCGCGCATGTCGACCAGGTCGAACTCGAGCGGGGTCCGCATCGCCGAGACGAGGAGTTCCTTGCCCGACCGCTCGCCTCCCGCGCTCAGCTCGACGTGCCGCAGCGTCGACCGCAGTCGCCGCAGCTCGATGGGATCCAGCCGCCCCGACGTGCTCAGCAGCGCGTCGACCACGTCGTCGTAGTCCAGCTCGTCGTCGCGTGCGGCGAACTCGAGCAGGCGGAGCAGATCGCGCACCGGCGCGAGCGTGCCGAGCACGTGCCCGGGGCCGCTGGAGCGGGTCGGCACCTCGCGGGCCGCCAGCTCTGCGACCAGCGCCGCGACCTGGCGGCTGTCGTGGGCGATCACGGCGCAGCGGCCCCAGGGCACGCCGTCGTGGATGTGCGTCTCGCGCAGAAGTCGCGCGATGACGTCGTACTCCTCCGCCGACGAGCGCGTCACGAGAGCACGCACCGAGCCGTCGTCATCGGCCTCGCCCGGAATACGGCGATGCTCGACCACGCCGCCGGCGCCGATGCGCTGCGTGATGCGCGCCGTGAGATCGACCTGCGAGGCACCGCCGCGGTGCGCCGACCGCAGGATGCGCCGATCGCCGAGCGCACCGGCGAGCCGCGCGAAGTTCGCGGCGCTCACGCCGCGGAACGCCCCCGACCCGACGTCGGGGTCGCCGAAGGCGAGCACCGGGATGCCGCGCGCCAGGAGCGCTTCGATCAGCTCGACGCCGCCGAGTGTGAGCTCCTGCGCGTCGTCGACGAGCACCGCGGAGATGCGCTCGATGACCGCGGAGCCGGGACCGGCGGCACGGACGATGCCGACGGCCTCGCGCACGAGGCCCGCCGCGTCGCGGTGCGCGGCCCGCATGCCCGCACGCACCTGGCGGTACTCGGCGGCGAACGACGCCAGCGACTCCCACACCGGCAGCGCGTGACGCTCCCCCAGCGCCCGCAGCGCCGACGGCTCGATGCCGAGCGTGGTGCACTCCGCGAGGAAGGTGCGCACCTCGGTGCGGAACCCCCGCGTCGCCCGGATCTCGGCGCCGAGCCAGGCCGGCCAGCGGTCGACGCCGGCGGCCGCATCCTCGGCGTCGCCGTCGAGCATGTCCTGCAGGATCTGGTCCTCATCGCCACCGGTGAGCAGCAGGGGCGGCTCCGCCCCCGCGGTCACCGTCCAGGCCCGCACGACCTGGAAGGCGAACGATGCGAGGGAACGCGCGGGGGCACCTGCGGTCGCCTTCCCGAATGCCAGCGAGAGCCGGTCGCGCAGATCGGTCGCGGTCTGCCTCGACGGCGTGAGCACCAGCACGGAGTCGGGATCGACGCCCTGTGCGACGAGCGCGGCGGCCCGCGCCACGAGCGTCGTCGTCTTGCCTGCGCCGGGTGCGCCGACCACGATGCCGCGGGCGTCGTGCGGCAGGTCGACGACCGCTCGCTGGTCCGCGTCCAGTGCGGACGCCGCCTCGGATCCTGCGCTCGACACCATGGATTCGACCGTAGCGCGCCGCGCCGACACCGCCGCCCGTTCGCCCTCAGCGTTCACGGGTCGGGCGCCGTCGAGCGTGTCGTAGAGTGGCCATGCGCCCGCACCGGGACGCACGCCGGAGCAGAAAGAGGCACACACGTGGAGATCCGCATCGGAATCGCCAACACCGGCCGGGAGCTGAGCTTCGAGACCAGCGAATCGGCCGCAGACGTGAAGAAGTCGCTCGGCGGCGCCCTCGACTCCGGAGCTACCCACGTGACCTTCACCGACATCAAGGGCAGCTCCTACGTCGTGCCGACCGCTGCACTCGCCTACGTCGAGCTCGGGACCGAGGAGTCCCGCCGCGTCGGCTTCGTCGCGTAAGCCCCCGTGCAGATCCTCATCGGGGTCATCGTCGGCGCCGCCGTCGGCGTCGGCATCCACTTCCTCGTCCCGCTGCGCGACACGCGCGGGGTCGTCGTGGGTCCGATGGTCGGCGCTGTCGCCGCAGGCGTGGTGTGGACCGCCCTCACCTGGGCAGGCGTCGGCATCGACAGCGTTTGGCTGTGGCTCTCGTCGCCCGTCGTCGCCGCCGTGGTGACCTACCCCGTGCTGCTCGTGCTCTCGCGCTCGCGCGTGGCGCACGACGCACGCGAGAAGACGCGCCTGCGCATCGGCTGAGGCCGGCGACGCAGGAGGCCGGCTCAGGCCGCCAGGCCCATCGCGTCCATCCGGCGCGAGTGCGCGGCCATGAGCTCGGTGAACACCGGCTCGACCTTCTCCTCCTCGGCGACGTCGAGGCGGACCGGGCGCAGCGCGGCACGCGCGACCAGAAGCGTGTCGCCCACCAGTCGCCGCCCCCACATCGCCAGGAGCGATCGCCACTCGGCGTCGGCCTCGATCGTCCGCACCACGATGTCGATGATCGCGTCGCGGTCGTCGTCCGCCTGCAGGATGCGCGCGACGCGTCGCCCGGTGTCTTCGTAGCTCGCCGAGAGGGCGATGTAGAAGTCGTCGAGCATGCCGGCGGTGATGTGCACCGACAGCATCGTCTCCTGCGGCCGCGTGCCGTGCGTCGCCCGGCGGAACGCGTCCAACGGCTCGCGGAACGGCAGCATGAGCGTCGTCGGGTCGTCGCCGCGCTCGCGGATGAGGGCGACGAGATCCTCGTGCTTGGTGAGGGCGGCTCCTGCAGCGCGCGAGAGCGCCTCCTTGTCGCCGAGCCCCGGCGTCTGCGCGATCAGCTCGCTCAGCGTCTCGAAGTAGCCCAGCTGCAGATAGGCGGCCTGCCCGAGGAACGTGTCGATGTCGGGCGCGAGCTCGTCGAAGTCGACGCGCGTCGCGTCGCCGAGCTCGCCGCGCGAGCGCAGCTGGAGCTTGCGCCCTTGCTCACGGCGCTGCCAAAACCACTTGACCACGGACCCCAGCCTAGGGCCGGGTATCCTGGAACGCGTCCCGGCGACGGACTGGGACGCCCCGCGCCTGCGGCTGAGTGATGGCGTGGATCCGCCCGCGGCCTCCGCCGCCCTCAACCGAACAGGTACATATCGTGACGACCTTCGCCGAACTCGGCGTGGACCAGGACATCGTCGACGCACTCTCCGCCAAGGGGATCGTCGACGCCTTCCCGATCCAGGAACAGACCATTCCGCTCGGACTCCCCGGGCAGGACATCATCGGCCAGGCCAAGACCGGCACCGGCAAGACCTTCGGCTTCGGCATCCCCGTCGTGCAGCGCCTGGGCATCGACCCCGCGCCCGGTGTGAAGGCGCTCATCGTCGTTCCGACCCGCGAGCTCGCGGTCCAGGTCTACGAAGACATGGACATGCTGACCTCGAACCGATCGACCAGCGTCGTCGCCATCTACGGCGGCAAGGCGTACGAGGGCCAGATCGACCAGCTCAAGGCCGGCGCGCAGATCGTCGTCGGCACCCCGGGCCGCCTGATCGACCTCGCGAACCAGCGACTGCTGGATCTCTCGAACGCGACCCAGGTCGTGCTCGACGAGGCCGACAAGATGCTCGACCTGGGCTTCCTCGCCGACATCGAGAAGATCTTCTCCAAGGTGCCCCCGGTGCGCCACACCCAGCTGTTCTCGGCCACGATGCCGGGGCCGATCGTCGCGCTCGCCCGCCGATTCATGTCGAACCCGATCCACATCCGGGCGACCGACCCCGACGAGGGGCTGACGCAGGCGAACATCAAGCACCTCGTCTACCGCGCGCACTCGCTCGACAAGGACGAGGTCATCGCCCGCATCCTGCAGGCCGAGGGCCGCGGCAAGACCGTCGTCTTCACGCGCACCAAGCGCGCCGCGCAGAAGCTCGTCGACGAGCTCAACGACCGCGGCTTCAACGCGGGCGCCGTGCACGGCGACATGAGCCAGGAGTCGCGCGAGCGCTCGATGGCCGGGTTCAAGGCCGGCAAGAAGGACGTGCTCATCGCGACGGATGTCGCCGCGCGCGGCATCGACGTCGACGACGTCACCCACGTGATCAACCACACGATCCCCGACGACGAGAAGACCTACCTGCACCGCGCCGGCCGCACCGGCCGCGCGGGCAAGACCGGCATCGCGGTGACGTTCGTCGACTGGGACGACCTGCACAAGTGGGCGCTCATCAACCGCGCCCTCGAGTTCGGGCAGCCCGACCCCGTCGAGACCTACTCGTCGAGCCCGCACCTCTACTCCGACCTCGACATCCCCGCCGGCACCAAGGGCCGAATCGTCACTGCACCGCGCACGCAGGCGGTCAAGACGCAGCCCGCGGGTCGTGCGCCCGAGTCGGCCGCGGCCGCCGCGGCCGACGGTGACGGACAGCGCCCGCGGCGGCGCCGCCGGCGCTCCGGTGCGTCCGACCGTGTCGGATCCACCTTCGAGACGGATGCGGTGGCCGAGCCGAAGGCACCGGCGACGCAGCCCGAAACCAGCGATCGCGGCGAGGGCGGCGGCACGCACGACGGCGGCGGCAGCGAGCACCACGACGGCAAGCCTGCCACGCGCCGGCGTCGGCGTCGCCGTGGTGGCGGCGGAGGCGCCCCGGCTGCTGCGGCCGCCGGAGCCTGACGCCCGCCCCTCAGAGAACCGCGGAATTCCGCGGCGTGGGAGTCCACACGACCGCCCCCGCAGGCGCTAGTGTGATCCCCGGACCCGCACCCCTCGGGCGGGAGATCTTCTAAGCAAGGAGCACGAAATGGACCTCTGGTCGAACTTCTGGGACATCATCTGGTGGTTCCTGTGGATCTTCGTCTTCGTGGCCTACCTGATGGTGCTGTTCTCGATCATCGGAGACCTGTTCCGCGACCACAAGCTCAACGGCTGGTGGAAGGCGGTGTGGATCATCTTCCTGATCTTCGTGCCGTTCCTCACCGCGCTGGTGTACTTGATCGCCCGCGGCAAGGGCATGGCCGAGCGCGGCGCGCGCGAAGCCGCCGACATGAAGGCCGCACAGGACGCGTACATCAAGTCGGTCGCCGGCGGCCCGGGCTCTGCGAGCGCGGCAGACGAGATCGCCAAGGCGAAGGGCCTGCTCGACGCCGGCGCCATCTCGCAGGCCGAGTTCGACGCGCTGAAGGCCAAGGCCCTCGGCTGATCGCAGCCTGACGCGCAAGCGCCCCTGTCCGCCTACGGGTAGACGGGGGCGCTTCCGTCTGCGCGCTCGATGATGCGGGCGACCATGTCGTCCGCGGTGGTGTGCTCCCCCGGCTGGTTGGGCTTGCCGAGTCCGTGGTAGTCGCTCGACCCCGTGACGATGAGATCGCGGTCGCGGCACAGCTGCTGCAGCATCCGCAGGCCCGATCCGGTGTTCTCCCGATGCCCGAGCTCGAACCCGGCGAGGCCGGCATCGAGCATGCGCTCGAGCAGGCGGTCGGGGAGCACGCCGGCGCGACCGGCGGGGTGCGCGATGATCGGCACTCCCCCGGCGCCGCTCACCAGGGCGACCGCCGTGACGGGATCGGGGGCATACAGGGCGACGTAGTAGTCGCCGCGCGGGCTGAGGATTCCCGAGAACGCCTCGGCGCGGTCGCGAACGAGGCCGCGCGCGATGAGCGCGTCGGCGATGTGCGGGCGCCCCACGGTCGCCCCGTCGGTCGTCTGGGCGAGGATGTCGTCCCAGACGAGGTCGTAGTCGCGCGCGATCCGGTCGGCCATGAGGCGCGCGCGATCCAGGCGCGACGACCGGATGCGGTCGGTCATGGCCCGCAGCTGCGCGTCGTCGGGATCGACGAGGTACGCGAGCACGTGGACGCTCCGCCACTCGTGGCGTGCGGACAGCTCCATTCCGGGGATGAACGTCATCCCGAGCGAGGATGCCGCCTCCGCAGCCTCCGCCCACCCCGACGTCGTGTCGTGGTCGGTGAGTGCTGCGGTGCGGAGCCCGTGGCGGTGTGCGGCCGACATCACCGCGGCAGGAGGCTCGGTCCCGTCGGAGTGCACGGAATGCAGATGCAGGTCGCTGGGCCCGTCGAATCGCCGCGTCGCATGCACCGTCCGAGCGTAGCGCGATCGCCGGTGGGTTCCGGGGGCGGGCATCGTCGTTCCCGGCCCGTCGCTGACCGATCTCCCAGCCTCTTGACATAGGCTCGCGGTCGTGTTTCGGCTGCTGGGGATCCTCGTGACCGTGCTCTGCGCGATCACGGCGGCGGTCCTCACCTGGCCGGTCTTCTTCCGCGTCGAGCACCTGTTCCCGATCGCGCAGATCGTGTCGTTCCGCGGCATCCTCGTCGGCGTCTTCGTCGCCCTGCTGGTGCTCGCGATGCTGATGTCGCTCATCCGTCCGATGCGGGCCTTCGCGCTGTCGCTGGCGATCGTGTTCGGCGTCGCCGCGGTCGCAGGCTCGGTCATCATGGTGAGCCGGGGTATCGGCACCACCGGGCTTCCCGCCGAGACGGACGAGAGCATCCGCGTGTTGACGTGGAACACGTCGGGCGGCGAGGCCACCGACCCGCAGCGCGTCGCGAAGATCGCCGTGGCGATGAGCGCCGACATCGTCACCCTCCCCGAGACGACGGTCGAATCCGGCGAGCAGGTGGCGATCGCGATGCGCGAGCTCGGGCATCCGATGTGGGTGCACCACGCCGAATACGGCGAAGACGGCTGGGACGCACGGTCGACCACGCTCCTCATCTCCCCCGCCCTCGGCGACTACTCGGTCATCGCGTCCTCCGCCGACGGCACGAGCAACACATCCACCGTTCCGAGCGTCGTGGCGATGCCCGTCGACGGCACCGGCCCGACCATCGTCGCCGCGCACGCGGTGGCGCCGCGGCCCGACGACATGGAGCACTGGCGCGCCGACCTGCAATGGCTCGCCGACCAGTGCGGCCAGGACGATGTGATCATGGCGGGCGACTTCAACGCGACGGTCGACCACATGGGGCAGCTCGGCGTCGAAGACGGCACCCTCGGCCGCTGCCACGACGCCGCAGTCGAGACCGGCAACGGCGCGGTCGGAACCTGGACGACGGCCATGCCGGCGCTCGCGGGCGCTCCGATCGACCACGTTCTGGCCTCGGGCCACTGGCGGGCGACCGGCTCGCTCGTGCTCGACGCCTCGAGCGGCTCCACCAGCGATCACCGCCCCCTCGTGGTGCAGCTGGAGCCCCTCGGCTGACCGCATCATTCCGGCGGCGACGACGGCTCCCGCGTGCGAGACTGGGACGATGAGCACCACGGGCGAAGGCGACACGATCGCGCAGGAACCGACGCAGGCCACGACGACGAGCACGAACCGTCGACAGCCGTACGGACAGGGCTTCCTCGACACCATCTCCACGGGCTGGTCCGAGCGGCCGGACTCGCTGCCGGTCGAGCGCGCGCAGGCGCCGTACGCCGCAGCGCGCCGTGATGCGCTGTCGGCCCTGTTCCCCGGCAAGCGGCTCGTGATCCCCGCCGGCGACCTCAAGCAGCGCAGCAACGACACCGACTACGCCTTCCGCGCGCACTCGGCTTTCTCGCACCTCACCGGGTGGGGAGCGGACTCGGAGCCCGGCGCCGTGCTCGTGTTCGAACCTGCTGCCGACGGTCACGACGTGACCCTCTACTTCCGCGAGCGCGCAGACCGCACCACCGCGGAGTTCTACTCCGACGCTTCGGTGGGCGAGTTCTGGATCGGACCGCGACCTGCGCTCCCCGGCGTCGCCGCCGACCTGGGCATCGCGACCGCGCACATCGACGAGTTCGCCGCGGGCGACGACGACGTGGTGCTCGACGACGACGCCGACCTCGCCCGGGCCGTGTCGGAGCTGCGCCTCGTCAAGGATGAGTACGAGATCGCCCAGATGCGCCTCGCCGTCGACGTGACCGCGCAGGGCTTCGACGACATCGTCGCGCACCTCTCCGACGCTGTCGCGCATGCGCGGGGCGAGCGGGTGGTGGAGGGAGTCTTCCACCGACGCGCCCGCACCGACGGCAACGCGGTCGGCTACGACACGATCGCGGCATCCGGCCCCCACGCCTGCTACCTGCACTGGACGCGCAACGACGGCGCCGTGGTTCCCGGCGACCTGATCCTCGTCGACGCGGGCGTCGAGGTCGACAGCCTGTACACCGCCGACATCACCCGCACGCTGCCGGTGAGCGGTCGGTTCACCGACATCCAGCGCCGCGTCTACGAGACCGTCCGCGAGGCGGCCGACGCGGCGTTCGCCGCGGCGGTGCCGGGCGTCACGTTCCGCTCGGTGCACGAGGCCGCCATGCGCGTGATCGCGGCCCGCACCGCCGAGTGGGGACTGCTGCCCGTGACCGCGCAGGAGGCGCTGGATGCCGACAGCGGCGGCCAGCACCGTCGGTACATGGTGCACGGCACGAGCCACCACCTGGGGATCGACGTGCACGACTGCGCCCAGGCGCGTCGCGAGATGTACTACGACGGCATCCTCGAGCCGGGCATGGTGTTCACGATCGAGCCGGGACTGTACTTCCAGATCGACGATCTGACCGTCCCCGAGGAGTACCGCGGCATCGGCGTGCGCATCGAGGACGACGTGCTCATGACGGCGGAGGGCGCGGTGAACCTGTCGGCCGGCATCCCGCGCACGGCCGACGAGGTCGAGACCTGGATCGCGCGCCTGAACCCGGCGGCGTGAGCTTCTCGGCACCTCCCGCGTTCACCACGCGCCCGACCCTGTCGGGCACGTTCGGCATGGCCGCGTCGACGCACTGGATCGCGACGGCCGTCGCCCAGTCGATGCTCGAGCGCGGCGGGAACGCGTTCGATGCCGCGGTCGCCGGAGGCTTCGCGCTGCACGTGGTCGAGCCGCACCTGAACGGTCCGGGCGGCGACCTCGTCGGCATCTTCGCGACCGCCGGGGAGCCGGGCACCGCACGCGTGCTGATGGGCCAGGGCCCGGCGCCGGCGGGCGCGACGATCACGCACTTCCGCTCCGAAGGTCTCGATCTCGTGCCCGGCGCCGGTGGCCTCGCGGCCGCCGTGCCGGGCGCCGTGGACGCCTGGCTCCTGCTGCTGCGCGACCACGGCACGCTGGAGCTCGACGACGTGCTCGCACCGACCATCGGGTACGCCCGGGCGGGCGTGCCGCTGCTGCCCACGACGGTGGCGACGATCGAGCGGGTGCAGGATCTGTTCCGCGTCGACTGGCCCTCTTCCGCCGAGCTGTGGCTGCCGGACGGAGGCGTGCCGGCGGCGGGGAGTCTGCACCGCAACCCCGCGTACGCGGGTGTGCTCGAACGACTCATCACCGCAGGCGCCGAGGCTCCGACGCGCGAGGCGCGCATCGACGCCGCCCGCGACGAGTGGGCCACCGGGTTCGTCGCACAGACGGCGTCGGCCTTCCTCCGCGCGCCGCACCGCCACGCGTCGGGAGGCGAGCACGCGGCGGTGATCACCGCCGACGACTTCGCCGGGTTCCGCGCCGGGTACGAGGCGGCAGTCACCGCACCGTTCCGCGGCCATGTCGTCGCCAAGGCCGGCGCGTGGTGCCAGGGACCGGCGCTCCTCGAGGCGCTCCGCATCCTCGAGCCCCTCCCCGACGATCTGCTCGACGTCTCGACGCCGGACGGCGCGCACACCGTGATCGAGACGCTGAAGCTGGTACTCGCCGACCGCGACGCGCACTTCGGCGACGGCGCCGCGCTCACCACGCTGCTCGGCGACGACTTCGTCGCGGCTCGCCGGGAATCGATCGGCGCCGAGGCGTCGCGGGAGTGGCGGCCGGGCATCGTCGACGGCGACCCCGGGTTCCGCCCGCCGCTGCGTCGCACCGCCGACGAGCAGGTGGCCTTCGCCGGAACGGGCGAGCCGACGGTCGCGCGCACCGGCGAGACGCGCGGCGACACCTGCCACATCGACGTCGTCGACCGCTGGGGCAACATCGTCGCCGTGACGCCGTCGGGCGGCTGGCTGCAGTCCTCGCCCGCCATTCCCGAGCTCGGGTTCTGCCTCGGCACGCGGCTGCAGATGATGTGGCTCGACGAGTCGGCGCCCTCCGCGCTGCGCCCCGGGGCACGCCCGCGCACCACGCTGACGCCCACCCTCGTGCTGCGCGACGGCGCCGCCATCGCGGCACTGGGCACGCCCGGCGGTGACCAGCAGGACCAGTGGCAGCTGCCCGCGCTGCTGCGGATGCTCGTGGGCGGATGGACCGCGCAGGAGGCGTTCGACGCACCGACCCTCCACACGACGGCGCTCGTCGACTCGTTCTGGCCGCGCACGTGGGAGCCGGCGGGAGTCGTGGTCGAGGACCGCCTCGGAGACGATGTGATCGACGGGCTGCGGCGCCGGGGACACGACGTCGTTCGCGCCGGCGACTGGCGCCTGGGGCGTCTCTCGGCCGTCGGAATCGATCGCGAGTCGGGGCTCCTGTGGGGCGCGGCCAACGCGCGGGGGATGCAGGGGTACGCCGCCGGACGCTGACGCGAACGTCGTCGCCGTCATTCCCACCCTGACCGCGTGCGCGGCGATAGAGTTCGCGCATGATCGGCCTTCCGGCCGCCGGCGACGGCGTCGTGCACGCGGTCTTCGTCGCGCTCGGGATCGCGGCCGGGATCGCCGTCTTCGCGTGGGAGGTGCGCCGCCGGGGCCTCCACGACGATCGGCTGTGGATCATCGCGGGCACCTGCCTCGCCTTCGGCGCGATCGGATCGCGCGTGGGCACCTGGTGGCAGCAGGTCGACCCGAGCGCGAACGATACCCTCGCCCAGTGGTGGATGGACGGCAACCGCAGTGTGCTGGCCGGACTGGTCGGCGCATGGATCGGCGTGCACGTCGGCAAGCTCATCACCCGCTACTCCCCCTCGACCGGAGACCTGTTCGCGCCCGCCGTCGCCCTCGCGATCGGCATCGGCCGCATCGGGTGCCTCCTCACCGAGCTGCCCGGACACCCGACGGGCGGCGACTGGGGCATCATCCTCACACCCGAGCACGCCGCCGCGCTCGGCGGACCAGCCGGCGTGGGTCTTCATCCCACATACCTCTACGAGGCGCTGTTCCAGATCGCCGCGTTCGCCGTGCTCTGGCGCATGCGCGACCGGATGCGCCGGCCCGGCGAGCTGTTCGTCGCCTACGTCGCCGCCTACGCCCTGTTCCGGTTCCTCGTCGAGTTCGCGCGCGCGAACGAGCAGGTCTGGCTCGGGCTCACGCGTCCGCAGTGGTTCCTCCTCGTCATGCTGCCGCTGCTCGCCTGGCGCGTGGTGCGCATCGCCCGGCCGCTGCCGGCGGCATCCCCCGTCCCATCCCCCCTCGGAGGTCGCGATGACTGACGCCCCACCGCCCGGGTACGGCCCTCCCGCCGGATACGGCCCGCCTCCCGGCTTCACGCCGCCTCCCGGCGCACCGCCGCCGGCCGGTGGACAGCCCCCCGGACCTCCCCCACCTCCCGGCGAAGAGCCGCCGGGAGCACCGCAGCCGTCACCGGGCGGGCACGGGTCGCTGTGGCTCGGCATCGGGATCGGCGTCGCCGCGTTCCTCCTCGTGTGGGCGCTCTCGCTCCTCGTCGGCGGGACCGACATGTACTGGATCCCGATCATGGCCTGGCTGGGGATGCCGCCGCTGCTGCTCATCGCGGGGATCATCCTCGCGGTCATCCCGCGCACCCGGCGCACCGGTGCAGGCATCCTCATCGCGGTCGGCGCCGGGGTGCTCATCGTGGGCGGCGTGTGCGTGGCACTGCTCACGACGTACTGACCGCGGAGACGACCACCCTCAAGACGCACCTCCGCCACATCCGTTGGGAGACCCTGTGACGATGACGACCCCGTTCCGCGGCCGTACGCTCGGCGACGGTCAGCCGCTGCGCGGCGACCGCATCCACCGGTACGTGACCGCGTACTGCCCGAAGTGTCATGATCCCGATGCCGACCTCGCGTCGGTCCGGCGGCTGTCGGGCATGCTCATGGTGCGTGACGGGCGGGTGTGGCTCGAGCGCGGATGCCCCGACCACGGCCTCGTGCGAACGCTCTACGACGAGGACCCCGAGATCCTCCGCTACCTCGAGCAGTGGCAGGCGCCGACGAAGCAGCACGTGCCCGACCGCCCCGACAACTACCGGCAGATCCCCGAGGCTTACGCGTACGGACTGCCGGCGATGCAGACGCAGCACACCTGCATCCTCCTCGAAGACGTCACGGAGCACTGCAACCTGCGCTGCCCGACGTGCTTCACGGCGTCGGGGCCGCAGCTCACCGGCGTCGCGCCGCTCGAGACCGTGCTCGCGAATGTCGACGCGCGGCTGGCGCGCGAGAACGGCCGCCTCGACGTGCTCATGCTCTCCGGCGGCGAACCGACGCTGTACCCGCAGCTCGAGGAGCTCCTCGCCGAGCTGGTCGAGCGCCCGGTCGTGCGCATCATGCTCAACACGAACGGGATGCTGATCGCGAGCGACGACCGCATGGTCGAACTCCTCGCCCGCCACCGCGACCGGCTCGAGGTCTACCTGCAGTACGACGGGCCGTCTGCCGAGGCATCCGTCCACCACCGCGGCGGCGATCTCACCCGGTTCAAGGACGCGGCGATCGAGCGTCTGTCGAAGGCGGAGATCTTCACGACCCTCACGATGACCGCGGCCCTCGGGGTCAACGACCACGAGATCGGCGACGTGGTGATGCGCGCCCTCGAAACGCCGTTCGTCAGTGGGATCGCCCTGCAGCCGGTGTTCGGCTCGGGGCGCGGCAACCCCATCGACCCGATGGACAGGCTCACCCACACCGGCGTGCTCGCCCGGCTCGGTCCGCAGACCGGCGGCGTGGTGAACTGGCACGATCTCACCGCGCTGCCCTGCTCGCACCCGCACTGCGCCTCGGTCGGCTACCTGCTCAAGGACGACTCGGGCGTCTGGCGATCGCTCGTCGCCCTCGTCGGGCACGACGAGCTGCTGCAGTGGCTCGAGATCGACCCCGACGGCCTCGCGAACCGGGTCGCCGACCGGTCGATCCCGCTGCAGCTGCGCGAGCTGGTCAAGACGTCGTTCCTCGACCTGCTGAGCGAGCAGGCGTCGCCGGCGGACTCGCGCACGGCGGCGCTCTGGCAGAACGTCTGCCAGCAGTGCGACCTCGGCATCAGCACCCTCGCGACCCTGGCGGCCAGCCGGCTCCCCGGGCAGCGCGACCGGATGCGTCGCCTCATGGGCGAGCGGGTCAAGCGGATCACGATCAAGCCGTTCCAGGACATCTCGAACATGCTCGAGGAGCGCCTGGTGCAGTGCTGCGTGCACGTGGGCACGATCGGCGACGACGGCGGGCAGCAGTGCGCCCCGTTCTGCGCCGTGCAGGCCTGGGGGCCGCTCGCACGCCAGCGGGTGAGCACGGCGTCGCACGCCCGGGCCTCGTCGGGTGCGCCGACGGTCGTCGCCAGCGCCGACCAGCTGCTCGCATCGGTGCGGAGAACGCCGTGACCATCCGGGACGGCGAGGATGCGGCAGCCGCCGCCGCGCGAATCTCGCGCGGCCCGCGGCCGGCCGACATCATCGCCCGTCGCGACGCGGTCGTCGGGGGCGGGGGCCCCGCGGGGGCGGCCGCCGGTGCCGATTCGGCGACGGATGCTCCGCCCTACGATCCGCTCCGGCTGTGCATCTATGCCACCATCGCAGCGCTCGGCTGGCTGCTCGGCCCGCTCGCCCTGACCGTCTTCGCGGTGATCGGATTCGCCGGGTACTGGCGCGCCTGGCGCGGCGGGCTGAAGCGTTCGCGGTGCTGGCTGCGCGACACGCGGCTCGTGCTGCTCTACCTCGGAGTGCTCGCAGCCGCGGGTGCGGCCGGAATCGTGCTGTTCGTCGTGCAGCTGGTGTCGTAGCCCGTCCCCGGGGCCGCGTGCGGCCCGGCGACATCGTCGCTCGCTGGGGGCGTCAGCCCTGGCGGCGCAGGAACTCCACGACCGGCACGGCGAGGTCGGCGGCGGTCTCTGCGGCGGGCCGGCGACGCCCGGCCACGTCGAAGGAGTGGCCGGCGCCCTCGATCCAGAGGAGTTCCGCGTCGCGGCACGAGGCGACCGCCGCTTCGAGCTGCTCGTGCGGATCGACGAACGGATCCTTCGTGCCCGACACGAACAGCTGCGGCGCGTTCACCTGCGGAAGGTGCTCGACGCGCGGCTTGTCGGGTCGTCCCGGCGGGTGGAGCGGATAGCCGAGGTACACGAGCCCGGCGGGAGCGATCGCTCCCTCGGCAGCGGCCATCGAGGCC
Organism: Microbacterium terrae; assembly: GCF_017831975.1. Taxonomy (NCBI): domain Bacteria; kingdom Bacillati; phylum Actinomycetota; class Actinomycetes; order Micrococcales; family Microbacteriaceae; genus Microbacterium; species Microbacterium terrae. Next base: position 1,044,799 of record NZ_JAFDSS010000001.1, on the reverse strand, counting down.
ATGCGACCGCCGTACGAGCGACCGGAGGCCCAGAGCGCGAGCCCGGGCGCCGCCTCGGCGAGCGCGGCGAGAGCGCCGGTCCAGCCGGCGATGGCGTGCGACGCCGGCCCCGGCATCCGTCGCCCCGCCTCGGCGTACGGCAGGTTGAACCGCAGGGTCGTCACCCCGAGCCGCGCCAGCGCACCGGCGAAGCCGGTCACGCCCGGGTGGTCGAAGCGGGTGCCGGCGCCGTGGGTCACGGCGAGCGCCGCCCACGGCTCATCGGCTGCCTCGAGCACCCCCGAGACGGTGGTCGCCCCCGACGGCAGCTCGACCGGGATGCGCAGCGCGAGGCCGGCGTCAGGCCGGTCGGTCACCGGAGTCCTCCGCAGCCGCCCGGTCGGGCGACGGGGCGTCGTGCGCATCGTCAGCGCCGTCATCGGTGGCGGAGGGCGTTGAGTCCGTGGGCGCCGAGCCGGTGTTCGCCGACCCCGTGCTCTCCGAGCCCGTCGCAGCGCTGTCGGGCGCCACGCGCTCCCCATAGCGCGGCGGCTCCTCGTCCGCCGGCGCGGCCGGGCCGGGGGCGGGCGTCGCGGCGGGTGCGGCCAGCGGGGCCGAGGCAGGGGCCGGCGCCGTGCCGCCGCCGAGCACGCCGCGGGCCTTGTGGATGCTGCCGGCCGCGACGGTCACCTCGTAATGATCCGCCACGACCTGCACCACCGACGCGAAATCGCGGCGGCGCCGGACGAACGAGTAGGTGACGATGCTCAGCAGCATCCCGATCGCGATCCCCACGAACAGCACCCCGACGAAGGCCTGGATGGGCACATCGGGCGACCCGATCACGATGATCGCCGAGAAGAGCAGGCCGAGCAGGAGTCCGTTGACCGCACCCGAGCGCGCAGCGGAGGCATAGCCGAGCCGGCCGGTGATCCTCTCGATGGAGCGCAGTCCCGAGCCGACGATCGCGATGTCGCGGGCGGGCACCTCACCGGCGATCAGCGATGAGACGGCCTTCTGCGCACCCTCGTACGTGGGGAACTGCGCCACGGTCTCGCCGACCTCGGTCGAGCCCGATGCCGGGCGCCCTCCGATCATGCTCATCTGCCCATCCTCCCACGGTCGCCGCACTACGCTGGAACGCGTGAGCACGCAGAGGGTATTCGTCGCGCGCCTGTCAGGGTGCTCGGTCTTCGACCCTTCCGGCGACCGTCTCGGCAAGGTCCGCGACGTCGTCGTCGTCTATCGAAAAGACGATCCGCCGCGCGTCGTGGGACTCGTGGTCGAGATCCCGGGCCGTCGGCACGTGTTCCTCTCGATCGGCCGCGTGACCTCGATCGCGACGGGCCAGGTCATCACGACCGGACTCATCAACGTGCGCCGATTCCAGCAGCGCGGCGGCGAGGTGCGGGTCATGGCCGAGATGCTCGGCCGCCGCGTGTTCCTCGCCGACGGCTCGGGCGAGGGCGTCATCGAGGACGTCGCCATCGAGCGCAGCCGGCTCGGCGAGTGGGATGTCGGCCAGCTGTTCCTGCGCCGTCCCCGCACCAGCGCCGCGCCGTTCGCGAAGGGGCCGACCACGTTCGCCGCCTGGCGCGACGTCCGCGAATCGCAGAGCCCGGGAGAAGCGCAGTCCGCCGAGCAGCTCGTGGCCACCTACTCCGACCTCAAGGCCGCCGACCTGGCGAACACGCTCCTCGATCTCCCCGAGGAGCGGCTCATCGAGGTGGTCGAGGAGCTCCCCGACGAGCGACTCGCCGATGCCCTCGAAGAGATGCCCGAAGACGAGCAGGTGCACATCCTCGAGGCCCTCGGCGACGAGCGCGCCGCCGACATCCTCGATGCGATGGAGCCCGACGACGCCGCCGACCTCCTGGGTCAGCTGCCCGAGGCGCGGTCGGAGGAGCTCCTCGACCTCATGGAGCCCGAAGAGGCCGAAGACGTGCGCGCGCTCCTCAAGTACGGACCCGACACCGCCGGCGGACTCATGACGAGCGAGCCGATCGTCCTCTCCGCCGACGCCACCGTCGCAGAGGCCCTGGCTCTCATCCGCCGCCATGAGCTGCACCCCGCCCTCGCCGCGGCAGTGTTCATCACCCTGCCGCCGTACGAGACGCCCACGGGGCGCCTCCTCGGGACCGTCCACTTCCAGCGGATGCTGCGCTACCCGCCGCACGAGCGCCTCGGCGCGATCATCGACGACGCCATCGACGCGGTGCCCGCACAGGCGACCGCCGCAGAGGTGGCGCGCATGCTCGCGAGCTACAACCTCGTCTCGGTGCCGGTGATCGACCAGGCGCACCGCCTCGTCGGCGCGGTCAGCGTCGACGACGTGCTCGACTACCTGCTGCCCGACGACTGGCGCTCGCACGACGAGGACCAGCCGAACACGCCGATCGGAGCCACCCGATGATGGCGAAGGCGTCGCGCCGGCCCGCCCTCGACGCCCCCCGCGGGCGCGGTGGCATGCTGTCGCGCCCGCCGGCACCCTCGCGCGATCGGTTCGGCCGATTCACCGAGTGGGTTGCGCGCGCCATGGGCACGCCGGCGTTCCTCCTCGGCCTCACCCTCTTCTGCGTCGCGTGGATCGCGTGGAACACGCTCATGCCCGAGCAGTACCGGTTCGACTCCGCCGCGAACGGCTTCACCGCGCTCACGCTCATGCTGTCGCTGCAGGCCTCGTATGCCGCGCCCCTCATCCTCCTCGCGCAGAACCGCCAGGACGACCGCGACCGCGTGCAGATCGAGCAGGACCGCCAGCGCGCGGAGCGCAACCTGGCCGACACCGAATACCTGGCGCGCGAGATCGTGGCCCTGCGGATGGCGCTCACCGACCTGACCGGAGAGGTCCTCACCCGCGACGTGCTGCGCACCGAGCTGCGCGCCACCCTCGATCGCCTCGATTCGGCCGAGGCGGGCGAGGGCTCGCGATGAGCACGCCGTCCGTCGACGACGTCCGGCGTGCCGTCGCCGCGGTGACCGACCCGGAGCTGCGCCGCCCGATCGGCGATCTCGACATGGTGCGCAGGATCGACCTCGACGGCGCGGTGGCCCGCGTCGGGATCGTGCTCACGATCGCGGGATGCCCGGCGGCGGAGCGCATCAGCAGCGACGTCCGCGCGGCCGCGGCATCCGTCCCCGGCGTCGACGACGTCGAGCTCGAGGTCGGCGTCATGACACCCGAGGAGCGGCGTGCCCTCACGGAGAAGCTGCGCGACGGTCGCGCGCCCCGCGAGATGCCGTTCGGTCCCGACTCCCTCACGCGCATCATCGCCGTGACCAGCGGCAAGGGCGGCGTCGGCAAGTCGACCCTCACCGCCAATCTCGCCGTCGCGCTGGCCGAGCGCGGCCTCGCCGTCGGGCTCATCGACGCCGACGTGCACGGGTTCTCGATCCCGGGGCTCCTCGGACTGGTCTCCCCCGACGGGTCGGTGCCGCAGCCGACACGCATCGACGACCTCATGCTGCCGCCGGTCGCGCACGGCGTGAAAGTGATCTCGATCGGCATGTTCCTCCGGCGCTCCGAGAGCGACGGGCCCCTCGGCGCCGTCGCCTGGCGTGGGCCGATGCTGCACCGCACCGTGCAGCAGTTCCTCACCGACGTGCACTTCGGCGACCTCGACGTGCTGCTGCTCGACATGCCGCCGGGCACCGGCGACGTCGCGATCTCGGTCGGTCAGCTGCTCCCCCACGCCGAGGTCCTCGTCGTGACCACGCCGCAGTCCGCGGCGTCCGACGTCGCTGTGCGCAGCGCCGTGGTGGCGCGGCAGACCGGTCAGCGTGTCATCGGCGTCATCGAGAACATGGCCGCGATGACGCTCCCCGACGGATCGACGCTCGACCTGTTCGGCGCCGGCGGCGGCGCGGAGGTGGCCGAGTCGCTGTCGGCCGGTGGCGAATCGGTGCCCCTTCTCGGCTCCGTCCCGCTGAGCCCGGCGCTGCGAGCCGGTGGCGACGCGGGTGCCCCCGTGGTCGTGGGTGCGCCGACGGATGCCGCGGCGGAGGAGATCCGCCGCATCGCGGCATCCCTCGCCACGTCTCGCCGCGGACTCGCCGGGCGATCGCTCCCCCTGCGTCTGCAGTGACGCGAGCTCGGGTCAGGTCGCTTCGGCGTCGAACGGCGGACGCTCGCCGGCCCGGAACGGCTCCCGCGCGGGCGCGGAGGCGACGGGCGGGGTGATCGGCGCCGGCGCGGCGACCGCAGGGACGGATGCCACCCCCGGCGCATCATCGAGCAGCGCCTCGCGGATGATGCGCCGCGGGTCATACTGACGGGGGTCGAGGGTCTTCCAGTCGACGTCGTCGAAGTCCTCGCCCATCTCGTCGCGCACCCGCGTCCTCGCGGAGCTGACCCAGTCACGGGCACGTCGGGTGAAGTTCGCCAGCGACTCCGCGTAGCGGGGAAGACGCTCCGGGCCGATGACGAAGGCTGCGATGACGCCGATCAGCAGCAGCTTCTCGATCGTGAGGCCGAAGAACATGGGATCAGGTTACCCGTCGCGCCTGGTCGGTCCGCGCCACGTCGCCGCGTAGGCTGTGACGCGGAGGAATGACGATGGCAGAGCAGAGCGCGAACCAGCGGTTCGCCGACGAGGCCACGGTCGAACCCGAGCACATCTCGCGCGCCCGCGCGCATGCGCTGGAGCTCGGCGCGGCACCCATCAGCGCGACGATCGGCGCGCAGTGCGCGGTGCTGGCGGCGGCCTCGCAGGCGCTCAACATCGTCGAGATCGGCACGGGCGCCGGCGTATCGGGCCTGTGGCTGCTCCACGGCGCGCCCCGCGCGACCCTCACCACGATCGACAAGGAGCCGGAGCACTTGGGCGCAGCGCGTCAGGCGTTCGCCGAGGCGAAGATCCCGCCCGCACGTGCCCGGTTCATCACCGGCCGCGCGGCCGACGTGCTCCCGCGCATGAACGAGGCGTCATACGACATCGTCCTCGTCGACGCAGACCCGGAGGGCGTCATCGAGTACGTCGAGCACGGCCTGCGTCTGGTGCGCTCGGGCGGCACGGTCCTCGTCCCGCGCGTCATGGCCGGTGGCGCGGTCGCCGACCCCGTCAAGCGCGACGCCGTCACGACCGCATACCGCTCCCTCATCCAGGAGACGCAGGGCTCCCCCGCCGTCATCGGCGCGCTGTCCATCGTCGGCGAGGGCCTGCTCCAGCTCACCACGGTCCCCGAGCGCGACTGACCGCCGGCCGCCCGGTGCGGCGGGCCCGGCATCCGGGTACGCGGAACGGCCGGTCCCGAAGGACCGGCCGTTCTCCGCTTCTTTGCGTCTAGGCTGCGTTGACGACGCCGCCCAGGACGTCGTAGAGCTCCTTGGCCTCAGCGTCGTTCACCGACACGACGAGGCGCCCACCGCCCTCAAGCGGCACGCGCACGATGATGAGGCGACCCTCCTTCACCGCCTCCATCGGCCCGTCTCCGGTTCGCGGCTTCATGGCTGCCATTGCGGCTCCCTTTCATCGATGGTCTGCGACGTCCAGTCTATCCCGCGCCCGGCACCCTGGTTTCGCACGACGTCGGACCGGTGGACAGCGTCCGGTTCAGGGCACGCGCCAGAACTCATTCCCGAGTGCGTACATCTCGTGGATCCACCACCACTGGCCGGCGACGCAGGCGACGAGCATCGTCACCCGCCACAGGGTCGACCGGGGTGCGGCGACCGCACCCCACAGCGGCGACAGCGGCAGGAGGAGGCGGAAGATGCTCGACTGCGGGAAGAACACGAGCAGGAGGTACACGAGGTAGCTGGCCGACCAGAGGCGCACCTCCACTCCGAGGCGCTTCACGTGCGGCTCGAAGATCAGCACCGCCGCGATCGCCGCGACTCCGAGTGCGAGGACCACGTAGCCGACGGTCGCCGTCGATCCCCACACCGATCCGAACCAGAAGCCCGCTGCCGAGATCACGCCCTCGAACGGGACGAAGACCGCCTCCCCGGGGATCCAGTTGCGCCGCCACGAAAGCTCGGTTGCGAGATACGCACCGGGGTCACCGGTCACCCACCCCACGATGAGCTGCCACGAGAAGCCCACCGCGACGGCAAGCGCGCCGAGCGCGATGATGTGCACGATCTCGCGCACCGGCAGCGGCTCCTGCCGACGGCGGACCCAGCGCCAGATGCCGTAGAGCCCGAGGAAGAGGGCGAATGCGAGCACGCCCGGGCGGGTGTATCCCATGAGCGGGACGAGCAGGTACAGCCAGCCGTACCGACGCCGTTGCACGCCCCACAGCGCCAGGAAGAGCCAGAAGAGGAACAGCCCCTCGGCGTATCCGACCTGGAAGAGCGCCGCCAACGGCCCCGCGGCGAAGAACACCGTCGCCCAGGTGGCTGCGGTCTCGTCGAGGCGTTCGCGCAGCATCCGGTACAGCACGTACGACGCGCCGTAGCCTGCGACGATCGCGACGATGAACGCGCCGACCGCCCACGTGCCTCCGAACGGGAGCGCGACGGCCTTCGCGAGGTATGCGAACAGCGGCATGAACGCCCACTGATTCTCGGCGACGCTCCCGCCGTCGGTGAGCGGCAGATCGGCCGGGTAGCCGGTCTCCGCGACGATCCAGTACCAGCGGGCGTCCCATCCGAGGATGAGGTCGGTGAGGGTCGCGTCGGGCCCGAAACGCGAGTCGAAGCCCGACTGCTCGGCGGCCGTCACCAGGAATATCGTCGTGACGACGCGCGCCGAGAGATAGAGGATGCCGATGCGCAGCGCCGCGGGAAGGTGCTTCCACCCTCCCGACCGCGTCGCCGCCGCCGACGTCAGCGCTTCGCCAGCCACGTCCGCAGACCGGCCTCGACCGAGGCGATCTGCTCCACCGGCACCCGCTCCTCGTCGTGGTGGGCGAGGTGGGGGTCGCCGGGGCCGTAGTTCACGGCGGGGACGCCCATCGCACTGAACCGCGCGACATCGGTCCAGCCGTACTTCGGGCGCGGCTCGGCGCCGACCGCCGCGAGGAACTCCTGCGCGAGCGGCGCGTCGAGCCCGGGGCGTGCACCCGCGGCGAGATCGACGATCTCGACGTCGAAGCCCTCCAGGACGTCGCGGACGTGCTGCTCCGCCTCGGCGGCGCTGCGACTCGGAGCGAAGCGGTAGTTCACCTCGACCTCGCACAGGTCGGGGATGACGTTGCCTGCCACGCCCCCGCCGATGCGCACGGCGTTGAGTCCCTCGCGGTATGCCAGACCCTCGACCTCGATCTCGCGCGGGCGGTATTCGGCGAGGCGGGTGAGGATGGGCGCCGCACGGTGGATGGCGTTCTCGCCGATCCATGCGCGGGCGCTGTGCGCCCGGACGCCGTGGGTGCGGGCGATTGCGCGCAGGTTGCCGTTGCAGCCGCCCTCGACGGCGCCGTTCGACGGCTCACCCAGGATCGCGAAGTCGGCTGCGAACAGGTCGGGGCGCGTGCGCGCGAGGCGGGTCAGTCCGTTGAGGTCGGCGTCGACCTCTTCGTGGTCGTACCACATCCACGTGATGTCGACGCGGGGGTCGGCGAGCTCCGCGGCCAGCTTGAGCTGAACCGCGACGCCCGCCTTCATGTCGACGGTCCCACGCCCCCAGAGATGCGGCACGCCGTCGATCTCGATGTCGCGTGTGGGGAGGTTCGCGTTGATCGGCACGGTGTCGATGTGCCCCGCGATCGCCACGCGCTGCGCCCGCCCGAGGTCGGTGCGCGCGACGATCGTGTCGCCGTCGCGGTGGATCTGCAGATGCGGCAGGTCGGCGATCGCCTCGTGGATGGCGTCGGCGAGGGTGACCTCATCGCCTGACACACTCGGGATGTCGCAGATCGTGCGCGTGATGTCGAGAGAGGAGGCTGACAGATCGAGCACCGGCATCCCCCGAGTCTAGCCAGCCGTCATCGGACACGACGGCGCGCAGCGGCGCGCTAGCGTTGACAGCATGAGTGAACGATGGGTGTGGGGCGTCGGCCTCGCGACGACGGCAGGCGACGGCACGGTTCTCGACACGTGGTACCCCGAGCCGCAGGCGGGCGCCGCGCCGGCCGGTTTCGACCTCGACGCGGCTGCGGGTCGCTTCGGCCACCTGATCGGTGCCGACGAGCGGCGCGGCGTGACCGTGGCAGCGGTGCTCGTCGAGATCGACCTCGATGCCGCCCCCGCATCGACGTCCGACGCCTACCTGCGACTTCACGCGCTCTCGCACCTGCTCGCGAAGCCGAACGAGGTCAACCTCGACGGCATCTTCGGGCACCTCCCGAACGTCGCCTGGACGAACGCCGGACCCGTTCACCCCGACGACCTCACGCGGCTGCGCCCGGCGCTCCTCCGCGCCGGCATCCAGGTGCAGGGCCTCGACAAGTTCCCGCGGCTCCTCGACTACGTCACCCCCGCGGGCGTGCGCATCGCCGATGCATCCCGCGTCCGTCTCGGTGCCCACCTCTCCCCCGGCACCACCGTGATGCACGAGGGGTTCGTCAACTTCAACGCCGGCACCGTCGGCCAGTCGATGGTCGAAGGCCGCATCTCGCAGGGCGTGGTGGTCGGCGACGGCAGCGACATCGGCGGCGGCGCCTCGATCATGGGCACCCTGTCGGGCGGCGGCACCCACAAGGTCTCCATCGGAGCCCGCACCCTGCTCGGCGCGAACTCGGGCATCGGCATCTCGCTCGGCGACGACTGCGTCGTGGAGGCGGGCCTGTATGTCACCGCCGGCACGAAGATCGTCCTCGCCGACGCGGCTCCCACCGCCGACGGCAGCCGCCCGATCGTCAAGGGTGCCGAGCTCTCAGGCCGTGACGGCATCCTCTTCCGGCGCAACTCCGTATCGGGCGCCGTCGAAGCCGTGGGGCGCGCCGGGGTCGGCGTGACCCTCAACGAGGCACTGCACGCCTGACGTGCAAGCATGACGAGAGGCCCGGGTGCTCCCGGGCCTCTTGTCATGTGCGGACGTGCGGCGTGTCAGCCCTGACCGGGGTAATTGCGCTCGCCCGCGCCGATGTACAGCTGCTGCGGGCGGCCGATCTTGGTCTGCGGGTCGCGGGTGGCCTCGCGCCACTGGGCGAGCCAGCCGGGAAGGCGGCCGATCGCGAACAGCACGGTGAACATGCGGGTCGGGAAGCCCATCGCCTTGTAGATGACGCCCGTGTAGAAGTCCACGTTCGGGTAGAGGCGACGCTCCCGGAAGTAGTCGTCGTTGAGGGCGATCTCCTCGAGCTCCTTCGCGAGGTCGAGAAGCGGGTCGCTGACGCCGAGCGCCTCGAGCACCTCGTCGGCCGACTCCTTCACGAGCTTCGCACGCGGGTCGTAGTTCTTGTAGACGCGGTGCCCGAAGCCCATGAGCTTCACGCCGTCTTCCTTGTTCTTGACCCGCTCGACGAAGCGCTGCACGCTCTCGCCCGAGTCGCGGATGCGGCCGAGCATGTCGAGGACCGCCTCGTTGGCTCCACCGTGCAGCGGACCGTAGAGGGCGTTGATGCCGGCCGAGATGGAGGAGAACTGGTTCGCCCCGGTCGAGCCCACCAGGCGCACCGTCGACGTCGAGGCGTTCTGCTCGTGGTCTTCGTGGAGGATGAGCAGGCGCTCGAGGGCGCGCGACATGACCGGGTTGACCTCGTAGACCTCGGACAGCACGCCGAAGTTGAGCTTCAGGAAGTTGTCGACGAAGCCGAGCGAGTTGTCGGGGTAGAGGAAGGCCTGGCCGACGCTCTTCTTGTGCGCGTACGCCGCGATCACGGGGAGCTTGGCGATCATGCGGATCGTGTTGAGCTCGACGTGCTCGGGGTTGTTCGGGTCGGACTCGTTCTCGTAGTACGTCGAGAGCGCCGCGGTGGCGGCCGAGAGGACCGACATCGGGTGCGCGGTGTGCGGGAGCGCGGGGAAGAAGCGCTTGAGGTCCTCGTGCAGCAGTGTGTGCCGGCGGATCTTGTTGTCGAACTCGGCCAGTTCGTCGGCCGTCGGGAGCTCACCGTAGATGAGCAGCCAGGCGACCTCGAGATACGTGCTGTTCTTCGCCAACTGCTCGATCGGGTAGCCGCGGTAGCGCAGGATGCCCTTGTCGCCGTCGATGTACGTGATCGCCGACTTCGTCGCCGCGGTGTTGACGAATCCGTAGTCGAGCGCCGTGTGGCCGGTCTGGCGCGTCAGGCTCGCGAAGTCGATGCTCGACGAGCCGTCTGTGGCGTGCAGGATCGGGAATTCGACGGCCTTGCCGTCGACCGTGAGTGTGGCCTTCTCCTGCTGGGTGCCCGCGTCGTTCACGGCGCCTCCTCGCGATTTCTGGTCGTTCCGGGGGTCATTCGGCCGGGACGCGATGTGGGATGCGCGGCCGGGCGGCCGGTGCGCACGATGGGCGAGATAGCCGCACCTGTGCGCCTCTACAGCCTAGTGGGCGCGCACGCCTACTGTTGACACGGCCAAAGGCTCACGGCCCGACGTGGAGGATTCCTCCGGTCACCCGGCCCCGTGGAGCCGAGCCGCCGCCGCGGCGATGCGCTCGTCGGTCGCCGTGAGCGACAGGCGCACGTGATTCGGGTGGTGCGCCCCGTAGAAGTGGCCGGGGCCGGCGAGGATTCCGAGATCGGCGAGCCGGCCCACGCTCTCCCACGCGTCACGACCCTCCGTCGCCCAGAGGTAGAGCCCGGCCTCGCTCGCGTCGACGCGGAATCCCGCGGCTTCGACAGCGGGCTTGAGCAGTGCGCGCCGAGCGCGGTACAGCTCCTTCTGCCGCGCGACGTGCTCGTCGTCGGCGAGGGCCGCCTCCATGGCCTGCTGCACGGGCCACGGGAGCATGAGCCCGAGGTGCTTGCGGGCGGTGAGGAGGCCGCCGACCACGTCCGCGTCGCCGGCGAGGAAGGCGGCGCGGTACCCGGCGAGGTTCGACTGCTTGCTCAGCGAGTACACCGACAGCACACCGGTGAGGTCGCCGTCGGTCACTGCAGGATCGAGCGCCGACGGTATGGGCTGCTCATCCCACGGGGCGTCCCAGCCGAGTTCGGCGTAGCACTCGTCGGATGCGAGCACCGCTCCGAGCTCCCGCGCGTGCACGCGCGCGGATCGCAGTGCCGGGACGTCGAGCACCCGGCCGTCGGGGTTGCCGGGCGAGTTGACCCACACCAGCCGGGTCGCGGCGGGCCACTCGGCGGGGTCGTCCGACGCGAACGGCGTCGCGCCCACCAGGCGAGCTCCCACCTCGTACGTCGGGTACGCCGCCCGCGGATGCACGACGACGTCGCCCGGACCGAGGCCGAGGAGCAGCGGCAGAAGTGCGACGAGCTCCTTCGAGCCGACCGTGGGCAGCACGTTCTCGGTGCCGAGACCCGTCACGCCGCGACGGCGGGCGTACCAGGCGACGATCGCCTCGCGCAGCGCTGGAGTTCCCATCGTCTGCGGGTAGGCGTGGGCATCGGTCGCTGCCGCGAGGGCGTCGCGCACCAGCGCGGGGGTCTCATCGACCGGGGATCCGATCGACAAGTCGACGATGCCGCCCGCATGCTCCCGTGCGCGCTTCGCATACGGCGCGACGGCATCCCACGGGTAGTCGGCGAGGTCGGCGACCCCCACGATCAGTGATCCTGCGGAGGGAGCGCCGAGATGATCGGGTGGTCCTTCGCGATGACGCCGGTCTTGGCGGCGCCGCCCGGGGAGCCGATGTCGTCGAAGAACTCGACGTTGGCCTTGTAGTAGTCCTGCCACTCGTCGGGGAGGTCGTCTTCGTAGTAGATCGCCTCGACGGGGCACACCGGTTCGCAGGCGCCGCAGTCGACGCACTCGTCGGGGTGGATGTACAGCGACCGCTCACCCTCGTAGATGCAGTCCACGGGGCACTCGTCGATGCACGCGCGGTCCTTGACGTCCACACACGGAAGAGCGATCACATACGTCACGCAGCCAGTCTACCCAGCCGCGGGTGCGCTCAGTCCGCAGGGGCCATGCGCTGCGGCCACGCGACCACTCCGGCGACGATCAGCGGGAGCGCGATGGTCCAGACCATCGCGAGCCCCGTCTGCGGGACGACGACCGATCCGCCGGGGCCGCTGCCCGAGAACATCAACGTCGCGACCATCATGCCCAGCCCCGCCGCGAGCGCCGCCCAGCGATCCTCGGTGAGCAGCCGCACGGCGACCAGGAGCGCGCCGCATCCGATGATCCCCAGCACGAGCCCGAGGGGGAACCAGCCGACGCTGTAGGCGTGCGCCACCGTGCCCGCTGCACCGTAGACGAGACCGACGATTCCACCGACGAGCCAGGTGCCCACGCGGGCGAGCGAGAGCGAGCGCATCCTCCGATGCTACCCGCGCCGCTGCCGCTCCACCGGCTCTGCAGGCGCCGGCGGTCAGCCTGCCCAGCCCCACAGGCGCAGCAGCGCCGCGGTGAGGGCCGCGGCGACCACGACAACCAGGAACGGGGCGCGGATCAGCAGGAGCCCGGCGGCGACGAGCAGCGCAGGGACGCGCGCATCCACCACCAGCTCCTGCCCGACGCCGAGCGTCTGCACCGCCACGAGGGCGGCGAGGAGCGCCACCGTGAGCAGGTCGGCGATCCGCGAGACGCGCGGGGCTTCGAGCACGCGCGCCGGCACGAGGTACCCGGCGGTCTTGAGCGCCACGCAGATGATCGACGCGATGAGGATCGCGTTCCAGAGCGTCACGGGAGTCCTCCGCGCTCGGGCACATCGTCGGGCTCGTCCCAGTCCTGCCCGCTCGCGCGGCGCACCGGCGACGAGAACCAGTTCGCCCAGCCGACGACCACCGCCACCAGGGCAGCGATGATCACGGGCAGTCCCGGCATGAGAACCGGTGTCAGCATCGTCGCGACGACGGCCGCAGCGACGCCCACCACGATCGGCTGGCGTGCACGCAGACGCGGCCACAGCAGCGCGAGGAAGGCCGCCGCAGCGGCGGCGTCGAGGCCGTAGGCGCGCACGTCGCCCAGCACGTCGCCGAGGAGCGCTCCGGCGAGGGTGGAGATGTTCCAGCCGACGTAGATGCCGATGCCGGTCACCCAGAACCCGACGGTGCGCGCACGGGCCGAGGACTGCGCGAGCGCGACGGCGGTCGACTCGTCGATGGTGAAGACGGATGCCGCGGCGCGGCGCCAGAACCCGGCGCCGATGATCGGCGACATCCGCATCCCGTACGCCGCGTTGCGCACGCCCAGCAGGGCCGCCGACGCGATCGCCGCCGGCGCAGCGGCGAGGCCGCCCGAGGCGATCACCCCGACGAACGCGAACTGCGACCCGCCGGTGAACATCAGGAGGCTCAGCACGCAGGTCTGCCAGACGTCGAGTCCGGCAGCGACCGCCAGCGCGCCGAACGAGATGCCGTAGGCGCTCGTGGCGATCGCCACCCCCGCCGCCTCGCGGGCGGCGCGACGGGCCTCGCCCGGCGCCGCGGCGTCGTCGAAGTGCGCGTCGGTCACCGTCCGATGCTATCGACGGCCGGAGACGACGACACCGGGCCGCCGCGATGCGGGTGGCCCGGTGCCGGTCGTGCGATTCAGGTCAGGCGTTCGCGTCCTGGCGCTTCAGGCGCGACGCGGCGCGGCCGCGCTCGGTCGCGTCGAGCACGACCTTGCGGATGCGCACCTTCTCGGGCGTGACCTCGACGCATTCGTCGTCGCGGGCGAACTCGAGGCTCTCCTCGAGCGTGAGCAGACGCGGCGGGGTCATCGACTCGAAGGAGTCCGAGGTCGACGAACGCATGTTCGTGAGCTTCTTCTCCTTGGTGATGTTCACGTCCATGTCGTCGGCGCGCGAGTTCTCGCCGATGACCATGCCCTCGTAGACCTCTTCGGTCGGCTGCACGAAGAAGCTCATGCGCTCCTGCAGGGCGATCATCGCGAACGGGGTGACGACACCGGTGCGGTCGGCGACGATGGAACCGTTCTGACGCGTCGTGATGGCGCCGGCCCAGTCGTCGTAGCCGTGCGAGATGGCGTTGGCGATGCCGGTGCCGCGCGTGATCGTGAGGAATTCGCTGCGGAAGCCGATGAGGCCGCGCGAGGGGACGATGAACTCCATGCGCACCCAGCCGGTGCCGTGGTTGGTCATCGTGTCCATGCGCCCCTTGCGCGCCGCCATGAGCTGCGTGATCGCACCGAGGTGCTCTTCGGGCGCGTCGATCGTGAGGTGCTCGAACGGCTCCTTGACCTTGCCGTCCTCGCCCTTGCGGGTCACGACCTGGGGCTTGCCGACGGTGAGCTCGAAGCCCTCGCGGCGCATGTTCTCGACGAGGATGGCGAGGGCGAGCTCACCGCGGCCCTGCACCTCCCACGCGTCGGGGCGACCGATGTCGACGACCTTGAGCGAGACGTTGCCGATGAGCTCGCGGTCGAGGCGGTCCTTCACCATGCGGGCGGTGAGCTTGTGCCCCTTCACCTTGCCCATGAGGGGCGACGTGTTGGTGCCGATCGTCATCGAGATGGCGGGGTCGTCGACCGTGATGGCCGGCAGCGGCCGGACATCCTCGGGGTCGGCGATCGTCTCGCCGATCGTGATCTCCTCGATGCCGGCGATGGCGACGATGTCGCCCGGGCCGGCCGACTCGGCCGGGTAGCGCTCGAGGGCGCGGGTCTTGAGCAGCTCGGTGATGCGGGCGTTCGAGTACGAGCCGTCGTGGCGCACCCAGGCGACCGTCTGGCCCTTCTTCAGCGTGCCGTTGAACACGCGCAGGAGCGCGAGGCGCCCCAGGAACGGGCTCGAGTCGAGGTTGGTGACCCAGGCCTGCAGCGGCGCCTCATCGTCGTACTCGGGAGCCGGGACATGCTCGAGGATCGCCTCGAACAGCGGCTCGAGGTCGTCGTTGTCGGGCAGGTCGCCGTTGGCGGGGCGGGTGCGCGAGGCGGCGCCGGCGCGGCCGGAGGCGTAGACGACGGGCACGTCGAGCAGGGCGTCGACGTCGAGGTCGGGCACGTCCTCGTGGAGGTCGGAGGCGAGGCCCAGGAGCAGGTCGTGCGCCTCCTCCTCGACCTCCGCGATGCGGGCGTCGGGGCGGTCCGTCTTGTTCACGAGGAGGATGACGGGGAGCTTCGCCTCGAGGGCCTTGCGCAGCACGAAGCGGGTCTGCGGGAGCGGACCCTCGCTCGCGTCGACGAGCAGCACGACGCCGTCGACCATCGACAGGCCGCGCTCGACCTCGCCGCCGAAGTCGGCGTGGCCGGGGGTGTCGATGACGTTGATCGTCACCGGCACGTCGGTGTGGACGCCGTTGTAGGTGATCGCCGTGTTCTTGGCGAGGATCGTGATGCCCTTCTCGCGCTCGAGGTCGTTCGAGTCCATCGCGCGCTCTTCGACGTGCGCGTGCTCGCCGAACGAGCCGGTCTGGCGGAGCATGGCGTCGACGAGCGTGGTCTTGCCGTGGTCGACGTGCGCGACGATCGCGACGTTACGGAGGTCCGGGCGGAGGGCGCGCGCCATGAGGGAATCCTTGCGAGAGTGGGAAAGTTTCGGATGCCGTCGGTGCGATCGGCACACGAGCGACGGTCAAGCCTACCGCAGGCCGCGGGGCGAAGCCTGAGGGCCCGCGCACCGTGCGGTGCGCGGGCCCTCAGGCGGATGACGGATGCCGCCGGGTGTCAGCTCGCGGTGCGTCCGAGCAGGGCCGCGCGGGCCGCGCGGCGCTGCTTCTGCTCCACCGGGTCGGGCACCGGCACGGCCGAGATCAGCCGCTTGGTGTAGTCGTTCTGCGGGTTGCGGAGGATCTGCTCCTTCGAGCCCTGCTCGACGATCTTGCCGTGCTGCATCACCGCGATGCGGTCGGCGAGCAGATCGACGACGGCGAGGTCGTGCGTCACGAAGAGCGTCGCGAACTGCTTCTCCTTCTGGATCTGCTGGAGCAGCTCCAGCACGCGAGCCTGCACCGACACGTCGAGCGCGCTGGTCGGCTCGTCGGCCACGAGCACCGTCGGGTCGAGCGCGAGTGCGCGGGCGATGCCGATGCGCTGACGCTGACCGCCCGATAGCTCGTGGGGGTAGCGGTTGCGGAAGTCGCGCGGCAGCTCCACCAGGTCGAGGAGGTCCTCGACGCGCTTCGAGATGTCCTTGCGTCCGCGTCCGGCGAGCTCGAGGGGCTCGCCGATCGACTCGCCGACGGGCCAGCGCGGGTTGAGCGACGAACCCGGGTCCTGGAACACGATGCCGATCTTGCGGCGCACCGCGCGCAGCTCCTTGGCGTCGACGCCCACCATGTCCTGGCCGGCGACGCGGAGCATCCCCTCCGCGGTCGGGACGAGACCGACGACGGCGCGCGCGATCGTGGTCTTGCCCGATCCCGACTCGCCGACGAGCCCGGTGACCTCGCCCGGCATGATCGCCAGCGAAGCGCACTCGACGGCCCGGAACGCGGGCACCCGGCCGCGCTTGGGGTAGTCGATCGAGACGTCCTTCAGGTAGAGCGCGGCGGTCTCCTCGTTGCGGTCGACGGCGATCTCGTGGCTCGCCTCACCGAGGCCGAGGTGCGGGACCGCCCCCATGAGCGCCTTCGTGTACGGGTGCTCCGGCTCGGTGAAGATCTTCGCCGCGGTGGCGTGCTCGACGACGGCGCCGTCCTTCATGACCATGACGTCGTCGGCCATGTCGGCGACGACGCCCATGTCGTGGGTGATCAGGATGATCGCCGAGTCCAGCTTCTGGTGGAGGTTGCGCAGCAGATCGAGGATCTCGGCCTGCACCGTCACGTCGAGGGCCGTCGTCGGCTCGTCGGCGACGAGCACCCGCGGGTCGAGCGCGATCGACTGCGCGATCATCGCGCGCTGGCGCTGACCGCCCGACAGCTGGTGCGGGTACGAGTTGTACGCCTTGGTCGGGTCGGGCATCTCGACCAGGCGGAGCAGCTCGATCGCACGCTCCTTGGCGAGCTTGCGCGTCATCTTCGAGCGATGCGTGAGGAGGGTCTCGGAGATCTGGAACCCGATCGTGTAAACCGGGTTGAGAGCCGTCATCGGCTCCTGGAAGATCGCGGAGATCCCCTCGCCGCGCACTTTGCGGAGCTGCTCGATGGGTGCGCCGACCAGTTCGCGGCCCGCGAGGCGCGCGCTGCCGGTCACGCGGGCGTTCTTGGGCAGGAGGCCCATGATCGCCATGGAGCTCGTGCTCTTGCCCGAACCCGACTCGCCGACGATCGCCAGCACCTTGCCCGGCATCAGGTCGTAGGAGACGTGCTTGGCTGCGGCCGCCCAGCGGTCACCCACCCAGAACTCGACCCCGAGGTTCTTCACGGACAGCACGGGGCCGCCCTCCTGCGGTGCGTGGGAGGCGCCGCGCGCCTCTTTGCTCGTACTCATCGTGTGGTCCCTCGTGTCAGGATGGTCGAATGTCCCAGCCGGTCGTCTTCCGTCCGCGCGGCGGGGTGATCCTCGCGATCTGTGCGATCGCGGTGTGCGTCACAGCCCTCGTCTTCATGGCCGTCTCGGACGGCCTCGGATCGCTGGCCCGCTGGGGCTGGCCGATCGTCCTCGTGGCGTGGCTCGCGTACCTGCTCTACGTGCATCCGCGGGTCACCGTCACCGACGGCTTCGTCGAGGTGCGCAACCTCGTGCGCACCCACCGCGTGCCCTGGGGCGACGTCGACGAGGTGGACTCGCGCTACGCGCTCACCATCACGACGCGCTCCGGTGCCCGCATCCGCGCCTGGGCGGCTCCCGCCCCGGGCGCCCGTCAGGCACTGTCGACGAGGCGCGAGGAGGTCGCCGGCGTGCCCGGCGAGGGTGACAGCCGCCGCCCGTCCGACTCGGAGTCGAGCCTGTCGGGCGGAGCCGCGGCGCTCGTGCGCCGCACCCTCGAGACGTACCGCCGCCAGGGCGGTGCCGACCTGGAGGGCGGCACCGCCACGACGTGGAACATCCCGGCGCTCGTGGTGACCGTCGCGCTGGTCGCGGCGGCCCTGTTCAGCCTGGCCTGACCTCACGCCCGGCCGCCCTGGGGCGTGTCGTCGTCGTCGAAGCCGCTGTCGGGGCGCGTGGCGGGGTCCTCGTCGCGCGCAGCGCGCGACTCCGACTCCTCGAGGTACGCGTCCGGCAGCTCCGGGTCGTCGAACGACGTCGGGACGTCGGCCATCTGCACGGCCTGCACCGACGGGATCGCCGCCACCGCGCGCTGCGCCTTGCGGCCCACCGTGCGCTGCTGGCGCGGGTCGAACGCATCGCGCAGACCGTCGCCGATGAAGTTGATGCACAGCGCCAGGATGACGATGAACAGACCCGGCCACCAGAACAGCCACGGCCGCGTGCGGAACGCCTCGCGGTACTCGCTGATGATCTGGCCGAGCGACACGTCGGGGGGCGTGATGCCGAACCCGATGAAGCTCAGCGCCGCCTCGGTCAGAACCGCGGCGCTCATGAGGAGCGTGGTGTTGACGATGATGACGCCGACCGCGTTCGGCAGGATGTGCCGGAAGATGATCCGCCCGCTGCTGGCGCCGGCCACGCGCGCGGCATCCACGAACTCGCGTTCGCGCAGCGCCAGGAAGTCACCGCGGACCAGACGCGCGAGGCCCGTCCAGCTGAGGAGACCCAGGAAGACGCCGAACACGATGGCGTTGCCGCCGAACAGCTTTCCGAAGATCGAGCCGATGACGATGATCGGGATAATGATGATCACGTCGGTGAAGCGCATGAGGAGCGAGTCGGTCCAGCCGCGGAAGAAGCCCGAGAGCGCACCGACGAGGGTGCCCATCACCAGCGACAGGACGCCGACGAGGAACATGACCGTCAGCGACTGCTGGGTGCCGCGCATGACCTGGGCGAAGATGTCCTTGCCCAGGGTGTCCTGACCGAACGGGTGCTCGCCGAGGCTGAACGGCCACAGCGTCAGCGTGGGCTGACCGCCGTTGACGATCGGGTAGCTGGTCCACCAGTTGAGGGGCCACCAGCCCGGGATGCGGTAGCCGTCGATGCTCAGCGTGCCGTCGGACAGCGCCGTGAGCTTGCCCGTGCCGCCGACGACGGTGCCGACCGAGGTGAAGGCCAGCACGATCACGATGACGAGCACGACGAGCGAGATCATCGCTCCGCGGTGGCGCAGGAACCGGCGGCGCACGAGGGCGCCCTGGCTGAGGCCGGCGATCGCCTTCTGCTCGATGCTCTGCTCGCTGCCGCGGTCTTCCTGCGGCGCGTC
This sequence comes from Microbacterium terrae, assembly GCF_017831975.1. Taxonomy (NCBI): domain Bacteria; kingdom Bacillati; phylum Actinomycetota; class Actinomycetes; order Micrococcales; family Microbacteriaceae; genus Microbacterium; species Microbacterium terrae. The sequence goes on along the minus strand of NZ_JAFDSS010000001.1, from coordinate 1,025,741 downwards.
TGTGGGGATTGTGGTCGCCATGTCAGCTCACCCGGATCCTGGGGTCGAGTGCGGAGTACAGCAGGTCCGCGACGAGGTTGAAGATGACGGCGAGGATGCCCGTGACGACGAAGAAGCCCATGACGAGGTTGACGTCACCGAGTTCGAGGCCGTCGACGAAGAGTGCACCCATGCCCTTCCAGGCGAAGATCGTCTCGGTGATGACCGCGCCGCCGATGAGCGCACCGATGTCGAACGCGATGATCGTCGCGATCGGGATGAGCGCGTTGCGCATCGAGTGGCGCATCACGACGGTGCGCTCGGTGAGGCCCTTCGCCCGCGCGGTGCGCACGTAGTCCTGGTTCATCACCTCGAGCAGGCTCGCCCGCGAGTAGCGCGTGTAGGCCGCGATCGACACCAGCGCCAGCGCGATCGTCGGGAGGACGAGGTGCGCGAAGCCGTCGAGGATCTCGAACCACATGTCGCCCTGCAGACCCGGCGTGCGCGATCCGATGGTCGCGATGACGCCCGACTGCGGGATGCGGTCGACGTAGTCCGTGTACACGAGCATGACACGGTCGACGACGATCACGAAGAACGTGATGAAGCTGACGATCGCGGCGGTGCGCGCCGTCTCCTTCTTGCCGTCGCCGCCGACGAGGATGCCGACCCCGATCGCGAACGCGATGCCGACGACACCGACGCCGAGGAGCATCCATGCAGTGGGGACGTAGAAGAAGAGGTACTGCAGCGGCTGGTACAGCGCCAGCCAGATGCCGACGGTGATGAGCGATGCGTATAGCGCCCGGCGGTTGGCGAGGCCGGTCGACAGCGCCGTGACGCCGATCGCGGCGCCGATGCCGGTGATCGCGACGCCGATGATGCCGATGCGCGGGTCCGAGAACCAGCCGGTGGCGCCGAGGAGGAAGAGCAGTCCGCCGGTGGCGACGAACGCCGAGGCGAAGGCGATGAGGCGCTTCTTCCAACTGCCGCCGAGGATGCTCATCACGATGATTCCCCAGACGAGGCCGGTGATGAGCACGGCAGGCACCGTGACGACGGGGTCGCTCAGGAATTCGTTGAAGCGGATCGCACCGTACTCCTTGAGGAGCACCGCGACCCAGAAGATCGGGAGCGAGTACACGATGAACGTGAGGAACGTGACGGTGTAGTCGAAGCCGCTGTACTGACGCAGAGCGGTCAGGATGCCGATCGTGATGCCGAAGATGATGGCGACGATGGTCGCGGCGGTGACGAGCTGGATCGTCGACGACGCTGCTGCGCCGACGGCATCCGTCACCGGCTGATAGCTGCGCGTGAACGCGGTTCCGAGATCGCACTCCAGGACGAAGGGCACGAGGCACTTCGACGCCCCCGCGAGCCATGAGAAGTAGCGGACGACGATCGGCTGGTCGAGGCCGAGCTGAGCCGTTCGGAAGGCGATGAGCTCCTCACGGTTGGGGGCGCTCGACCCCCTCAGGTCGTTCAGCGGGTCGGACGTGATCGCTGTCAGCGTGTACACGACGAATGAGGCGACGAGCAGGACCAGAAGGGTCGCGCCCAGACGCCTCAGGATGAAGGTCAGCATCGCCGGCCTCCACGCGGGGAGTTCAGATTGCTCATGGAGTTCGTTCCGATCGGGAGCGGTGTGCTCAAGCTACTACGCCGATGTACGGACAGGTATGGCTGTCCGCGTGACGACGTGACTGTGGGCGCCGGGGGTCACCACGGCGCCCACAGTCGGTTCGGTGTCGTCCTGAGGGAGCGGCTGGGCCGCTCCCTCAGGAGAGGTCGACCGAGTAAGGATTACTCGGCAGCGGCCTCCACCGGGGTCCACTCCCAGTAGTTCCAGAAGTAGTCCGGGCTCAGCGGCATCGACTTGACCTCGCTGACCTGGTCGCTCGAGACGAGCAGACCCGGGAACTGGAAGATCGGCAGCGACACGGCGTCAGCCCAGATGCCCGTCTCGGCCTGCTCGAGCAGGTCGGTCTGAGCGTCGAAGTCCGACGTCTTGTTCAGCTCGAGAAGCGTCGCGGTGACGTCCTCGTCGCAGTAGCCGTTGTAGTTGCCGCCCTTCTGGAGCGGGTCGCTGTAGCAGGCGTAGATCTGGTCGGATCCACCGACTGCGAGGCTGGTCTGCGACCAGGCGAACAGCGTGGCGTCGTGGTTGTTGATCGGAACCGCGGCGGGGTCCGTGAACAGCCAGTCGGGCTCGCTCTCGTCGACCAGCGTGAAGCCGGCGAGTGCAGCCGAAGCGGCGATCAGCTCGAACTCCTGACCACGACGGACGTTGCCCTCGGGGTACCAGAAGCCGACCTCGACCGGACCGGACACGCCGGCCTCGGCGAGCAGCGCCTTGGCGCCGTCGATGTCGACCTCGGCGTAGTCGGCCGAGCCGTTGGCCTCCGACAGCACCGGGTAGCGCTCGGTGTCGGCGGGGCTGACGAGGTGGGTGTTGCGCACCTCGGCGTCAGCCTGCAGCGGCTTGATGATCTTGTCGACGATCTCCTGGCGCGGGACCGTCTTCAGGAACGCCTGGCGGACGGCGAGAGCCTTGGCCTCGTCGCCACCGTAGGTGGCCGGGTCGAACGGGCCGCCGTTGTTGACCGTGAGGTCGACGTGCTCGTGCGAAGCCTGGACGGCGGTCTGCACGGTTGCGGTGTCGATCTCGTTCGCGAGAGCGAGGATGTCGGCGGTCGGCTGACCGGTCCAGATGTCGAGCTCACCGGCCTCGAGAGCCTGCAGCGCCGTGGTCGAGTCGGTGATCGTGCGAACCGTGATCTTCTCGAACTTGGGCGACGGGCCCCAGGTGAACAGCGGGTTGGCGGCCAGGGTGATGTACTGGTCCTCGACGATGTCGTCGATGACGTACGCACCGCTGGTCAGCGCGGCAGCCGGGCTGTCGGGCAGGGTGGTGTAACCGTAAGCGGTGTTCCACGCCTCACCGAGAGCGGAGAGGACCTCTTCGTCGCCGTCCTGGATGGCGGTGACGACCTTCTCCTTGGCGGTCTCGGCGAACTCCTTGGCGGCGTCCTGGTAGGCGGTGAGGTCATCCTCTTCGTCCGAGCCGACGTAGGTGTCGTAGGCGGCCTGCACATCGGCGTACTCGTCCGGGAAGGCGAGCGCGTAGGTGCCGTGAGCCGAGACGCCGAGCGGGCCGACGAGCTCCCAGTCCACGTACGGCTCCGAGTAGACGAGCGTGATCTTCTTGTCGTCGATCTCGGGGGTCTCGGTGACCAGCGCGTAGCCGGTGGTGGCGGCCGGCGCGAACGCGTCGGTGACATTGCCCGAGATGGCAGCCCACTGCAGGAGCATGTCGGCCTCGTCGATCGGCACTCCGTCGGACCACACGGCGTCAGCCGTGATGGTGTACTCGACGGTCAGCGGGTCGTCCGAAACCTTCTCGAACGAGCCGAAGTCCTCGTTGTGCACGAGCTCGGGCGTGTTGTTGTAGTACGAGAAACCGGTGTCGGTCATGTACTTGACGTTGCCGTTGGCAGTGTTGTTGCCGGCGCCGCTGTCGTCGTTGAAGTGGAAGAACCCGGAGTTGTACGCAACCGTGATCTCCGTGCCTTCCACGACTTCGGATTCGTAGGGGTTCCCGCAGCCGGCGAGCACGATTGCGCCCACTGCCACGATCCCCACGCCCGCCGTAAGACGTGCGATCTTCACATTTCCTCCTGTGCAAGGGTTAAGTGTCCAGCCTGTGGGAGCTCTGGACACGGACACGGACACACTAAGCACGGGTAGCGTCCATTCCAAACCGGATCGACAAACCGTTACATATCCTTAACTCGAAGCGACGTGCGTGTGACAATCTGACAACGTGGATGCTTCGCCGGATCTGAATGTGCCAGATCGCCCCGTGCTCGATCGCGCGGCTCGCACGCGCCTGTGGTGGGAGATCGGCATCCTCCTCGCCCTGTCGGTCGGACGCTCCGCCCTGTACTCCGTACTCGCCCTCGTTCAGGCGCTCACCCGGGAGCAGTCGCTCGGGGATCAGTCGACCGCGCTCAACCCGTCAGCGGACGCGCAGGCCTTCTGGGATGTGCTCTACCAGTTCCTCGCGGTGGGCTTCGGACTCGTCGCCGTGGCCCTGGCACTCTGGCTGCTGTGGGAGCCGGGCTCGTCTGCGTTCCGCCGGATCGGGCTCGACTTCCGTCATCCGCTCGGCGACCTCGGCAAGGCGGCGCTGCTGCTCGTCGTGATCGGCGTGCCCGGCCTCGCCCTGTATGCCGGAGGTCGGGCGCTCGGCATCACGGTGCAGGTCGACGCCTCGCCGCTCGACCCCTCCTGGTTCACGGTTCCCCTTCTGCTCCTCGCGGCGCTCCGGGCCGGACTCACGGAGGAGGTCATCTTCATCGGGTACCTGTTCGACCGCCTCCGCCGGCTCGGGTGGGGCTGGTGGACGATCATCCTGTCGACCGCGGGACTGCGCGCGGCCTACCACGCCTACCAGGGCTTCGGTCCGATCATCGGCAACTTCGCGATGGGGGTGGTGTTCGGCTGGTGCTATCGCCGCTGGGGCCGGGTGATGCCCCTCGTGATCGCGCACGCACTGATCGACATCGTCGCGTTCATCGGCTACCCGCTGGCCGCCGCGCTCTGGCCCGGCGTGTTCGCCCCCGCCCCGACGCCCACGCCGACGCCGACCCCCACGCCGTGACGTGGGGGTCGGCGTGACGGCCGGTCAGGCGAAGGCCTCGGGCGGGGGGCAGGAGCACACGAGGTTGCGGTCGCCGTACGCCTGGTCGATCCGGCGCACCGGCGGCCAGTACTTCGTGCGCACCAGGGAGTGCACCGGGTAGACCGCCGTCGACCGCGGGTACGGGTGCTCCCACTCGCCCTCGATCACCGACGCCGCGGTGTGCGGCGCATTCACGAGCGGATTGTCGTCGGCGGCCCACTCCCCCGCGGCCACCGCGTCGGCTTCGACCTTGATCGCGATCATGGCCTCGATGAACCGCTCGATCTCGCCGAGGTCCTCCGACTCGGTCGGCTCGACCATGAGCGTGCCCGCCACCGGGAACGACATCGTCGGAGCGTGGAAGCCGTAGTCGATGAGCCGCTTGGCCACGTCGTCGACCGTCACACCCGTGGCCTCGCGCAGCGGTCGCAGGTCGAGGATGCACTCGTGCGCGACGAGCCCGCCCTCACCGGCGTACAGCACCGGGTAGTGGTCCTTGAGGCGGAACGCGATGTAGTTCGCCGACAGCACCGCCGCGGCTGTCGCCTCGCGGAGCCCGTCGAGGCCCATCATCCGCACGTACGCCCACGAGATGGGGAGGATGCCCGCCGATCCGTACGGCGCGGCCGAGATCGGCCCCGCGGCGTCGAACACGCCACCGGCGTGGTCGGCGCGCTGAGCGAGCGGATGCCCGGGGAGGAATGGCGCGAGGTGGGCCTTGGCCGCGACCGGACCGACGCCCGGTCCGCCGCCGCCGTGCGGGATCGCGAACGTCTTGTGCAGGTTCAGGTGCGAGACGTCGCCGCCGAGGTCGCCGAAGCGGGCGTAGCCGAGCAGCGCGTTGAGGTTCGCGCCGTCGACGTAGACCTGCCCGCCGGCATCGTGCACGGCCTGGGTGATCTCGAGCACGTCGTGCTCGTACACTCCGTGCGTCGACGGGTAGGTGATCATCAGCGCCGAGAGCGCGTCGGCGTGGACGCCGATCTTCGCGCGCAGGTCGTCGAGGTCGACGTTGCCGGCCTCGTCGCACGCGACGACCACGACCCGCATGCCGGCGAGCACCGCCGAGGCGGCGTTCGTGCCGTGCGCCGACGACGGGATGAGGCACACGTCGCGCTGCAGGTCGCCGTTCGCACGGTGGTAGCCGCGGATGGCCATGAGACCGGCGAGCTCGCCCTGCGAGCCGGCGTTCGGCTGCAGCGACACCGCGTCGTACCCCGTCACCTCGGCGAGCCACACCTCGAGCTGCTCGATCATGGCGAGGTACCCGTGCACGTCGGCCTCGGGGGCGAACGGGTGCACGCGCGAGAACTCCGGCCATGACACCGCAGCCATCTCGGTGGCGGCGTTGAGCTTCATCGTGCACGATCCGAGCGGGATCATGCCGCGGTCGAGCGCGTAGTCGCGGTCGGCGAGCTGCTTGAGGTAGCGCATCATCGCCGTCTCGGAGCGGTGCGAGTTGAACACCGGGTGGGTGAGGAACTCCTCGACCCGGTGGAGCGACGCGTCGACGCCGGCGAGTGCGGATGCCTCGGCGAACTGCACCGCGCGCTCCCCCTGTTCGCCGCCACCGACGAACTCGACCTCGGGAAGCCCGAAGGCCCAGGCGACGGCGGCGAGGTCATCGGCGGTGGTGGTCTCGTCGACCGAGACGCCCACAACGGCGTCGGAGACCTGGAGAACCTGGTAGCCGCGCTCGCGGGCTCGCTCGACCACACGCCGGGCGGACCCGGGCACGCTCACGCGGATCGTGTCGAAGAACGCGTCGTGCTGAAGGGTGAGCCCGTACGAGCGCAGCCGCCCGGCGAGCGCCTCGGCCTTCTGCGCGACCTCGGTCGCGATCGCGCGCAGGCCGTCGGGGCCGTGGTACACCGCGTACATCGCGGCCATGACGGCGAGGAGCACCTGAGCGGTGCAGATGTTCGACGTGGCCTTCTCGCGGCGGATGTGCTGCTCGCGGGTCTGCAGCGACAGCCGGTAGGCGGGGTGGCCGTCGGCGTCCTGCGAGACGCCCACGAGGCGTCCGGGCAGCTGGCGCTCGAGGCCGGCGCGCACCGCCATGTAGCCCGCGTGCGGGCCGCCGAAGCCGAGCGGCACGCCGAAGCGCTGCGTGGTGCCCACGGCGACGTCGGCGCCGAGCGAGCCGGGCGAGCGCAGCAGCGTCAGCGCGAGGAGGTCGGCGGCGGCGACCACCAGGCCGCCCTGCTCGTGGAGCGCCGCGGCGACACCGGAGAAGTCGCGGATGCGTCCCGACGCGCCGGGGTACTGCACGAATGCGCCGAACGCCTCGACAGCATCGTGGCCGTCGGCGAGCTCGACCAGCTCGATGCCGACGGCGGCGGCCCGGTGCTCGAGCAGAGCCTTCGTCTGCGGCAGCGCATCGGGGTCGACCAGGAACACGTTCGACGTCGACTTCGAGGCACGCCGGGCCACCAGCATCCCCTCGACGACCGCCGTCGACTCGTCGAGCATCGACGCGTTCGCCGTGGCGAGCCCGGTGAGGTCGGTCACCATCGTCTGGAAGTTGATCAGCGCCTCGAGGCGGCCCTGCGAGATCTCCGGCTGATACGGCGTGTAGGCGGTGTACCACGACGGGTTCTCGAGCACGTTGCGCGCGATCACCGACGGCGTGAAGGTGTCGTAGTAGCCGAGGCCGATCATGGGCCGGGCGGCCCGGTTCTGCGACGCCAGGGCGCGGAGCTCGGCGAGCGCCTCGGCCTCGGTCGCCGCCGGCGGGATGTCGCTAGTCGAGCGCGCGACGACGTGGATGGATGCCGGCACCGCGGCCTTCACCAGGCTGTCGACGTCGGTGTAGCCGAGAGCGTCGAGCATGGTGCGCCGCGCGGCGTCGTCGACGCCGATGTGGCGCTTCGCGAAGGCCCCGGTCACGCGTCGCCGCCCGTGAGCGCCACGTACGCGGCGCGGTCCATGAGACCGTCGACCTCGGCGGAGTCGACGCGGATCTTCACGAGCCAGCCCTCGGCGAACGGCGCCGAGTTGACCAGCGACGGGTCGTCGACCACGGCGTCGTTGGCCTCGACGACCTCGCCGGTGAGCGGTGCGTAGAGCTCGCCGACCGACTTGGTCGACTCGATCTCGCCGACCACGGTGGCTGCGGTGACGGTGCTGCCGGCGGCCGGCAGCTCGACGAAGACGACGTCGCCGAGCTTGTCGGCGGCGTAGTCGGTGATTCCGACGGTCGCGATGTCGCCGTCGAAGGAGACCCATTCGTGCTCGGCGGTGTACTTGAGGGAGTTGAGGTCGGTCACGGTTTCCTCCGGTGGGGTGGGATGAGCGGGAGAAGCGGCGGTGCCGGTCACTGGGCGCGGCGGTAGAAGGGCAGTGCGGTGACGGTCGCGGGGATGCGGGTGCCGCGCACGTCGAGGTAGAGCACGGTGTCGACGGCCGACACCGCGGGAGAGACGAAGGCCATGGCGATCGGATGCCCCAGGGTCGGGCTGAGCGCGCCCGAGGTGATCTCGCCCACCTGTGCGGCATCCGGACCCTCTCCGTCGAAGACGGCGTACCCGGCGCGACCCGCGCGACGCCCCTCGGCGGAGAGACCGACGAGCACGGGGGCGGCCGAGGCGACGACGGCGGCGAGCCCCGACTTGCCGACGAAGTCGGCCTTGTCGACGGCGACGACGCGGCCGAGGCCCGCCTGCGCGGGAACCATGTCGAGCGAGAGCTCGTGGCCGTAGAGCGGCATGCCCGCCTCGAGCCGGAGCGTGTCGCGCGCGGCGAGACCGGCAGGCACGAGACCGAACGGCTCGCCGGCTTCGAGCAGCGCGTTCCACAGCGACTCCGCGGCGTGGTTCGCGATGAGCAGCTCGAACCCGTCCTCACCGGTGTATCCGGTGCGGGCGACGAACAGTCCGTCATCGCCGAACGTGCCCGTGGCCCACGCGTAGTACCCGAGGTCGGCGAGCGCCGGGGTGACACCGGCGACGGATGCCACGGACTCGATGATCGCGCGCGCCTGCGGCCCCTGCACGGCGATCAGCGACATCCGATCGGTGATGTCTTCGACGAGGGCACGCGGTGACCCGGCGACGAACGCGAAATCGCCCGCGGGCAGCTCATCGAGCGAGGTCGGGGCGGCGAAGTCCTCGGACCGCTCCGCGAAGGCCTGGGCGACGGCATCCCGGTTTCCCGCGTTCGCGATCACCAGGAAGCGCTCCTCCCCCAGTCGGTACACGATCACGTCGTCGACGATGCCGCCCGAGTCCGCCAGCACCAGCGAGTACTTCGCCTTGCCGATTCGCATCGGCGAGATGGCCCCGGCGAGCGCGTGGTCGAGGAACCCTGCGGCGTCCGGCCCGGTGACGACGAACTCCGCCATGTGCGAGATGTCGAACAGCCCGGCGGCGGTGCGCACGGCGTGATGCTCGGCGAGGTCGGACGTGTAGCGCACCGGCATCAGCCAGCCGCCGAAGTCGGTGAAGGAGGCGCCGAGAGCGGTGTGCTGGGCGTGCAGGGCGGTGGTGCGAAGCTCAGGCGTGGTGGGTTCAGCCATGAGAGTTCTCCCGTCGATGATCGGTCGGACGTCTGCTGACGCCGGAGAACTCCCCCTCTGTCATGGGCCTGAGAGTTTCGCATCCCGCCCGCTGAGTCAAGGGCGGAGGTGCTTTCACCGTCGGCGGACCCGCCGCTCGCGGCGGATCGCTTTCCAGAGTCGGCCTTCCCGTGCGGTACGCGGTACCTGAGAGATTGGCGGGGAGGCTTGCTCCTTCGGTGCTCGACGTGGTCGAGGCTCTCCCGCACGGGTCACTGGCCGGATATTCGGTTGCCCCGCCAGCATACCGGCCGAGGCCCGTCAGCCGGTGCAGTCGCCCGTCGAGACGGCGGTGCGGAGGCCGGCTGCCTGATCGATCACCGGGTCGAGCTCGGCCATCGTCATCGCGTATCCGCGCTCGGGGTCGTCCTCCGACCGGGCGAACACGAGCCCGATCACCTCGCCGTCGCCGGTGAGGAGCGGCCCGCCCGAGTTGCCGGGGCGGATCTCCGCCTGGAGGGCGTAGATCTCGCGGAACGCCATGGAGGAGTCGTAGATGTCGGGGACCGACGCCGAGCCGACCGACACCACGCCGGCCGGGACCATCGTGAACGGTCCGCCGAGCGGATACCCCTGCACCGCGGCGGGGGTGCCCGCTGCGGCGGTGGGAGCGAGGTCGAGAGCGCCGGCGCCCAGCCGGTCCACGGCGATCACGGCGAGGTCGTCGATCGGGTCGAAGTACACGATCCGTCCCTCGCGCGCCTCCAGCCCGGGGAGCTCGACGACGGGGGCGTCGACACCGGCGACGACGTGGGCGTTCGTGACGATGCGGTCGGCGGCGATCACGAAGCCGCTGCCGGTCGAGCTGGTGCCGCACGCGTACGCGGTGCCCGAGACACGGGCGACGGATGCCGCGGCCGCCGCGAGCTCGGGATCATCGAGGTCGACCGTGGCGAGCACCGGCGTCTCGGCGGTTCCCAGCAGATCGCCGAGGGCCGGAAGGCCCGCGTCGAGCACGACACCGCGCACCTCGGCGAGCGCGCGATCGACGGGCTCCGGCGTCAGCGCGTCGATGGCGCCGAGGACGCGCGAGGATGCGATCGCCGACGAGATCACGGGCATGCCGACCGTCGCGAGACTCGCGCCGACGAGCGCCATCGACAGCGCCGCGGCGACCACGCCGACGACCGCGCCGAGGATCCGGTCGACGACGCGCAGCGGCGTGCGCTCGACTCCGCGGCGCAGGGCGTCGCCGACTGCCGCACCCAGGGAAGCGCCGCCGATCAGGAGGACGAGGATGCCGATGAGGACGACGATCGGCCGCCATTCGGGGAGCGGGAGCGCGTCGTTGACGATCGGGATGAGCCAGAAGGCGGCGGCTCCGCCGAGCACGAGGCCGACGATCAGGCCGAGGCTGCCGACGAACCCGCGCGACCCGCCAGCGGCGAGGGCGAGGATGAGGAGCGCGATCAGGATCACGTCGACGACGATCACGGCGCTCTCCTCGGTCGGTCTCGGTCAGGTGGCGGGTCTCGGCCGGTCGCGTCGCTTCCGGGATGCCCAACTTTATTGTCCGCTTCCTGGGACGGCGCCGAACGTCTCCGCGTGCGGCGCGTGACGGCCGGGTTTGCCCTTCGTGTCACAGTGACACTAAGATGATGGCGACAGTAAAGGTCATGATGACAAGAACCAGCGATGCACCCGCCCTCGCCCCGTCCGGCACGTCCGGCGCCGGCGACGACGTCACGCGCGTCGCGGTTTCGACGGTGATCTTCACGCTGCGTCGCGTGGCGGGCACCGATCGGGTTCAGGTCGCCATCCCCCTCGTCAGACGCACGCGCGATCCCCACCAAGGCCTCTGGGCACTCCCGGGCGGCTGGCTCGACATCGCCGAAGACCTCGACGGCGCGGCATCCCGAACCCTCGCCGAGACGACCGGCCTGGCGCCCAGCTATCTCGAGCAGCTGTACGCCTTCGGAGCCGTCGACCGCTCCCCCACGCGGGTCGTGTCGATCGTGTATTGGGCGCTCATCCGTCCCGACGAGATCGTCGACGACGTCGAGAACGTCGCCTGGTTCGACGCGGCAGACCTTCCTCCCCTGGCCTTCGACCACAACGGGATCGTCGACTACGCCCTCTGGCGCCTGCGCAACAAGGTCGGCTACAGCCGCATCGCGCACGGCTTGCTCGGCGATGAGTTCACCCTCGCCGAGCTGCGCGAGGTGTACGAGTCGATCCTCGGCAGGCGGCTCGACCCCGCCAACTTCCGACGCCAGGTCGAGAACTCCGGCACCCTCATCCCCACCGACCGCTTCCGCACGGGCAGTCATCGCCCCGCGCGACTGTACCGCGACAACCAGGAAGCCGAGCTCGCCGACCGCGGCCCGCTCGGCGGACGCCATTGACCCCGCACGAATCGAGCCCGACATGTCCGCTGTGAACATCGCCCTTCAGCCCCGTCCGGTCGACGCGTCCGTCGACCACGCGATCCAGGCCATCGTCGCCGGGTCGACGACCGGCGAGACCTGCAACACCGACCTCGCCGCCGGCCCGTGGGACTTCGACACACGACCCGGGTACGGCCCCGGGTCGTCGATGGGCGACGTCATCCCCACCGGGTCGCCCCGGCAGGGCGAGCTTCCGCGCGAGTACCGCGAGGCGGGCGAGGACGAGCTGGACGCACGTATCCGGGCCGCGAAGCAGACGCTAGGCGAGCGCGTCGTCGTGCTCGGCCACTTCTACCAGCGCGAGGAGGTCGTGCGTCACGCCGACTACGTGGGCGACTCGTTCCAGCTCGCGAATGCGGCGCTCGAGCACCCCGACGCGGAGGCGATCGTGTTCTGCGGCGTGCACTTCATGGCCGAGACTGCCGACCTGCTCTCGCGGCCCGAGCAGGCGGTGATCCTCCCGAACCTCGCCGCCGGCTGCTCGATGGCCGACATGGCCGACATCGACCAGGTCGAGGAGTGCTGGGAGCAGCTCGCCGACGTGTACGGCGATATGGACGCGAAGGACGCCGACGGCCTCGTGCCCGTCATCCCCGTGACCTACATGAACTCGTCTGCCGACATCAAGGGCTTCGTCGGCCGGCACGGCGGCATCGTCTGCACGTCGTCGAACGCCCGCACGGTGCTCGAGTGGGCCTTCGAGCGCGGTCGTCGCGTGCTGTTCTTCCCCGACCAGCACCTCGGCCGCAACACGGCCAAGGCGATGGGCGTGCCGCTCGAGCAGATGCCGATGTGGAACCCCCGGAAGCCCTTCGGCGGCTCGGATGCCGACACGCTCGACGACGCCCGCGTGATCCTCTGGCACGGCTTCTGCTCGGTGCACCGCCGCTTCAGCGTCGAGCAGATCGACAAGGCCCGCGCCGAGCACCCCGGTGTGCGCGTCATCGTGCACCCCGAGTGCCCCATGGAGGTCGTCGACGCCGCCGACGAGGCGGGGTCCACCGACTACATCCGCAAGGCGATCGAGGGCGCCACCGAGCCGACGACGTTCGCCATCGGCACCGAGGTCAACCTCGTGCAGCGCCTGGCGGCGCAGCATCCGCAGCACGAGATCTTCTGCCTCGACCCCGTGGTCTGCCCGTGCTCCACGATGTACCGCATCCACCCCGGCTACCTCGCGTGGGTGCTCGAGAGCCTCGTCGCCGGCGAGGTCGTCAACCGCATCGAGGTGCCCGCCGACGTCGCCGAGCCGGGGCGCCTCGCGCTCGAGCGGATGCTCGCCGCCAAGCCGCCGGCGGGCCGCGTCGAGACCACGGGGAAGCGGGCATGACGCACGCCGTCGTGGTCGGCTCGGGCATCGCAGGGCTCACCGTCGCCCTCCACGCCGTCGAGCGCGGCTGCCGCGTGACGCTCGTGACGAAGGACGTGCTCGAGCACGCGAACACCCGCTTCGCCCAGGGCGGCATCGCGGGCGTGATGTTCGACGACGACCGCGCCGCAGATCACGTGCGCGACACCCTCGTCGCCGGAGCGGGCCTCAGCGATCCCGCGGCGGTGCAGGTGCTCGTCGACGAGGGACCCGACCGCATCCGCGAGCTCATCGCACTCGGCGTCGCATTCGACCGCGACGGCGCGGGCGCCTTCGTCAAGGGGCTCGAGGCTGCGCACTCCTACCCCCGCATCCTGCACGCGGGCGGCGACGCGACCGGCACCGTGATCGAGCGCGCCCTCGTGGCGGCGCTGCGCGCCAGCAGGGTCGACGTGGTCGAGCACGCGTTCCTCGTCGGCCTGGTGACGGACGCCGGGCGCGTGGGCGGCGTCGATCTGATCGTCGGCGAGACCGCCGCGGCGCCCGGCCGTCGCGTGCGCCTCGACGCCGACGCGGTGGTGCTCGCCACGGGCGGCGCCGGCGAGCTCTACTCCCACTCCACGAATCCCGAGGTCGCCACGGGCGACGGCATCGCCGCCGCGATGCGCGCGGGCGCCGCGGTGGCAGACCTCGAGTTCTTCCAGTTCCACCCCACGGTGCTCGCCGTGGGCGACTCGTTCCTCGTGTCGGAGGCCGTGCGCGGTGAGGGCGCCACCCTGATCGACGACGACGGCAGGCGCTTCGCGTTCGACGACCACCCCGACGGAGAACTCGCCCCCCGCGACGTCGTGGCACGCGCCATCGCCCGCCGCATGATCGAGCAGGGCGGCCGGCCCGTGCGCCTCGACGCGACACACCTGCACTCGACCGATGCCGCCGAGCGCGCCGCGTTCCTCGCCCGCCGCTTCCCCACGATCGACGCCGCGGTGCACGACCGCGGACTCGACTGGGCCCTCGAGCCGGTGCCGGTGACGCCCGCGGCGCATTACCTGATGGGCGGGGTCGTCACCGATCTCGACGGACGCACCACCCTGCCGGGGCTCTACGCCGTCGGCGAGACGGCGCGCACCGGCGTGCACGGGGCCAACCGCCTCGCCTCGAACTCGCTGCTCGAGGGCGCGGTGTTCGGGGCGCGGGCGGGCGACGCGATCGCCGCCGACGCCGCGTCGGGCGCGTGGATCGCACCCGCGGCACCGCCCTCGTCGAACGCGCCCGGCACCCCCACGCGGTCGTCGAGCGACCAGGGCACCCCCACTCGGTCGCTGAGCGAGCAGAGCACCCCCACACGGTCGTCGAGCGAGCAGAGCACCCCCACACGGTCGTCGAGCGAGCAGAGCACCCCCACACGGTCGTCGAGCGAGCAGAGCACCCCCACACGGTCGTCGAGCGAGCAGAGCACCCCCACACGGTCGTCGAGCGAGCAGAGCACCCCCACACGGTCGTTGAGCGAGCAGGGCACCCCCACGCGGTCGTTGAGCGAGCGCAGCGAGACGAAACGCGCCCCCGCGTTCTCCCGCCGCGCCCTGCAGGATCTGCTGTGGGAGCACGCCGGGCTCGTCAGAGACGAATCGGGACTCGCGCACGCGGCGTCCGTCATCGCCGGCTGGCAGGGCGAAGCCCGCGCGCCGCACAGCGAACACGACTTCGAGGACGAGAACCTGCTGCTCGTGGCGGCGGCGCTCGTCGCCGCAGCCCGCGCCCGGCGAGGGTCGGTGGGTGCGCACTTCCGCTCCGACGATCCGTCCGCTGCACCCGTCCCGGCAGCCGACACCCGAGAGGCCATCGCATGCTGACCCCCACCGTCATCGAGCGCGTCGTCGGCGCAGCCCTCGAAGAGGACGCCCCGTGGGGCGACATCACGAGCGAGTACCTCATCCCAGAAGATGCGCTCGCGAGCGCCGACCTCGTGGCACGCGAGTCCGGCGTCTTCAGCGGCGGGGCGGTGTTCGCCGCCGCGTTCCGCCTGACCGATCCGGCCATCGACGTGCGCCTCGTCGTCGCAGACGGCGACCGGTTCGAGCCCGGCGCCGTGCTCGCGGTGGTGTCGGGCCCCGCGCGAGCCGTGCTCACTGCCGAGCGCATCGGCCTGAACTTCGCGCAGCGCATGTCGGGCATCGCGACGCTCACCGCGCGCTTCGTCGCCGAGGTCGGGCACACATCGGCACGCATCGCCGACACGCGCAAGACCACGCCCGGGCTGCGTGCGTTCGAGCGGCAGGCCGTGCGCGACGGGGGCGGGCGCAACCATCGCGCAACGCTGTCGGACGCAGTCATGGCGAAGGACAACCACCTCGCGGTGCTCACGCGGGGCGGCGCCTCCATCACCGACGCGCTCCGCGCGGCGAAGGACCGCCTCCCCCACACCACCCACATCGAGGTCGAGATCGACCGACTCGAGCAGATCGAGCCGGTGCTCGCCGCGGGCATCGGCACGATCATGCTCGACAACTTCTCGCTCGCCGACCTGCGCACCGGCGTCGCCCAGGTCGCCGGTCGGGCGACGGTGGAGGCATCCGGCGGGGTGAACCTCGACACCGTGCGCGCGATCGCCGAGACCGGCGTCGACGTCATCTCGGTGGGCGCCCTCACCCACTCCGCCCGGGCCCTCGACCTGGGACTCGACGTGCGCATCGACGCGTCCTGACCACGGGACGGCAGCCATGACGACGCTCTACCTCGACAACGCGGCGACCACGCCCGTGCGCGCCGAGGTGCTCGAGGCGATGACGCCGTACCTCACGCGGTGGTTCGGCAACCCGTCGAGCCACCACACGGTCGGAGAAGCGGCGGCCGAGGCGCTCGCCGACGCCCGAGCGCGGGTGGCGCGGGTGCTCGGCATGCGGGCCGGCGACATCGTCTTCACGTCGGGCGGCACCGAGGCCAACAACACCGCCGTGAAGGGCATCGCCGTCGCGGCCGCCCTGAACGCGGGCAAGCGGCACGTCGTCACCACCCCCATCGAGCACGAGTCGGTGCTCGAGTCCGTCGACCACCTGCGCCGCGTGCACGGCTTCGAAGTCACCCACGTGCCCGTGGACGCGGTCGGCCGGGTGAGTGCCGATGACCTCGCCGCCGTCGTCCGTGACGACACCGCGCTCGTGAGCATCGGCTACGCGAACAACGAGGTCGGCACGATCCAGGATGCCGCGGCCCTCGCCGCCGCAGTCCGTGCGCGCGGCGTGGCGCTGCACCTCGACGCCGTGCAGGCCGCCGGCTGGCTCCCCCTGTCGGTCGCCGACCTCGGCTTCGACGCGATCTCGCTCGCCGGGCACAAGCTCGGCGCGCCGAAGGGCACGGGGGTTCTCGGCGTGCGCGGCCGCATCCCTCTCGAGCCGCTGCTGCACGGCGGAGGTCAGGAGCGCGGGCGCCGCTCGGGCACCGAAGACGTCGCGGGGGCCGTCGGCTTCGCCACCGCCCTCGACCTCGCCGAGTCCGAGCGCGCCGAGGCTGCCGCGCGGGTGGCGACTCTGCGCGACGCGTTCGTCGCGCGGGTGCTCGCGGCGGTGCCGTCGGCCGCGCTCACGGGCGACCCGGTGCGGCGCCTGCCGGGCACGGCGAGCTTCACGTTCGCGGGCACGAGCGGCGAAGCGGTGCTGCTCGAACTCGAGCGGCGCGGCGTCGTCTCCTCCAGCGGATCCGCGTGCGCGGCGGGAAGCGACGAGCCCTCGCACGTGCTGATCGCGATGGGCATCGCCCCCGAGGTGGCGCAGACCGCGGTGCGGTTCACCCTCCCGCACTCCTGGCGGCATCCCCTCGATGCGGTCGCCGACGCGGTCGCGGCATCCGTCGCCGCCGTCTCGGGTCGCTGAACGCATCGCGCCGCGACGGCCCTCGACCGGCCACGCGTGAATAGGATCGATCCGTGCCTGCCGTCGTGACCGTCATCGTGCCCGGATTCGACGTCGCCGCCTTCGCGGAAGAGGCCCTCGACTCGCTCCGGGCGCAGACCTTCACCGAGTGGGTCGCCGTGCTCGTCGACGACGCGTCGACCGACGGCACCGGTGAGATCTTCGACGCCGCCGCGTCATCCGACCCCCGCTTCATCGTCGTGCACCATGACGTGCGCCTCGGGCTCGGCGCCGCGCGCAACACCGCGCTCGCCCTCGTCGACACGCCGTTCGTCGGCTTCCTCGATGCCGACGACAGACTCACGCCGCACGCGCTGGAGCGCCTGGTCGGCGCCGTCGTCGACAGCGGCAGCGACTTCGCGGTCGGCGCGTACGTGCGGCTGCGTCCCGACGCCGACGGCGGCTACACGTCCGGCGTCGTGCAGCCGTGGGTGACTGCCGCGACCGACCCGGCGCGCCGCTCGACGACCCTTCACGATCATCCGGATGCCGCCGGCAACATCGTCGCCTGGTCCAAGGTGAGCCGCACCGACCTGTGGCGACGGGCCGATCTGCGCTTCCCCGTCGGCAAGGCGTACGAGGATCAGATCGTGGCCCAGCAGATGTACACCCGGGCGCGATCTTTCGATGTGATCCCCGATGTCGTCGTCGAATGGCGCGAACGCGCCGACGGATCGTCGATCACCCAGCAGAAGGCCGCGCTCCCCGTGCTGCGCGACTACCTCGAGGCCCTCTCCGGCGGCATCGCCGTGCTCGAGGACGCCGGGCACCAGCGCGCGATCGCCGCGCGCGTGCACCTGATCCTCGCGATGGACGTTCCGCCCCTCGTCGAGATCGCCCGCACGCACCCCGACGACGAGTACCGGCGCGAACTGGGCGCATTCGCCCGCGACCTCGCGTCGCGCGCGTCGGACCTGGAGCTGACGGCGCCCGCGGCCACCGCGCTCTCCGCGGCCCGGCTGTGGTGACGCACCCCGGCACAGCACCGGACCACCCCCCGACTCCCGCAGCGACTCCCGCAGCCGCGTCTCAGGCTTCGGGGATCGCCGCCTCGACCGCGCCCGGCACCTCGGCGCCGTCTACGGGCGGCTGATCGGCCCGACGCTCGGGATGATCGGCGGGGAGGTCGGGCTCCTCGGCCTCCTCGGCCTCGAGCACGCGAGAGGTCGCCAGCTGCTGCGCGGCGAGCTCGGCGTACAGCCCGCCGGCGGCGACCAGTTCGGCGTGGGTGCCCGACTCGACGATGCGCCCTGCATCGACGACGTGGATCACGTCGGCGCCGATCACCGTCGACAGCCGGTGCGCGATGGTGAGGGTGGTGCGGCCGCGTGCCGCGGCATCCAGCGCCTCCTGCACTACCCGCTCCGAGACCGTGTCGAGCGCCGACGTCGCCTCGTCGAGGAGGAGCACGGGCGGGTCCTTGAGGAGCACCCGCGCGATGGCGATGCGCTGCTTCTCGCCGCCGGAGAGGCGATAGCCCCGCTCGCCGACCACGGTGTCGTAGCCGCGCTCGAACCCGGAGATGACGTGGTGGATGTTCGCCGCACGGCACGCGGCCTCGATCTCGGCGTCGGTCGCGTCGGGCTTGGCGTACCGCAGATTCTCGAGGATCGTCGCGTGGAACAGGTATGTCTCCTGCGACACGATGCCGACGTGGTCGATGATCGACTCCTGGCGCAGTCTCCGCACATCGGCGCCGGCGAACAGCACCGCTCCGCCCGACACCTCGTACAGGCGCGGGGTCAGATACAGCACCGTCGTCTTGCCCGCACCGCTCGGCCCGACGAAGGCGACATGGCGACCCGGCTCGGCGACGAACGAGACTCCATCGAGGGTGGGTCGCGCGTCGGGCGCGGCATCCGGATACCGGAATTCGACGTCGCGGAACTCGATGCGCCCGGCGGGGCCGGGAGCGCGATCGACGTCGATCGCGTCGGGGGCGTCGCCGATGGCGGGCACGAGGTCGAGGTACTCGAAGATGCGGGCGAACAGCGCTCCTGAGGTCTGCAGATCGAGCGCGACCCGCATGAGGCCCATGAGGGGCATGAGCAGGCGCGCCTGCACCGTCGTGAACGCCACGATCGTGCCGGCCGTGATCGTGTCGTCGATGCTCCCGGTGATGAGGTAGCCCGATACGAGGTAGATCACCGCCGGGATGCTGGCCATGATCACCTGCACGACCGCGAAGAACCCCTGGCCGCTCATCGCCCGCCGCACCTGCAGTCGCACCTGGTTGACGTTCTCGTCGGCGTACCGGGCCGACTCGGTGCGCTGCCGGTTGAACGACTTGGAGAGCAGGATGCCCGAGACGCTCAGCGTCTCCTGCGTGATCGCGGTGAGCTCGGAGAGCGACTCCTGCGTCTCGCCGGCGATGCGGGCGCGCACCTGCCCGACGCGGCGCTGCACGACCACGAGGATCGGCATGAGGATGACGGCGATGATGGTGAGGCGCCAGTCGATGATGATCATCGCGACCAGCGACGCGACCACGGTGACGGTGTTGCCGAGGATGCTCGTGACGGTGTTCGTGAGCACGCCGGAGACACCGCCGACGTCGTTCTGCAGTCGCGACTGGATGACGCCCGTCTTCGTGCGGGTGAAGAAGCCCAGCTCCATCGCCTGCAGGTGATCGAACAGCTTCACGCGCAGGTCACCGGTCACCCGGTTGCCGACCGTCGACGTCAGCCACGTCTGCACGACGCCGAGCGCCGCCGAGAGCAGGAACAGGGCGATCATGAGCGCCACCAGACGCCACAGGAGCGGGATGTCGGGCGCCGAACCGTCGACAGGGAAAAGGGCATCGTCGAAGATCCGCTGCACGAGCAGCGGCGGGATGACGGCGACGGCGGCTCCGACGACGACGAGGACGCCGGTGACGACGATCGACCACAGGTACGGGCGGAAGAGCTCCACGACCCGCCGCCCGAGGTGCGGGATCTTCGGCGCGTCGGCGTTCTGCCGGCGCTGCGCGGACTCGTCGATCGGACGGAATCCGGGATGCTGCCCGCCCCCGCCGCCGCGACCGCCGCGCCCCGCCATGCTCATGCGAGTCAGCCTAGTTCGGGCCTCACCCATCGGGATCCGCGCGGCGCAGTCCGCACCGCGGCGAGGATTCCGTCGGCCGGATCGGGAATGCGATGTCGGCGGATGCGGTTATGGTCGAAGCTTGCCATCGTCGGATGGCCGTTCTGCTGACCATCCGAGCCTCGAGGAGACGACCATGGCCGCCATCGACACCAGTCCCGGAACAGGCAGCATCCCCGCTGTCACCCCGTCGACGCCGACGCTGCGCCCCGAGGAGAGCCGCGTCATCTGGCTCCTCCTGGGCGCAGCGTTCGTCGCGATCCTCAACGAGACCACGATGGGCGTCGCGATCCCGCACCTCATCGACGATCTCGGCATCACCGCACTCGCGGCGCAGTGGCTCACAACCGCCTTCATGCTCACGATGGCCGTGGTCATCCCGATCACCGGCTTCCTGCTGCGCCGCTTCACTACCCGCGCGATGTACATCGCCGCCATGGGGCTGTTCTCGCTCGGCACGCTGATCGCGTTCGTCTCCCCCGGCTTCCCGCTCCTGCTGGTCGCCCGCGTCGTGCAGGCGTCGGGAACGGCGATCATGATGCCGCTGCTCATGACCACGCTCATGACGGTCGTCCCCGCGGCGATCCGCGGTCGCATGATGGGGCGCGTCAGCATCGTGATGTCGCTCGCCCCGGCGATCGGTCCGACGCTGGCGGGCGCGCTGCTCAACTACTTCGAGTGGCGCTGGATCTTCGGCATCGTGCTCCCCATCGCCGTCGTCGCCCTCGTGGTCGGTGCGAAGTGGATCCACAACCTCGGCGAGACCACCCACGCACCGATCGACGTGCTGTCGGTCGTCCTCTCCGCACTCGGCTTCGGCGGGGTCGTGTTCGGCCTCAGCCAGCTGGGCGCGGGCGGCCACGGTGCGGGCGCCGAGGCTGCAGCCGCGAGCGCGGCCTCGACCACGACGCTCATCGTCTCGCTCGCCGTCGGCGTCGTCTCGCTCGCCCTGTTCGGCTGGCGCCAGATCAGGCTGCAGCGGGCAGACGACGCGCTGCTCGATCTGCGGGTGTTCCGCTCGGCGAACTTCACGCTGTCGATCGCGCAGATGGCGATCATGTCGATGGCATTCTTCGGCGCGATCACCGTCGTGCCGCTCTACCTGCAGCGCGTGCTCGAGGTCTCGCCGCTCGAGACCGGCCTCGTCGTCCTGCCCGGAGCTCTCGCGATGGGCCTCCTCGGTCCGGTCATCGGCCGCATCTACGACCGCTGGGGCACGACCGTGCTGCTCGTTCCCGGTGCCGTGATCACGACCGGACTGCTGTGGTTCTACACGACCTTCGGCGCCGAGACTCCCATCGCCGTCGTCGCCGTCGCGCAGACCGTGCTCTCGATCGGCCTGGCCCTGTCGTTCACGCCGCTGTTCACCGCATCGCTCGGTTCGCTGCAGCCCAAGTTCTACTCGTACGGCTCCGCTGTTCTCGGCACCATCCAGCAGGTCGCCGGCGCGGCGGGAATCGCCCTGATGTTCGGCGTGATGGCCTCGGCGTCGGCGAGTGCCACCGCGGCCGGCGCGGATGCGCTGGCGGCAGAGGCCGCCGGCACCCACGCCGCGTTCCTCGTCGCCGCGATCGTCGCGATCCCGCTGCTGGTGGGGGCGTTCCTCATCCGCAAGCCCGCCGACCAGCAGTTCGAGGGCATGCCCGCGGGCCACTGATCCGCTCGGCTGCGGCCGAGCGCCGCCGCCGATATCCGTCCGATACCCCGCCCTCTCGACGGAGGGCGGGGTATCGGTCATCCTGATGCCAGGCACCCGCACGAGGAGGCATCATGATCATCGACACCCCAGCCGCCGAAGGCCTCACGGGGCACGCGGCCGACATGTACCGCACCGACCTCGACGGAGACGGCTTCGTCTTCGGCTACACGCAGGCGATGGCGGTGAACCCCGAGGCGCATCAGGCCTTCGAGGCCCTGATCCGCGCCGCGGTGCCCTCGATCGGGGTGCGGCTGTACGAGCTCGTCACGCTGGCCGCCGCTCGGGCGATCGGCTCGCCGCATTGCCTGCTCGCCCACGGGCGCAAGTCGCTGCGCGCCGAGGCCATCGACGAGGCGCGGCTGACGGCGCTGATGCGCCGGGACGACGATGCCTCGGGCCTCACTCCGGCGGAGGCCGCGGCGGTGGCGTATGCCGAACGGCTCTCACGCGAGCCGACGGCGATGACGGACGCCGACACACGGGTTCTGCGCGACCGCGGCTACACCGATCGGCAGATCGTCGACATCACGATCGCCGCTGCGGCTCGGAACTTCTTCAGCCGGGCGCTGCTCGCACTCGCCGTGCCGGTCGACGACGTGCCCGGCCTGTCGCCGGAGCTGCGAGAGACGCTGCTCGCCTCGATCTCCGACGAGCGCAGCCGCGCGGACGCGCGCGCGACGATCAGTGGTGGATGAGGGCCTTCAGCGCGATGAGGGCGCCTCCGAACGCGGCGGTGATGAGCGCGCTGATGATGCGCGGCGCCCAATGCGTGGTCCATCTCGCGACGGCGATCCACCCGAGCGCGCCGAGGACGATGGTGTTGAGCACCAGCGCGGTCCAGTTCGCGGTGGCGTCGGCGATGACATGCGTCGTGCCCAGCGCGAGCACGATGATCGCGGGGACGGATGCCGCGAGCATGCCGCTCGACTGCCGCGCGGCCGCTCGGAGGCTGGTGCCCAGCCCGCCGCTCCCGTCGGTGGCGGCGAGGCGGCCGAGCGCTCCGGCGTACACGTGGGCGGCGTAGAACACGAGCACGGTCACTGCCACGGTCACGAGCACCGAGAGGGAGCGGCCGTCGTCGCTTCCCGCGACGACGATCATGCCCGAGACGAGGATGAGGCCGTAGATCGCCTCTTCCGACATCAGGACGCGGGCGACCCTCGGTGTGATGTGGAGATCGTCATCGGTCACGGACGTGAGATCGTCGTTCGTCGAAGATCAGTCGGTGCTGCAGCAGCCGCCGCCGCAGCACGAGCCCTCGGCGTCGGCCTGGACGAGGAGGTTCTTCTCGTCGGCGATGGGCTGCAGGGTGACGGTGGGCTGCTCGGTGCTGGTCATGCGAGCCATGCTACCTGCGCCGGCGTGCTCTGAGCCGCGTCACAGCCGTTCTCCGCCGGTCTGGCAGGTGGGGCAGTACTGCGCCGTCGTTGATCCCGACGTGAAGTCGCGCACGATGTCGCCGCAGACCGGGCATGCCTCCCCGCCGCGACCGTGCACGCGCATCGCCGCGACCTTCGCCGCCTTGAGCTGATCGATGGGGACCCCGCGCCGGTCTGCGACGGCTCCGCGGATCGTGGTCGTCACCGCGGCGAACAGCCGTGCCCGCTCGTCGTCGCGCAGAGCCGCTGCCTGCACGACCGGCGAGAGCTTCGCGAGGTGGAGCACCTCGTCGGAGTAGGCGTTGCCGATGCCCGCGAGCGACTCCTGCTCCTGCAGCAGCGCTTTCAGCTGCTTGCGGCGGCCGATCACGACGGCGCCGAGGTCGGCTTCGGTGAAGGCGGGATCGGCGGGGTCGGCTCCGAGCTTCGCAACGGCGGGCACCTCGCGCGGATCGTCGGTGATCGTGAGACCGAGCGAGACCCAGGAGCCGGCATCCGTCAGTTCGAGCACAGCCCCGTCATCGAAGGTGACGGACGCGAGCGCGGGCGGAGGCGCGTCAGCCGTGACGCCGGTCGCTCCGGAGGACGCCGCGTCCGCGTCGCCCGCCTCGCGCCAGCGCGCCCACCCGTGGCGACCGAGCGCGATGCCCAGATGCGCATCGCCGACCGCGAGGTCGACGTGCTTCCCGAACCGCGTCGCGGCGGTGACCGAAGACCCGACGAGCTCTCCGGGCGGACGCGTGCGCGTCTTGACGACGCGGAACTCGAGCACGTCGACTTCGGCGATCGCGCGACCGGAGACGCGCGACCCGAGGAAGTCGACAAGGGCCTGCACCTCGGGCGACTCGGGCATGCGCCCATCCTGCCACCGCCCGCGGACACGCGGCCCGCGTGAAGCTCACATCCGCGCGTAGCGGGCCCGGGCGAAGCAGAACACGCCGTAGACGATCAGCCCCACGGCGACCACCCACAGGATCAGCGAGCCGAACGGAAGCTCGGCGAGAGCGTGGAGCGCGGCATCCAAGCCACCCGCCTTCTCGGGATCGTGGGTGAACGCCGCGACGACGAACAGCACCCCCGCCACGCCCACGGCGATGCCCTTGGCGACGTACCCGACGACGCCGAAGGTGACGATGCCGGAACGCGCGACACCGCCCGGGAGCGCAAGCTGCTCCTCGAATCCGCGTGTGAGGCCCCGCACGACGAAGGCGACCCCGATGGCGAAGACGACGACCCCGACGAGGATCAGCACGATGAGCCCGCCCGGCGACGACATCAGGCCGGCGCTCAGCGTCGTCGACGAGTCCGACGAGTCGGAGCTGCCGCCGAGCGCGAACACCAGCGCAGTGAACGCGATAGCGAGATAGGCGACGGCAGTGCCGACGTTCTTGATGCGGTATCCCCATTTCCGCTTCGCGTCAGGGTCGCGCTGGAGGAACGCCTCCGCCACCTGCCACACGGCGAGCGCCGTCAGGCCGATCACGATGACCCAGAGGAGGACGACCCCCGCCGGGCTCGACCGGATCTGCTCCATCGCACCGCCCTGATCGGCCTCGCCACCGCCCCCGCCGGTGGCGATGGGGATGGCGATCGCGCCGATCACGATGTGCACCACCCCCAGGACGACGTACCCGATGCGGGCGATCACTCGGAATGCGGGTGAATCCTGCGCGGCTCGAGCCGCATTCTTCGCGGTGGACATGGTCGAAGCGTACCCATGCCGTCGGGGCTCGTGGTGACGCGAGCAGTCAGCCCGACCCGACCGCGGATGCAGCCCTGTTCGACCTCCGCACCCGCACCGCGTACATCGCGCACCACACCAGCGTCGCGACGGCGATTCCTTCGAGGAGTCCCGCGACGACATCGCTCAGCCAATGGGCCTGAAGATACGTTCGGCTCCACATCATGAGCAGCACCCACAGGGCGCCGAGCACCCAGACATACCATCGCCGCAGCAGCAGCCCGAGGGTGACCGCGAGCGTTGTGGCGACCGCCGTGTGGCCTGAGGGGAACGACGTCGCGACGGTCTCGGCGAGGGAGTCGGCCGGCCGGACCCGGGCGATGATCGCCGCCATCGGGGCGCCGATCGCGACGACGGCGACGATGGCGAGCGCGAGGGTCGCAGCATCCCAGCCGCGCCTTCGCAGCGCGAAGATCGCCACGATCACGATTCCGACGATGATCATGCCGATGGTCCCCCCGACGATCGCCGGCACCCACGCCACGACGACCCCCGCATCGTCGAGGGTCCGCAGCATCAGGTCATGCCACCACAGGTCGACCGGGAGCGGTGCGTGTCCGCCGAGCGCCACGACGACGCGGAGCACGACGAAGGCGACCGCGGCGGTCACTCCGACCGCGAGGACGAGCGCGGGGTGGAGATCGGGATGCGGGAGGGGTTCGACGGGCGCTGGCCACGCAGCCGGCTCGCCGCCCGGACGTTCGTCGTCACCCACTGTGCCATTGTGGCGGACGAGTCTCCTGGGGAAAAACCGCCGCGCCCGCGGGTGTGCCAGGCGCCAGGCGCCAGGCACACGGCGCCGATGCGACGATCGGCCCGCGCGCGTACGCTGAGCGCATGTCGGTCCGGTCGATCCTCCGCAGTGCCGTCGGGGCGGCCCTCCTGGTCAATGCGGTGCCGCACGGCGTGCGGGGCGTGCAGGGCGAGCCGTTCCCGACCCCCTTCGCCGATCCTCCGGGCGTCGGCCTCTCGTCGCCGACGGTGAACGTCGGCTGGAGCGCCGCCAACGCCGTGCTCGGCGCCCTCCTGCTCCGACGGGGCACCCGCTCGCGCGGCGAGATCGCCGCCGCCGCGGTCGGCGCGATCGGGATGGCGGCGATCATCTCGTACCACTTCGGCGATGTGATGCGCGGCGGGCGCGGGCTGCGAGGCCGGCGTGATCGATCGAATTCCGAGCCGGGCCCGCCGCGCGCGATCGTGATGACACGCACGCCGAGCGACGCGAAGCCGGAGTAGCGGGTCGGTCGTCGACGGATGCCGGCCACCGCAGCCGCCTTGCATAGACGCGTCTGAACCCGCGGCGCGTGCGGACACCTCTGGCACACTGAAACCGTGCCCGAATCCGCGAATCCCCCCATCCCGGCCGCGTACGACATCGTGTGGGCCGTCACGGCCGTCGCCCTCCGCGGGTGCGCGATGCGGGAGGCGACGCCGTGAACGTCACGCTGCTCACACGCTACGTCGCGGTCGCCGAGGAGCTCCACTTCCCTCGCGCGGCCGCATCCCTCGGCATCCCACTCCCGGCGCTGCACTCCGCGATCGACAAGCTCGAGTCCGAGGTCGGCCACACGCTGATCACGCGCGACAACCCCACTCGGCTCACACCGGCCGGAAAGCTGTTCCTCGACGAGGCCCGGCGGCAGATCGCCGCAGCTCCCGCACCGGCAGCGAAGCCGAAGGCACCCGCCGGCGGCAAAGCCAAGGCATCGAAGGGCAAGGGGCGTGCCCCGGCAGTCAAGGGTCAGCCGAAGCCGTACAAGAAGCGTCAGGGTCGCTGAGGCGCACCCGACTGCGGCGTCGACACGCGGCATCCGCGCCGGTCACAGCTCGACGACCCGCCCGGCCTCGACCCTCCAGTGGCGATCCGTCTCGACCGTGTCGAGCATCCGGCGGTCGTGGGTGACCAGGAGCAGCGTGCCGTCGTACGACTCGAGCGCCTGCTCGAGCTGCTCGATCGCCGGCAGGTCGAGGTGGTTGGTCGGCTCATCGAGCACGAGCACGTTCACACCGCGGGCCTGCAGCAGCGCGAGGCCGGCACGGGTTCGCTCCCCCGGCGACAGCTCATCGACCGGCCGACCGACGTGATCGGCCTTCAGGCCGAACTTCGCGAGCAGGGTGCGGACGTCGGACGACGCCATCTCGGGTGCGAGGTCCTCGAACGCCGCGGCGAGGGGACGCGCTCCGACCAGGAGCGAGCGCGCCTGGTCGATCTCGCCGATCTGCACGTTGGCCCCGAGACTCGCGGTGCCCTCATCCGGCGCCTGGGTTCCCAGCACCGCGCGGAGGAGGGTCGACTTCCCCGCGCCGTTCGGCCCCGTGATCCCGATCCGCTCGCCCGCGTTCACCTGCAGCGACACCGGACCGAGGGTGAACGAGCCCTGGCGGAAGGTGGCCGAGTTCAGCGTCGACACCACCGAGCTCGACCGCGGAGCCGCACCGATCGTGAATTCGAGCTGCCACTCCTTGCGCGGTTCGTCGACCTCCTCGAGCCGCGCGATCCGGCTCTCCATCTGCCGCACCTTCTGCGCCTGCTTCTCGCTCGACTCCATCGACGCCTTGCGCTTGATCTTGTCGTTGTCGGGCGACTTCTTCATCGCATTGCGCACGCCCTGGCTCGACCACTCGCGCTGCGTGCGCGCCCGCGCGACGAGGTCGGCCTTCTTCTCGGCGAACTCGTCGTACTTCTCCCGTGCGTGGCGGCGCAGCGTCGCGCGCTCCTCGAGGTAGGCGTCGTATCCGCCTCCGTACACCCGGTTCGAGTTCTGCGCGAGGTCGAGTTCGAGCACACGGGTCACGCAGCGCGCGAGGAACTCGCGGTCGTGACTGACCAGCACGACACCGCCGCGGATGCCGCGCACGAAGGTCTCGAGCCGCTCGAGGCCGTCGAGATCGAGGTCGTTCGTCGGCTCGTCGAGCAGCACGATGTCGAAGCGCGACAGCAGCAGCGCCGCGAGCCCGACACGGGCCGCCTGCCCGCCCGAGAGCGCGGTCATGCGCGCATCGCCGCCCACCTCGAGCCCGAGGTCGGCGAGCACGACCGGCAGGCGCTCGTCGAGGTCGGCGGCGCCGCTCGCGAGCCAGCGGTCGAGGGCGTCCGAATAGACGTCGGCGGGATCGGTCCCGGGCGCCGCGAGCGATTCGTCGCCGAGTGCGGCGGCCGCGGCATCCATCTCGCGCGTCGCCTGCGCGCATCCGGTGCGGCGCGCGATGTACCCGGCGACGGTCTCGCCGTCGACGCGCTCGTGCTCCTGGGGCAGCCAGCCGACGAAGGCATCGGCTGGGGCGAGCGCGATCGTTCCCGCCTGCGGTTCGTCGACACCGGCGAGCAGGCGCAGCAGCGTCGACTTTCCGGCGCCGTTCGCGCCCACCACGCCCACCACATCTCCGGGCGCGACGGTGAGGTCGAGCGAGTCGAAGAGCGTGCGATGGCCGTAGCCGCCGGCGAGCCCCTGCACGACGAGGGTGGCGGTCATGTCTCTCGTCTCTCCGGATGCCGCGCGCAGCGCGACGTGTCGATGGCGGGGATGTCCCGCGGCACCGTCAGTCCCAGTCGAGGTACTCCTCGATGATCACGGCGGTCTCGACCGGGTGCGTCATCGGGAAGAGGTGGCCGCCGCCGGCGATCGACTTGACGCTCGCACGCTCGGGTGCGGTCGCCTGCAGCGCCGCGCCGAGGTCCGGCGGGGTGACGTCATCTTCGGAGCCCTGGATGATGAGCACCGGCACGACGGGCGCGAGCGCGATGTCCTCGTCCTCCACGCCGAGCAGCAGCAGTCCGTCGACGCGGTCGGGATGCGCCGCCACGAACTCGCGCGCCACGGTGCCGCCCACGCCGTGCCCGCCGATCCAGGCGCGCTCGTGCCCCAGGTGGTCGAGCACGGCGGTGACGTCGGCGACGCGCTCGCGCGGGCTCTCGGTGTCGGAGCGCGAGCCGATGCGCACGATGTGGAACCCCGCCTCCTCGGCGAGGTAGTGCGCGACGACTCCGAGTGCATCCTTCTCGAGGTCGTGCTCGGGAATCAGAACCAGCACGATCGGGCCCTCGCCGTCGATGACGTGCGGAATCGCGAAATCGGTCATCTGGGTCCTCTCAGACGTTGAAGCGGAACTCGACGACATCGCCGTCCTGCATGACGTAGTCCTTGCCCTCGAGGCGCGCCTTGCCCTTCGCGCGCGCCTCCACGACCGACCCGGTCTCGATGAGGTCGTCGAACGAGATGACCTCGGCCTTGATGAAGCCCTTCTCGAAGTCGGTGTGGATCACGCCGGCGGCCTGCGGAGCCTTCCAGCCCTTGCCGATCGTCCACGCGCGGGCCTCCTTCGGCCCGGCGGTGAGGTAGGTCTGCAGCCCCAGCGTGTCGAACCCGATGCGGGCGAGCTGGTCGAGACCCGACTCGTCCTGTCCGGTCGAAGCGAGCAGCTCGGCCGCCTCCTCCGGGTCGAGGTCGATGAGCTCGGACTCGATCTTCGCGTCGAGGAACACGGCCTGCGCAGGGGCCACCAGGGCGGCAAGGGCCTCTTTGCGCGCGGCATCCGTCAGCACCGCCTCGTCGACGTTGAAGACGAAGATGAACGGCTTGGCGGTGAGGAGGCCGAGCTCGGCGATCGGAGCGAGGTCGACTTTCGAGCCCGACAGCAGCTCTCCGCGCTGCAGCGCGTCGCGCGCCTCGATCGCGGCGGCGAGCACCGAGGGGTCGAGCTTGCGGCCCTTGACCTCCTTCTCGTACCGCGTGATCGCCTTCTCGAGGGTCTCGAGGTCGGCGAGCTGCAGCTCGGCGTTGATCGTCTCCATGTCGTTCTGCGGGTTCACCGCACCGTCGACGTGAACCACGTCGTCGTCGGCGAAGCCGCGCACCACCTGGGCGATCGCGTCGGCCTCGCGGATGTTCGCGAGGAACTTGTTGCCGAGCCCCTCCCCCTCCGAGGCGCCGCGCACGATGCCGGCGATGTCGACGAACGACACCGCGGCGGGCAGGATCCGCTCGGAGTGGAACACCTCGGCGAGCTTCGCGAGTCGCGGGTCGGGCAGGTTGACCACGCCGATGTTCGGCTCGATCGTCGCGAACGGGTAGTTCGCCGCGAGAACCTGGTTCTTGGTCAGGGCGTTGAAGAGGGTCGACTTGCCGACATTCGGGAGACCGACGATTCCGATGGTGAGAGCCACGGGCACCCAGTCTACGGGTCACCGGATGCCTGCCCCGGCGCCACCGCGTCTGCGACGGGCCGCTGCGGGCTCAGGACGATGCGGTCGCCTCGTGCGGATCGACGCGCCAGCGCATCAGCACGTTGCCCGACTCCGGCCACACGCGCGTGTCGAGCAGCTTCAGCGCGACCGACGGCCGCGAATCGAACAGGGGCACGCCCGTGCCGGCGATGAGCGGGAAGGTCACGAGGTGCAACTCGTCGACGAGCCCCGCGCGCAGGAGATGGTTCCACAGCACGCGCCCGAGCAGGATGAGGATGCCGGCCCCCTCCCCCTGCCGCAGCGCCCCGATCTCGCGGACGGAGTCGTCGATCCGCACGATGCGCACCTTCTCGTACGGCGCGACGTCGTCCTCGCCGATCGTGTCGGACACGACGATCTTCTCGATGCCGAGGATGAGCTCCGCCAGCTCGCGTCGGATCGCCGTCGCCGCGGCATCCGCCCGCACCCCCGTCCAGTACGCGAGGTTGCCGAGCGCCGAGCGCCTGCCCGACAGCACCAGCGTGCCCGAGGCGCGCAGCAGCTCGGCGGTGTAGTGGTCGAACGAGTCGGCCCCGTCGTAGTCGGGATGCTGATGCTCGAAGAACGAGCCGATGTCGTGCTCGTCGTCCTCGTATCGCCCGTCGACGGTGACGAAGTTGCAGACGGTCAGAGTGCGCATGCGCTCACGCTAGTCCCGTGCGCCGACACCGCACCGGACCCCGCGGTCACGGGCGGACGAACCGGTACGCGTGGGTGACGTAGGGCAGGTCGATGACGGATGCCCCACCCGCGGTCACACGGTGGTGCCGGTCGAACAGCGCGTCGACGGCGGCGAGGATGCGGCCACGTTCCTGCTCCTCGGCGGTGATCACGTAGCTGCGGGATGCCGCCATGTCGACGAGCGAGCGCCGATCCAGCTCACGCGACCACTCCCAGCGGCGGTACTCGGCCGCGCCGTAGGGATCCGCGACGACCGGGCCTCCCGACGCGAGCAGCTGCTCGGCATGGCTGCCGTGCATCGCCGTGGTGAGCTCGGCGACCCACGGCACGGACTCGTCGCGGATGTTCCACACGAGCCCCAGCACGCCGCCGGAGCGCAGCACGCGCGCCGTCTCGGCCGAACCGTGCTCGGGGTCGACCCAGTGCCACGCCTGCCCGAGCAGCACGGCATCGAGTGCCGCGTCGGGAAGCGGCATCCGCTCAGCCGTCCCGACGAACGTCGGCACGCCGAGCACGCTCGCGCGCAGGGTCTGCAGCATCGTCGGATCGGGATCGATCGCCACCACCTCGGCGCCGGCCTCCACCATCGTCCGCGTGAGCTTGCCGGTGCCGGCGCCCACGTCGGCCGCCCGCAGCGCGCGCCCGGGGTGGTGCACGGGGGCCAGCATCCAGTCCACGGCTTCACGCGGGTAGTCCGGGCGACCCGCCTGGTAGGCGGCTGCCGCCGCCCCGAACGATGTGGACAACTCCTCGCGACCTGCCATGCCACGAACCTACCCACCTCGCCCGACGCCCGCAGGCCGATCGTGGCGATGCAACCGGGCGCAACCTCGCGATGCCTACCGTCGAGCCCGAGGCGGAGCAGCCTCACCACACACGAGGAAGTGATGTCGATGACGATGACGCAGACCCAGACCACCCCCAGCCGCGGTGTCGTGCCCGACGGCACGATGCGAGCCGCCGTCGTGGTCGCACCAGACCGGCCGCTCGTGGTCGCCGATGTGCCGATCCCCGCTCCGGGCCCGGGTCAGGCGCTCGTCCGCGTGATCACGAGCGGCGTATGCCACACCGACCTCCACGCCGCGCGCGGCGACTGGCCGGTGGCTCCCAAGAGCGACCTCATCCCCGGGCACGAGGGCTACGGCGAGGTCGTCGCCCTAGGCGACGGCGTGACCACCCTCGCGGTCGGCGACCTCGTCGGGAACGCCTGGCTGTGGAGCGCATGCGGCACCTGCGAGTACTGCCGCACCGGGTGGGAGACCCTCTGCCCCGAGCAGCAGAACGGCGGGTACTCGGTCGACGGCAGCTTCGGGGAGTACATGCTCGTCGACGAGCGGTTCGCCGCACGCATCCCCGCCGGCGCTGACCCCGTCGAGGTCGCCCCGATCCTGTGCGCCGGGGTCACCGTGTACAAGGGCCTCAAGATGACCGAGGTCAAGCCGGGTGAGTGGGTGACGATCTCGGGCATCGGCGGCCTCGGCCACATCGCCGTGCAGTACGCCCGTGCGATGGGCATGCGCGTCGCCGCCGTCGACGTCGACGACGCGAAACTCGCCCTCGCCCGGGCCCACGGCGCCGAGGTCACCGTGAACGCCGCCGAGCAGGATCCCGGCGAGGCGATCCAGTCCGCCACGGGCGGAACCCACGGCGTGCTGGTGACGGCGGTGCACCCGAAGGCCTTCGGCCAGGCGCTCTCGGTCACGCGCCGCGGCGCGACGATCGTGTTCAACGGACTGCCGCCGGGCGACTTCCCCGCCGACATCTTCGACATCGTGCTGCGGGCGATCACCATCCGCGGCTCGATCGTCGGCACGCGGCAGGACATGATCGAGGCGCTGGACTTCTACGCCCGCGGCGAGATCCACCCGACCGTCGCGGTCGAGAGCATCGACGACATCTTCGAGCGCATGGAGCACGGGAGGATCGACGGCCGCATCGTCATGCAGTACTGACACCGGACGGCGGGGGTCGGATGCGCGGCATCCGGCCCCTGTCGCGTTCGAGGTCGCCGGAGCATCCGCGACGAGCCCCGGCGCGCCTGTCGCGCGTGGCAGCACCGGCGGGTGAGGGTGGAGACGTGCCACTGGACTTCACCGCGATCGACTTCGAGACGGCGAACTCCTCCAACGCCTCGGCGTGCGCCGTCGGCCTCGTCCGGGTGCGCGGCGGCGAGGTGGTCGCTAAGACCGGCTGGCTGATCCAGCCGCCGCCCGGTCACGACGTGTTCTTCGAGCTCAACACGCGCATCCACGGCATCGAGGCGGCCGATGTCGCCGGCGCGAAGGGGTGGACCGACCAGCTCGCCGATCTGGTCGCCTTCGCCGGCGACGACGTCCTCGTCGCCCACAACGCCGGGTTCGACATGGCGGTGCTCAAGCGGGCCTGCGAGGCGACCGGCGCCGACTGCCCGCCCTACCGCTACGCGTGCAGCCTGCAGATCGCGCGCCGCGTCTACGCCCTCCCCTCCTACCGGCTGCCGTTCGTGGCTGCCGAGGCGGGCTTCGCCGACTTCCCCCACCACAACGCGACGGCCGACGCCCTCGCCTGCGCGCACATCATGATCGACGCCGCACGCCGCGTGGCCGCCGACGACATCGACGCCCTCGTCGCGGGCGCCGGCACCAGGGTGATGCGGGTCGAGCTCACGGATGCGCCGGCGAGCTTCGCGACGGCATCCTGATCGGGATCACCCGGATCGCCGCCCGGCGATGTCGGTGGCCGAGGGCATCCTGAGGTCATGGACGCACTTCCGCTCTCACTCCTCGTGATCGCCGCCCTCGCGATCGGCGCTCTCGCGGGCTGGGCCGCCGGCCTCGCGCGGGCGTCGGCCCGCGCCGCCCGCGAACAGGTGGAGCTGACCGCGCGCGTGGCCGCGGCGGATGCTGCCCGCCAGGGCGTGCAGGCGCAGCTCGACCACCAGCAGATGCTCTACCGCGAGCTTTCGCAGCAGGCCCGCAGCGATCAGGCGCAGCGCGAGGAGCGCGAGCGGCGCGAGCAGTCGGTGCTGCGGGCCCTCGCGCCCGTGCAGGAGACGCTGCAGGCGATGCAGACCAAGGTCGACGACCTCGAACGCGACCGCCACACCCAGTTCGGGTCGCTCGCCGAACAGCTGCGGCGCTCGCACGAGTCGGGCGAAGCTCTGCGGGCGACGACCGAGTCGCTCGCGAGCGCGTTGCGCTCGGGCAGCACGCGAGGCGTGTGGGGCGAGACGCAGCTGCGACGCGTGGTCGAGGCCGCGGGACTCACCCGGTACGTCGACTTCGACCTGCAGACGTCGATCACGTCGGATGCCGGGGCCGGACGTCCCGACATGATCATCCGGCTGCCCGGGGGCAAGTCCATCGCCGTGGATGCGAAGGTTCCCCTCGACGCGTACCTCGAGGCGAGTGCCATCTCGCTGACGGCGCAGGGTGCCGAGGCCGCGCGGCGGCGCACCCTGCTCGAGCGCCACGTCAAGGCGGTGCGCGCGCACGTCGATGCGCTGGCGAAGAAGGCGTATTGGGCGGGCCTCGAGTCGAGCCCGGAGTTCGTCGTCTGCTTCGTGCCGAGCGAGTCGCTGCTGGCCGCGGCGCTCGAAGAGGACCCTGCGCTGCTCGACTACGCGTTCGGCAAGCGCGTGGCACTGGCTTCACCGGTGAACCTCTGGGCCGTGCTGAAGACCGTCGCGTACACCTGGACCCAGCAGGACGTCTCGCACGAGGCGCGGGCGCTGTTCGAGCTCGGCAACCAGCTGTACGAGCGCCTGGGCGGGCTCGCCGGTCACGCCGATGATCTGCGCCGCGCGATCGAGCGCACGATCGACAGCTACAACCGGTTCGCCGGATCCCTCGAGACGCGGGTGCTGGTGAGCGCCCGCAAGTTCCCGGGCATCGACGAGACCAAGCTCGACGCCGTGGCCGCTCCGTCGGCGATCGAGAAGGCCCCTCGCCGACTCACCGCACCCGAACTGGTGGGCTCGCCGATCATCGAGCCCGCCACAACGCCGCACCCGCGAGACGTCGCCGCCGTCACGGCCGATCTCGGTGACCTGCGCACGAGGATCGACACGGCCAGCGCAGCCGACCGGATCAGCGGCATCGAGCCTGGCGCGGACTGAGTGCCGTCGCAGTGAGCGTCGGCGAGGTGGCCGAGCGAGGATGCGAGGTCAGGCGCCGCCGGGGACGAAGCTCAGCACGACGATGACCAGCGCCGACACGCCGACGAACGCGCCGATCATCCACCAGACGCTCACCTCGTGCCCCTCGTCGCGGCGCTTGCGCAGCAGCACGTCGGGGCGGCGCGCGGGATCCACGGCATTCGCGATGACAGCGTGAGCACCGGTCTGCGGCGACGCGCTGCTGGTCGGTCCGGTCATCTCGGAAACTCCCTTGATCTGGGAAAAGTCAGGTCGCGTCGCCGTTGACACCATCCCGATTCTGCCAGAGCCGACGCATCCGCGCATCACCGACCCGCCGGGAGCCTCCTCGGTGGAACCGTTCCCCCAGCGGTCGCGGCGACCGCCGTGCGGCCGCGCGCCTGCGTCAGAGCCACTTCGAGACGAGGTGCTCCGACGAGATGCGGCGGAGCGTTCCCGACGCCCCCCGCAGCACGACGCTCTCGGTGAAGACGTAGCCGCCCTCACGGCGCACTCCGGCGACGAGTGCGCCGTCGGTGACGCCGGTCGCGACGAAGATCGTGTTGTTGCCGCGCACCAGCTCGTCGGCCTCGTACACGTGGTCGTCGAGCTTCAGACCCGCGTCGATGCCGCGCTGCTTCTCGTCGTCGTCGCGGGGCCACAGCCGGCCCTGGATGTGCCCGCCGAGCGCCTTGATGGCGCACGCCGTGACGATGCCCTCGGGGCTGCCCCCGACGCCGACACACATGTCGGTGCGGGCGTTGTGTCGCGCCGCGTTGATGCCGCCGGCGACGTCGCCGTCGCTCATGAGGCGGGTGCCGGCGCCGGCCGCGCGGATCTCGTCGATCAGCTGCTCATGGCGGGGGCGGTGGAGCACCGAGACGACGATCTCGTCGACAGGCTTCCCCAGGGCCTTCGCCAGCAGCCGGATGTTCTCGCCGATCGGCAGTCTGATGTCGACGACACCGACGCCCTCGGGCCCGGTGACGAGCTTGTCCATGTAGAAGACGCTGGAGGCGTCGAGCATCGTGCCGTGCTCGGAGACGGCGATCACCGACAGCGCATTGTTGCGACCGGCCGCTGTGAGCGAGGTGCCGTCGATGGGATCGACGGCGACGTCGGCGCGCGGCCCCCGGCCGTTGCCGACCCGCTCGCCGTTGAAGAGCATGGGCGCCTCGTCCTTCTCGCCCTCGCCGATGACGATCGTGCCGTCGAAGTTCACCGTCGTGAAGAACGCCCGCATGGCGTCGACGGCGGCGCCGTCGGCCGCCTCCTTCTCACCGCGCCCGATGAAGGGCACCGCGCGGATCGCGGCCGCCTCGGTCGCGCGCACCAGTTCGAGTGCGAGATTGCGGTCGGGATGCAGGGGGCTCATGTCCCCGGTCAGGCTCACCATGCCGTCACTCTAACCATCAAGGCACGGGAATCGCCCGGGTTAACGTCAGCAGAAGGCGAAAGATCCGTGAATCTTTCTCGTACGGCAGACGGCGACGTTCGTGGCGGCGCTGCCGGCCATCGCCCCCGGCGATCCCGCGCCCGCTTCGCTAGAGTTTCACGTATCCCAGCCACCGCGAGCATCCACTCGCCCGAACTGCGACCCATGAGCCCGCGAGCCCGCTCGCGCCGACACCGCAACCGCGAGCCCCGCTCGCACGAGGACCGCACCGCGAGCTCCGCTCGCCCAAACACACAGGGAGCATTCATGCCCGTCGCCTCTCCGGAGCAGTACGCCGACATGCTGGATCGCGCGAAGGCAGGCGGATTCGCCTACCCCGCGATCAACGCCGCCAGCTCGCAGTCCGTCAACGCCGTCCTCCAGGGCCTCACCGAAGCCGGCTCCGACGGCATCCTGCAGGTGACCACCGGCGGTGCCGACTACTTCGCCGGCCACACCGTCAAGGCGCGCGCCACGGGCGCCCTGGCCTTCGCCGCCTACGTGCACGAGGTGGCGAAGAGCTACCCGATCACGGTCGCCCTCCACACCGACCACTGCCCGAAGCCCGCGCTCGACGACTTCGTGCTCCCCCTCATCGCCGCGTCCGAGTCGGTCGTCGCCGACGGCGGCGCCCCCATCTTCCAGTCCCACATGTGGGACGGGTCGGCGGTCCCCCTCGACGAGAACATCGAGATCGCGAAGGAGCTGCTCCCCCGCCTGAAGGCGATCAACGCGATCCTCGAGGTCGAGATCGGCGTCGTCGGCGGCGAAGAGGACGGCGTCAAGCACGAGGGCTCGAACGAGGCGCTCTACACGACTACCGCCGATGTCGCGAAGGCCGTCGAGGCGCTCGGACTCGGCGACCAGGGTCGCTGGATCGCCGCGCTCACCTTCGGCAACGTGCACGGCGTGTACAAGCCCGGCAACGTCAAGCTGCGCCCGGAGCTGCTCGGCGAGATCCAGCAGGGCATCGCCGCGCAGTTCGGCACGGGTGAGAAGCCGCTCGACCTCGTCTTCCACGGCGGCAGCGGCTCGACCGACGAGGAGATCGCCCTCGCGGTCGCCAACGGCGTCGTGAAGATGAACATCGACACCGACACGCAGTACGCGTTCACGCGCTCCGTCGCCGGCTTCATGTTCGCCAACTACGACGGCGTGCTCAAGGTCGACGGCGAAGTGGGCAACAAGAAGGCCTACGACCCGCGCGCCTGGGGCAAGATCGCCGAGTCGGCGATGGCCGCCCGCGTCGTCGAGGCCACCAAGCAGCTCGGCTCGTACGGCAAGAGCGTCAGCTGACGTCGACGTCGCAGATCTGAACGACGGATGCCCCGGCATCACCCTCGCGAGGGGGCGATGGCGGGGCATCCGTCGTTCACGGAACATTCATCCGCGCCCCTGATGCGGCCGCGTGACGCCGGGCGGTAGATTGCGGCCATGACGGTCGACCCGACGCAGCACGTCGAAATCGCATCCGGCATCGCGGCGGAAGCGCCGCCACGCCGTGGGCCGCTGGCGTCGAGTCGACTCGTGCTCGGCGGGGTCGCGGCCGTGTCCCTCGCCGTCTCGGGGATCCTGCAGTGGGGTGCCGCGTACCAGCGCTGGGGCGCCTGCGATGCCGACACCGTCCTCACGGATGGGGCCGTCGCACCCGGGTTCGACTTCACCGGATCGACCGAGTGCTTCATGCACGAGGACCACCTCTTCGATTACTCGCTGCCGGCCGATCCGTGGGTGGCGATCGGCACCGCGGCGCAGCTCTACGGCTGGGCGATGCTCTTCCTCGCCGTCGCGATCGTGCTGATCGCCGTCGCCCCCGTGATGCACGGATCGATGGAGCGATCGCGGGCTGTGCGCAGCGGCACGGTGACGGTCGCGGGTGCCGCCGTCTTCGCCGCAGGCATCACGGTGACCGGCGTCCACGCGATCCTGTCGGGGGCGGCAGGCTCACCGTCGTCATGGCTGACGACCGCCGGGATCGCGATGTGGGTCTCGCAGCTCGCGTGGATCGTCTGGCTCGTCGCCACCGCGCTGCGGACGCCGCGGTGGTCGCCGCCGGTGCTCCTGCTCGGCGCGTTCACCCCCATCGCGCTGATCCCCCTCTACGCGATCGCCCCGCTGTTCGTCGGCGGGTACTGGTCTCACGACTCGACGCCCTGGACCGAGGCGATCCCGGCCTACGCCGCCGGGCTGGCGGCCGTGCTGGTCGTGGTGGCGCTGCTGCCCGACATCACCGGGACCCGGCACGCGGCGGCCACCCGCGCGCCGGCGCCCGCCGTCGACCCAGACCCCACCGGCGGCGATGCGCTCGCCCCGCGCCCGCGACTCTTCCGGGTCGCGATGGTCTGCGTCGCCGCGGCACTGCTCATCGCAGCCGCCGTCTCCCGCCTCCTCGTCCTCGGATGGTGGGAGACGCAGACCGATCCCCTGGTGCCGGCCGTGCACACGCTGATCGCCTCCGCGTGCACGCTGGCCGCTGTCGTGCTCGTCGGCCTCGCGGCGCTCACCTCGACGACGGCGCAGGGGCGCGTCGGCTGGCGACGGTTCGCCGCAGCATCACTCGCGGTCTACGCCGCGGCGGCCGCCACTGAAGCCGTCATCGCGATGCGCGGCGCGTCGGTGCACGATGCGGACGCCCCGATGACGGCGTGGGATCTGGTCTTCACCCCCGCCGTGCATGTCGGACAGGCGGCTTTCCTGGCACTGCTCGTCGCCGTCGCGGTCGTCGCTCCGGTCTGGCTGCTGCCGCTCCTCCCGCTCGGGTCGGGCACGCTGATCGGCGCGTCGATCGCGTCCGCGGTCGGCGGGATGCTCGGATCCCTCGTGGCACCCGGCGACTTCCGAGCCGCGGCGCTCGCGTTCGTCGTCGTGCCCGTCCTCGCGGCCGCGCTGGCGGTCGGCACGCTGTTCGCAGAACCCCGACTCATCCGCGGCATCGAGCGGATGCGGGCATCCGGCGCTCGGATCTCCTGATCGGCGCGGCGACCGATGCCCGAAAGCGCCTGTCGATATCGACGGGCGGGAGGCTCAGGTCGCGACGACGGCCTGCCACACCCCGGGATCGGTCATGATCGGCACGGCGAGCAGCACGCCGCCGATCGCCGAGAAGACGATGCCTCCCACCACGGGGATCCACCAGGTGAGTCGGCCGCGGCGAAGACTCAGCCACGACAGCGACGCGGTCACCACCCACCCGACGATGAGCACGATCACCGCGACGAGAGCCCACGACGACGCCGCACCCGGATCGGTCAGCGTCGCGTCGACGCCCATCGTGTCGAAGACGGTCTCGGCGTAGGTCGGAAAGTCCCGCACGATCGAGAACGTCGAGATCACGTTGACGAGGCCGTACGCGAGGAGCGCGACGGTGGCGATGCGGTCGACGGGGCGCACCCGGGGCGCCGCCTTCGCAGACCCTGCCGGCGCCGACGGAGCGACGGCCGGCGCCACCACGGGCGCGGCGGGCTCGGGCGCCGGGGCAGGCTCAGGCTGGAGAACCGGATCGGGCTGACGGATGCGCGCGCGCTGCTCCTCGGGCGTCGCGTACTCGCCGTACTGCGGTCGCGGACGCGGCGCGGTGGGTAGCGCGTCAGCGGGCCGGGCCGCCTGCGCCGCGTGCACAGGCTGTGCCTCCGCGGCGCTCCCCCCGGTCCGCCCCGCGGCCACCGGTCCCGAGCCCGTCGGTTCGTCGGCGTCGGCGCTCACGCGCGCGTCCGCCCGCCCAGTGCGCGCCCGTCGCGCTTGCCCGCGGCATCCTGTCGCAGTTCCTTCGGCAGCGAGAACATGAGGTCCTCCTCGGCGGTGCGCACCTCTTCGACCGAGCCGTAACCTGCTGCGGCGAGGTCGGCGAGCACCTCCTGCACGAGCACCTCGGGCACCGATGCGCCGCTGGTGACGCCGACCGTCTCGACGCCGTCGAGCCAGGACTGCTCGATCTCGTCGGCATAGTCGACGCGGTAGGCGGCCTTGGCGCCGTACTCGAGGGCGACCTCGACCAGGCGGACGCTGTTCGAGGAGTTCGCCGAGCCCACGACGATCACCAGATCGGCGTCTTTCGCGACCTTCTTGATCGCCACCTGGCGGTTCTGCGTCGCGTAGCAGATGTCGTCCGA
Organism: Microbacterium terrae; assembly: GCF_017831975.1. Lineage (NCBI taxonomy): Bacteria > Bacillati > Actinomycetota > Actinomycetes > Micrococcales > Microbacteriaceae > Microbacterium > Microbacterium terrae. The sequence continues at coordinate 985,450 of NZ_JAFDSS010000001.1, read as the reverse complement.
CGGCGGATCCTGGAGCTGCGGGAACCGCACCCGCAACCGGCGGACGGTCTCCATCGTCTCGTCGACCGACAGCGTGGTCTGCGAGAGCCACACGACCTTCGAAGGATCCTTGACCTCGATTCGGTCGGCGTCGTCGGGCGAGTTCACGATGGTCACGTGCTCGGGGGCCTCGCCCGCCGTGCCCTCGACCTCTTCGTGCCCCTCGTGGCCGATGAGCAGGATCTCGAAGTCGTCGCGGGCGAAGCGCACGGCTTCGCGGTGCACCTTCGTGACGAGGGGGCAGGTCGCATCGATGGCCTGCAGATCGCGATCGGATGCCGCGTCCACGACCGCGGGCGACACGCCGTGCGCGCTGAAGACGACGTGCGATCCCGGGGGCACCTCGTCCACCTCGTCGACGAAGATCGCGCCGGCGGCCTCGAGCTCGGTCACGACGTGGATGTTGTGCACGATCTGCTTGCGCACGTACACCGGCGCGCCGAATCGCTCGAGCGCCTTCTCGACGGCGATGACCGCCCGGTCGACACCGGCGCAGTAGCCGCGCGGCGAGGCGAGGAGCACCCGTTTGCGCCCCGTGACGGGGATATCCTGGAGGCGTTCGCGCCGCCGCGGTACACGCGGGACGGGCATGCTCACGAGCTTCGGGCCCACGGTGCTGGTACTCACCCCACGATTCTACGTTCGACCGCCGGGCGCAGAGCTGTGTGCGAGCTCCGCGCGACGAGAGCGCAGCCCCCGGGGCGACGAAAGGACCACATGACCTCGTTCCAGCCCGAGGCCGTCCCCGGCCAGCCCCCGCCCCCCGACTCGGTGCGCCCGCGCGACTCGACCGCCGAAGCGCCCACGTCGGTGGCGCGGCTGAACGAGACGATCCGGGGCTTCATCCAGACCTGGGGGTCGGTCTGGGTCGAGGGCGAGATCACTGCGTGGAATCTTCGGGGCGGCAACGTCTTCGGACGACTGAAGGATGCCGGTGCCGACGCGACGCTGTCGTTCCGGCTCTGGTCGTCGACGCGCGAACGGCTCCCGCAGGATCTGAAGGTCGGCGATCACGTGATCGTCTGCCTCAAAGCCGACTTCTTCGCGAAGTCGGGTGACTTCAGCTTCACGGTGTCGGCGATGCGGCACGTCGGTCTCGGCGATCAGCTCGAACGCCTCGAGCGGCTCCGGGCGCAGCTGCGATCGGAGGGCCTGTTCGACCCGGCCCGCAAGAAGTCCCTCCCCTTCCTCCCTCACACCATCGGGCTCATCACGGGCGAGAACTCCGACGCCGAGAAGGACGTGCATCGCAACGCCGAGCTGCGCTGGCCCCAGGTGCTCTTCCACACCCGCCACGCCGCTGTGCAAGGAGACCGCTGCGTCCCCGAGACGATCGCCGCGCTGAAGGCACTCGACGCCGATCCCGAAGTCGACGTCATCATCATCGCGCGCGGCGGCGGCGACCCGCAGACGCTGCTCGGCTTCAGCGACGAGCGACTGCTCCGAGCCGTGGCCGCGGCATCCACTCCCGTCGTCAGCGCGATCGGCCACGAGAACGACCGGCCGCTCCTCGACGAGGTCGCCGACCTTCGCGCGTCGACGCCGACGGATGCCGCCAAGCGCGTGGTCCCCGATGTCGCCGAGCAGCGCGCCCTCGTCGCGCAGCTGCGATCGCGGCTGACCACCCGGCTCACTCACCGGGTGACGAACGACATCTCGCAGCTCGAGCAGCTCCGCAGCCGCCCGGCGCTGCGCACCCCCGAGGCGCTCGTGCAGACGCGCGCCCACGAGATCGCCCTGCTCGTCGACCGAGGGCGGGCTCGCGCCGACAGGGCGATCGACGTGCACGCCCGCCGCACCGACGAGCTCCGTGCATCGCTGCGCGCCCTCTCCCCGGCCTCGACGCTCGCCCGCGGCTACGCGATCGCGCACCTCGGCGACGGCGTGATCGTGCGCGACGCCCGCCAGGCGCCGACGGGCACGGCCGTCGTCGTGACCGTCGCACAGGGCACCTTCGCCGCGAGGTCGGAGGGCGAGGTCGACGAGCGCACCGCGCCCGGACGCGATCCTGCCGAGACCGGAGGCGGCGCCGCAGAGGCACCCGGGACGGCGAACTAGGATGGAACCCATGACCGAGTCGAGCGCCGCCCCCGCCGACGTCTCCTCGCTCTCGTTCGAACAAGCGCGCGACGAGCTCGTGCGCGTCGTGGGCGAACTCGAGCAGGGTGCGCCGACGCTCGAGCAGTCCCTCGCCCTGTGGGAGCGGGGCGAGGCCCTCGCCCAGCGCTGCGAGGAGTGGCTGCTCGGCGCCAAGCGCCGCCTCGACGCCGCCCGCACGCAGGGCGCCGGCGGGAGCGCGAGCTGATGGCGCGCGGAGAGCGCATCGTCGCCGAACTCGGCCGAGCCGAGACCCCCGCGGAGACCGCCGCCCGCAAGGCCGAGTCGTCGCGCGTCTACCGGTCGAGCCAGACCACCCGCAACCTCATCGCGGCACTCATCGCCACCCTCGCGATCGTCGTCGTCATCATCTTCGCGGTTCCGCGCGGCACACCCCCCGAACGGGAGCCCATCGACGTCGCGGGCATCGCCGAGCGCTACACAACGGCCGAATCCCGCACCTTCATCGCGCCGGAGACCCCCGACGGCTGGGTCGTGAACGCGGCGACCGTCGACGGAGCAGGACCGCGCGCCTGGACGATCGTGACCGCATCCGAGGACGACGTCGAATTCCTTCGCGTCGCGCAGGGCCTCGACGCCGACGAGGCATGGCCGGCGCGCGTCCTCGCCGGTGCCGACATCGACGGCAGCGTCACGATCGACGGCATCACGTGGGACCGCTACGACATCGACGACCCGTCGCGCGCCGACAACATCTCCGTCGCACTGGCCACTCGGGCAGGGACCGACACCGTGCTGATCTACGGGCAGGCGTCGGACGCCACCCTCGAAGGCGCTGCACAGTCGGTCTCCGACGACATCCGCACCCTGATCGAGGAGAACGAATGAGCGACGACCCGACCGCCCAGAATGCGCTGCCCGCGAAGGTCTGGGCCGAGATGGTGCGCGGCAACGCCCGCTTCGTCTCCGGCGCCCCGCGGCACCCGCGGCAGGACGTCGACCGTCGCAACGAGCTCGCCGGCGGTCAGCGTCCGCGCGCTGCGCTGTTCGGATGCTCGGACTCGCGCCTGGCCGCCGAGATCATCTTCGACAAGGGCCTCGGCGACCTGTTCGTCGTGCGCAACGCCGGACAGGTCGTGTCTGACTCCGTCGTCGGCAGCCTCGAGTACGCGGTGGCCGTACTCGAGGTCCCCCTCATCATCGTGCTCGGACACGACGCCTGCGGCGCCGTGCGCGCTGCCATCGACATCACGCAGCCGGAGGCTCCGCCCCTCCCGCCTCACATCTGGCGCCTCATCTCGCCGATCGTGCCGGCCGTGCGCCGCGTGCAGCGTGCAGCGACTGTCGACGGGGTCGTGCCCGAGCAGCTGGACGCCGAGGAAGTCGGCCGCGAGCACCTTCGCGACACCGTGGCCGAGCTGCTGCACGAATCCGAGCTGATCAGCGCAGCCGTCGCCGACGGACGCCTCGCGATCGTCGGCGCCAACTACCGCCTCGCCGAGGGCACCGCCGTGCCCGATGTGATCGTCGGCCTGCCCGACCCCAGCTGACCCACCCCAGACCGGAAAGACGAAGGAACGAAGACGTGACCGACATCGAGTACCGCATCGAGCACGACACCATGGGCGAGGTGCGCGTCCCGAAGGACGCCCTGTACGCCGCGCAGACCCAGCGCGCCGTTGAGAACTTCCCCATCTCGGGGTCGGGGCTGGAGTCCACCCAGATCGCGGCGCTCGCCCGCATCAAGAAGGCGGCGGCGCTCGCCAACGCCCAGCTCGGCACCCTCGACGCGGCGATCGCCGACGCGATCGCCGGCGCGGCCGACGAGGTCATCACCGGTTGCTACGACGATCACTTCCCCGTCGACACGTACCAGACGGGCTCGGGCACGTCGTCCAACATGAACATGAACGAGGTGCTGGCCACCCTCGCCACGCGATCGCTCGGTGCGACGGTCCACCCCAACGACCATGTCAACGCCTCGCAGTCCTCGAACGACGTCTTCCCGACCTCGGTGCACATCGCTGTCACCCAGGCGCTGATCGACGACCTCATCCCCGCGCTCGACCACCTCGCGGTCGCGCTCGAGACGAAGGCCGACCTGTGGAAGACCGTCGTGAAGTCGGGGCGCACGCACCTCATGGATGCGACCCCGGTCACGCTCGGCCAGGAGTTCGGCGGGTACGCCCGCCAGATGCGTCTCGGCATCGAGCGCGTGCAGGCCGTCATCCCGCGCGTCGGCGAGGTGCCGCTCGGCGGAACCGCCGTCGGCACCGGCATCAACACACCGCTGGGATTCCCGCAGAAGGTCATCGAGATCCTCGCCGCCGAGACCGAGCTGCCCATCACGGAGGCGAAGGACCACTTCGAGGCGCAGGCCAACCGCGATGGTCTGGTCGAGACCTCGGGCGCGCTGCGCACGATCGCGGTGTCGCTCACCAAGATCAACAACGACCTGCGCTGGATGGGGTCGGGCCCCAACACGGGTCTCGGCGAGCTCCACATCCCCGACCTGCAGCCGGGCTCCTCGATCATGCCCGGCAAGGTCAATCCCGTCGTGCCCGAGGCGACCCTCATGGTGTGCGCCCGCGTCATCGGCAACGACGCGACCGTCGCCTGGGCGGGGGCCTCCGGCTCGTTCGAGCTGAACGTGGCCATCCCCGTCATGGGCACCGCACTGCTCGAGTCGATCCGCCTCCTGTCGAACGCCATGCGCGTGCTCGCCGACAAGACGGTCGACGGTCTCGAGGCCAACGTGGAGCGTGCTGCAGCCTTCGCCGGCATGTCGCCGTCGATCGTGACGCCGCTGAACAAGCTGATCGGCTACGAGGCAGCAGCGAAGATCGCGAAGCACTCCGTCGCCAAGGGCATCACCGTGCGCGAGGCGGTGATCGACCTCGGCTACGTCGAGCGGGGTGACCTCACGCTCGAGCAGCTCGACGAGAAGCTCGATCTGCTCTCGATGACGCACCCCGGATGATCCCGGGCACTGCTCACTTCGCCCGCGTCGCGGGATAATCGACCCGTGAGCCGCTCTCGGCCGGTCACGGCACGCGTCAGGATCCTTGCAGCGATCCTCGCCGTGGCGTGCGTCGGACTCTCGATCGTCGGCAGTGTGACGTTCATCGTGCAGCGCGAGCAGGTGCTCACCGAGATCGATCAGCGGCTCGGCGCCCAGGTCGCCCGCCTCGTCACTGTTGCGACGCCGACGCCCAGTCCGGCGCCGACGACCGAGGGCGAAGAGCCGGAGATCGCTGTGGATCCGCTCGCCGTGGGCGACTACGACGACCTCGAGGAGTACCTCACCGCAGCGGTGGCACGTCTGGTGCCTGCCCGCAACGAGGGTGCCGTGGCGGTGATCGACGGTGTCGCCCGGTACCGGCCCTCGACGCTGTCGGGATTCGACATCTCGGCCAACCGCACGCTCATCGACCGCGCCGTCGCCGAGACGACCGGCGGTGACACGGTCAGAGGCACCGTCGTCACCGACACCGGGGCGCTCCGGTACGTCGCCATCCCGGTGACGGTGGAGGGCGACGATCGCAGCGGCCTGTACATCCGCGCCGTCGACCTCGGGGCCGAGCTCGACTCGGTCACCACGGCGATGGCCACCTTCAGCATCGCCGCGATCGCAGTCATCGTCGCCATCGGCGTGGTCGGATGGTTCGTCACCGGTCGGCTCCTCTCCCCCATCCGCCACATGCGCGAGACCGCCGACGCGATCGCGATCACCGACCTGTCGATGAGACTGCCCGCCGGGGGCACCGACGACATCGCCGACTTGTCCCGCACGGTCAACTCGATGCTCGACCGCATCGAGGGGACCGTCGACGTGCAGCGCCAGCTGCTCGACGATGTGCGCCACGAGCTCAAGACGCCCATCACGATCGTGCGCGGTCACCTCGAGCTCATGGACCCGAAGGATGCCGTCGACGTCGCGACGACGCGTGAGATCGGCATCTCCGAGCTCGATCGCCTCGCCCGGCTCGTCGAAGACATCGACCTCCTCGCCGCGGCCGAGGGCGACTCGTACGTGATGCGCGACGTCGACCTCGCCGCCCTCACCAGCCGGGTCGCCGAACTCGTGGCAGTGATTCCGGGGCACACCTGGAGCATCGAGTCGCACGCCGGCGGCATCGTCCACGGCGATCAGGACCGGCTGCTGCAGGCATGGCTCCAGCTCGCGGACAACGCCGCGAAGTACACGCCCGAGGGAACGCCCATCGAGGTCGGCAGCTCGCACGATGCCGCCGGGACCCGCCTCTGGGTGCGCGACCACGGCCCCGGCATCCCGCCCGCCGCGCGCCGGCGCATCTTCCGCCGGTTCGACCGCGCCGGCGGCAAGCGCGTCGTGGGCGGCTCGGGGCTGGGGCTGGCGATCGTCGAGGCGATCACCACCTCGCACGGCGGCACCTGCACCGTCACCGACACCCGCGGTGGCGGAGCCACCTTCACCATCCATCTGCCCCCGAGCAGGGCGGAGCTTCCGGCTCCGGTGCGCGCGGGCGATGTGGTCCTACAGCGTGAGGCATCCGGATGACCACGATTCTGATCGTCGAAGACGAACCGCGCATCGCGTCGTTCGTCAGCCGTGGACTGGAGTCCGCCGGCTACGCCACCCTCCTCATCGAGGACGGCGCCGACGCGCTCGAGCTCGCGCTGCGCGGCGACGCCGACCTCATGCTGCTCGACGTGGGTCTCCCCACCATGGACGGCTTCGAGGTGCTGCGCGCCCTGCGGTCACGGGGATCCGCGATGCCGGTCATCATGCTCACGGCGCGCTCGAGCACGCGCGACACCGTCGACGGGCTCGATGCCGGGGCGAACGACTACGTCCCCAAGCCCTTCACGTTCGAGGAGCTGCTCGCCCGGGTGCGGTCGCGCCTGCGCGAGAGCGTCCCCTCGGCGGGAGTCTCGGTCGCCCACGACGACGTCGTCCTCGACATCCTCGCGCGCCGCGCGAGCGTCGCCGGGCGCGAGGTCGAGCTGTCCGCCCGGGAGTTCGCCCTCGCCGAGCAGTTCCTCCGCAATCCCGGCAGGGTGCTCACCCGCGAGCAGCTGCTCAGCAGCGTCTGGGGCCTCGAGTTCGATCCGGGCTCGAACGTCGTCGACGTGTACGTGCGATACCTGCGCGGCAAGCTCGGCACCGAGCACATCGTGACCGTGCGCGGCGCGGGCTACCGCTGGGAGTGAGCCTGCGGGCCTCGGCAGCGCACGCCGCCTCCTGCGGTGTGCGGCCCCCGGCGTGCTGGGGGACACCGGGGGCCGCACGGCCGGCGTTGAACGCCGGCCCTTCAATCGCGACGGTCTGGGGAATCGCGCGATCGGTCTGAGGACTTCTTCTCCGACGAGGACTTCTTCTCCGACGAGGACTTCTTCTCCGAAGAGGAGTCCTCCTCCGACGACAGGTCCTCCTCCGACGACAGGTCCGCCTCGGACGAGGGCTTCTGCGCGCCCGCGTCGTCGCCTCGGTCGTCCTGCTTCGCGTGGTGCCGGGCGATCCACTCGTCGATGCGATCGCTCGACCAGCCGTGCCTCTCGGCCCAGTCCCGCACGGCATCCCATCTTCCGGCGACCAGGGATTCGCCCAGCTTCTCCTCGATGCTCTTCCCCGCAGGAGCGGTCCCCTCGCCGATCGTCTCGGCCGGGGGTGCGGGCACGGTCTCGAGCTCGCCCACCTCGCCCGCGTGCGACGCGCGATCTTCGGCGGGGGCGACATCGACCGGAGCGGCCGGCGCCGTCTCGTCGGGAGCGGGCGTCGTGGTGGCCTCGGACCCGGGGGCGACGTCGGGAGTCGATTCCCCCTCGGCGTCCGCCTCCGCGGCGTCGGACTCGGGCTCGGGCTCTGCCATGAGGTCCGGTGAGGTGGGATGCGGCGCCGCCGAAGCGACGACGATCCCGGCGGTGGTCGCGGTACCGGGAGAATCCGCGAGCGCGGCGCTGTTGGTCATCGCCACGGCGCCCACGACGAGGGCGCTCGCCGCGATCGCCGCCAGACCGCCGACGATCAGCCCCGCGCGTTCATCCACCCCGTACCTCTTCCACACCCCGTCGGAAAACGTCTCCCCATCGTGTCACGGCCAGGCCGCACACGCGGAACCGGGTGATGAGACTCCTCTCATCACCCGGTTCGCCGATCATGCGATCAGACCCGGCTCAGGCGAGCTCACCCGCCTCGAGCAGATCCGTCACGAGCGCGGCGATGGCCGAACGCTCGGAGCGGACCAGCGTGACGTGGCCGAAGAGCCCGTGCCCCTTGAGCGTTTCGATGACCGAGGCCACGCCGTCATGACGACCGACGCGCAGGTTGTCACGCTGCCCGACGTCGTGGGTGAGCACCACGCGGGAGTTCTGCCCCATGCGGCTCAGCACCGTCAGCAGGACATTGCGCTCGAGGCTCTGCGCCTCGTCGACGATCACGAACGAATCGTGAAGGGAGCGGCCGCGGATGTGCGTGAGGGGCATCACCTCGAGCATCCCCCGTTCCACGACCTCCTCGAGCACGTTCGACGACACGACCGAGCCGAGCGTGTCGAACACCGCCTGACCCCAGGGGTTCATCTTCTCCTGCTGGTCGCCCGGCAGGTATCCGAGTTCCTGGCCGCCCACCGCGAACAGCGGGCGGAACACGATGATCTTCTTCTGCTGCTGACGCTCGAGCACCGCCTCGAGGCCCGCGCACAGCGCGAGCGCCGACTTGCCGGTGCCCGCCCGACCGCCGAGCGAGACGATCCCGACGTCGGGGTCGAGGAGCAGGTCGATCGCGATGCGCTGCTCGGCCGACCGGCCGTGCAGACCGAAGACCTCGCGGTCGCCGCGCACCAGCCGATACTCGCCGTCGCCGGTCACCCGGCCGAGGGCCGAGCCGCGCTCGGAGTGGATGATCAGTCCGGTGTTGACCGGCATCCCCACCACGTCGTCGCTCGAGGCGACCTCGCTCTCGTAGAGGTCGCTCATCTCGTCGCCGCCGACGCTGATGGCGGCGATCCCCGTCCAGCCGGAATCCACCGCCTGCTCGGCCAGGTACTCCTCGGCGACGATGCCGAGGGATGCCGCCTTCACACGCATCGGCAGATCCTTCGAGACGACCGTGACCTCCTGGCCGTCGTTCGCGAGGTTCATCGCCACGGCCAGGATGCGGCTGTCGTTGTCACCCAGGCGCATGCCCGACGGGAGCGCGGACGGGTCGGTGTTGTTCAACTCGACCCGAAGGGTGCCGTCGTCGCCGACCGGAACCGGGAAGTCGAGTCGCCCGTGTTCGACGCGCAGTTCGTCGAGGTGGCGCAGTGCCTGCCTCGCGAAATAGCCGATCTCGGGGTCGTGGCGCTTTCCCTCGAGCTCCGTGATCACCACGACGGGGATCACGACATTGTGCTCGGCGAAGCGGAAGAACGCCCGCGGATCACTCAGCAGCACGGAGGTGTCGAGCACGTAGGTGCGCAGATCCTGCGCGAGTGCCTCCCCCTGCTCCCCCTGCTGACTGCGCTGCTTCTGTGGTGCTCGTGTGGTCACAACCCACTCCCGCCCCGGGTGCAATTCCCGGCAGTCTCGAGTCGACCAGGGGGTCACGAGTCGCGATCCGTGAGGCCGACTCGAACGGGCGCCTTGCCCGTTGACATGACCGTACGACTGCCGCCCGGTCGAACGCGACGCCGACACGCGGATGTGCGGTTACGGTCGGGTTAACTCCACCGACACGCCGGTCGACGGCGCCTCACGGAATGAACGCGTCGACCGTCACCACACCCGCGACGACGAGAACGCCGCGAGCGCGTCGCCGAACAGGCGCAGGGTGTCGGCGCCGGTTCCGACATGCGGCGAGATGCGCACCTGGCCGGCGCGCACCGTGACGGCGAGGCCGTTGTTGTCGAGCGCGGCCGCCAGAGGACCGGCGTCCTGCGGCGCCGGTGCGAGGGTGACGATGCCGGCCCGCTGCTCGGGCTCGCGGGGCGTGATCACCGGCACCTCGTATCGATCGGCGAAGAACATCACGTCGCGCGCGCGGTCGGAGAGTTCGCGTTCGATGACGTCGACGCCCACGTCGCTGACCTCGCGGAGGGCGATCGCCAGACGCGCGACGGCGAGGATGTCGGGACCGGAGACGGTGAACGCGTCGGCGCCGGGGGCGGGTGCGGGAACGGCGTCGAGCGGCAGATCGCCACCGACCCCCGCGAATCCGGACAGCACCGGGGCGATGCGCTCGAGCGCGTGCTCGCTGAACCAGGCGAATCCCGTCCCGCGGCCGGCGCGCAGCCACTTGTAGCCGTTGCCGCACACCACATCGGCGGCGGTGTAGTCGGCCTGAACTGTGCCGAAGCCCTGGATCGCATCGACGATGAGGAGGCGATCGCCGATCACGTCGCGGATGGCGGAGAGGTCCGCGCGGAAGCCGGTGCGGAAGTCGACGAGGCTGACCGCCACCGCGCGGGTGTCGTCGGTCAGCGCGTCGCGCACCGCGTCAGGGGTGACGAACCCGCCGGCTGGTTCGATCCACTGCAGATCGATCGATCCGAGCGCATCGGCAGCCCGGGTGGCCGCGACGGTGAGGCTCGGGAACTCGCCCCGCGCGAGCATCATGCCGCCGGCGAGACCGTAGATCGCCTGCATCAGCCCGTACGTGGTCGACGGCTGGAGCACGACCTGCGACTCGTCGCCGCCGATCAGACCCGCGATGAGCTCTTTCGCGTCGCGCACGTGGTCGGCGACGAGATTCACGCTCGAGCGCCGCCCGGTGCCGAGCAGCTCGGTGTCTGCCTGGGCCTCGGCCCGCACCGACGGCGACAGCGGGCCGAACGCGGCCCAGTCGAGGTATCCGGGTTCCCCGTCGAAGGTCTCCAGGTACGCATCCAGATCCATCACGGTCACATTCTGGCACGCGGCCGCGGCGCGTGTGTGACCGTTCTCAGCCGCCGAATCGACGGTCGCGGCGCGTGTAATCGCGGATCGCGCGAAGGAAGTCGACCTCGCGGAGGTCGGGGCCGAGCGCTTCGACGAAATAGAACTCGGAGTGGGCCGACTGCCAGAGCAGGAAGTCGCTCAGCCGCTGCTCGCCCGAGGTGCGGATGACGAGATCCGGGTCAGGCTGTCCTCCGGTGTAGAGGTGCTCGCCGATCTGCTCGGGGGTCAGGCTGGCAGCCAGCTCCTCGAGCGAGCCGCCCTCGCGCTCGTGCTGCGCGATGATGCTCCGCACCGCGTCGACGATCTCGCCCCGGCCGCCGTACCCGACCGCCAGATTCACATGGAGCCCGGTGTGATCGCGGGTGCGCTCCTGCGCGTCGGCGAGCACGCGCGCGAGCTCCGCCGGCAGCTGGTCGGCGCGGCCTACGTGCTTGACGCGCCAATCGCGTTCGCGCGAGAGGCCGTCGGCGAGCTCGGCGATGATCTCGAGCAGGTCGGCGAGCTCCTGCGAGTCGCGCTTGCGCAGATTGTCGTTCGACAGCAGGTAGAGCGATACGACGCGGACGCCGACGTCGTCGCACCAGCCGAGGAACTCCTGCATCTTCGCGGCGCCGGCCCGGTGGCCATGGGCGGCCGAGTCGAATCCGAGCTGCCGCGCCCAGCGCCTGTTGCCGTCGATCATCATCGCGACGTGGTGCGGCACGCGCTCGGCGACGAGACTGCGCCGGATGCGGTTGATGTAGAGGCGGTAGAGCGGCCCACGCCCCTCGTTCGTCGCTTCTCGCACCACACGCCTACGCTATCGCGCCGACGCCGCCCACGCTGGGCGAGTGCCGAGCGGCATCCCGCCCCCGCACCGACAGCACCAAGGCGATACCGAGTTCCACCATGTGCGGGACCGAGTATGTGCTCCCCCCGGTGTGCACCACCCCCTACCCTGGGACGATGAGCCGCCGCACTCCCACCCCCCGCGTTCCCGAGGTCCCCGTGCTGCCGCTCATGGACGCTGCAGACGTCGACGCCGCGACCCCCGAGATCAAGCCCAGCTGGCGCGGCTGGATCCACGCCGCGACCTTCCCGGTCGCCATCGCCGCGGGCATCGTGCTCATCGTCCTCGCACAGGGCCCCGCAGCGAAGTGGTCGTGCGCGGTCTTCATGGCGACGTCGCTGCTCCTCTTCGGCAACTCCGCGCTGTATCACCGGTTCAACTGGAAGCCCCGCACGAAGGCGGTGCTCAAGCGCATCGACCACGCGAACATCGTGCTGCTGATCGCCGGCACCTACACGCCGCTGGCAGTCCTCGCCCTTCCCACGCAGCAGTCGATCATCCTGCTGTCGATCGTCTGGGGCGGCGCGATCCTCGGGATCCTGTTCCGCGTGTTCTGGATCAACGCACCACGCTGGCTGTACGTCGCGCTGTATCTCGCGCTCGGCTGGGCCGCTGTGATGTACGTCGTCCCACTCACCCAGGCGAGTGCGGTGATGATGCTGCTCGTCGCGATCGGCGGCATCCTTTACACCGTGGGCGCGGTCGTCTATGCACTGAAGCGACCGAACCCGTGGCCCGGGCACTTCGGATTCCACGAGATCTTCCACGTGTGCACGGTCCTCGCGTTCCTGTGCCACTGGACCGCGTGCCTCATCATCGCGATGAACCCCGCGTTCCACGGGGCCTGAGCCGGGTCGATCGTGCTCAGCGGCGCCCGTCGGCCGCGTCGTCGTCGCGGGGGGCTGCGTCGTCGGGGCGATCGACGTCGGCCGACCCGCCTGCGGCCAGAGCCGCCTCCTCGGCGTCGAGCTCGGCGCGGATGTCGTCGCGCACGCTCACGCGGCGGATGCGGCGCACCATGTCGCCCACGAGCAGGATCACCACGATCGCCAGCAGCGCGATCACCGCGAACCCCCACGGTCCCGGCGTCACGGTGGTCGGGTCGACGGGCGTCGGGGTGGGCGTGGGCGTGACTGCTGCGAGCAGGGCGAGCATGCGGACCTCTTCTGCCGTCTCGGCGATGTCGGCACGTGCGGGCGCGGGTCGCCGAGCGCGTAACCTGGTGGTTCCAGCCTAATCTTCCGACGGAACCACCATGACGACCCAGGACATGCTCGACGACCGCTACGGACGCCGTCGCTCCCCCGGCAGGACGTGGGCGATCATCGGCGGAGCCGTCGTGGGAGTCGCTCTCCTGGGGTTCGTGGCGTGGGGCGTCGTGGCCGACTCCGTCGAGGCTGTGGATGCCGACACCACGGGCTTCGCCGTGGTCGACCAGCACTCCGTCACAGTCAACTTCCAGTTCACCGCACCGACCGGCCGCAGCGTCGCCTGTGCCATCGAGGCGCAGGACGTCGAGCACGGTGTGGTCGGCTGGAAGGTCGTCGAGTTCGCGGCATCCGAGGACCACGCCCGCGCATTCCGCGAGACGATCCCGACCACCGCCGAGGCCACCACAGGTTTTGTCAACGCCTGCTGGGTGACGTAGTCTGGCCGCACGCAGTCATCCGCGCCCCGGCCGTCGCCGGGGCGTTTGACATATGACCGCCCCGCCGACCGAAGGAGTCTGACGTGTCCAGCGATGCCCCGGTGACCTTCCTCACCCAGGATGCCTACGACCGCCTCGCCGCAGAGCTCGAGGCCCTGTCGACGACGGGTCGCGAAGAGATCGCCAAGCGCATCGAGGCCGCACGCGAAGAGGGCGACCTCAAGGAGAACGGCGGCTACCACGCCGCCAAGGACGAGCAGGGCAAGCAGGAGGCCCGCATCCGCACCCTCCAGCACCTGCTCAAGACCGCGACCGTCAGCGAAGCTCCCGAGAGCACGGGCGTCGTCGAGCCGGGCACCGTCGTCACGGCGATCGTCGCCGGCGGCGAAGAGGTGTTCCTCCTCGGCAACCGCGAGATCGCGGTCGGCTCCGAGCTCGACGTCTACAGCGAGGCGTCGCCGCTCGGCGCCGCCATCCTCGGCCTGAGCGAAGGCGACAGCGCGACCTACACCGCCCCCAACGGGCGCGAGATCGCGGTCGAGGTCGTCAAGGTCGAGACCTACAACGGTCAGTGACCCCGTGCGGGCCCGCGGCGCGGGCCTGCGCACCCACCTCTAGTCGAGGACGACGGTCGGGGTGAAGCCCGCCTGCTCGAGCACGGAGATCACGTGCGCGCGATGGTCCTCGCCGCGCGTCTCCACGCTCAGCTGCAGGATCACCTCGCTGATCTGCAGCCCCTGTCCGTGACGGGTGTGCATGACCTCGATCACGTTGGCACCGGCGACGGCGAGCAGCTCCGAGACACGCGCGAGCTGGCCGGGACGATCGGGCAGCGGGATCCGCAGCGTCATGTAGCGACCGGATGCCGCGAGCCCGTGGGCCACCACGCGCTGCAGCAGCAGTGGGTCGATGTTGCCGCCCGAGAGCACGGTGACCGTGGTGCCGGAGGCGGGCACCTTGCCGGCGAGGATCGCGGCGACGCCCACGGCGCCGGCCGGCTCGACGACCTGCTTCGCCCGCTCGAGGAGCACCAGCAGCGCCCGGGCGATGTCGTCCTCGGTCACCGTGACGACGTCGTCGACCAGGTCGCTGATCATCTCGAAGGGGAGGTCTCCGGGTCGCGCCACGGCGATGCCGTCGGCGATCGTCGGCGTCGTTGCCACCTCGAGCGGACGGCCCGCGGCGAGTGACGACGGGTACGCGGCTGAGTTCTCGGCCTGCACGCCGATGATGCGCACCGTGCGACCCTGCTGGGCCGCCCGGGCCTTGACCGCCGCCGCGACGCCGGCGATCAGTCCGCCGCCGCCGATGCCGAGCACCACGGTGTCGAGGTCGGGGATGTCGTCCATCAGCTCGAGCCCGAGCGTGCCCTGCCCCGCGATCACGTCGGGGTGGTCGAACGGGTGGATGAAGACTGCGCCGGTGCGCTCGGCGAACTCCGCCGCGAGGCGCAGCGGAGTCTCGACAGTGGCGCCCTCGAGGATCACCTCCGCGCCGTAGCCGCGGGTCGCCAGGAGCTTCGGGACCGGCACGCCGAGGGGCATGAAGATCGTCGCGGGGATGCCGAGCGTCTGCGCCGCGAGCGCCACGCCCTGCGCGTGGTTGCCCGCCGATGCCGCCACGACCCCGCGCGCCCGCTCTTCGGCGCTGAGGCGCGACAGCCGGTACGCCGCCCCGCGGATCTTGAAGGATCCGGTGCGCTGCAGGTTCTCGAGCTTCAGGTGCACCGGCGCGCCGAGGACGTCGGTCAGATGCAGCGACAGGTCGACCGGCGTCCGGGCGATGAGGCCGTCGAGCGCCGCTCGTGCGTCTTCGATGGCCGCGAGATCCGGCGGCGTCTGATGCACGGTGGAAGGGGTGGTCACGTTGTGCGCCTCCTCGGGCGGGGTACGGTGCTCCAGATCATGTCGCCGCGGGGGCTTTCGCCGGTCTCCCACGCGCGCTGACCGACGTAGATCGCGACGACGTTGACGAACGCGGCGAGCGGAACGGCGAAGAGGGCACCCGGGATGCCGGCGATGAGCGTTCCCCCGGCGACGACGAGCACGATGGCGAGCGGGTGCACCTTCACCGCCGAGCCCATCAGCAGCGGCTGCAGGATGTGCCCCTCGATCTGCTGCACGGCGAGCACCACCACCAGCATCCACAGCGCGATCCACGGCCCGTTGTACACGAGGGCGAGGAACACGGCGACCGCGCCGGTGACGACGGCTCCGACGATGGGCACGAACGCGCCGAGGAAGACCAGCACCGCGATCGGGATGGCCAGGGGCACGCCGAGGAAGAAGGCTCCGATGCCGATGCCGATCGCGTCGATCGTGGCCACCAGCAGCTGCGTGCGGGCGTAGTTGACGACGGTGATGAAGCCCGCGTGACCGGCGCCGTCGGCGGCGGGGCGCGCCCGGCGGGGGAAGAGCCGCAGCGCCCAGCGCCACACACCGGCGCCGTCGGCCAGGAGGCACAGCAGGATGAACAGCGACAGCACGATGCCGGTGGCGATGTGGCCCACGGTGCTGCCGAGGGCGAGGGCGCCGTTCCACAGGAGGTCCGCCTGCTGTTGCAGGAAGCTGACGCCCTGGTCGAGCATGCCGTCGATCTGCTCCTCGGTGAGGTGCAGCGGCCCGTCGATGAGGTACTGGCGGAACTGGTCGAGCGCGGCGACCGTGCTCGCCTGCACGGAGTCCCACTGCAGGGTGATCTGCCAGACGGCGAGCCACATCAGCCCCGTGACGATCGCGAGGGTGCCGACCACCGAGATGACGATCGCGAGCCAGCGGGGCACCCGGCTGCGGAGCATCCAGGTGAACGCCGGCCAGAGCAGGGCGGTGACGAGGATCGCGACGAGGAGGGGGATGACGAGCAGCTTCAGCTCGATGACGAGCCAGACCGCGAGTCCGATCGCTGCCGCGACGAACAGGATGCGCCACGAGTACGCGGCGGCGATGCTGAGCCCCCGCGGGACGACGTCGGACACATCGCTGGACACGACCCGCCGACGGTCACGGATCGCGTCGAACAGCGAGCCGCGAGGCTTGTCGTCGGAGCCGCTCATCCCGTCAGTCTAGGCGCGTCGCATGCCGCGAGGTTCATGCGTCCGCGCGCGCACCGGCCGCTCCCGGGGCCGCTGTCGGCGGTCGCGGCTACGCTGACGCGCGTGAAGTCATCGCTCAGCGCCGCCGAGGCCCGACGCATCGCGCTGGCCGCCCAGGGGTTCGGCAGACCGCGCCCGGTCGCGCCGGGCACCCGACAGCTCAACCTCGCGCTCGCACGCATGGCGACCCTGCAGATCGACTCGGTCAACGTGTTCGCGCGCTCGCACTACATGCCCCTGTTCTCGCGGCTGGGGCCGTACGACACGACAGCGCTCGACCGACTCCTGTTCGCGCGGCGGCCGGCGTACGTCGAGTACCTCGCGCACGTCGCCGCGTTCATCCCCGCGGCCGACTGGTCGCTGTTCGCCTTCCGCATGGATGACATGCGGGCGAAGTACGGTGCCGCCGGTGACGGGTGGTACGCGCGCAACCGGTCGATCGTCGACTGGGTGCGCTCCGAGCTCGCCGACCGCGGGCCGCTGCGTCCCGCGCAGATCGAGCACGACGCCAAGAAGGCGGCGCGCGGTCCGTGGTGGGACTGGGACGTCGTGAAGCAGGCGCTCGAGCACCTCTGGATGTTCGGCGACGTCGCGATCGCCGGCCGGCGCGGCTTCGAGCGGCGGTACGGACTCGCCGAGCACGTGATCGCCCCCGAGGTGCTGCAGACCCGGATCGACCGTGGCGATGCCGTGCGCGAGCTCGTCCGACGGGCATCCGTCGCCTACGGGGTCGCCACCGCCTCGGATCTCGCCGACTACTGGCGGCTGCGCGACCGACCGGCGGTGATGACCGCTGTGGCCGAGCTGACCGACGCGGGCGAGCTCCAGCCGGTCCGGGTCGAGGGATGGATGCAGGCGGGGCGACCGGCAGCCGCCTGGGTGCATCGCGATGCGGCGCTCCCCCGGCGCATCGACGCGGCTGCGCTGCTCACGCCGTTCGACCCCGTGGTGTGGTTCCGCGATCGCGCAGAGCGCCTGTTCGACTTCTCGTACCGCATCGAGATCTACACGCCGCCGCCGAAGCGCCGGTTCGGGTACTACTCGCTCCCGGTGCTCGTCGACGACGAGCTGGTCGGCCGTGTCGACCTCAAGGCCGACCGTGCCGCCGGCACACTGCTCGTGCAGTCGGCGTGGTGGGAGCAGGGGAAGACCGGGGATGCCGCGGGGCGCGTCGCCGACGAGCTGCGGGCAGCCGCGCGGTGGCAAGGGCTCGAGAGCATCTCGGTGTCTCGCTGGGGAGACGCCGTCGACGACCTCGCGGCTGCCCTCCCCGGGGCCGCGCGCCACGACGCGCGCGCGGCGGCCCAGGCACCGGTCGCCGTCACCGCTGCCGGGGCGCCCGCTACCGTGGAGGGGTGAACCGCGCAGCCGTCATCGGGATCGCCGTCGCGGCGGTCGCGCTGGTCGGTGTCGGTGTCGGCGTCGGCGTCGCGGTGTCGCTGCAGCAGAGGCCCGGCCCCGAGGCTGTGGCGTCACAGTACGTGAGCGCACTCGCGGCCGGCGACGCCGCAGCCGTGGGAGGCCTCCTCGCGGCGGGTGACGACGAAGAGCAGCTGCTCGCAGCCTTCGGCGGGGCGGACTCATACCTGAGCGCCGCCGACCCGGTCGACGTGGCGATCGACGACGACACCGCGCACGCGTCGGCCCGTGCAGAGCTCGACGGCGCCCTGGTGGAGCTCACCTTCACGCTCACGCGGACGCCCACCGGCTGGCAGGTCACCGAGGACTTCGCCGTCATGGTCTCCGTCGTCACGCCGCTCGGTGACAGCGTCGGCATCGGCGGCGAGCTCGTGGCTGTCGGCACCGACATCCCCCTCCTTCCGGCTGTCTACGCGGTTACAACCGAACCCGCGGCGTTCCTCGACGGAAGCGCACGGGTGGCGGCAGCAGCGGAGCCCGTCGAGGTGGAGCTCGACGCATCCGTCTCGGGCGACGCGGTCCCCGCCGCACAGGAGCAGCTCGACGCCTACGCGGAGGAGTGCACCGCGGACGCGACCGCGGTGCCGGAGAACTGCGGCATCCGCATCCCGTGGGCCGCCGACCTCGCCGAGCTCGACACCGTCGCGTTCGCCGTCGACACGCTGCCCGTCGTGACCATCGACGACGACGGTGCCGGCTTCGTCGCGAGCGGCGGCGTCGTCGTCGCCACGGCGACGGGGACGACCCGAGACGGTGCACGCGGCACGTTCCACTACCGGACCGACGACTGGACGCTGCGCGGCGACGTCGACTTCACCGGGCAGTCGATGGTGCTGTCGGTCCGCTCATCCGCCATCGGCCGGATGTCACGCGCCGGGTGTCACCCGCCGGGCTGCAGCTGCACCTCGAGTCCCAGCCATCGCGCGAGCTCGCTGATCTCGTCGTCGACGGCTTCGACCACCGCGTCGGCGAACGGCTGGTCCTGGTGCACGGCGAACACCTTCAGCACGCCGCTCTTGCGGTCGGCCTTCGCATCGAGCTTGCCGACGAAGCGGTCGCCGTGCAGGATCGGCAGCGCGAAGTAGCCCCACCGTCGCTTCGCCGCCGGCTTGTACATCTCGAGCAGGTACTCGTACCCGAACAGCTCCTCCAGGCGCTTGCGATCGAACACGATCCGGTCGAACGGCGAGAGGAGCGCCGTCCGCGGTGCGAACGACGCGGCGCGCTCGACGGTCTCGGGGTCGACACGCCACACTCCGGGCACACCCTCGACCCGGGCCTCCTCCCCCACCGACCCGACGTCGATCGGCTCGATCGGCTGGGCGACACTGCGCGGGCGGGCGATGCCGAGCGACCCCAATCGACGAACGGCACGCTCCCTCGCAGCATCCTCGGGAGCGATCTCGGCCAGACCCGCCGGGTACACCCGCTCGGCGAGGTCGAAGCTGCGGCCGGCGGCGTCCCTCGCCGAGATCGCCACGTCGCCTCGGAGCACGAGCATCTCGAGCATCTGGAGCACGTTGCGATTGTTCGTCCACCCCGACGACCGCCACGACACCGCCGCGGTGTCGTCGATGTCGGTGGGCCGGAGCGGTCCGTCGGCGCGCAGGCGCGCCATCACCTCGCCTCGGAACCGATCGTTCGCCGCGAGCCACTCCCGCGCCTCGCGCGACTGCGGGCGGACCGCCATCTCGTGACGCAGCAGCGGAAGGTCGGCCATCGTGCGATAGAAGCCGCCCCACTCGAACAGCGCGCGGTCGTCTTCGACCAGCCGCGTGAGGTCGGCCGGTTGATAGGGCCACCCGAGCCGCGTCCACAGGATGAGATCGGCGCTCGGCGCGATGGCGGCCGTCGGCTCGATGTTCACCACGGTGAGCGCATCGACAGCCTCGACGATCCCCGCCGGACGTTCGGCCGACAGCAGCTGCGCGGTCAGCGCGACGCGGCGGGCGAGCTCCGGCGAAAGGGTGATCACCATGCCGTGAGGCTAACGGGCGCGTCCGACACTCGCCGCAGCGCCGCACCGCCCGCGGCGATGGCCGCCGAGCTCAGAACTGGACGCGCGGGGGCTCCGAGATCGCGGCGCCGTCGACGACCTCGAAGAACTCGCGCTCGTGGAAGCCGAGGTTGCGGGCGAACATGTTGTTCGGGAAGACCTTGATCTTCGTGTTGAGCTCGCGCACACCGCCGTTGTAGAAGCGGCGCGAAGCCTGGATCTTGTCTTCCGTGTCGACGATCGACTGCTGGAGCTGGAGGAAGTTCTGGCTCGCCTGCAGTTGGGGATACGCCTCCGCCACCGCGAACAGCGACCGCAGCGCCTGCTGCATGTGGCCCTCGGCGACTCCTGCGTCGCCGGGCGTCGTCGCCTGCAGCGTCTCCGCGCGGGCGCGGGTCACGTTCTCGAAGACGGCCTTCTCGTGGGCGGCATAGCCCTTCACCGATTCGATGAGGTTCGGAAGGAGGTCTGCCCGGCGCTTCAGCTGCACCGTGATGTCGCTCCAGGCCTCATCGACCCGCACGTTCAGCTGCACCAGGGAGTTGTACGTCGCCCAGAGATACACGCCCGCGATGATCACGAGCGCGAGCACGATCAGAACCGGGATGAGCCATTCCATTGCGTGACTTTCGTTCGAGGTGTTTCCTCATCCTAGCGAGCGCAGCCACACCCGCTCGGTACTCTCAGCCGCTACTCACCGAGCACGCGCTCGAGGTACGCGTTCGAGAACACCCGGTCGGGGTCGAGACGGTCGCGGAGCGCCGTGAAGTCGTCGAACCGGGGGTACCGCGTGCGCAGGGTCGCAGCATCCTGCGTGTGCATCTTGCCCCAGTGCGGGCGTCCGCCGTACGAGCTCATGATGTCTTCGACCGCCTCGAAGTACTCCGCCGGGTCGTCGCGCCAGTAGCGGTGCACGGCGATGTACGCGGTCTCGCGGCCGTACGCGGTCGACAGCCACCGGTCGTCGGCGGCGGCGAAGCGCACCTCCACCGGGAACGAGATCCGCCAGCCGCGGTCGGCGATGAGCGCGCGCATCGCGTCGAAGGCAGGACGCACGGATTCGGCCGGCACTGCGTACTCCATCTCGCGGAAGCGCACCCCGCGTGCGGTCGCGAACACGCGGTCGGACGCGTCGGTGAACTCGCGATCGCCCCACAGCTTCACCGACAGCCGGTTGATCGGCGGGATCGTCGCGGGCACCGCCTTGGCGACCGAGCACGCCATCTGGTGCAGGCCGTTGCCGACGAGGGCGTCGTCGATCCACTTGCCGATCGGCGAGAGCGGATGTCGCGGCGCGCTCTCGGGGAGGCGCATGTTCGTCTTCGTCATCGCCCGGTCGGTGTGCGGGAACCAGTAGAACTCGAAGTGATCGGCCCCGGTGGAGCGGTCGGCGATCGCGTCGAGCACGCCGGCGAGCGGCTCCGGTCTTTCGACGGCGTGGAGCACGAATGCCGGGACGCACTGCAGCGTGACCTCGACCAGGATGCCGAGGGCGCCGAGGCCCAGTGCGACCGCCGGGAGCATCTCGGGGTTCTCGTCGGCGGAGACCACGAGGATGTCGCCCGACGCCGTCACCAGCTTCGCCCCGACCACCTGGGTCGCCAGGCCGCCGAAGCGGGCCCCCGTACCGTGGGTCCCGGTGGAGATCGCACCCGAGACCGACTGCCGGTCGATGTCGCCCAGGTTCTGCATGGCCAGGCCGTAGGGAGCGAGGAGGGCGGGCACCTGGTGCAGCTTGGTGCCCGCGAGGAGGGTGACGCGCGCGGTCTCGACGTCGACCGACACGAGGCCGCGCAGGTCGGTGAGGTCGAGGAGCACGTCGGGCGCGACGGCGATCGTGCTGAAGCTGTGCCCCGACCCGACGGCCTTGACGCGCAGGCCCTCGCGCACCGCAGCGGTGACGGCGCGGACCACGGCGTCGCTCGTGCGCGGGAACTCCACCCGGCGCGGCATCGACGAGGCGGACCTGCCCCAGTTGCGCCACGTTCCACCCGGCCGGGTCACAGGAACGACTTCCCTTCGCCCCGGTAGGTCGGAACTGTCGTCGACACCGTGTCGCCGTCGACGACGTGGTACTCGCCCACACGTTCCGCCAGCTCACCGCTCTTGGCGTGGCGGAACCACACGCGGTCACCCACCCGCAGTCCGCGTGCCGCTTCGCCGCGCAGCGGGGTCTGCACCTCGCCCGAGCCTTCACGTCCGAGTGTGGTGAGACCCTGCGGCCAGACCGGCTTCGGCTGACGCGATGCGACGGGCGGGCCGGACGCGATCCATCCACCGCCGAGCACCGTCGCGATGTCGGCGGCGGGCTTGCGCACCACCTCGAGCGCGAACGCGGCAGCCGGCGCCGGGTCGAAGGCCCGATAGCCGTCGAAGAGGTGCCCGGCGAGCAGTCCGCTTCCGGCGGTGAGCTCGGTCACCGACTGATCGGATGCCGTCAGCTCGAGCGATCCGGTGCCGCCGCCGTTGACCCACTCGAGGTGCGCCACGTCGCGCAGCGCCGCGACGATCGCGCCACGTCGCTCGAAGAGCTCCTCGGCCGACCGGCCCTGCATCCAGCGGATCACGCCGTCACCGGAACCAGTGGCGTCCGGCTGCCCGGCGATCTGCGCCTCGTACATCATCAGACCGACGAGCCGGAATCCGGGACGAGCGGCGATCGCCCGCGCGAGCGTGGCGACGTCGGCCGGCTCGTGCACCGGCGAGCGTCGCACGCCGATGTGGCCGAGTCCGCGACTGCGCCACGAGGCATCCGCCTCGATCGCCACGCGGATCTCGGGCCGTGATCCGGGGGGCGTGACGGCGTCGACGAGGTCGAGCTGCGCGAGGTCGTCCACCATGAGCGTGACGCGCTGGGCCGCACGCTCGTCGGCCGTCAGCGCGGCGATCGCAGCGCGATCGGCTGTCGGATAGCCCACGACCACGTCGTCATGGGTGTCCGCGAGCCAGAGCGCTTCGGGCAGGGTGAATCCGAGGATGCCGCGGTAGCCCGGCAGGGCGAGCGTGGCATCGATCACCTCGCGCACGCGCACGGACTTGCTGGCCACGCGGATGGGCACACCGCCGGAGCGCACCAGCATGTCGAGCGCGTTGTGGCGCAGGGCGGAGGCGTTGATGGCGGCGATCGGACCGGAGACGTTGCTCAGGGCGCGATCCATTCCGCTCCAGTAGGAGGCGGCGTCGGTCCACGACGTCGTGGACCATGCGGACAGCAGGGCGAGGCTCATGCGATCCGCTTCGGGTAAGCGTGCATGGTCACAGCCTAGATGCTGGCACGACGTGGCTCCGTCCACCACTGGGGCGACGCGCGGGCGCGTCGTGGACAGCATGGGTCGAGAGGTGCCCCCGCTGGGATTCGAACCCAGACTGAAGCGATTTTAAGTCGCCTGCCTCTGCCGGTTGGGCTACGGGGGCCGAGCCGCGGCGCCTCCAGGTTAACGGCGTCGGGGCCTGTCCGAAGACAGGCCCCGACGACAGATCGACAGGATCAGCGCGATGCAGCGGCCTTCTCGGCGGCGGGCTTCGCAGCGGCCGTGCGCTGGGGCGCGGCGGCGGCGGGCGCCTCGACGGCGGCGGGAGCGGCCGGACGCGGCCGCGCGGCGAACTCCTCGAAGACGTAGCGGGGGTTCTGGACCGTCGACAGGTTGACCATGTCGCGACCGAGAGCGAAGTTGTTCCACCAGCCCCACAGCACGCGCCACTTGCGCTCCCACGACGGCATCGCCAGGCCGTGGTAGCCGCGGTGGGCGAACCACGCGATGAGGCCCTTGAGCGCGATGTTGCCGGACTGGAAGACGCCGTTGTAGAGGCCGAGACCGGCGACGGCACCGAGGTTCTTGTGGAAGTACTCGCGGGGCACCTCGCCCCGGAGCACGGCGACGAGGTTCTTCGCGAGGAGCTTCGCCTGGCGGACGGCGTGCTGGGCGTTCGGAACGCAGTAGCCGCCGACGCCGCCGCCCGACAGGTCGGGGACGGCCGACACGTCACCGGCGGCCCACGCGCCCTCGACGACCTCTTCGGCGGTGCCGACACGCAGGTCGGCACGGGTGCGGATGCGGCCGCGCTCCTCGACGGGGAGGTCGCCGCCGCGCACGACGGTGGGGTTCGCCATCACGCCGGCCGTCCAGACGATGAGATCGGTCGGGATGCTCTCGCCGGTGGAGAGTTCGACGATGCCGTCCACCGCGCTGGTGAGCTGCGTGTCGAGGTGCACGTTGGCGCCGCGCTTTGCGAGGCTCTTGAGCACCCACTCGCTCGTCTTCAGCGACACCTCGGGCATGATGCGCCCCATCGCCTCGATGAGGTGGAAGTGCGTGTCGTCGAACGTGATCTGCGGGTAGCTCTTGATGAGCGACGAGGCGAGCGAGCGCAGCTCGGCGAACACCTCGATGCCGGCGAAGCCGCCGCCGACGACGACGACGGTGAGCAGGCGCGAGCGCTCGGGGCCGGCGGGCAGCTGAGCGGCCTTGTCGAAGTTCGACATCAGGCGGTCGCGGATGGCGACGGCCTCTTCGATCGTCTTCAGTCCGATGGCGTTGTCGGCGATGCCCGGGATCGGGAACGTGCGCGAGACGGCACCGGCGGTGACGACGATCTGGTCGTACTCGAACTCGTACGGCTCACCGGCGATCGGGGTGATCGTGGCCACCTTGTTCGCGTGGTTGATCCCGGTCACCTTGGCCGCGACGACGCTCGTCTTCTTGAGGTGGCGACGCAGCGCCACCACCGAGTGGCGCGCCTCGATCGAGCCGGCGGCGACCTCGGGGAGGAACGGCTGGTACGTCATGTACGGCAGCGGGTCGACGATCGTGACCTCGGCCTCACCCTTGCGCAGGTGCTTCTCGAGCTTCCACGCGGTGTAGAAGCCCGCGTAGCCGCCGCCGACGATGAGGATCTTGGGCACGGTGTTGCTCACGGTGGGATTACTCCTGGGAATCAGCGGCTCGGCGTGCGGGACGCCAATCGGATGCGTCGGACAGCAGCGGTGACGCCGAGCGCCACCAGTATAGCGGGGCCGGTGAGAAGCATGAGCGGGATGCTTCCGTAGAGGAAGGTGTCACGGGACGGCAGCAGCGGGCCCGACGCGCGGATCATCTCGTCGGCGGGCGGGAGCGGAACCACCTCGGTCGTCGGGGCGGGCGACGGGAGCACCGGATCGGTCTCCGCCCGGCGGTACAGCCGGATCCACTCCTGCAGCGCCTGGACGGGGCCTTCGGTGACGGTCGGCACCGGGGCGGAGACCGCGGCCGCGGCATCCACGAGTCCGTGCCCGTACAGCTCCTCGGGCGCATCGTCGACGCCCTCCGGCGCCTTCGCCGTCGCGGTGATGCGGTTGATCACGTTCGCGGCGTCGAGGTCGGGATGCGCCGCCCGCACGAGCGCCGCGATGCCGGCGACGATCGGCGCGGCGCCGCTGGTGCCGCCCCACTCCACGAGCGTCCCGTCGGCGGAGACGCCGATGAGCTCCTCGCTCGGCGCCGCGACGCCGATGGTGATGCCCTGCGTGGAGGCCTCGACGCTGGCGTTGCCCGACGGATCGACGCCGGCGACGGCGAGAACGCCCGGGATGGTGGCGGGCGCGCCGACGCGCGTCGTGCCGCTGCCGCGGTTGCCCGCGGCGACCACGACGACGACGTCGTTCTCGAAGGCGTAGAGGAACGCGTCGTCCCAGCTCTCGGGCCAGTCCGGCATGTTCGTCGTCAGCGACATGTTGATGACGTCGGCGCCGTTGTCGACCGACCAGCGGATCGCCTCGGCGATCTGATCGGCGAACGGCACCGACGCGGCCGCGCCGAACCCCACCGACACCGAGAGCAGCTGCGCCTGCGGCGCCACGCCGATCATGCCCTCGCCCGAACCCGTTCCGCGGGCCGCGGCGAGCGAGGCGACCCAGCTGCCGTGGTTCGCGTCGACGGCTCCGACCGGCGTGCGGCCGTCTTCGGTGCCGAGGCCCGAGACATCGGTGCCGCCCGCGACGGCTCCGTCGAACTCGACCGGTCCGCGGCCGATCCCGGTGTCGATGACGGCGATGCGCACCCCCTTGCCGCGCGTCGTCTGCCAGGCCTTCTCGATGCCATAGTCCTCGAGCCAGTACTCCGCCGCACGGACCGGATCCTCGTCGTCGTCCTCGTCGGGCGCATCCGTCGGCCGCGCGGTCGGGACCGCCGTGGGAGTGGGCTGCGGAGCGTCGGGGACGACGGCGGCCGGGTGCGCCGCGGTCGGGCGGACCGCGGCGGGGGCCGCGCCGAACGCCACCGCAGCGGCCGGGGCGCTCGCGACGGTGACCGTCGCCAGGACGGCGACAGCCAGCAGCGCGACGAGGGGACGCCGGATCATCCGGCCCCGCCGGGCTGGGCGCACGCGCACCGCTCGGGCGACCAGGTCGACATCGCCAGCGCGCGGTCTCCGATCGGGTTGACACCCGGACCCGCCGCGAGCGCGTGTCCGGCGAGGGCGTGGAGGCACTTCACGCGCGTCGGCATCCCTCCTGCCGAGATGCCCGCGATCTCCTCCACGTCGCCGAATCCGGCGCGGTCGCGGAGATAGGCCTCGTGAGCCCGGGCGTACTGGGCCGCGACCTCTTCGTCGGAGGCGAGCTCGTCGCTGAGCTCGCGCATGACGTGGTCTGCTTCGAGCACCGACATCGCCGCCGTCGCGGCGGGATGCGTGAGGTAGTAGAACGTGGGGAACGGGCTGCCGTCCGGGAGCCGCGGCGACGTCGCCACTACGGTCGGATTGCCGCACACGCAGCGCGCTGCCACCCCGACGACGCCGCGCACCGGGCGGCCGAGCTGCTCGCTCAGAACGGCGAGGTCGGCATCGGTCACGGGCGCGAAGGGCGGGGTGGTCACCCCTCGAGGTTACCGGCGACGGCTGGGACGGCGCTGGAGGGCGCCTGCGGTGTCACGGCGTCGGAGTCGACGACGGGGTGGGCTGATCGGGCACGCCGATGACGGGCTCCCGCACCACCTGGGCGAGCCCCGCCTCCGTCGCGGAGCGCACCAGCTGCGACATCCAGTCGGTGTCGGTCGCTGCCAGCTCATCGCTGATCGGTTCGACCTCCTGCGGCTGGTCGACCGCCGGCAGGTCGTCGTCGACGAGGTAGATCACCTCGCCGGGCTTGACGTAGTAGAGGCGCTCGCGCGCCTGCGTGGTGATGAACGCCTCATCGCCCCAGCGCTCGCGCTGCGCCTCGAGGTCGGCGACCTCGTCGCGGCTCACCTGCACCGCGGCCTCGAGCGCGGCGATCTGCTGGCGCTGATCGAGGTACACCCCGAGCGTCGGGACGAGCACGAACGCGGCGAGGATGACGAGCCCCAGCATGATGACCATGAAGCCCGAGAGACGGATGCCGCCGAGCCACTGCCGCACGTCGACCGGGCGCCGAGGCTGTCGACGCGGCGTCGCGCGCGGCGGCGCAGAAGCGGCCGGGGACGCCGAAGGGGGAGCCGGTCTCTTCATCGCGGCTCCCCCTTCGAGTCGATCGTCAGCCCTTGTAGCGCGGGAAGGCTGCGCGGCCGATGAACGTCGCCGCGTCGCCCAGCTCCTCTTCGATGCGCAGAAGCTGATTGTATTTCGCCACGCGCTCGCTGCGTGCGGGCGCGCCGCTCTTGATCTGACCCGCACCGGTCGCGACCACGAGGTCGGCGATGGTGGTGTCCTCGGTCTCGCCCGAGCGGTGCGACAGCATCGCGGTGTAGCCCGCGCGGTGCGCCATCTCGACGGCGTCCAGGGTCTCCGACAGCGTGCCGATCTGGTTCACCTTGACCAGCAGCGAGTTGGCGACGCCGAGCTCGATGCCCCTGGCCAGACGCTCCGGGTTCGTGACGAACAGGTCGTCGCCGACGAGCTGCACCTTCTTGCCGAGCTTCTCGGTGAGGGCGCCCCACGCCTCCCAGTCGTCCTCGGCGAGGGCATCCTCGATCGTGACGATCGGGAAGTCGTTGACGAGCCCGACGTAGTACTCGGTGAGCTCCTCGGCGTTCCAGTCCTTCTGGTCGAGGCGGTACACGCCGTCGTTGAAGAACTCGGTCGCCGCCACGTCGAGGCCGAGCGCGATGTCGGTGCCCGGGGTGAAGCCTGCCTTCTCGATGGCCTTGACGAGGAACTCGAGGCCCTCGCGGTTGCTGGGGAGATCGGGGGCGAAGCCACCCTCGTCGCCGAGGCCGGTGGCGAAGCCCGCGGCCTTCAGCTCGCCCTTGAGGACGTGGTAGACCTCCGTGCCCCACCGCAGCGACTCCGAGAACGACTCGGCGCCGATGGGCGCCAGGAAGAACTCCTGCATGTCGATGCCGTTGTCGGCGTGCTCGCCGCCGTTGATGACGTTGAACAGCGGCACGGGGAGGACGTGGGCGTTCGGTCCGCCGAGGTACCGGAACAGCGGCAGGTCGGCCGAGTCGGCCGCCGCCTTCGCCACGGCGAGCGAGACGCCGAGGATGGCGTTCGCGCCGACGCGCGACTTGTTGTCGGTGCCGTCGGTCTCGATGAGGATCTCGTCGATGATGCGCTGCTCGCTCGCCTCGACGCCCTCGATGGCCGGGCCCAGCTCGTCGATGACCGCGGCGACGGCCTTGAGCACGCCCTTGCCGCCGTACCGGCTCTTGTCGCCGTCGCGCAGCTCGTACGCCTCGAACGCTCCGGTCGACGCGCCGGAGGGGACGGCTGCGCGCTGGACGATCCCGTCGTCGAGCAGCACCTCCACCTCGACGGTCGGGTTTCCGCGCGAGTCGAGGATCTCGCGCGCGCCTACAGCCTCGATCAGTGCCACAGGGGACTCCTTGTTCAGTGGAGGGTGATTCGTCGGAGCGTCGTCGGTCCGTGGTCGAGTCTAGTGATGGTGGATGCCGGCGCCAGCGGCATCCCGTCACACGACGACGGCGAGCGCCACCCCGTCGTATCCCTTGAGGTCGAGCGTCTGCAGCGCCGTCGCGTCGAAGCGCGGGTCGCGGCCGAGCATCTCGAGGCCGCGCTGGGTTCCGATCACCTGCGGGTTCTCCGTCGCCGGGTCGGCCACCGCTCCCCCGCGGCCGATGTTGTCCACGATCACGACGGTGCCCGGGCGCCCGAGGCGCGCCGCCCAGTCGAGGTAGACCGTGTTGGACTCCTTGTCGGCATCGATGAAGACGAGGTCGAACGGCGCGCCGCCCTCGAGCTGGGGCAGCATGTCGGCGGCCCGCCCGACGAGGATCTCGACCTTCTCGCCGACGCCCGCGCGCTCGAGGTTCACCCGGGCGAGCGCCGCGTTCCGGGCTTCCGCCTCGATCGTAACGACGCGTCCGTCGTCCGGGATGCCGCGCGCCATCCAGATCGTGGAGTACGCCCCCAGCGTGCCGATCTCGAGCACCCGGCGGGCGCCGCTGATGCGGGCGAGGAGATGCAGGAGCTTGCCGTTCACCGGCGCCACCTCGATCGACGGCAGCCCGGCGCTGCGCTGGTCGGCGACCGCCGCCTCCAGCACGGGATCGTGGCCCACGAGGGTGTCGGTGAGGTAGGCGTCGACGCGACGCCAGAGGTCGGGGGTGGGGTCGGACATGGCCTCATGCCAGCATCCGCGCGCCCTCCGCGTCAAGAGCGTCGGGACGACGGATGCCGTGGCGCGACCTGCGCGGGAGCGTGCAGGCGCGCCGGCCGGAACTGACCGGCGAGCGCGAGCAGCCCCGTCACCGCCGCGATCACGATCCAGGCGACCACGCCGAGGGGCCCGACGATCGCCATGTCGATGCTCTCGCCGGCGGCGACGAGGATCAGGATGAGGCCGGCGACGGCGTTGAGCGAGCCGTGCGCGATGACCGCCGGCCACACCGAAGCGCTCCGCAGCCGCAGCCACCCGAGCAGAACGCCCCATGCGACGCATCCTCCGACCATGAGGGCGAGTCCGCCGAGGTCGGGCCGGGCGAAGTTGTAGCCGAGGAGGATCACGGGCGCATGCCACAGACCCCACACCGCACCGCTGACGAGGAGTGCGGGCCAGGTTCCGAGCGGGAGGAGCGCCGGAAGCAGCCACCCGCGCCAGCCGAGCTCCTCCCCCGCGGCGAGGAAGCTGTTGATCAGCGCGCCGAAGGGGAGGGCGAGGAGCTGGAGCGCGACGAGCGCTCCCACCGCGGGCATCGGCGTGCCGGCGGGAACCGCGGCCGCGAGCTGCTCGGCGAAGCCCGAGAACGACACGAGGTCGAGCTGGACGAGGCCGAGTGCCGCAGCCACGGCGATCACCCCGGCGACGACGATCATCGGTCCGAAGAGCCCTGCGAGCATGAGTCCGACGAACCGACCCGCCGGCCTGAGCGGCCACATCCCGAGGAACCGCAGGCGGCCGATGCGCGGCACGCGGAACGCGAAAACGACGATGAGCATCGCCAGGGTCGGGGTGAGCATCATCGCTGGCAGCAGCACGGGCGTCAGCGCGGACGCCAGCCCGTCGGGCGAGAGCCAGAGCGGGAGGGCGACGAGCCACGCCATCCCGCATGCCAGGAGGACGAACGCCGCGATCGCCGGCCAGGCGGGGCGGACCGCGGTGCCGCCTCCGGGCACGGGCGACGCCGGGGCGCCGGTCATCGTGCGTCCGCCTGCGCGTCGCGGGCGAGGAGACCCTCGAGCAGAGCAGCTCCGGTCGTGGCGTCGTCGACCGTCACGACGAATCGCCTCTTCCCGCGGCGCTCGACCTCGATCCCCGGGCCGCGGCGCAGAACGACGCCGAACCGCCCGTCGACGCTCCACCGCATGCCCCAGCCGCCGAACTCCCCGAGCGGGTTCACCTCGACGGCGGATGCGCGCTCGATCTGGTCGAGCGGCACGCGGAACCGCGGCAGGCCGAGTGCGGAGTCGACCGACAGGCCCGTCTCGTCGATGCGCACGTGGAAGGTGACGGTGGTCGCCGCCAGCGCGATCAGCAGCACCGTGGTGCCGGTGAGGATCCATGCCACCGCGGGGTCGGCTGCCACGAGCCAGGCGCCCACGGCGATCCCGAGGGTGGCGAGCACCGCGAGACTGATGGCGACGACGCCGCCCCGGGCGATGGAGGTGTGCCTCATCCAGACGGCGCGCTCCCCGGGTGAGATGGACAACGGCTCCGCGGCCGGCGCCGACCCCGGATCCGGGTAGTCGTGCGGCTGCGCGAACCATGCGGCGACGCCGGCGAGGATCGCCACGGCGAACACGGCCACCCCGGCGGGCCAGAACGGCAGGGCGACGGTCGCCGGATCGACGACGTCGATCTGGATGACGAGGGTCCAGGTGAGGAGCACCACCATGAGCGCGGCGGTGCCCGCCGAGATCGCCCCGAGGAAGCGATAACTCGCGCCGCGGTCGCCTCGGCGCAGTCCCGGCAGCGCGCACAGCGCGATCAGACCCGGGATGCCCGCACCCAGCACCGCGGTCATCAGGGGCGTGAACCACGACGGCGCGAAGCCGTCGGCGACGCCCGCACCGTTCCAGTGCGTCGCGATGACCTCCGGCACGTACGGGAGGACCATGAGCTGGACGGCCACGGCGATGACGGCGAGCGCGACCGGCGCGACGATCGCGACGGCGATGAACCGGCCGACCGTGTGCGGGTTCGCCGTGCGGGTGGGGTGGCGGTCAGGCATCTGAGGAGAACTCCTTCACGATTGCGGCGAGCACGTCGGGCGAGACGCCCTTCGCCTGGGCTGAGCGGACGAGCACGGCCACCTCGTCGCGCAGGGAGGCGAGGTTGTCGGCCGCCGATGTGACCACGGCGCCGCGCCCACGACGGATGTCGAGCAGCCCCTCGTCACGCAGCTCCTGATAGGCGTGGAGCACGGTGTGCACATTGATGCCGAGAGCGTCGGCGACCTCGCGCGCTGCCGGCAGCCGATCGCCGGGGCGCACGCGTCCCGCCGCGGCATCCGCACGGATCGACGCGGCGACCTGGAGGAACAGGGCCTCGTCGCTGGCGGTGTCGATGCGAAGGAGCATGTCTTTATTCTATATGAACTAGAACAAGTCGGTGTTGTCGACGATCCACAATCGAGTCGCTCCGGCGCCGTGCCCTGCGGCAGTCTGACCCGCATGCAGATCACCCCCCGACGCCTGGCCCTCGGCATGAGCCTGTGGGCGCCGAACCTGTGGAGCGGCATCCGGATCAGGAGGTTCGCCGACGACTGGACGAGCGCGACGGTCGAGCTGCACGTGAACCTGATCACCCGCAACTACGTGAAGACGGCGTTCGGCGGCTCGATGTCGGCCATGACGGACCCTTACTTCTTCATGCTCGTCATGCACCAGCTCGGGCGCGACTACGTGGTCTGGGACACCCGGGGCGAGATCGAGTTCGTCAAGCCCGGACGCGGCGTGCTGACGGCGCGGTTCACCGTGCCGCGCGAGAAGGCCGAGGAGCTGCGGGAGCGCGCCCGCGGCGGCGCGAAGGTGCTCGCGTGGTTCGAGACGGAGATCACGGATGCCGCCGGCGACGTCGTCGCGCGCGTGCGGCGCGAGGTGTATGTGCGCGAGAAGCGGCGCGTCACCCAGGCGACGACGCGCTGACCGGCTCCGATGCCGCCGCATCGGACGGCGGCGCCGCATCTCGCGCCGCTGACGCGAGCGCGGCGAGCACTGGCGGCAGCAGGACCTCCGCGGTGCGGCGGTAGCCGAGGGCGCTCGGGTGGAATCGGTCGAGGCTGAACATCTCATCCGGCTGCGAGATGAAGAACGGGCCGACGGCGCGGCCGAGCGACACCACGCGCGCGCCGGACGCGCGGGCGGCCTCCGCCTGCGCCTCGGCGAGTTGACGAGAGAGCCGGGAGCCGAGGGTACGCAGCGGCTGCGGGACCGGCCGCAGCGCCCCGAGGTCGGGGCACGTGCCCACCACCACCTCGGCACCGCGCCCGCGCACGCGGCTGATCGCCTTCGCGAGGTGGGCGGTCGACTCCGACACCGGCACCCGGTGCGTGACGTCGTTGCCGCCGACCACGATGACCGCGATGTCGGGGCGGTAGCCCGCCGGGAGGGCGTCGATCTGGCCGTCGAGCGCCGACGACTCCGACCCGACGACGGCTGCCGTGCGCAGCCGCACCGGGCGGCCGGTCCTCCGGGCGACGGCCTTCGCGAGGCGCCCGCCGAGCGTGTCCTTGCGCCGCTCCGCCCCGAGGCCGGCAGCGATCGAGTCGCCGAGCACGAGCAGCTCGATCGGGTCGCCGCCGAGCGCCCGACGCCAGACCCGGTCGGCGTCGAGCGCCTCCTCGCCGAGGGGCTTGCCGATCCGGCGGCGCGCGACGGCGGCCTGGTGCGGCAGCCCCCAGCGCGCCCCGACGAACACCGCACCCCCCACCGCTGCGGCGATGCCGCCGAGCACCCCGATCGTGCGCAGCGCCTCCTGATTCCGCCTCATCCGTCGATCAGACACGGGGCCGGTGAACTCGACCTGACGTGCGGGTGAAGCATCGCCTCCCCTCGCGCTCCCGCGTCGCGGGGCGCTTCGCGACTCGCACCCCGGCGCAACTATTCATCTCCGTCTAGTCGACCTGCCCGAGGAAACTCACGTCGATTCGACGGAGACGAACGTCGCGTGCTGGGCGCGTCGTGGGGGGGCGCGGGTGGGTGAACGGAGGGCGCGTCGGTCAGGGCGCGACGGCGTCCAGGGCCGCGGCGATGCGCTTCTCCCGCGTCTCGGCGCGCTTCGCGTCGGCGACGCCACGGGCGAGCTCCTTGCGGCGCGTGTACGAGAGCGCGTCGAAAGCCGCCCTCGCCCCCGGTGCGGCATCCAGCGCCGCGGCGAGATCGTCGGGCACGTCGACGACGCGCTCCGCCGTGTCGAGGGCGATCTCGACGTCGACCTCGTCGCCGATCCCGACGCCGAGACCCGCGCGCGCAGCCTTCGACAGGCCGATCACATTGGCGCCGTCCATGACGCCGAGCCGCAGCGGAGCGGATGCGCCGCCGATCGTCACCTGCACAGCGGCGCGTTTGCCGCCGCCGAGGGACGCCACCTGCTCATCGCTGAGCACGATGGCCGCGGCGGGACCGAAGGGCTGGAGGACGGTGCGTAAACGGAGGCTCATGGCCCGATCATGCCGAAAGACCCACAGCGGGCGCTACGTTCGCACGCAGCGCTGGCACTACAGGTCACGCCAGCGGCTTGACCTCAAGCGTCGCTGCGGTCGTGCCCGCCCCCACCGTCGCGAACGCGGTGTACCCGTCGGCCGCAGCGCGCTCGAGCAGCGCCTTGAGGTTCTTGGTGCGCGTCTCGAGCCGGACACGCGACCCCGACGCGACGAGGGCGGCCTTCACCGCGACGAGCTCGTGCACCGGCACGTCGCGATCGTGCACGAGCACCACTGCAGCGGGACCCTCGGTCTCGTCGGCGGAGACGAGGTCGACGATGCGCTCGAATCCGATCGAGAATCCGACCGCCGCGACATCCTGGCCGAGGAAGCGGCCGATCATCCCGTCGTAGCGACCGCCGCCGCCGAGCGAATAGTCCACCGACGGGTGGGCGAGCTCGAAGATCGTGCCGGTGTAGTACCCCATCCCGCGCACCAGGAACGGGTCGAACGCGAGCGGGATGCCGTCGCCGCCGGGGCGTGCGGCGACCACGGCCTGGCCGATGCCGACGAGGTGCGCGACGATCTCGTCGGGTGCGCCCTGCGGCAGGAGCTTGCGGATCTGCGCCTCGCCGTAGGGGTGGAACTCCAGCGTCATCGGGCGGGTGAGGAAGGCTTCGAACGCATCGACCGCAGCCGTCGTCGCGCCACGGTCGCGCAGCTCGGCGGCCACCCCGACGGGCCCGATCTTGTCGAGCTTGTCGATGGTGATGAGCACGCCCGGGCGCTCGTCGACGGCGAAGCCGAAGGTGTCGAGCATCCAGTCGAGCACGCGGCGGTCGTTGATGCGCACCGATGCACCGGCGAGCTTCAGGGCATCGAGCGTGTCGAGGGTGGCGACGATCAGCTCCGCCTCGGCGCGTGCCGAGGCATCGCCGATGATGTCGATGTCGCACTGCACGAACTGGCGGTAGCGGCCCTTCTGGGGGCGCTCGGCGCGCCACACCGGCGCGATCTGCACCGAACGGAACACGGTGGGCAGCTGCCCGCGATTGGTGGCGTAGAAGCGCGCGAGCGGAACGGTGAGGTCGTAGCGCAGGCCGAGGTCGGTCAGCGACGCGGGATCGTCGGCGGCCGCGCGGATGGCCTCCGCGTCGAGACCGCGCTTGAGCACGTTGTACGCGAGCTTCTCGTTGTCGCCGCCGATTCCGGCATGCAGGCGCCCGTACTCCTCGACGACGGGAGTCTCGATCTCGTCGAAGCCGTGCGCACGGTAGCGCTCGCGGATGACGGCGAGCACGCGCTCGCGACGAGCCTTGTCAGCGGGGAGGAAGTCGCGCATGCCGCGCGGCGGGTTCACGGATGCCACTCAGCCATTGTTCCAGTTCTCGAGCCCACGACCGGCAGAGCCCGCGGTGCGGCACTACGACTCCGCGGCGCGGACCTCGGCCTCGATGGCCCGGATGGCGGTGCGCAGGGCCCGCTCGGCGTCCCAGCCCTTCGCGCGAGCGACCGCCACGAGCCCCAGGAGCGTCTCGCCGAGGTCCTCTTCGGTCTCCGGGAGCACGTCGGGCTCGTCGGCGGCGATGGCCTCCGCAGCCGCGACTGCCTCCGCGAGGTCGAGTCCGACCCCGACACCCGCAGCCTTGCCGAGCACCTTCTGGGCCAGGGCGAGCGACGGCATGTGATGCGACACCCCGTCGAGCACGCTGGAGCGCGCGGACTTCTCGGCGGCCTTCGCCGCGTTCCAGTGCACGAGCACCTCTTCGGGCGTCGTCGCGACGGCGTCGGCGAAGACGTGCGGATGCCGCCGCACCATCTTCTCGGTGAGCCCCCGGGCGACGTCGTCGATGTCGAACGGGTCGATGTCGTCGCGCGAGGCGATCTCGGCGTGGAACAGCACCTGCCAGAGCAGGTCGCCGAGCTCCTCGCGCAGGTCGGCGCGGTCACCCGCCTCGACCGCGTCGATGAGCTCAGCGCTCTCCTCGACGAGGTACGGCACGAGCGCGCGATGGTCGATCTGCTGCGTCCACACGCAGCGGTCGCGCACGGCGCGCATCGTCTCGGCGGCCTCGCCCAGCGCCTCGTGGGCGGTCATGCGGACACCTCCGTCGCGGCGCGCCTGCGGTGGTGCGCGGCGCGCCACGAGACGAGGACCCCGGCCAGCACCAGCGAGATCAGCGACCCGGCGACGACGCCGAGGGTCGCCTGATCGCGCAGCTCCGGCGCGTCGGTGAAGGCGAGCTCGGACAGCAGCAGCGAGACGGTGAACCCGATGCCGCCGAGCGCACCGGCCGCCAGCAGATCGGCGAAGCTCAAGTGCGGCGCGGCGCCTGCGCCGCCGACCCGCAGCGACACCCAGCCGGCCAGCGTGATGCCGATGATCTTGCCGACCGGCAGCGCCACCAGGACGCCCCAGAACGCCGGAGACAGCTCGGACGGCGACACCGAGGGGATCACGACGAGTGCGGCCGAGAACGCGAAGATCGGAAGCACGACGCCGTTCACCCAGGGTTCGAGCGTGTGCCGGGTGTGAAGCGCGGGGCGCTGCGCCATGGCGAGGCCGAGGGCGACGCCGGCGATCGTGGCGTGCACGCCCGAGAGGTACGTGAGCACCCATGCCGCGATCGCGATCACCACGAGGAGCGTGCCGACGACCCAGCGGTTCCCGCGGTTGAGCGTACGGCTGAGGACGCCGAACACGACCACGGCGAGAGCCGCGAGCGCCAGCATCCCGATGTTCACGTCGCTGGTGAACAGCACCGCGATGAACACGATGCCGACGATGTCGTCGAGGATCGCCAGGGCGAGGAGGAAGATGCGCAGCGCCGAGGGCAGGCCTTTGCCGAAGACGGCGAGCACGCCGAGAGCGAACGCGATGTCGGTCGCCGTGGGGATGGGCCAGCCGTCGACGGCGTCGGAACCGCCGGCGATCAGGAGGTACACGATGATCGGCACGATCACGCCGCCGGCGGCGGCGATCGCGGGCTGGATCGCCTTGCGCATCGAGTTGAGCTGGCCGTTGGTGAGCTCGTACTGCAGTTCGACGGCCACCACGAAGAAGAACACGGCCAGCAGGCCGTCCTTGATCCAGTGCGAGACCGAGAGTTCGAACACCCCCGGGATGCCGACGTAGGCGTGCATCACCTCGTCGACTGCCGGGCCTGCCGCCGTGTTGGCGACGATGAGGCCGGCGGCGGCGGCGATGAGGAGGACGATCGCAGGGAAGCGTTCGGAGCGAAGCAGGGACATTCGTGCCTTCCGGGTCGAGTCGGCGGGGTCGGATGTTGACATGCCGACCAGACTTCCCGGCTCTCCGCCGAACAGTCTAGCCATCGCCCGGCGCGGGGACGCCGCACGGCGTCACACGACACGTCCAGGTAACACGACCGGGTTAGCGTTGAGGAATGCGCGAACCCACCCCCACCGAGGCGATCGACCTGGTCGGCCGCTACGAGGCCGAGCAGAACATCCCCGAGCAGATGCGCGCCGACGTGCGCCTGCTGGGCTCCCTCCTCGGGCAGGTGCTGCGCGAGAGCGGCTCAGCGGGGCTGTACGACGACGTGGAGCGACTGCGCGTCGCCACGATCCATGCGTACACCGACGAGACGCCGGAGGCGTTCGCCCGGGCGGCCGAGATCGCCGACTCGTTCAGCCTGCAGCGCGCCGACGAGGTGGCGCGGGCGTTCACCGTGTACTTCCACCTCGCGAACCTCGCCGAGGAGCACCAGCGCGTGCGCATCCTGCGCGGACGAGACGGCCGCCCCGACCGCGAGAACGCCGGCGACTCGGTGGCCGCAGCATTCGTCCACCTCGCAGCCGAGGTCGGCGACGAGACGGCGCTCTCGCGCCTGCAGTCGCTGCGCTTCCACCCGGTCTTCACCGCGCATCCCACTGAGGCACGCCGCCGCGCCGTCTCGACGAGCATCCGCCGCCTCGTCGACCTGCTCGAGGAGCACGACGCAGCACTGCGCAACGGCGCCGACGAGCGCCGCGCCGAGCGCCGCATGCTGGAAGAGGTCGACACGCTCTGGCGCACGGCGCCGCTGCGGCCGGAGAAGCCGTCGCCCACCGACGAGGTGCGCGCCGTCATGGCCGTGTTCGACGACACCCTCTACACCGCGGTGCCGCACGTCTACCGCCGCGTCGACGACGCCCTCCAGGGACCCGCCGCCGGCAGCCGCGCCCCCGTCGTCCGCCCGTTCGTGCGTGTCGGGTCGTGGGTCGGCGGCGACCGCGACGGCAACCCCTTCGTCACCTCATCGGTCACCCGCAAGGCCGCGAAGATCGCGAGCGAGCACGTGCTCCTCGGTCTCGAGCGCACGACGAGCCGCATCGGCCGCACGCTGACGCTCGACGCCGCGAGCACCCCGCCCACTCCGGCGCTCCTCGCGCTCTGGCAGCGGCTGTCCGCCGCCGACGAGGATGCCGCGGCCGACATCGCCAAGCGGTCGCCCGACGAGCACCACCGCCGCATCCTGCTCCTGCTCGCCCGCCGCATCGAGGCCACCCGACTGCGCAACGCCGACCTCGCCTACCGCGACCCCGAGCACCTGCTCGCCGATCTGCGCATCGTGCAGGACGCGCTCGTCCAGGCCGGCGCACCGCGTCAGGCGTACGGCCACCTCCAGCAGCTGATCTGGCAGGTCGAGACCTACGGCTTCCACCTCGCCGAGCTCGAGGTTCGCCAGCACTCCGCCGTCCACGCGAAGGTGCTCGCCGAGCTCGACTCGGGCGCCGAGCCGTCGGAGCTCGCCCGGGAGGTGCTCGACGTCTTCCGCTCGATCGCCTTCCTGCAGGATCGGTACGGACCGCGCGCCGCAGGACGCTACATCGTCTCGTTCACCCAGTCGGCGCAGGACCTCGCGAACGTGCACCGCCTCGCCCGGTACGCCGTGGGCGCCGACGGCACCCCGCCGGTGCTCGATGTGATCCCGCTGTTCGAGACGTTCGCCGACCTCCAGGCGGCGCCCGCGATCCTCGCCGAGATCGTCGAGCATCCCGAGTTCGCCGCCCGCCTCGCAGCCACCGGCAAGCGACTCGAGGTCATGCTCGGCTACTCCGACTCGTCGAAGGACGTCGGGCCGGTCGCTGCGAACCTCGCGCTCTACGAGGCGCAGGCCCTCATCGCGGCGTGGGCTCAGGAGTCGGGCATCGAGCTCACCCTCTTCCACGGTCGCGGCGGCGCTCTCGGCCGCGGCGGCGGACCCGCGAACTCCGCGATCCTCGCGCAGCCGCCGCACTCCGTCGACGGCCGCTTCAAGCTCACCGAGCAGGGTGAGGTGATCTTCGCCCGCTACGGCGACCCGGCCATCGCGATGCGCCACATCGACCAGGTGGCCGCGGCGATCCTCCTCGCCTCCTCCCCCGCCAACGAGCGGCGCAACCGGGCCGCTGCCGAGAAGTACGCCGACGTGGCCGCGACGATGGACACGGCATCCCGCGAGCGCTTCTTCTCGCTCGTGAAGGCGCCCGGATTCGCGCCGTGGTTCGCCCAGGTGACCCCCATGGAGGAGCTCGGGCTGCTCGCCCTCGGCTCGCGTCCCGCCCGACGCGGACTCTCCGTCGAATCGCTCGAAGACCTGCGCGCGATCCCGTGGGTGTTCGCGTGGACGCAGGCGCGCATCAACCTGGCCGGCTGGTTCGGCCTCGGCACCGCGCTCGAGGCCGTCGGCGACGAGGAGACCGTGCAGCGGGCCTACCAGGAGTGGCCGCTGTTCCGCACGCTCATCGACAACGTGGCGATGAGCCTCGCCAAGGCCGACGACCGCATCGCCCGCCACTACCTCGAACTCGGCG
The DNA here is from genome assembly GCF_017831975.1 of Microbacterium terrae. Taxonomy (NCBI): domain Bacteria; kingdom Bacillati; phylum Actinomycetota; class Actinomycetes; order Micrococcales; family Microbacteriaceae; genus Microbacterium; species Microbacterium terrae. The sequence continues at coordinate 945,679 of NZ_JAFDSS010000001.1, read as the reverse complement.
ACCGCGACGACCTCGCCGCGCTCGTGCGCGACGAGATGACCCTCACGCGCGACTGGGTGATCCGGGCGACCGGGGGCACCGAGCTGCTCGGCAACAAGCCCGTGCTCCAGCGCGCGGTCAAGATGCGCAGTCCCTACGTCGATGCGCTGTCGCTGCTGCAGCTGCGCGCACTGCGAGGCCTCCGCGACGCCGCCGTCGAGGGATCGCCGGTCGACCCCGAGCTGCAGCGCCTGCTCCTGCTCTCGGTCTCCGGTGTGGCGGCCGGTCTGCAGAACACCGGCTGACACCGCTCGGAACGGATGCCCGGCCGGTCAGTCGACGCGACGGTCGTCGGCGTGCCGGGCGACCAGAACCGTGCGGACGCCCGGTCGCTCAGTCGACGCGGCGGTCGTCGGCGTGCCGGGCGAGGCCGCGCCCGTAGCGCTCGGTGAGCTGCACCATGAGGTCGGGCGTCTCGCGGTCGAGGCCGAACACGTAGCCCGGGAAGTCGAGCTCGCGCTGGGCTGCCCAGATGTCGTCGTGACGATCGGGAGAGAGCACTTGCACGGGCTCACCGACGGCGACCCAGCCGATCGGCACGGTGGTGTCGGGCGGGAGCGTCGTGCGCAGGTGAACGACGGCGTTGATCCGCACCTCGCTGCGTGCGCCGATGTGCGCGCCGTTGAACACGCGGGTGCCGGTGGCGAGGAACACCTCGTTCTCGATCACCGCGCCCGACACGCTCGCCATCGGACCCACGAGCACGTTGTCGCCGATGTGGACGGGGTTGGTCGCCGTCGCGCGGATGAGCGCGTTCTCCATGACGATGACGTTCTCGCCGAGGGTGATCGCGCCGCCTTCGGCGGTGATCACCGCCCCGTGCAGAATCTGGCAGTCGGCGCCGACCGTCACGTCGCCGCTGATCACCGCGGTGGGTGCGACCACGGCGTCGGGGTGGATGCGGGGCTCCGCCCCGAGATGCTCGAACCTCATGGGGCCTCCTCCGGGGCGTCGTCGCCAGCGTAGCGCCGCACCCGCCGGTCGTCAGCCTGCCGCGGGCGGAGCATCCTTCTTCTCGGGCCACAGCTGATCGATGAGCTGGCCGACCCACGCGACCAGCTCGCCGTCGGACAGGCGTTCGCCGCCCGCGGTCGGCAGGGGCACCACGACGGCGTCTCCCCCGGCGAGCAGCTTCGCCTTCGGGTACAGCCGCTGCAGGCGCACCCGCATCGAGTCGGGCAGATGCGCGGGGGCGATGCGCAGGTTCGGGCCCATCGCCACCACGTCCGCGAGGCCGGCGCGCCCGGCACGCCGCCGCAGCCGCGCCACGGCGAGGAGTCCCTCGACCTCGGCGGGCAGGTCACCGTACCGGTCGGTGAGCTCCTCGACGACGAGGTCGATCGCTTCGTCCTTCGCGGTGATCGACGCCGCGGCCGAGAGCTTCTGGTAGGCCTCGAGGCGCAGTCGCTCGCTGTCGATGTACTCCTCGGGGATGCGGGCCTGCACCGGGAGCTCGAGGCGCAGCTCCGTCTGCACCTCGGTCTCGTCGCCGCGGAACGCCGACACCGCCTCGCCGATCATGCGCAGGTACAGGTCGAACCCGACACCGGCGATGTGACCCGCCTGCTCGGCGCCGAGGAGGTTGCCGGCGCCGCGGATCTCGAGGTCCTTCAGCGCGACCTGCATGCCCGATCCGAGGTCGTTGTTGACCGCGATCGTCTCGAGCCGGTCGGCGGCGGTCTCGCTGAGGGGCTTGAGCTCGTCGTACAGGAAGTATGCGTACGCCCGCTCGCGCGCGCGCCCGACGCGGCCGCGCAGCTGATGCAGCTGCGACAGACCGTACTTGTCGGCGCGGTCGATGATGATCGTGTTCGCGTTGGAGATGTCGAGTCCGGTCTCGATGATCGTGGTCGAGACCAGCACGTCGGCCTTGCGCTCCCAGAAGTCGTCGACGACCTGCTCGAGCGCGTGCTCGCCCATCTGCCCGTGGGCGACGGCGATGCGGGCCTCGGGAACGAGCTCGGCGAGCTCGGACGCCACCTTCTGGATCGACTGCACGCGGTTGTGCACGTAGAAGATCTGACCTTCGCGCAGCAGCTCGCGACGGATCGCCGCGGCGATCTGCTTGTCGCTGCGGGGGCCGACGTACGACAGGATCGGATGCCGGTCCTCGGGAGGTGTCTGCAGGGTCGACATCTCACGGATGCCGGTGACCGCCATCTCGAGCGTGCGGGGAATGGGCGTCGCGCTCATGGCGAGGATGTCGACGTTCGTCTTGAGCTTCTTCAGCGCATCCTTGTGCTCGACGCCGAACCGCTGCTCCTCGTCGATGATCATGAGACCCAGGTCTTTGAAGATCACCTTCTCGGTCAGGATGCGGTGGGTTCCGATGACCATGTCGACGGTGCCGTCGGTGATGCCGGCGAGCGTGTCGCGGGCCTGCTTGTCGGACTGGAATCGCGAGAGCGGGCGCACCTTGACGGGGAACCCGGCGAACCGCTCGGTGAACGTCTCGAGGTGCTGCTTGACGAGGAGCGTCGTGGGCACGAGCATCGCGACCTGCTTGCCGTCCTGGATCGCCTTGAACGCGGCGCGCACCGCGACCTCGGTCTTGCCGAAGCCGACATCACCCGAGAGCAGGCGATCCATCGGGATCGGCTTCTCCATGTCGGCCTTGATCTCGTCGATCGTCTGCAGCTGGTCGGGGGTCTCGGCGAACGGGAACGCCTCCTCGAGCTCCCGCTGCCACGGGGTGTCGGGACCGAAGGCGTAGCCCTTCGACGCCATGCGGGCCGAATAGAGCTTGACCAGCTCGACGGCGATGTCGCGCACCGCCTTGCGCGCCTTCGACTTCGCCTGCGACCAGTCGCTGCCGCCCATCTTCGACAGCGTCGGCGCTTCGCCCCCGACGTACCGCGACAGCAGGTCGAGCTGGTCGGTCGGCACGAAGAGCTTGTCGCCCGGGTAGCCGCGCTTGGACGGCGCGTACTCGAGCACGAGGTACTCGCGCACGCTCTTGACCGCGTTGCGTCCGCCGCTGGAGACCTCGCGCTGGGCGAGCTCGACGAAGCGGCCGATGCCGTGCGTCGTGTGCACGACGTGGTCGCCGGCCTTCAACTGCAGCGGGTCGACGACGTTCTTGCGGCGCGACGCGAGCTTCTTCACCACCCGCTGGTCACCGCCGATCGTGCGGCCGTAGAACTCGCTCTCGGTGAGCACGGCGAGCTTCGCCTCGACCGACTCGAACCCGCGCTCGAGCACGGAGACGACGACGTGCGCCACCCCGGGCTCGGGGATCTCGAGCACCGCGTCGACCACGCGGGCGGCGAGGCCGCGCTCGGAGAGCACGTCGCGGGCGCGCTCGACGAGTCCGGTTCCGGATGCCGCCACCACGACCCGCCAGCCGTCCGCGAGCAGCGCCTCGACGTGGTCGATCGCGCCGTCGACGCTGCCCTGGAACGACGGAACCGCTGACCCGGCGACACGGATCGCCGCCGACGCCTCGAGGGCGACGTCGATGTCGAAGTCGGCGCCCTGAGCGTGCCGCAGCGCTGCCGCGGCATCCGCCTCTCCCGAATCGAACGTGCTGAGCGTCCACCACACGCCGTGTCGTGCCCGCGTCGCCTCCTGCAGCTCGGGAAGCGACAGGAAGTCGCCGGCTCCGAGGTCGACCGGCGTCTGGGCGCCCGCGGTCGCCGCGCTCCACGCCGCATCGAGGAACTCGCGGTTCGTGTCGCCGAGGGTGATGGCGCGCGTGACAGCACGCTCGGGGTCGACGAGCGCGACGGCGGCTCCCTCGGGGAGGTAGTCCACGACCGACACGACCCGGTCGACGACGGCGGGCATGAGCGACTCCATGCCCTCGACGGGGATGCCCTCCGACATCTTCTCGAGCATCGCCGACAGTCCGGGGAACTCGTCCTTCAGCTGCCGCGCCCGCCCGCGCACGCTCTCGGTGAGCAGCAGCTCGCGGCTCGCGACGAGCGTCACCGCGGCGACCTCGCCGGGGAGCGAGCGCTGGTCGGCCACTGAGAACGCCCGGATCTGGTCGACCTCGTCGCCGAAGAAGTCGACGCGGTACGGGTGGGGCGCCGTCGGGGGGAAGACATCGAGGATGCCGCCGCGCACGGCGAACTCGCCGCGACGCGACACCATGTCGACGCGGTGGTACGCGAGCTCCACGAGCCGCCCGACCACCGCTCCGAGATCGTGGCCGCGACCGCCCACCGCGAGGTCGACCGGTGCGGTGTCGGTGAGGCCGGCCGCGAGCGGCTGGATCGCCCCGCGCACCGACGAGGTGATCACGAGCGGCGTCGTGCCGTCCCAGCGGGCGATACGGCCGAGCACCTCGAGGCGGCGCCCCACCGTCTCGGCGCTCGGGCTCAGGCGCTCGTGCGGCAGGGTCTCCCACGCCGGCAGGTGATGTACCTCGGCGCCGGGGAGGAGCGCGCCGAGTGCAGGGCCGAGCGACTCGGCGCGGCGTCCGGTCGGGGCGATCGCGAAGATGAGCGGAGGCTTCCCCGCCGCGCGGCGGCGCTCGATCAGGGCCGCGAGGAGCGGCGCATCCAGTCCCTCGACGAGCGAGAAGTCCGCGTCGACGGATGCTGCAGCAGTCGCGTCGCGGAACGGCTCAGCCTGTTCGAGGGCGCGCACGATCCCGGGAACTGTCACCGGAGAAGTCTACGGCGCACCGCCGACACCGGCGGCCGCTCGGCGCCACGCGACCCCTCCGGCCGCTTCGGGGCACCGTCAATAGGATGAGGGCGTGACCGACCCCGACCCGCACGCGCCGACACCGCCCTGGACGGCACCCGCCGCTCCCCCGTTCGGCGCTCCCGCCGGCGCGCAGCACGCACCGGGCGCGCTGCGACCGTCGGCGGCCGCCTACGCTCCCCCGACCGGCTTCACCGTGGCGCCGACCGCGGTGCACGGCGGCGGGCCGACCCGTGAGCCCGCGCCGTCGCGATCGCGCCGCGGGCTCGGGCTTGCCGCGCTCATGCTCGCCCTGGTCGCCCTGGTCGGGGCATCCGTCGTCGGAGCCCTCGCCGCGTACGAGGCGGGCGTCGGCGCGGCTCGACGCATCGCGGCCGACCCGTCGAGCATCGACTTCGACTGGACGGTGCTCACGCCCGTGCGCGATCAGGTGCTGACGGCGGAGGTGTCGTTCTGGATCGGCACCGTGCTGGGCGTCTGGGCGCTCGTGCAGGGGATCATCGCCATGGTGAAGGACCGCGGTCGCGGCTGGGGCGTCGCCGCCGTGGTGGTCGCCGCCCTCGGACCCGTGGCGTTCTTCCTGGCCGTGCAGGGTGCCCTGTCGGCGGGACTCGTCGCAGGCGCCTCCGGCGCTCTCTGAGAGCACACGCGCGCGCAGCGGTCGACGCGTCTCAGACCCGCGGAGCGTGGTGCTTCTGCTGCGCGGCGACGAGGCCTTCGGCGACGAGCTGCTCGACCGCGTCGGCGGCGTCGCCGACGAGGATCGGCAGATTCTTCCGTTCGGTCGCGCCGAACGGGTCGAGCACCCAGTCGGCCGGGTCCTGGCGGCCTGCCGGACGGCCGATTCCCACCCGGACGCGAGCGAAGTCGGGTGTGCCGAGGGCCTTGGCCACATCGCGGACCCCGTTGTGGCCGCCGTGGCCACCGCCGGTCTTGAGCTTGATGGTGTCGAAGGGGATGTCGAGCTCGTCATGGACGACGACGACGCGGTCGGCGTCGATGCCGTAGAACTTCGCGAGTCCCGCGACCGGCCCGCCCGAGACGTTCATGAAGGTGTTGGGCTTCGCGAGGATGAGCTTCGCGCCGCCGGGGCGCAGCCACGTCTCGACCACGCGCGCATTCGCCTTGTGCGCCTTGAACGCCTCGCCGCGCCTGCCGGCGAGCTCGTCCACGACGAGCTGCCCGACGTTGTGGCGGGTGAGCTCGTAGCGGGGTCCGGGGTTGCCGAGTCCGACGATCAGCCACGCGTCTGCCATGTCGTCCATCCTGCCCGAGCCGAACGGCTCTCTGCGAAAGCGACGAGGGGATGCGGGGGTGTCCCCGCACCCCCTCGTCGGAAGTGGATCCGGGCGCGGCGGCCCGGAAGCGGCTTACTCGGCCGCGGCCTCCTCGGCGGCGGCCTCGGCCGGCGCCTCGTCGGCTGCAGCCTCGTCGGCCTCGTCCTCGGCGGCGGCAGCGGACGGCACCGAGATCGCGACGATCAGCAGGTCGCCGTCGGCGTTGAGCGAAGCGCCCTTCGGGAGCTTGAGGTCGGCGGCCGTGATGTGCGCGCCCTCCTCGAGACCCTCGACGTCGACCTCGATGTTCTGCGGGATGTGGGTCGCCTCGACCTCGAGCGCGATGGTCGCGTTGTCGAGGTTGACGATCGTGCCGGCGAACGACTCGCCGACGACGACGATCGGGACGTCGACCTGGACCTTCTCGCCCTTCTTCACGACGAGGAGGTCGATGTGCTCGACGATCTGGTGCACCGGGTCCTTCTGCACGTCCTTGACGAGGGCGAGCTGGGCCTTGCCGGCGATGTCGAGCTCGAGCACCGCGTTGGCGCGACGGATGAGCAGGCTCACCTGGTGACCGGGCAGCGCGACGTGCACGGGCTCGGTGCCGTGGCCGTAGATGACGGCGGGGATCTTGCCGGCGGCGCGGAGGCGCCGGGCGAATCCCTTGCCGAAGTTCTCGCGGACCTCGGCGACGACCTTGTTGTCGGTCTCAGTCGACATGTCTTCTCCTTGCGGGCACGGGGCCCGTTCTCTGTACGGCCCGCTGTGGCGGGCCCGGGTTTGGGGGTCTGTTTCGACTCGAACGCGCACGCGTGAGGAAAGCCGGGGCCCACTCCACTGCGTCGATCACGGATGCCGCGTCACGCCCACCGGGCGCGCGCGAGGGCATCCCTCGCCGAAGTACGGACCCGAGTCTACCAGCGACCCCGGTACGATGAGGAACGCACCCGATCCTGACGGAGGAACCCATGGAATACGGCTTCTGGTCTCACGCGCTCCTGTGGCTCATCGGCGCGATGGCCTTCGTCGGAGCGATCGGAACAGCCCTGGCGTTCTGGGGCCTCGGGCGCCAGGCATACAAGGACTGAGACCCGCTCAGTCGGTCGGCCAGACCGCCACGACGACCTTGCCCGACACGCGCGAATCGCGTGCCAGCGCGAAGGCTGCCTGCAGGTCGTCGGCCGACACCACGTGGGTCACCACCTGCTCGATGGCAGGCTCGGCGTCGAGCAGTTCGATCGCGGCGTCGATCTCGTCGTTGAAGCGGAACGTGCCGTACCAGCGCAACTCCTTCGAGATGAAGGGCGCGATGTTGATCGGGCGTGCCTGATCGGGCACCATGCCGACCTGCACGACGGTGCCGCCGATGCGTGCGGCGCGCAGCGCGGTCGAGATCGAGGGGGCGACGCCCGAGCACTCGAGAACGACGTCGTACGCGTTCGCCGGCACCTCCTCGGTCGACACGTCGATGACGTGCACGGCGCCGAGTTCACGGGCGCGGGCGAGCGGCTCGGCGAGCACGTCGGTCGCCGTGATCTCGGCCGCCCCCGCGGCGCGGGCGGCGGCGATGGCGAGCAGCCCGATCGGTCCCGCTCCGGTGACCAGCACCCGGAGCCCGCGGACGTCGCCCGCCTTCGACAGACCGTGAAGCGCCACCGCGAGGGGCTCCGCGAGCACGGCGCGGCGCACGGGAAGCGTCGACGGGAGCGGCCGGACCATCGCGCGATCCACCAGCAGGTGCTCCACGAGCCCGCCCTGCGTGTGCGGCCAGGTCGAGGCGCTGCCGAGGTACGCGCCGCCGGGCCAGAGGTGCGGGTCGCCCGGGAGGTCAGGATGCGGCTCGCCGAAGGTCGCCGGATGCACGGTGACCGGCGTGCCGGGCGCCCACGTGCCGGTGGGGTCTGCGTCGATCCGGCCCGACACCTCGTGCCCGGGTATGAGGGGCTCCCGCACCACGAACGCGCCGTTGGCACCATCGAAGTAGTAGTGCAGGTCGGAGCCGCAGATGCCGACGTAGTCGATGCGGACGCGCACCTGGTCGGCGGCAGGCTCGGGAACGGCGATCTCGCCGATGCGGATGGACTCGGGGCCGACGATGAACGCAGCGCGCATGGTTCTCCTGTGGTCGGTCAGACGACGGCGGTCATGCCGCCGTCGACGAAGATGTTCTGGCCCGAGACGAAGCTCGAGGCATCCGAGACGAGGAAGCGCAGCGCGCCGTCGAGCTCGGAGAAGTCGCCCCAGCGCTGGGCTGGCGTGCGCTGGGTGAGCCAGCCGCTGAAGGCAGGGTCGTCGACGAGGTCGCGGTTCATCTCGGTCGCGAAGTAGCCCGGCGACAGCGCGTTGACCTGGATGCCGTGGCGGGCGAGGTCGGCCGCCATGCCCTTCGTGAGCTGGGCGACACCGCCCTTCGACGCCGAATAGGGCGCGATCGTCTGGCGGGCGAGGAGCGACTGCACCGAGGCGACGTTGACGATCTTGCCGGTGCCGCGCTCGATCATCGCCGGGGCGACGAAACGCGACACGTAGAAGACTCCGCTGAGGTTCGCCGCGATGATGTCGTCCCAGTCCGCGACGGCGAACTCCGCGATGGGGGCCCGTCGCTGCACGCCGGCGTTGTTGACGAGGATGTCGGGCACGCCGAACGCGGCGATCGCCTCGGCGACTCCGGCCTCCACCGCCGCCGCATCCGTCACGTCGAAGGCGACGGATGCGGCATCCCGGCCCGACAGCTCCGACAGCTCCGCCGCGGTCGCGGCGGCCGCAGCCGCATCTCGACCGTGCACGATCACCCGGGCTCCCGCACGGGCGAGGCCCTCGGCGAGCGAGCGGCCGAGGCCGCGGGTGGAGCCGGTGACGAACGCCAGACGGCCGGAGATGTCGAAGATGTCGGGCATCGTGGATCCTTCGCGGTGGAGCGGTGGGCGGCGGTCAGATCAGCGAGCCGATGCCGAAGACCACCAGCACGAGGGCGAAGGCGAGCAGCGATTCGATGGTCTGCTGGACGGTCCAGGTCTTCAGCGTGGTCTTGACGTCCATGCCCATGAGGCGGCCGACCAGCCAGAAGCCGGAGTCGTTCACGTGACCGGCGAACACCGAACCGGCTGCCGTGGCCAGCGTGATCGCGGCGATCTGCAGCGGGTTGAAGTCGCCGGCGATGACGGCGGGGGCCGCCAGACCCGCAGCGGTGACGAGCGCGACGGTGGCCGAGCCCTGCGCGAGTCGGATGACCACGGCGATGATGTACGCGGCCACGATGACCGGCAGGCCCATGTCGCTGAGCGTGTCGGCGAGCGCGTCGCCGATGCCCGAGGCGCGGAGCACCGCGCCGAACATGCCGCCGGCGCCGGTGATGAGGATGACGGATGCGACCGGGCCGAGGGCCGAGTCGACGAGCTTCTCGATCGCGGTGCCGGTCTCGCCGCGGCGGGTGCCGAGCACGAACATCGCCACGAGGACCGTGATGAGCAGCGCCACCGGGGAATTGCCGAGCAGGATGAGCAGCTGCACCCAGATCGCGTCCGCCGAGACGACGCCGATGGTCGCGAGCGTGGTGAGACCGGTGTTGAGGAAGATCAGCGCCATCGGCAGCAGGAGCAGCAGGATGACGGTGCGGGGCTTGGGCGGGTTGACCGGCTGGTCCTCGTCGATGTCGCCGAACAGCGTGGGAACGGCGAGCGGAATGCGGGCCGAGATGAACTTGCCCCAGAGGTAACCCGAGACGTACCAGACCGGGAAGGCGATCAGGAGGCCGACCAGGAGGACGATGCCGAGGTTCGCACCGTACAGCTCGGTCGCGGTGACCGGACCGGGGTGCGGCGGCAGGAAGACGTGCATCACCGAGAACGCGGCGGCCGACGGGATGCCGAAGAGGAGGACGTTGTTCTTCGACACGCGACGTGCGACGGCGAACACGATCGGGAGCATCATCACGAGGCCCGCGTCGAAGAACATCGGGAAGCCGAGGATGAGCGACGCGATACCGAGCGCGAACGGAGCCCGCTTCTCGCCGAAGATGTCGACGAACTTGTCGGCGAGCGCCTTGGCGCCGCCAGAGTGCTCGATGAGCCTGCCTAGCATCGCGCCGAGCGCCACGAGCAGGGCGACCGTGCCGAGCGTCGCTCCGAGCCCGCCGGTCAATGTCGTCGCGATGACGCCGACGGGGATCTGGGCGACGATCGCCGTGAGCAGCGAGACGATGATCAGCGTCAGGAAGGCGTGCACCTTGAAGACGATGATCAGCAGCAGGATGAGGGCGATCGCGCCCGCTGCGATGAGCAGCAGGGGCACGGTCCCGAGGGTTTGGGTCCAGTCTTCCATCGGCTTATCTCCATTGACGTTCCCGGGACGACCGGCGATGCTGCCGATGTTCCCGCGTGTACGATTCGAGCGGCCCGACGCGGATCCCGCGATCGAAGCCCTCGCAATATTGGCATAAAGATCGTATCTTTGCCACTAGAACATCGTATCTTTTGGAGAACCCGTGGCTCAGGCATCCCATGAATCGGTGCTCGACGACCTCGGGGTCCGCATCTCCTCCGGCGCCCTGCCGACCGGAAAAGTCCTGACCCTCGCGGGACTCGAAGCGGATTACGGCGTCTCGAGGACCGTCATCCGCGAGGCGGTGCGCGTACTCGAGGCGATGGGCATGCTCGCGTCCCGCCGACGGGTCGGCGTCACCGTGCAGCCGATGACGGCGTGGAGCGCGCTCGACCCGAGACTGATCGGCTGGCAGCTCTCCGGGCCCCGCCGCGCGCAGCAGCTCGTCGTCGTCACCGAGCTGCGCGCCGCGATCGAGCCGGTCGCAGCGCGGCTCAGTGCAATGCGCGCAAGCGACGTGCAGCGTGCCGAGATCCTGCGCCTGGCGACGCTCCTCGAGGAGCTCGGCCATGACGGGCGAGGCGACTCCGCGGAGTACCTCGCCGCCGACATCGCCTTCCACGACCTCATCCTCGATTCGAGCGGCAACCTCATGCTCGCCGCGACGAAGGCGCCGATCGCCGCCGTGATCGCCGGGCGCTCGAACGTCGGGCTCACACCGCCCGTCCCCGACGTCGAGGCCCTCCACAACCACATCCAGACGGCCGCCGCCATCGCGCGGGGCGACGCGCAGGCAGCCGAGCACCACACCCGCCGCTACGTGGATGCGGTGCTCGCCGAGGTCAAAGCGGAGAGCTGACCGCGTTCGGCGACGCCTCACCCCGGAGCACGGTGATCAGGTCATCGATCGACTGCTCCGACATGCGGGCGACAGCCTCGCGCGTGTGGCCGCCGCTGTGCGGCGTGGACACCACGCGCGGGTGCCCGACCAGCGGCGACGCCGACGGCGGCTCGGTCTCGTACGCGTCGATCGCCACGCCGTAGATGCGGCCGGCGTCGAGTGCGGCACGCGCCGCAGCCTCGTCGATGAGCCCGCCGCGGGCGGTGTTCACGACTATCGCGTCCGCAGGGAGCAGCGCCAGCCGGCGCTCGTCGAGGAGGTGCCGCGTCTCGGGCAGCAGCGGCACGTGCAGGCTCAGCACGTCGCTGCGCCGGCACAGGTCGTCGAGGTCGCACCGCTCGACGCCGGCGGCGGCGAACACCTCGTCCGGCAGCATCGGGTCGTAGGCGATGGGCGTCATGCCGATCCCCCGTGCCCGCTCGGCGACCAGGCGCCCGATCGCCCCGAACCCGACGACGCCGAACACTCCCCCGGTGAGCTCACGGCCTTCGCCGCGCGGCCAGTCGCCGGCGCGGACTGCGGCGTCGAGGCGCGGGATGCCGCGGGCGACCGCGAACGTCAGGCCGACGGCGAGCTCCGCGACGGCGAGGGCGTTGGCCCCCGGAGTGCGCGTCACGACGATGCCACGGGCGCGGGCCGCGTCGAGGTCGACGTTGTTCGTGCCCACCCCGTAGCGGGCCACGACCCGCAGTCGGTCGGCGGCGGCGAGGGCGTCGGCGCTGTAGTCGTCGAGCCCGGCGATGACGCCGTCGACGCCCGGGAGCGCATCGATCAGCTCGGACTCGGTCATCGGACGTCCGAAGGGATTGAGGACGACCTCGCCGACCGCGCGGCGCAGCGACTCCAGTGCTGCCGAGTCGGGCTGTCGGCAGAGCGAGGTGGGGGTCACGAGCACCTTCATCGTGCGGTCTCCGATCCGGGTCGGGTCTGCGAGTAGTGGTCGAGATAGCGGGCGAACGCCTCGTCGTACTGCGCGCGACGCTCCGGACGCGGCTGCACGAAGCGCGGCTCGGCGTCGTCGAACGCGGGATGCCGTTCGCTCGCACCGCTCGCGACCAGGCCCATGCGCACCGCTCCGACGACCGAGCTGTGCTGCAGGGTCGAGACCTCCATCTCGGTGCCGAACACATCGGCGGTGAGCTGCGTCCAGAACGGCGACGAGAGCACTCCGCCGGAGAGGACGATGCGCCGCGGCATGCCGTTGAGCGCGGTGAGCTCCTTGAAGCAGTGGAACAGCGAGAACACGATCCCCTCGAGCACCGCCTGGTACATGTCTGCGCGCGAGTGCTCCGGGCGCAGCTCGACGAGCCCGCCGCGGCGCTGATCCTGCCAACCTGGGCTGCGCTCACCGAAGAGGAACGGCAGGAACACGGGGAGGTCGCGGCGGTCTGCCGACAGCAGCGGCTCGATCTCGGAGTAGTCGGTCGTGAGCCCGAAGAGCCGCTCGCGCGCCCAGTCGACGCAGTTGCCGCATCCCGACGTCGCCGCTCCGCTGAGCGGACCGACGGGCGAACGGTACGACCAGGTGCTGAGCGCCGGTGAGAACGACGGATGCCGCGTCGCGAAGCGCAGCGCCCCGCTCGTGCCCATCGAGAACGTCATGTCGCCGGGGTTGGTGGCGAGATCGCCGACCTGGCTGAGCCCGCCGTCCGGACCAGGGGTGAGCACCGGGATGCCGGCGCGCAGCCCGAGCAGCACCGCCGCCTCGCGCGCGAGCGGAGCGGTGTGCGTGCTCTCGTGGAGCTCCGGCAGGATCACACCGCGCAGGCCCAGCCGTTCCACGACCTCCTCGTCCCACTGCGCGCTCTCGGCGCCGAGGAGCCCGGTGCCCGATGCCACCGAGGGGTTCGACGACACCTCGCCGGTCAGGCGGGCGAAGTTGAGCGTCGGCTGGTCCATGGCCCGCAGACCGTCGATCCGCATGCCCTGTTCGCGCAGCCACATGAGCTTGAACGCGGGGTAGATGGCGTTGACCATGCTGCCCGTGCGCTCGTAGTACCACCACGTGAAGTCGCGGTCGAGGCGCTCACGGGCGCTGAGGTTCTGCGCGCTCGTGTCGGGCCACTCCCGCACCGGCGTGAGCGCCCGGAGGTCGTCGTCGACGAGCGTGAGTCCATGCCAGGTGCCGCTCAGCACGATGAGGTCCACGGCCGCTCCGGCGGCCGCCTCCCGGCCGAGCGCCATCAGCTGGGTGTACACCGCGTCGGCGTCGCGCACCGAGGTGTCGGGCACCTCGAACCGGCGGCTGCGGACCGAGACCTCGCCGGTCTCGGAATCGAAGAGCATCGTCTTCGCGGAGGTGGTGCTGGACTCGAGGGCCAGGATGATCATGTGTGAAGCCTGTCGTCGGTGACTGGAGAGGCATCCGTCACCCCTCGACGCCCAATGATATGATCATTTCGACTTCAGCACACCTCGAAGGCGGAAAATGAGCATCATCGACGATCGGATCTTCTCGTACGGCATCGTTCCCGTGGTGGTGGCACGGACGGCGGACGAGGGCGCAGCCATCGCCGGCGCACTTGCCGATGGGGGGCTCCCGGTCGCCGAGGTGACGTTCCGCACCCCGGCGGCAGCGGACGCCATCGCCCGCGTCGCCGAGCGCGGCGACATCCTCCTCGGCGCCGGCACCGTGACGACGACCGCGCAGGTCGATCGGGCGGTCGCGGCCGGTGCGCAGTACATCGTCTCGCCCGGCACCTCGCGGGCGGTCGTCGAGCGCGCGCTCGAGCACGGCGTCCCCGTGATCCCGGGTGCCGTGACCGCCACGGAGGTGCAGGCGGCTCTGGAGCTCGGCCTCACCACCGTGAAGTTCTTCCCGGCACAGACCTCGGGCGGAGCGGCGGCCATCCGGGCGCTCGCGGCGCCGTTCGGCGATGTCACGTTCCTCCCGACCGGCGGCATCGGTCCGGCGAACCTCGCGGACTATCTCGGCATCGCCCAGGTCGCCGCCGTCGGCGGGTCGTGGATGCTTCCCGCCTCGGCGGTCGAAGCGCGGGCGTGGGGCGAGATCTCGGCCGCGACGGCGGATGCGGTCGCCGCGGTGCAGAGCCTCCGCGGGCTCGACTGACGATCGCCGTGCGATCGATGACCGCGCTCACAATCGGGGTCCCCTCGACGTGAGCGTCACGCCCCGGCGGTGTAACACGCGCAGGGCAGACTCTAGGCTGGACCAGGATCGACGAAAGAGGAGTTCGAGTGACCGAGCAGTCAGCGAATATCGGTGTGGTGGGACTTGCGGTGATGGGGTCCAACCTCGCCCGCAACCTGGCGAGCCGTGAAGGCAACACGGTGGCGGTCTTCAACCGCTCCCGGTCGAAGACCGACGAACTGGTCGCCGACCACCCTGAGGCGGGCTTCGTCCCCGCCTTCTCGTACGAGGAGTTCGCCGCGACGCTCGCCAAGCCCCGCACCGCGATCATCATGGTCAAGGCCGGCGGCCCGACCGACGCGGTCATCGACTCTCTCGTCGAGGTGTTCGAGGCCGGCGACATCATCGTCGACGGCGGCAATGCCCTCTTCACCGACACCATCCGCCGCGAGAAGGCCGTCCGCGAGACCGGCATCAACTTCGTCGGCGCCGGCATCTCGGGTGGCGAGGAGGGCGCACTCCTCGGCCCGTCGATCATGCCCGGCGGTTCGGACGAGTCGTGGGTCACCCTCGGCCCGATCCTGAAGTCGATCGCTGCGGTCGCCGAGGGCGAGCCGTGCGTCACGCACGTCGGCCACGACGGCGCCGGCCACTTCGTGAAGATGGTGCACAACGGCATCGAGTACGCCGACATGCAGCTCATCGCCGAGGCGTACGACCTGATCCGCCGCGGCACCGGCAAGACTCCGGCGGAGATCGCCGATGTGTTCGCCGAGTGGAACACCGGCGAGCTCGAGTCGTACCTCATCGAGATCACGGCCGAGGTGCTCCGCCAGATCGACGCCGAGACGGGCAAGCCGCTCGTCGACGTCATCCTCGACCAGGCCGGCGCCAAGGGCACCGGCGCGTGGACCGTGCAGACCGCCCTCTCGCTCGGCGTTCCGGTGTCGGGCATCGCCGAGGCGACGTTCGCCCGGTCGCTGTCGAGCCACCCCGAGCAGCGCGCGGTCTCGCGCGACCTGCCCGGCGCTGAAGAAGAGCTCACCGTCGACGACGTCGACGCCTTCATCGAGGATGTGCGCCTCGCCCTCTACGCGTCGAAGATCGTCGCGTACTCGCAGGGCTTCGACGAGATCCGCGCCGGTGCAGCCGAGTACGACTGGACCATCGACCTCGGCGCCGTGTCGAAGATCTGGCGTGCCGGCTGCATCATCCGCGCCCAGTTCCTCAACCGCATCGCCGACGCGTACGACGCCGAGCCGGGTCTTCCCGTGCTCCTCACCGCGCCGTACTTCGTCGAGGCCCTCGGCCGCGCCCAGGGTGCCTGGCGCCGGATCGTGTCGACCGCCGCAGGCGCCGGAATCCCGGCACCCGCGTTCTCGTCGTCGCTGTCGTACTACGACGGGCTGCGCGCCGAGCGGCTCCCCGCCGCCCTCGTGCAGGGCCAGCGCGACTTCTTCGGCGCCCACACGTACAAGCGCATCGACAAGGAAGGCACCTTCCACACGCTGTGGTCGGGCGACCGCACCGAGATCGAAGCCGAAGACACCCACTGACGCAGGCGAGGCCGACCGCCTCGCTACGCACCACCGACGACCGGGGATCTGTCCCCGGTCGTCGGTCGTTTCTGGGCGACGTCAGGCGGGAACCACGTTGTGGTTGCGGCAGAACACGTTCGTCGGGTCCCACTCGCGCTTGACGGCCGCGAGGCGCGCCATGGTCTCGGGCGGGTACATGCGGGTCGCCCAGTCCGCCTCGGTCGACGTCGTGAAGTTGCCGTACACCCCGGCACCGAGCGCCTCGATGGCCGCCCAGTCGCGCTCCGCCGCAGCCCGCGCGTCGTCGTCGAGCATGCCCGGAATGTCGAAGGCGCCGGCCATCGCGAACCACGTGGCTCCACGCGCGGGGAACGCCGTGGCCGACTGCTCGATGTCGCCATAGGCGCCGCCGAGCGACCGCAGCATCGCGACCGAGGCGGGCCGAGACTCGCGGAACGACACCAGGCGGTCGATCACGTCGTCGTCGAGCACCTCGACCAGCGCGTTGCCGCCGACGAACCCGGGCATCGGGTTCTCGGGATCGAACTCGGGTGCGTGCAGCAGCACGTCGGGGTACGGCGTGTGCCCGAACTCGCGCTCGCTCACCTGCGACAGCGCGAGCAGCGGTGCGAGGGCGGCACGCGCGGCGCCGACGTCGGACCCGGCCCACACCGCCTCGATGGACGCCCCCGCCGGTGCGCTCGGGTCCATCGCCGGCACGTCCATGTACGTCACCGTCAGCTCACGCGGGGCGTCGGCCATCACGGCGCGCAGCGTCTGCAGCACCGGGCGGGCGTCGCCCTCGATGCCGAGACTCGCCGCGACGACGCCCTCGAGCGGATGCGCTCGGAAGTCGAACCGCGTCACCACACCGAAGTTGCCTCCGCCGCCGCGCAGCGCCCACATCAGCTCGGAGTGCGAGCTGTCGTCGATCTCGACGACGGCTCCTCGCGCGGTGACCAGCTGAGCCCCCACCAGCTGGTCTGCTGCCAGACCCCACGCGCGCACCATGAGTCCGATGCCGCCCCCGAGCGTGAGCCCGCCCACCCCCACCGACGCGGTGTCGCCCGAGCTGATCCCGAGACCGTGACCGGCCAGCACCGCCGCGACGGCGCCCCACGTCGCTCCCCCGCCGACGTGCACAAGCGTGCCGTCGACCGACACGTCGTCGAGCGCGCCGATGTCGAGGGTGAGGCCGCCGGGCAGACCGCACCAGGCACTGTGCCCGCCGCCGCGGATCGTGACGTCGAGGCGCTGCCCGGCGGCGTAGCGCACGGCATCGCTGACATCGTCGACGGAGCTCGCGCGGATGATCGCGGCCGGCGAGCCGATGCCGGAATGGAAGCGGCGCGCGGAGTCCCACTCCGCGTCGCCCGGACGGATGAGGGTGCTGACCGCACCGGCGCCGAGGTCGTCGTTGCTCATGCCCGCCAGGTTAGAGGTCGCCGCCGACATCGACCAGGGCCTCGCGATGCCGCGCCCGATGGCGGGCCCGGCGTCGATCCCGATCCCGCTCCGCGGGCGTAGGCTCGCGGACGTGACGAGCATCCTCTACATCGGCGGCACCGGAACCATCAGCGCGGCCTGCGTGCGACGCTCGGTCGCCCTCGGCCATCAGGTGACCGTGCTCAACCGGGGCGGCGCACGCCGCCCGCTCCCGCCCGAGGTGACAATTCTGCAGGCGGACGTCCGCGATGCCGGCGCCGTCCGCGCCGCGCTGGGCGAGCGCCGCTTCGACGTGGTCGCGGAGTTCCTGGCCTTCACGCCCGAGCACATCCGCACCGACCTCGACCTGTTCGAGGGCCGCACCGGGCAGTACGTGTTCATCAGCTCGGCATCCGCCTACGAGAAGCCCCCGCGTCGACTCCCGGTGACCGAGTCCACGCCGCTGCGCAACCCGTTCTGGCAGTACTCCCGCGACAAGATCGCCTGCGAGGACGTCCTGGTCGCCGCCCATCGCGAGCGCGGTCTGCCGGTGACGATCATCCGCCCGTCGCACACCTATGACGAGCGGATGATCCCGACCCTCGGCGGCTGGACCGACATCGCGCGCCTGCGCGCCGGCCGCCCGGTGATCGTCCACGGCGACGGCACGAGCCTGTGGACCATCACGCACAGCGACGACTTCGCCGTCGCGTTCGCCGGGCTCCTGGGCAACCCCGAGGCGATCGGCGAGGCATTCACGATCACCGGTTCGCACGCGCCGTCGTGGAACCGGATCTACGGCTGGCTCGCGGATGCGGCAGGTGTCTCGAGCCCCGACCTCGTGCACGTGGCATCCGACGCCATCGCCGCGTTCGCCCCCGATCTCGGCCCGACGCTCATCGGCGACAAGGCACACTCCATGGTCTTCGACAACACGAAGGTCACTGCGCTCGTCCCCGACTTCCGCACCACGATCACGTTCGACGAGGGCGCCCGGCGGATTCTCGCGTATTACGACGACCACCCCGAGGAACAGGTGATCGACGAAGGCCGCGATGCGGTGTTCGATCGCATCGCGGCCTTCGCCCGGTCCGCCGGCTGAGCCGCCGCCGGCAGCACACCGTCAGCACGCCACGGGTGCCGCCTGAGCGGCGACCTCACCGCGTGATGTCGCGCACGGTTCCCTTCTCGAGGCGCAGGCGACGGCTCGCCCGGCGCGCCACCGCCGAGTCGTGCGTCACGGCGATGAGCGTCAGCCCCTCGGCGTTGAGCCGCTCGAGGAGGGTGAGGATCTCGTCGCGCATGCTCTCGTCGAGGTTGCCCGTCGGCTCGTCGGCGAGCAGCACGCGCGGGCGCTTCACGATCGCGCGGGCGATGGCGACGCGCTGCTGCTGACCGCCGGAGAGCTCGGTCGGCTTGTGATCGGCCCGGTCGGCGAGCCCGACGTGCTCGAGAGCTTCGGCGACCCGCGCGGCGCGCTCGGTCTTCGCCAGCCGCAGCGGTTCGAGCGCCATGTCGACGTTCTCGGCGGCGGTCAGGGTGGGGATCAGGTTGAACCCCTGGAACACGAAGCCGATCTCCGTGGCACGGACGCGCCCGAGCTCGGCGTTCGACGCCGTCGAGATGTCGAGTGCGCCGAGGTGCACCGAGCCGGCGGACGGCCGGTCGAGCGCGCCCAGCAGCTGCAGCAGCGTCGACTTCCCGCCGCCGGTCGGCCCCTGGATCGTGACGAACTCGCCCTCGGCGATCTCGACGTCGACGCCGGTGAGCGCCTTGACGATCCGCTCCTTCTGCTTGTACGTGCGGGTGACCCCGTGGAGGCGGTAGATGGCCGCGGGCGCGGCATCCGTCGTCTCGGTTCGATCGCTGTCGATCATGGTCATGGCGTCGTCTCCTGTCGGGTGGGGCGGGGTCGTCGTGGTGGTGGTCGGGTCGGACACGGTCAGCCCACCGATCGCAGCGCCTCGGCGGGGCTGAGGCGCGCAGCTCGCCACCCGCCGAACGCACCGGCGAGGAGCCCGCCGGCGACGGCCAGGCCGATGGCCGCTGCGACGACCCAGAGGGTGACCGGCGCCTGCAGCACGATGTCGCTCGACGTCTGCGCGAACGACGCGTCGCCGAAGCCCGGCCCGCCGCCGGCCATCATGCCGCCGCCCGGGCCGGTCTGCTCGGTCGATGTCGGCGCTGTCGAGATCGTCGGCGCGGCGATGTTGATGGCGAGGATGCCGGCGAAGCCGATGATCAGGCCGATGACGCCGCCGATCAGGCTCTGCACGACCGATTCGCCGGCGACCTGTCCGACGACGCGCCCGTTGGACCAGCCGATCGCCTTGAGCGTGCCGAACTCCCGCGTGCGGCGCGAGACACCCGAGATGGTGAAGAGCACCGCGAGGGCGAGGGCGACGACGAGCACGATGACCGAGAGCCACGTGCCGAGGTTCGTGATGAGCGAGGATGCGCTCGAGAGCGAGCCCGACACGGTCGATGCGAGATCGGACTGCGAGCTGACGGTGGCGTCGGGGAGCTCGGCCTCGATGGCCTCCTGCACGCTCGCGATGGCGTCGGAGGACTCGGCCTGCACGTACACGGTGGAGAGCACGTCGCCCGCTCCCGACAGCTCCTGTGCGACATCGAGCGGGATGTAGGCGTTCGACGCGGTGTCGGCCTCGTCGGAGGTGGATGCCACGATGCCGACGACCTCGAAGTCGGTGCCGCCGATGTCCATGGTGTCGCCGACGGCGAGTTCGGCGGTCGTCGCGTAGGTCGCGTCGAGCACGACCGCGTACGAACCGGCGTCACTCGTCTCGAGGGCGCGACCGTCGGTCACCTCGACCGCGGACAGCGGGCCGATGGCCGCCGCGGACGCGTCGATGCCGAGCACGGTGAACGAGTCGACGTCGAACGACCCGCCGCCGAAGCCGCCGCCGCCCTGCTGGGCGTCGCCCTGCTGCGGCTGCTGACCCTGGTCGGTGCCGCCGTCGGTGGACTGATCGGGCCGCTCGGGCAGCTCGCCCGAGAAGGTGCTGTTGGTGAGGCTCAGCGCACCCGAGGCGGCCGCGACCCCGTCGGTCGCCGTCACCGTGTCGAGCGTCGACGCGTCGAGCGTCGCGCGCATCGGCTCGGTCATCAGCCGCGACTGGCTGAGCGAGGTGGTGCCGTCGTCGCCGGTGGAGCCGCCCTCCTCGTCGAACTCGAATCGCTGACCGCCCCCGCCTTCGCCGGGCTCGGCCTGGGCTCCGGTCACGGTCAGGTCGGTGCCGACGCCGTAGACCGACTCGAGCGCCTGCGCCTGGGCGCTGCTCACCCCCGCCGCCAGCGAGTTCACGATCATCACGAGGGCGATGGCGATGGCCAGGCCCGACGCGACGATGATCGTCTGCTTCTTGCGGCCGGCCAGCTCCCGCCGCAGATAGGTCATGTACATGGGTCTCCTCCTGGCGGGCGCGCTGCCGGCCGTCGAAGTCCGACGTTAGGAACGGCACTGATGCGCTCCCGAGGCGGCGGCTATGAAATGCATAAGAGAGCCGGCGTGCACTTCACAGCCGGCCCATAGCCCGCGCCATAGGAATCACATAGGAACGGCACCACAATGGACCCATGACCGCCTCCGCACCCGCTACCGCACTCACCCGCCCCGACGGCTCGTCCCTGCGCGTGCTCGTCGTCGACGACGAGCAGATGCTCACCGACCTGCTGTCGATGGCGCTGCGGATGGAGGGCTGGGAGGTGCGCACCGCCGCCTCGGGCTTCGAGGCGCTGCAGACCGCCCGCGAGTTCGACCCCGACGCGATGGTGCTCGACATCATGATGCCCGACCTCGACGGCATGGCCGTGCTGCAGCGGCTGCGTCAGTCGGGCGACGATGTGCCGGTGCTGTTCCTCACCGCGAAAGACGCCGTCGGCGACCGGGTGGCCGGCCTGACCGCGGGCGGAGACGACTACGTCACGAAGCCCTTCAGCCTCGAAGAGGTCGTCGCGCGCCTGCGCGGGCTGATGCGTCGCGCGGGCACGGCGTTCGCCGCCGGCGCCGAGCCGATCCTGCGCGTCGCAGACCTGACGCTCAACGAGGACAGCCACGAGGTCGAGCGCAGCGGCCGGGAGATCGAGCTCACCGCGACGGAGTTCGAGCTGCTGCGCTATCTCATGCGCAACCAGCGCCGCGTCGTGTCGAAGGCGCAGATCCTCGACCGTGTCTGGAACTACGACTTCGGTGGGCGCTCGAGCGTCGTCGAGCTGTACATCTCGTACCTCCGCAAGAAGATCGACCAGAACCACGAGCCGCTCGTCCACACCGTCAGAGGCGTCGGCTACATGATCAAGGCCCCGCAATGACCAAGGCGACGACGGATGCCGCACCCGACGCATCCGACAGCGAAGACGCCGTCGACGACGCGGAGACAGCGGAGCCGGCGAAGCCGAAGCGGCGGCGTCGCCCGTGGACGCTGCAGCGCAAGCTCATCGTCACGGTGGTGGGCATCACCTCGTTCATCCTGGTGCTCGTCGCCGTCGCGACGAGCGCCATCCTCGGCAATGTTCTCGAGCAGGGCCTGAGCGAGCAGCTGCGCAGCACCACCGAGCGCACCGCCGTGCAGGTGCGCCAGTACGTCGGCGCCGGCGCCACGGCCGAGCAGATCCTCACGGAGCAGCCGTACCGCGAAGGGTTCCTCCTCGCGGTGCAGCAGATCGGCCAGCCCGCCACTGCCGCGGTCACCCTCGACGACGGATCGGTCGTCGCCCTCGACGACGATCAGATCGCCGAACTCGCGGCCGGACTGCAGGGCGAAGGGCCTCTCGTCGTCACGCTCGACGGGCTCGGCACGTACCGCGTCGACGGCAGCCGGACCGGCGACACGATCGTCGTGGTCGGCCTCTCGCGCACCGAGGTCGCCTTCACGATCGCGCAGATGCTCACCACCATCGGCCTGCTCACCCTCGGCGGCCTCATCCTCCTCGCCACCGCGACGGCCTGGACCATCCGCGCCGGCCTCGCGCCGCTGCGCGAGGTGGCGGCTACCGCCGAGCGCGTCGCCGAGCTGCCACTGGCACAGGGCGAGGTGTCGATCTCCGACCGCGTGCCCGACGCCGATCCGCGCACCGAGATCGGCCGCGTCGGGGCGTCGCTGAACACGCTGCTCGACCACGTCGGAGCCTCGCTCGAGGCCCGGCAGCGCAATGAGGAGCGGATGCGCCGGTTCGTCGCCGATGCGAGCCACGAGCTGCGCACTCCCCTGGCCTCGATCCGCGGCTACTCCGAGCTGTCGCTCCGAGCACTCGGCATGGACCACCGCGCGGCGACCATCGAGACCGCCGAGTCCTCGCTCGAGCGCATCCAGGCGCAGTCGCTGCGTATGACGACCCTCGTCGAGGATCTGCTGCTGCTCGCCCGTCTCGACGAGGGCCAGGAGCTCGTCTACGGCTCGGTCGACCTCACCGCTCTCGCCGTCGAGGCCGTCGGCGACGCCCGGCCCGCGGGCCCCGACCACACGTGGGTGATCGACGTGCCCGAGGCGCCCGTCGTGATCGCCGCGGACTCGGGTCGCGTCGACCAGGTGATCGCCAACCTGCTCGCGAACGCCCGCACGCACACGCCCGCCGGCACCACGGTGACCGTCGAGGTGACGCGCGACGGTCAGGACGCGGTGCTGCGGGTGCACGACGACGGTCCCGGGATCGATCCGGCGATCACCGACGAGCTGTTCGAGCGCTTCGCGCGCGCCGACCGCTCACGCGCGCGGCAGACCGGCGGCACGGGTCTCGGCCTGTCGATCGTGAAGGCGATCGTGCAGGCCCACCACGGGCGCATCTCGGTGCGCAGCGTGCCGGGCGACACCGTGTTCGAGGTGCGGCTGCCGGCACGCCCCGAGGATCCCGCAGCCCTGGCCGGCGCGGAGCCGATGATCGAGGCCGCCGACGCCGAGCCGGCCTCGGGCGACGATCAGTAGCCGCTGAACGCGTCGGTCGTGATCGACCGGGCTCGCTCGAGAGCCGGAGCGAGCTCGGCGATCAGTCCTGCGGGGCCGGAGATGTAGGCGTGCCGCGAAGCGATGTCGGGCACGACGCGCACCAACCCGTCGGCGTCGAGGCGCACACCCTGGGCCCAGGTCCAGTTCGCCGGGAGGTCGGCCGGCCGGTCGCGCGTGAAGACGATGACGTCGACTCCGGATGCCTCGATCTCGGCGCGGTACACGAGCTCGGACGCATCCGACGCGACGTACACCAGCACGACGTCGCGGTCATCTCCGGTCGCGTGGAGCTGACGCAGCTGCGAGATGAACGGCGTCACCCCGATGCCGGCCGCCACCATGAGCACCGGCGCAGCTGAGCGCTTGGGCAGCAGGAAGTCACCCCACACGCCGGTGATCGCGAGGCGCTCCCCCGGCTCGACCTCGGCGAGCGCCTTCTTGTACGAGCTCTGCGACGGGCCGGAACCGCTGTCCTTGAAGGCGAGGGTGAGAAGCGGCAGATCGGCGGGGGCCGACGCGATGCTGAACTCCCGCCGGGTGCCGCGCGCATCGGGATGCCGGTGGGGCACCTCCAGCTCGAGGTACTGGCCGGGCAGGAACTGGAGGCGGTCGTGCACCCGGAAGGTGAGCTCCTGCACGCTCGCGGTGGGCGCTGCGCGTGACACCAGCGTGAGCCGCACTGCCGTGCGCACCGCGAAGGCGAACGCGACGAGGTTGCCGATGAGCAGCGCGCGCTCCTGGCCGAGCGAGATCTCGCCGAGCGGGATGGGCCAGCCGGCGAGCACGCCCACGACTGCGGCGACCGTGAACTGCTGCCAGCGACGCGGCGGCAGGGTCAGGGGCTCCGACAGCATGAAGGCGCCGAGGAAGAGGAACGGCGACGACCAGAGGATCTGCGTGAAGAGCTCCAGCGAATCGAACTCGAGCCCGGCCGCCTGGTACTGCGCCGACGTGCGCAGCACCGCAACCGCCACCGCGATCACGAGGAAGACGAGCACGACGCGCACCTTCTCGGTGCGCACCAGCACGGCGGCGCCGAGGATGATGACGGGCGCGGCGAGCGCCGGCGTGCCGACCCACCACGCCGACGAGCCGAGCGCCGGCCAGGCGAGGCTGAGGAGGCTCAGCACCGTCGCGCCGACGGCAGCGGGGTTGAAGATATGGCGGCCGCGCCAGGCGAGGAGGTACTTCGACAGCGACGCGATCGCGGCGGCGAGGGCGATGCCGCCGAGCGCCGCGAGGTCGAGAGTGGGGCGCAGCACGAAGAGCAGGATGTGGGCGGTGATGAGCGACGACTCGAGCCGCCACGGCAGCTGGAGCACCCGCTGAGCCGCGGCGTCGACGCCGATGCAGACCGCCGACAGCACAGCGAGGGTCACGAGCAGCTCCGCCGGCCCGGGCCCGACGAGGCCGAAGAACGATTCGATGATCGCGATCACGGCGAGAACCGCCAAGGCGAGATACACGAGTCGGTACATCGACACCTTGCCGAGCACCGCGTACACGCGGTTCCATCCCGCCGTCAGCGAGCCGATCACATCACACCGTTCGTTTCGGTCACCGGTCCACGCTATCCCGTCTCGAGAAGAGCTCGGCGCTGCATCCGGGAGACCACTCCACTGCGCCGTCGGTGGTCATGCGCACCCACTCCACCCCCCACTCGTGCGCGAGAGCCGGTCCCCCGTCGAAGAACAGCGCAGTGCTCGCGGCATCGGCGATCATCGCCGTCGGGGCGACGGCCCAGGTCGCGGCGATCGTGCGCACGGGCAGTCCGGTGCGGGCGTCGAGCACGTGGTGGAGTCCGTCACCCCAGGCACGGCGGTTCACCGCTGACGCGCACAGCGCGGCATCCGTCACCTCCCACACCCCGATCGCCCGGGTGAGGTCGTACGGATGCTCCAGTCCGATGCGCTCCGTCGCTCCCGAGACGCGGATGTCGCCTCCCGCGTCGACGACGGCCGCGCCGGGCGCCGTGCGGTGGATCTCGTCGGCGACGAGATCCACGAGCCGTCCCTTGCCGAGCGCCCCCACGTCGAGGAGGCCGGGGCGGCGGAGGCGCAGCTCTCCGCCCGTCCAGCTGACGATGTCACGCCAGGGCATCGTCCGGGGTTCGGGCTCCCCGCCGCGCAGCGAGTACGCCGCGTCGTAGCCGAGTGACTCGAGAGCCGAACCGACGAGGGGGTCGACAGCCCCGCCGGTGGCGTCGGAGAGTTCGGCGTACACCTCGAACATGGCTGCCGCGTCGGGCGGAGCATCCGTCGCGCCCCCTCCTGCCAGGGAGCGCACGACGGAGTCGTCGCGGAATCGCGACCACTCGCGGTCGAACCGGTCGATGACGTCAGCGATCCGCTGCCGCGCAGGCGTCGGCAGCGCAGACGGCGTCTCGATCTCCCAGACGGTGCCGATCGCCTCGAAGCGCCACACCGCGGAAGTCACGGCGATCAGGCCGCCGCGTCGGCCTTGATGGTCTCGATCGCGTCGTTGAAGCCGCCGCTCGTGAGCGACGAGCCGGCGACGCGGCTGACCGAGATCTCATCGATGTCCTGACCGACGACGGCGTCGGAGATGCCGCCGATGAACTGGGACTGGTACTGCTTCGACTCGGCCTTCTGCGGATCGCCGACGACCTCGACCGAGGTGATCACGTCGCTCTCGAGGGTGACGGTGACGCTGATCTGCTCGACCGACTCGGGCGTGGAGTACGACCCTTCGGCGGTGTAGGTGCCGTCGGCGTACGTCGCCGTGCCCGCATCCGACGATCCGGTGTCGGTCGACGTGTCGGAGCTGTCGCTCGAGGTGTCGGTCGTGTCGGCCGCGGTGGCGCACCCGGCGAGCAGCGCGACCCCGGCGGCGGTGAGTGCGGCGGCGCCGATTCCGGCGCGGACGGGACGGGACGAGACGGGGGTGCGAAGCATGGCGGCCTCCTGGGGCGGGGTCGTGTGTGGGGGAGTTCGATCCTGACGCGCGAGTCTATGAGGCACCTTGGAGCGCCCGATGCGTCTGCGGCGTCGGGCGTCGACGCAGCGAGATCTTGAGCGCCTCCGCAGCGAAGAAGATCACGACCGACAAGACCACCGGTGTGACCCATTCGACAGCCGGGAGCGGCCGCGACTCGAACAGCGTGTTCATGAACGGCACGTAGGTGAAGAGGATCTGCAGCACGAGCAGCGCCAATGCCGACCACCAGACGGCGGGGTTGCCGCGCAGCACATCGAGGGTGATGCTCGAGCGGCTCAGGAACCGGCAGTTGAGGAGGAACGCGAACTGACCGAGCGCGAGCATGAGCACCGCCTCGGTGCGCGCGGTCGGCACGTCGACACCCGCCGCCACCGCGCGGTAGAAGACCGCGAGCGTCGCGCCGCCGATGAGAAGAGACGTGACGAGCACGAACGCCAGCTCGCGACCGTCGATGATCGGCCCGCCCGAGGCGCGCGGAGGGCGGCGCATGATGCCGCGCTCGGCGGGCTCGTACGCGAGGGCGAGCGAGAGGGTGAGCGCCGTCACCATGTTCACCCACAGCACCTGCACGCTCGTGAGCGGCAGCGTCAGGCCGAACACCACCGCGACGAGGATGACGAGCGACTGCGCCCCGTTGGTCGGCAGCAGGAAGACGATCGACTTGCGCAGGTTGTCGTAGATGCGACGGCCTTCGGCGATCGCGCTGCGGATCGTCGCGAAGTTGTCGTCGGCCAGCACGAACTCTGCGGCCTCCTTCGTCGCCTCGGTGCCCTTGATGCCCATCGCGATGCCGACGTCGGCGCGCGTGAGCGCCGGGGCGTCGTTCACCCCGTCGCCGGTCATGGCGACCACCTCGCCGTGGGACTGCAGCGCGCGGACGATGCGGATCTTGTGCTCGGGGCTCGTGCGGGCGTACACGTCGACGTCGCGCACGACCTCCTTCAGCTGCTCCTGGCTGAGCGCCTCGAGCTCGACGCCGGTGAGCACCTCGGCGTCTTCGCCGACGAGCCCCATCTCGCGCGCGATCGCGACGGCGGTTCCGGCGTGGTCGCCGGTGATCATCTTCACGCGGATGCCCGCCGCGTGGCAGTCGGCGATCGCGTCGACCGCCTCCGGGCGTGGCGGGTCGACGATCCCCCAGAGCCCGAGGAACTCGAGGTCGGCGAGATCGTCGACCTCGATCCCGGCTGTGTCGGCGCGGACCGGCTTGCGAGCGGCGGCGAGCACGCGGAGGCCGTCGGCGCTCAGCGCGTCGACCGCCGCGGTCCAGCGGACGACGTCGAGCGGCTCCGCGCCGTTCGCACCGCGCTGGGTGAGGGAGCGCTCGAGGAGGCGGTCGGGCGCGCCCTTGACGAGGATCGCGCGCGACCCGTCGGTGCCCTCGTGGAGGGTGGCCATGAACTTGTTCGCGGAGTCGAACGGGATGACGCCGACGCGGCGGCCGACCACGCGCGCGCCGCCCTTCATGGCGACCGTCTTGAGGGCGCCCTCCGTCGGCTCGCCCACCAGCGTCCACGCCCCGCCGTCGTCCTGCACGATGTGGGCGTCGTTGCAGAGCGTCGCGATGGCGAGCACCGCGGCGAGGTCGCGGGTGTCGGTCGGCTCAGTCACGGGCACGATGTCGCCGACCGGCTCGTACCCGATGCCGGTGACGTCGTACTCGGCCAGCGGGGTGACGATCCGCCGCACCGTCATCTCGTTGCGCGTGAGGGTGCCGGTCTTGTCGGAGCACACCGTCGTCACGGATCCGAGCGCCTCGACGGCGGGGAGCTTCCGCGTGATCGCGTTGTGCCTCGCCATCTGCTGCACGCCGATCGCGAGGGTGATCGTCACGAGCGCCGGGAGTCCCTCGGGGATCGCCGCGACGGCGAATCCGATCGTGGCCGAGATCAGCTCGTCGAACGGCATCTGGTGGAGGAACCGGCCGATCATCAGCATGACCGCGGCCATCGCGAGGATCACGACGGTGAGCACCCGGCCGAAGCCGTCGAGCTGTCGTGTGAGGGGGGTCGCCAGCGCCTCCGCCTCGTCGGCGAGGCCTTGGATCCTCCCGATCTCGGTGTCGGGGCCGATCGCCGTGACGAGACCCCTCCCCTGCCCGGCGATCACGATCGTGCCCGAGTACGCCATCGAGCGCCGGTCGCCGATGCCGGCATCCGTCGCCACCTCGTCGACAGACTTCGACGACGGCACCGACTCGCCGGTGAGCGCCGACTCGTCGATCCGCAGGTTCACGGCATGGAGCAGCCGGACGTCGGCGGGCACCTTGTCGCCCGGCATGAGGCGCACGACGTCGCCGGGCACGAGATCCTCGGCCGCCACGGTCGACCATCCGCCGTCACGGCGCACGGCAGCCTCGGATGACAGCATCCCGCGGATGCCGGCCAGCGCCTTCTCGGCGCGACCCTCCTGGACGAACCCGATGACCGCGTTGATGACCGCCACGGCCATGATCACCCAGAAGTCGAGCCAGTCGCCCATGAGGGCCTTGATGACCGCCGCCCCGAGCAGGATGTAGATCAGGGTGTCGTTGAAGTGGGCGAGGAAGCGCACCACGGCGGGCTTGCGCACCGGGTCCGGCAGCCGGTTCGGCCCGGCGATCAGCCGGCGCTCCTGCGCATCGGCGGTCGCGAGTCCTCCCGCGTCCGCCTCGAGGTGCTCGAGAACCTCACGGGCCGGCAGCGCCCACGGGCGCGGCACGGTGAGTCGGGCCTCGGTCAGCGGTTGCGTCATCGTGCCCTCTGTGCGTGCGGTGCGGAAGCAGGTGCGGTCTGGCCCTCGGGTCAGGCGGCTCCGTCGAACATGCTCGTGACCGATCCGTCTTCGAAGACCTCGTGGATCGCCCGCGCGAGAAGCGGCGCGATCGGCAGGATCGTGAGCGACGGGAAGCGCTTGGACTCGGGCAGCGGGACCGTGTCGGTGACGACGACCTCGTCGATCGCCGCGCTCTGCAGACGCGTCGCAGCCGGGTCGCTGAAGATCGCGTGCGTCGCCGCGACGATGACCCGCACCGCGCCGGCGGCCTTGAGCGCCTCGGCGGCCTTCACGATGGTGCCGCCGGTGTCGATCATGTCGTCGACGAGGAGGCAGACACGCCCCTGGACGTCGCCGACGATCTCGCTCACGGTGACCTGGTTCGCCACGTTCGGGTCACGACGCTTGTGGATGATTGCGAGCGGTGCGCCGAGGCTGTCAGACCAGGTGTCGGCGACGCGGACGCGTCCGGTGTCGGGCGAGACGACCGTGAGGAGCTCGCGGTCGGTCGCCGACAGGTTCTGCTCGAAGTACTCGAGCAGGACCGGCTTCGCGAAGAGATGATCGACGGGACCATCGAAGAAGCCCTGGATCTGGGCGGCGTGGAGGTCGACGCTCATCACGCGGTCGGCGCCCGCGGTCTTGAGGAGGTCGGCGACCAGGCGCGCGCTGATCGGCTCGCGCCCGCGGCCCTTCTTGTCCTGACGGGAGTACGGGTAGTACGGCATCACCACGGTGATGCGCTTGGCCGACGCGCGCTTGGCGGCGTCGAGCATGATGAGCGTCTCCATGAGCCACTCGTTGACGGGCGGGCCGAAGGACTGGATCAGGAAGAAATCGCAGCCGCGGATCGAGACCTCGAAGCGGGTGAGGATCTCACCAGATGCGAACGTGCGGTACTCGGTGGGGACGAGCTCGGTGCCGAGCTGCTCTGCGACGTCTTCTGCGAGGGCCGGGTGCGAGCTGCCACGGGCGACGACCAGCCGCTTCTTCGTCTTCGCGACGAGTCCGGGAGCGATGTCGTGCTCGCGGTCCAGCTCAATGGTCTTCTTCTTGCGCCCCATCGTCCGCCTTCTGTGCGGACCGAGCCTGGGCCGCGGCTCGCGCCGCCCCGGTTCCCGGTCGATTCTTCTCGACCCACCCCTCGAGGTTGCGTTGGGGGGCCACGCTCAGTGCCAGTGCCCCGGCGGCGACATCCTTGCGGATGACCGCGCCGGCCCCGGTCTTCGCGCCATCACCGATCCTAACCGGCGCGACCAGCACCGTGTGCGCGCCGGTGTGGGCTTCGGCGCCGATGATCGTGCGGTGCTTGTTCACGTCGTCGTAGTTCGCCGTGATCGTGCCGGCGCCGAGGTTCGCCGCCTCGCCCACCTCGGCGTCGCCGACGTAGATGAAGTGGGGAAGCTTCGCGCCCGCGGCCACCTGGGCGTTCTTGGTCTCGACGAACGACCCGACCTTGACGTCGTCGCCGAGCACGGTGCCCGGACGCAGGTGGGTGAAAGGACCGACGGAGACGCCGGCGCCGACCACCGCGAGGTTGCCGTCGACGCGGCGGAGCACCGCACCGGCGCCCACCTCGCAGTCGGTGAGGCTCGTGTCAGGGCCGATCACGGCGCCCGACTGCACCGTCGTCGCGCGCAGCAGGTGCGTGTTCGGCAGGATCGTGACGTCGGGGGCGAGCGTGACGTCGGTGTCGATGTACGTGGTGGCGGGATCGACCACCGTGACGCCGGCCAGCTGGTGCCGGCGGACGGTGCGGGCGTTCAGGATGCGCGCGGCCTCGGCCAGCTGCACCCGGTCGTTGACGCCGAGGGCGGCGGCGGCATCGGGCGCCTGTGCGGCGGCGACGACCGCGCCCACGCCCCGCAGCAGCCCCACCACGTCGGTCAGGTACATCTCGCCCTGAGCGTTCTCGGTGCCCACCAGAGGGAGCTGCGTGCGCAGCTCGCCGGCACGGAAGACGTACACGCCCGCGTTGATCTCGGTGACGGCGGCTTCGGCCGCGCTCGCGTCCTTCTGCTCGACGATGCGGAGCACGCGGCCGTCGGCATCGCGGATGACCCGGCCGTAGCCGGTCGCATCGTCGACACCGGCGCTGAGCACGGTCGCCGCGGCGTCGCCGGTGCGGTGCGCCTCCACGAGCGACGCGAGGGTGTCGGCTTCGAGCAGCGGCACGTCGCCGCTCAGCACGAGCACGTCGCCCGCGAAGTCGCCGAGCGCGTCGAGGGCGACCTGCACGGCGCGGCCGGTGCCCGCGATCTCGTCCTGGTCGACGACGACGGCCTCGGGTGCGGCATCCGTCACCGCGGCGGCGACGAGGTCGCGCTCGTGGCGCACCACGACGACGACCCGCTCGGGCGTCAGCGCGTGCGCGGTGGTGAGCACGTGACCGATGAGCGTGCGGCCCCCGATCGGGTGCAGCACCTTCGGCAGCGACGACTTCATGCGCGTGCCCTGGCCCGCGGCGAGGACGACGACGGCCAGGGCGGAGGATGCGGTGGTGGTCATGCTCCGCCGCCAGGACTCGAACCTGGACCTCACAGCTCCAAAGGCTGTCGTGCTGCCATTACACCACGGCGGATCGCCGCGCTCGGCGGCCCCGACAAGTCTGCCAGACGCGCACTCCCCGCCCGGTCGCGACGGGCGCCGGCGGATGCCGCATGCGTGGGATAGTGGGGCGGTGGGCAGTCAGACAGACGAGGTCGACCGGATCGTCGAGGCGTGGATCGCGCAGCGGCCCGACCTCGACTTCTCTCCCCTCGGCGTGCTCTCCCGGGTCGACCGGCTCTCGCGGCACCTCGACCGTGCGCGGCGCGACGCGTTCCGCCGCAGCGACCTCGAGCCGTGGGAGTGGGACGTGCTGTCGGCGCTCCGCCGCGCCGGCGAGCCGTTCCAGCTCAGCCCCAAGCAGCTGCTGCAGCAGACGCTCGTCTCGAGCGGGACCATGACCAACCGCATCGACCGGCTGGTGGGGCGCCGCCTCGTGCGGCGCGAGGCCGATCCCGGCGACGGCCGCAGCGTGCTGGTCACGATGACCGACGACGGCAAGACGCGAGTGGATGCCGCGATCACGCGGCTGGTCGACGCCGAGGCGCTGCTGCTGGGCACCCTCTCGCGCGGCGACCGCGAGCGCCTCGCCGGGCTGCTGCGCAAACTCAGCCTCGGCTTCGACGCCTGAGCCGACACGGCGGCCGCGAGGCGGCCGGCGTGCGGGGCCCCCCGTGCTCGGGATGCCAGGATCGGACCATGAGTCTTCTCGTGAACGCCGACAACTTCGCCCTCGCCGAGACCCATCGGATGATGCGCGACCTCCAGCGCAACGCCGGCGGAGTGAACCGCTTCCTCCACAGCCGCACCCCTGCCGACATCGAGAATCAGGCCGTCATCCGGCTGAACCGCGACACGCTCTACAGCTTCGCCGTCGTCGACATCAGCGCCGGCGCGACGTTCACCCTCCCCGAGCACGGTGACCGCTACATGTCGGCGATGGTGGTCGACGAGCACCACTACATCGACGCGGTCTTCCACGGCGCGGGAGAGCACCGGCTGACGCTCGACGAGTTCGACACCCCGTACGTCGTCCTGGCCGTGCGCACCCTGGTCGACCCGACGGATGCCGCGGACGTCGCCGCGGTCGCGGCGCTCCAGGATCAGATCGCCCTCGACGCCGTCTCCGCGACGGAGTTCGAGATGCCCGACTACGACACCACGACCTTCGACGAGACGCGCGATGCGCTCCTCGCCCTCGCACGCAACCTGACCGGCTTCGACGAGATGTTCGGCTCGGCCGACGAGGTCGACCCCGTCCGCCACCTCATCGGCACCGCTGCGGGCTGGGGCGGGCTGCCCTCGTCGGAGGCGAGCTACATCGGGGTCGACCCGCGGCTTCCCGTCGGGTCGTACGAGCTGACCGTCGGCGACGTTCCCGTCGACGGCTTCTGGTCGATCTCGGTCTACAACGCCGCCGGGTTCTTCGAGCCGAACGCGCAGGGCGCGTACACGGTGAACAACATCACGGGCGTCCGAGGCGACGACGGCACCATCACCGTCCGCTTCGGCGACCACCCCGCCGGTCTCCCGAACGTGCTGCCGATCACCGAGGGATGGAACTACCTCGTGCGGCTGTACCGCCCGCGCCCCGAGATCGCCGACGGCAGCTGGAGCTTCCCGACCATCGCGTCGTAGTCGCGCCGGCGACCGCGTCTCAGCCGATCTGCTCGGTGAGCTCGAACCAGCGCTCCTCCACGCCGTCGCGCTCCTTCTCGAGCTCGCCGATGCGGGCCATCTCGGCCCCCAGCCCCACGTAGTCGGACTGGTCGTGGTCGGCGAGGGCCGTGCGTGCCGAGCCGATCTGCGACTCGAGTTTCTCGAGCCGCCGCTCGAGCGCGGACGCCTCCTTCTGCGCGGCGCGCAGCTCCGCGCCGCCGAGAGACGGCGTGACCGGAGTCGCGGGTGCCGAGGATGCGGCATCCGTCGCCTTCGCCGGCGCCTCGCCCGCGGCCTTCTCGCGCTCCCGCAGCCGCAGGTACTCGTCGACGCCGCCGGGAAGATGGCGGAGGTGCCCGCCGAGGATCGCGTACTGCTGGTCGGTGACCCGCTCGATGAAGTACCGGTCGTGCGAGACGACGAGGAGCGTGCCCGGCCACGAGTCGAGCAGGTCCTCGATCGCGGCGAGGATGTCCGTGTCGAGGTCGTTCGTCGGCTCGTCGAGGATCAGCACGTTCGGCTGCTCGAGGAGGATCAGCAGCAGCTGCAGGCGCCGCTTCTGGCCTCCGGAGAGATCCTTGACCGGGGTGGAGAGCTGCGCGCTCGCGAACCCCATGCGCTCGAGGAGCTGGCCGGGGGTGAGCTCCTGAGCCTTCGACCCCGACCCGAACGTGTACGTGGTGCGCAGGCGCGAGATCACCACCCGCACCGGGTCGTCGAGGTGCTGCTCCAGCTCGTCGAGCCGCTGGGTGAGGGTTGCGACGTTGACGGTCTTGCCGCGCTTGACCCGCCCGGCGGTGGGCTCGACGTCACCGGCGACGAGGCCCAGCAGGGTCGACTTGCCGGCGCCGTTCACACCGAGGATGCCGGTGCGCTCCCCCGGAGCGATCCGCCACTCCACCGGATGGAGCACCTCGCGCAGGGCGCCCGTCGCGGGATCGGGAAACGACACCGCGGCGTCCAGCAGATCGACGACGTCCTTGCCGAGTCGCGACACGGCGAGCGACTGCAGCTCGGTCTTGTCGCGGATCTCGGGCACATCGGCGATGAGCTCGTTCGCGGCGTCGATGCGGAACTTGGGCTTCGACGTGCGGGCCGGCGCGCCGCGACGCAGCCACGCCAGCTCCTTGCGTGCCAGGTTCTGCCGGCGCGCCTCGATGGCCGCAGCCTGCCGGTCGCGCTCGACGCGCTGCAGGATGTACGCCGCATAGCCGCCCTCGAACGGCTCGACGATGCGGTCGTGCACCTCCCACGTCGCGGTGCAGATCTCGTCGAGGAACCAGCGGTCGTGGGTGACGACGAGGAGTCCCCCGGCGGTGGGCGACCACCGTCGCTTGAGGTGCGCGGCGAGCCAGGCGATCGCCTCGACATCGAGGTGGTTGGTGGGCTCGTCGAGGAAGACGACGTCGTGGTCGCCGGTGAGGAGCGCGGCCAGCGCGACGCGGCGGCGCTGCCCGCCGGAGAGCCCCAGCACCGGGCCGTCCCACGGGATGCCGGTGAGCAGGCCCGCGATCACGTCGCGCACGCGCGCGTCACCCGCCCACTCGTGCTCGGGGCGGTCGCCGACGACCGCCTCGGCGACCGTCAGCGCGTCGTCGAGGGTGTCGGCCTGGTCGAGCACTCCCACCCGCACCCCGCCGCGGACGGTGACGCGCCCCGAGTCGGGCTCGAGGCGGCCGGCGAGCATCGCGAGGAGGCTCGACTTGCCGTCGCCGTTGCGGCCGACGATGCCGATGCGGTCGCCTTCGTCGATGCCGAGCGAGACGCCGTCGAAGACGACCTTGGTGGGGAATTCCAGGTGGAGGGCCTCGGCCCCGAGAAGATGCGCCATGTCCCCTCCAGGCTAGGCGACCGCGCGACGGCTCTCTGCACCGGGTCGCATGCCCGGCCTGCGCCCGAGCCTCAGTACCAGAAGCTGAGCCGGGGCGCGGTGTGCCACCCGAAGGTGCGGGCCGCAGCCGCGGCATCCGTCGTCTTCACGCGGCCGGCGGCGGCGAGCGTCGCGATGGAGACACCGCCGAGGTACGCCGCCGACAGTTCGGCGATGCCGAGGGCGATCGGCACCGCCCACGCGGGAGCATCGTCATCGGCCCGTGAGACGGTGCCGCGCCCCTCGCCGTCGACGCGCAGCAGCCAGCGACCCGTCGTGTGACCGAGCGGGTCGGCCACGTCGAGCACGAACTCCCCGGCGGCGCCGAAGGTGCGCGCCTCGAGCGCCGCCTTCACGTCGAGGATGCGCACGTACTGGTGGTCCATCACCGTGACCGTCGCGGCGCGCTGGTCGGAGAGCATCCACCGCAGCGGCTCGTCGACCGACAGCTCGCCGGCGCGCACCTCGGCCACCAGGTCGAGCTCGACGAAGAAGCGCCACAGCGCGGCATAGGCGTCATCGGTCTCGGCGAGCAGATAGCCGACGTGCACCGACGCCTTGGTGAAGTCGTCGTGATTCTCGGTCACGGTGTACACGGCGACGCCACGGACCTCGCCGTCGGCGTCGGCGTAGCGCACGGCGCGCTTCGAACCGGCTTTCTCGGCATCGGGGCGGGTGCCCGTGTAGCCGTCCCACCCGCCGGGCTGCATCGGGATCTCACCCGCGGTCGACAGGCGCCTGCGGTCATGGATCGTGCCGAGCAGCTCACGCGCCTGCTCGCGGGTGACGAAGTCGACACGGCCGTCGGGGATCGGACCGATCCACGATGCGCGCTTCACGTCGATCCGCCATTCGGCGCTCAGCGCGGCGGGGGCGAAGCCGTACCGGCCGTACAGGGTCGACTCGCTCACGGTGAGCATCGCCATCGGAGCACCCGCAGCTGCCGCCGCGGCGAGCTCGCCCTCCAGCATCGCCCGCGCGATTCCGCGACGGCGGTGCGTGGGCGAGACGGTGACGGCGGAGATCGCGCAGGAGGGGATCACCGCGCCGCCCGGCACGGTGAGATCGGCGATCCACGATGCGATCGTCGCCACGGGCGCGTCGGCCATCGGCGCGGTGGAGTCGTACACGCCGGTGGACCGGCGATGGGCGCTGCGCTCCCGGATCGCGGCGACCTGCGTGTCGGTGCGCTCCTCGCCGAGGAATCCCCGGCCGA
Organism: Microbacterium terrae; assembly: GCF_017831975.1. Lineage (NCBI taxonomy): Bacteria > Bacillati > Actinomycetota > Actinomycetes > Micrococcales > Microbacteriaceae > Microbacterium > Microbacterium terrae. The sequence goes on along the minus strand of NZ_JAFDSS010000001.1, from coordinate 909,465 downwards.
CGACGCCGAGCCACGCGGCGAAGTCGGAGCCGTCGTGGTCGACGACCCGGTAGTCCAGCCCCGTCGCCGCCAGACGGTCGCGCGAGCCCGGGTCGACCGGGGCGGCGAAGAAGTCCGCGGGGTCGACTGCGGACGTGCTGGCCTGCATGGAGTCGGTCATGGGAGGAGTCCCTTCGTGGTCACGAACGGTCGGAGGAGTGATCGTCTCATCAGCCGACGACACGGGCGCCGGGAACCGGGCCGTGCACGTGCAGGGCCTCGTACCCGGCCGCCGACAGCGTCACCTGCAGCTCGAGTGCCGACTCGGCGTCGGCGGCGAGGAAGGCGAGCGTCGGACCGGAGCCCGACACGATGCCCGCCAGCGCCCCCGAGGCCTCGCCGACCTCGAGCGCCTCGCGCAGATCGGGCTTGAGTGACAGCGCCGCCGCCTGCAGATCGTTGCGGATGTGCTCGGCGAGCGCCGTAGCGTCGCCGCCGCGCAGCGCCTGCAGCACGCGCGGGTCGACCTCGGGGGCATCCGCCCCCGCCGGGACGTCGTGGGACGACCGCAGACGGTCGAGATGCGCGTACACCTCGGGCGTCGAGAGCCCGTCGCCCGAGGGCACGAGCACCCAGTCCACGCGACCCTTGGCGAGCGCGGGACTCAGCTGGTCGCCGCGGCCCACGCCGATCGCGGTGCCGCCCATGAGGGCGAACGGCACGTCGGCGCCGAGTCGCGCAGCGAGGCGGTGGAGCTCCGCCGAGCCGAGGTCGGCACCCCACAGCGCGTCGCAGGCGACGAGCGCCGCCGCGGCATCCGCCGATCCCCCGCCCATGCCGCCCGCGACGGGCACGTGCTTGACGATGTCGAGGTGCACGCCGCCGGTGTGCCCGATGCGCTGGGCCACGAGCCTGGCCGCGCGCACCGCGAGGTTGCGGTCGTCGGCGGGCACGCCCGACACGTCGACCGACCCGGACACGGCGATCGTGAAGTCGTCCGAGGGCTCGGCCCAGACGTCTTCGTACAGCGACACGGCCTGGTACGCCGACGCGACGTCGTGGTACCCGTCGGGCTGCACATCGCCCACCTCGAAGAAGACGTTGAGCTTCCCCGGGGCGCGCACGTGCACGCGGGCGGCGGCGTACGCCTCGCTCACTGCGTGGCCGATTCCGCCCAGAGATCGACGTCGATGCCGTCGGACAGCGCATCGATGCGCTCGAGCTCCTCGGTGGTGAACGCGGGTCCGTTCAGCGCGGCGAGGTTCTCGTCGAGCTGCGCCGGGCGCGACGCGCCGATGAGTGCCGAGGCGACCACCGGGTCGCGCAGCACCCACTGGATCGCCATCTGGGCGAGCGACTGGCCGCGCTCCTTGGCGATCACGTCGAGGCCGCGCAGCCGCGACAGCCCCTTCTCGGAGAGGTTGCGGTCGGGCACCGACCAGCGCTTCTGGGCGCGGTCCGCGGGGCCCCCGCCGAGGTACTTGTCGGTGAGGAGTCCCTGCGCGAGCGGCGTGAAGGCGATCGCTCCCATGTCCTCCTGCTTCAGCGCCCCGGTCAGGCCGTCCTCGACCCAGCGGTTGAGGATCGAGTAGGACGGCTGGTGGATGACGAGCGGCGTTCCGAGCGACCGGGCGATCGCGGCGGCCTCGACGGTGCGCTCCGCGCTGTACGACGAGATGCCCACGTAGAGCGCCTTGCCCTGACGGTAGAGCGTGTCGAGCGCGCCGATGGTCTCCTCGAGCGGCACGTCGGGGTCGAACCGGTGAGAGTAGAAGATGTCGACGTAGTCGATGCTCATGCGCCGGAGCGACTGCTCGGCGCTCGCGATGACGTACTTGCGTCCGCCGCCGTTGGCGTACGGCCCGTCCCACATGTCGTAGCCGGCCTTCGACGAGATGATCAGCTCGTCGCGGTAGGGGGCGAAGTCCTCGCGCATCATGCGCCCGAAGTTCGTCTCGGCGGTCCCGTACGGCGGACCGTAGTTGTTGGCGAGGTCGAAGTGGGTGATGCCCTTGTCGAAGGCGTGCCGCAGCAGCGCCCGCTGGTTGTCGAACGGGATGTTGTCGCCGAAGTTCCACCACAGCCCCAGCGAGATCGGGGGGAGGGTGAGGCCGGATGTGCCGACCCGGCGGTACTCGCCGAGGTCGTAGCGGTCATCGGCGGCGGCGTACGGGCGGTGGAGGTCTCCGCCACGGGAGCGGTAGCGCGGCTCTTCTGTCACGCTGTCCAGGCTATCGGCGGGCCGCGCCGCGCGCACGGTCGTGACCGCCTCGGCGCGTCCTGCCTGCGAGCGCCGCGCCCGGAGGTTCCGCCGGCGACCGCGCAACCCCCGCCGCGCGGAGGTAACGTCTCCGTAACGCATCGCGCCTATGGTTGCGGAGCGGGCTCCACTCGGCTCCGCAGAAAGGGGGCCGCATGGTCACGCTCTCGGCGCTGCCGTCACCGCACCAGCCCCACACCGATCTGTTCGACCGCCCCGACATCGCACTCGACGGCGGCATCCTGCACCTGCTCCACGATGACGTCACGCCAGTTCAGGCGCGCATCGACGACCTCCTCGCCGTGGCCGACGCGCTGGGCGACGCAGGCGTCGCCGTGATGCTCGTGCGTCACGACGGCGACGTGCCCGCACTCGTCGTGGATCTCGCCGACGAGGCCCGCGCCTACGATGCGATCGCCGCCCTCGGCGCGCACGAGCCGTTCTACCTCAAGCCCCGCCGAGCCCCCGTGGTTCCGGCGACCGAGGCGCGCGCCACCGGATCGCCGGCATCCGTCAAGGTGTTCCGCCCGCGCCTCACCCGCACCGGCGGGCTGCGCTACGGCGCCTCGCTGGCCGCGCGGCTGGAGTTCTGGCGCTTCGGCGACGACCTCGTGGAGGCGCCGCACGACAACGCGCTCCTCCGGCGCATCACCGCCGCCTCCGACCTCACCTCCGCGACGGTCGAGCGCTATGGACGCACCTGGCGCACCGTCGCGGGCATGTTCGACCCGCATCCGCACGAGGTCACCGGAGACATCGACATCGTGTTCTCCTGGGTCGACGGCTCGTCCAGCGCCTTCCAGCGCGAGCGCGCCGCCCGCATGTCGGAGTACGTGGTCGGCGAGGGCGACGACGGCCCCGCGCGCTACCGGCACGTCGACGAGCTGCGCTATGCGCTGCGCAGCGTCCATATGTACGCACCCTGGGCCCGGCGCATCTTCATCGCGACGGACTCGCCCGCCCCCGCGTGGCTGCTCGACCACCCGAAGGTGACGATCGTGCGCAGCGAGGAATTCTTCGCCGACCCCGAGGTGCTCCCCACGCACAACTCGCACGCCGTCGAGGCGCAGCTGCACCGCATCCCCGGACTCGCCGAGAAGTTCCTCTACTCGAACGACGACATGTTCTTCGGGCGCCTCGTTGACCCGTCGATGTTCTTCACGCCCGGCGGGGTGACCAAGTTCGTCGAGTGCCACGTGCGCATCGGGTCCGGCTCCCCCGCCCCGCACCGCAGCGGTCACGACAACGGACTCCGCGTGAACCGCGCCCTCCTCCACGAGAGGTTCGGCCGCGAGATCGTCCGCGACCTCGACCACTGCGCGACGCCGCTGCTGCGCAGCGTGATGGCCGAGCTCGAGCAGACCTTCCCCGACGATTTCGCCCGCACCGCGGCATCCCGCTTCCGCTCCGCCACCGACATCTCGGTCACCAACAGCCTCTACCACTACTACGCGCTGATGACCGGGCGCGCGATCGCCACCCGCCAGCCGCGCGTGGCGTACGTGCAGACCACGCAGGCGGGGTCGCTGCGCGGGATGGAGAAGCTCGTGGCGCGCCGCGACGTCGACATGTTCTGCCTGAACGACGGCGGCGACGCGGAGGTGCCCGAAGAGCTGCGCGTGCGCGCGCTGCGCTCCGCCCTCGAGCGGATGTTCCCGGTGCGGGCGCCCTGGGAGCGCGACGAGCTCAGCGAACGAGAGCGATCGGCTCGGTCGGCGCATCCGTCCGGGAGGCGCTGACCGGCGCGATCCCCGCTGCGCGCAGGCGCCGCTGCGCCTCGACCGGGTCGATGTACTCCATCACGCGGGGTGCCTCGACCGGCACGATCGAGTGCACCACGGTGTCGTCGTAGACGTGCACGAGGTTGAACGCCTGCGCCCCGTCCTGCGGCCGGGTGCCGCCGACGGGCACGGTGAGGTCCTGCGCGTAGCATGTCGACGACGCGACCGAGACGGGGATGCCGGCGAACGTGGCGAACGTCGAGTAGTGCAGGTGCCCCGCGATGATGGTGCGCACGTCGGTTCCGCGGAGCACCCGCGCGAGCCGCGACTGATCGCGCAGCTCCACACTCGCCGCGAGCGGCAGCACGGCGGGCACCGGCGGGTGGTGCATCGCGAGGACGGTGCCGAGCGGGGCCGGCGTCGCGAGCACGTCGGCGAGCCAGGCGAGCTGCTCGTCGCGCAGCTCGCCGTGGTGCTCGCCGGGAACCGTGCTGTCGAGCGTGACGATGCGCAGCCCGTCGAGCTCGTCCACGCGGTCGATCGGGCGCATGTCGGCCGAGAGGTCGTCGTACAGCCCGGCGCGGAACGCGGCGCGGTCGTCGTGGTTCCCCATCACCCACAGGATGCGGGCGCCGAGGCGCGCCGCGAAGGGCTCGACCATCGTGCGCAGCGTCGCGTAGGCACCCGGCTCGCCGTGGTCGGCGAGATCGCCGGTGAAGACGATCGCGTGGGGGCGGGCACCGCTCGCCTCGATCGCCGAGATCGCCCGTTCGAGACGCTCGGCGCCGTCGACGACGTCGAAGATGCGCGTGCCGTCGGCACGCAGGTGCGTGTCGCTGATGTGGAGCAGGATGCGGTCGGGAGCCGGGTACTCGGCGGTGCGCATGGCGGGTTCTCCGGTCCGCCGCGAGGCGAGCTGCCCGTGGAACGGGACGGCGGACCTTCGAATGTTACCGGCATGTTTCGTGAAGATCCGGTGCGCCGCGGTGAACAGTCACGGAACGACACGGAACCGGCGGTGCCAGGCGCCCGACGAGGTCGACGTCAGACGACGCGCGCGATCGCCAGGAAGTCCTCCACGCGCAGCTCCTCGCCGCGCGCCGTCGGAGCGACCCCGGCGCTCTCGAGCACCGCCGATGCCTCGGCCGCCGATCCGCCGAGCACCGCCGCGAGCGCCTGCCGCAGCATCTTGCGGCGCTGCTGGAACGCGGCGTCGACGATCCGGAAGGTGCGCAGGCGCTCCTCCTCCGTGCCGCGCGCCTCGGCGTCGCGATGGAAGCCGACGAGCACGCTGTCGACGTTGGGCACCGGCCAGAACACCTGCCGCGAGACGGTACCCGCCAGTCGCCACGTGCCGTACCAGGCGGCCTTGACGCTCGGCGCGCCGTAGGTCTTCGATCCGGGGGGCGCGGCGAGGCGCTCGCCGACCTCGGACTGCACCATGACGACCCCGCGCTCGAGGTACGGGAAGCTCTCGAGGAAGTGCAGCAGCACGGGCACCGACACGTTGTACGGCAGGTTGGCGACCAGCACGGTCGGCTCGCCCGGCAGTTCGGCGACCCGGAGCGCGTCGGCATCGACGACGGTGAGCGCCTCGGGGGCGACGCCGTGCGCGGCGGCTGTGGCGGGCAGCCGCGCCGCCAGGCGATGGTCGATCTCGACGGCGGTGACGGATGCCCCGGCCTCGAGGATCGCCAGCGTGAGCGACCCCAGCCCGGGCCCGACCTCGACGACCCGCTCGCCCGCGGTGACCCCGGCGACATGCACGATCTTGCGCACCGTATTGGCGTCGACCACGAAGTTCTGCCCGAGCTTCTTGGTCGGAGTGACATCGAGTTCGGCGGCGAGCGCGCGGATCTCGGCGGCTCCGAGCAGGGTGACGGGCATGACGTCCACTGTACGCAGGGCCGACGAGGTGGCGTTGCGGCGCGCGCACTCGCACGGCGCCGCACGGGCCGCTAGCGTGGCGGGCATGGACACGACCGGCTCGATCCCCGCCGACGCTTTCTCACTGCGCAGCCCCTACGGGCGTCGCGCCATCGGCCTCGCAGTCGCGGCGGCCGTCGGCGGGTTCCTCTTCGGCTTCGACTCGTCGGTGATCAACGGCGCGGTCGACTCGATCTCGGCCGACTTCGAGATCAACGACGTCCTCACCGGGTTCGTCGTGGCGATCGCCCTCCTCGGCTGCGCGGTCGGCGCGATCATCGCCGGCAACCTGTCGGACCGCTGGGGGCGCCTGCGCGTCATGTTCCTCGGCGCGATCATGTTCTTCGTCAGCTCGCTCGGCGCCGGTCTCGCCTTCGCGGTCTGGGATCTGGCCCTGTGGCGCGTGATCGGCGGCCTCGGCATCGGCATCGCCTCGGTGGTGGCCCCGGCCTACATCGCCGAGATCGCACCGCGCCAGGTGCGCGGCGGTCTGGCCTCGCTGCAGCAGCTCGCCATCACCCTCGGCATCTTCGCCGCGCTCCTGTCCGACGCCCTCCTCGCGAACGCGGCGGGCGGGGCGGATGAGCCGCTGTGGTTCGGCCTCGAGGCGTGGCGCTGGATGTTCATCGTCGGCGTCGTCCCGTCGGCCGTGTACGGCATCCTGGCGTTCACCCTCCCCGAGTCGCCGCGCTTCCTCATCGCGAAGGGGCGCATCGACGAGGCCCGCACGATCTTCAGCCGCCTCGTGCCGGAGGCCGACCTCGAGCACACGATCCGCGACCTGCAGACCGCCATCGAGACCGATCGCAAGAACGCGGGTGTGTCGCTGCGCGGCCCGGTTCTGGGCCTTCAGCGCATCGTGTGGGTCGGCATCATCCTGTCGGTGTTCCAGCAGTTCGTGGGCATCAACGTGATCTTCTACTACTCGACGAGCCTCTGGAAATCGGTCGGCTTCGACGAGACCGACTCGTTCACGATCAGCGTCGCCACCTCCGTCACGAACGTGCTGGTCACCCTCATCGCGATCTTCCTGGTCGACCGCGTCGGCCGAAAGCCCATCCTCCTCACCGGCTCGGTGATGATGGCCGTGTCGCTCGGCGTGATGGCGATCGCGTTCATGTTCGGCGAGGGCACCGGCCAGGACGTCACGCTCCCGGCTCCCTGGGGACCGATCGCGCTCGTCGCGGCGAACGTCTTCGTGATCGGCTTCGGCGCATCGTGGGGGCCGCTCGTCTGGGTGCTGCTCGGCGAGATCTTCCCGAGCCGTATCCGCGGCAAGGCGCTCGGCGTCGCCGCAGCAGCGCAGTGGATCGCGAACTTCCTCATCACGATCTCGTTCCCCGCGATGTCGGCGTGGTCGCTTCCGCTCACCTACGGCATGTACGCGGCATTCGCGGCGCTGTCGTTCTTCTACGTGCTGCTGCGGATCCCCGAGACCAAGGGCATGGACATCGAGCAGACCGAGACGCTCTTCACGAAGTAGGCCCGGAACCCACGGCGGTCAGTACCGCGCGGAGAAGCCGCCGTCGGCGTGCAGGAGCTGCCCGGAGACCCAGCGGCCCTCGTCGGAGACGAGGAAGCTCACGTACGCGGCGATGTCACGGGGCGTGCCGAGACGCCCGAGCGGATGCATCGGCACGAGTTCGCGATGGAAGTCCTCGGTGATCCACCCCGTGTCGATCGGACCGGGGTTGAGCACGTTCGCCGAGATGCCGCGCGGACCCAGCTCGCGCGCGGCGGAGATCACGATGCGGTCGAGCGCTCCCTTCGACGCTCCGTAGGGCAGGTTGCCGGTGGTGTGGTCGCTCGTGAGCGCGACGATCGCACCGCCGGATGCCGGCACCTGGCCCGCGAACGCCGCGATCAGCAGCAGGCTCGCCCGGGCGTTCACCGCGACGTGGCGGTCGAAGCTCTCTGCGGTGGTGTCGAGGACGCCGGTCTCGACGTCGTGCGCGTGGCTCAGCACCATCGCGGCGACGGGGCCGTGCGCAGCCGCCACCTCGGCGATCAGCCGGGCCGGGGCATCCGGGTCCGACAGGTCGCACACGACGTCGGCATCCGTCAGATCGCTCGTCACGACGGTCCAGCCGTCGGCGCGCAGCCGCGGCACGATGCCCGCCGCGATGCTGTTCGCGCGGGCTGATCCGGTGACGAGTGCGACGGGCATCCGACGATCGTAGCGGTGCCCGGACGCCGGCGGACGTCGTGACGCGACCGGAGTCGCAAGCATAGGATGTCGGGATGCCCTCCCTCGGCGAGATGATCGCGCCCCGCCGCATGGGCACCGATTTCCGCTGGCTGATGTCGGCCTCGTGGACGAGCAACCTCGGCGACGGGATCGCCCTCGCCGCCGCTCCCCTGCTGATCGCATCGCTCACCTCGTCGCCGATCCTCGTCGCCGCGGGCGCCATGATGCAGTTCCTGCCGTGGCTGCTGTTCGGCCTCCTCGCGGGCGCCGTCGCCGACCACCACGACCGCCGGCGGCTCGTGATGCTCGCCAACGGCGTGCGCGCGGTGATCGTGCTCGCCCTCGTCGGGTTCCTCATCAGCGGCCACGCGACGGTGTGGATGGTGCTCGCCACCGCGTTCCTCTACGGCACCGCGGAGGTGTTCGCCGACTCGGCCGGCAGCACGCTGCTGCCGATGGTGGTGGGGCCCGCCGACCTCGGAATCGGCAACGCCCGGATGCAGGCGGGCTACCTCGTCGCGAACCAGCTCGCCGGCCCCCCGCTCGGCGCGTTCCTCTTCGCGCTCGGCTCGTTCTGGCCGTTCCTCCTGCAGGTGCTGTGCGTCGCGCTGGCCGTGCTGCTCATCTCGCGCATCACGCGGACTCCCGTGCCCGAGCATGCGTCGGCGGACGGCACCGGGTCGAAGACCCACGCGATCCGCGAAGGCCTCCGGTGGCTGCGGGGCAACGCGCCGGTGCGCACGCTGGTGATCATCATCCTGGTCTTCAACGTCACCTGGGCGGCGCCGTGGGGCGTGCTCGTGCTCTACGCGACCGAGCACCTCGGGATGGGGCCCGTCGGCTACGGCGCCTTGACGACCGCGTCGGCGCTCGGCGGATTCATCGCCGTCTTCGGCTTCGGCTGGCTCGAGAAGCACGTGTCGTTCGCCACGCTCATGCGCGTGTGCCTCAGCTGCGAGGTGCTCATGCACCTCGCGTTCGCGCTGACCACATCGGAGTGGGTGGCGTTCGTCATCATGTTCGGGTTCGGCCTGTACGCGTTCGTCTGGGGCACGATCTCGACGACCGTGCGTCAGCGCCTCGTGCCCATGGAGCTGCAGGGGCGCATCGCCTCCGTCAACATGGTCGGCGTCTTCGGCGGCCTCGTGATCGGCCAGTTCATCGGCGGCGTGCTGGCCCAGACCTGGGGCCTGACGGCGCCGTGGTGGTTCGCGTTCGCCGGCTCGGCCATCACCCTGCTGCTCGTCTGGCGGTCGATCTCGCACATCGCCGCGGCGAAGCCGGTGCTCGGCGACGAAGCCGTCGACGACCTCCCGGAGGAGCCGGGCGAGGGCGGCCGTCCCCTCGTCGACTGACGGGGGCGCGGGCTACGCCGCGACGAAGGCGGCGAGGCGCTCGCCCAGCTGGGCGAGCCGAGGCACCCACGGGCCTGCCATCTCGCCGGCGTCGCAGCGACGCATCGCCTCGGCGAAGGTCACCCAGGCGCTGTCGCGCACCTCTTCGGGGTCGAGCGTGAGCTGCGGGGCACCCGGAACGCGCACGGCGTAGAGGTCGAACAGGGCGGTCCGCTCCCGGACGCGGCCGACGAGGGTCAGCTCGTCGGCGTCCACCCGCACACCGGCCTCCTCGGCGAGCTCGCGCGCCGCACCCTCGGCGCTGGTCTCGCCGGTGAGGGCCGAACCGGCCGGGAACTCCCAGCACAGCGGCCAGTCCTTCGCCGCGGCCCGCTCGGTCATCAGCACGAGACCGTCGCCGCGGACGACGCACACCGACGCCACGACGTGGAAGAGTCCGACGGGGAAGCCGGGGTCGCCCCGGCGATGCGTGCGGCCCGTGGGCACGCCCGCGGCATCCGTCACGTCCCACAGCTCGTCGTCGGCCATGTCGTCAGTCCTCGAAGGCGCCGTACACCTCGAGCGTGTTCGCGGCGATCTGCGCACACAGCTCGTCGACGTCGACACCCAGCTCGGCAGCGATGAACCGCACCGTCACCGGGATCAGGTACGGCGCATTCGGCCGGCCGCGGTGCGGCGTGGGAGTGAGGAACGGAGCATCCGTCTCGACCAGGATCCGCTCGCGCGGGATCACCGCCAGCGCGTCGCGCAGGTTCTGCGCGTTCTTGAACGTGACGTTGCCCGCGAACGAGAGCCAGTACCCGCGCTCCCCCGCGATCCGCGCCATCTCGGCGTCGCCCGAGAAGCAGTGGAACACCGTGCGGTCCGGAGCCCCGACGCGCTGGAGGGTCTCGAGCACGGCGTCGTGGGCATCGCGATCGTGGATCTGCATCGCGACGGCGTGCTTCTTGGCCAGCGCGATGTGCGCCTCGAAGCTCTCGTACTGAGCCGGGATGCCGTCTGCCTCGGTGCGGAAGAAGTCCAGGCCCGTCTCGCCGATCGCACGCACGCGCGGCTGCGCCGCAAGCTCGTCGATCACCGCGATCGCCTCGTCGAGGCGCCCGGCGGCGGCGTACGCCGGCGCCTCGTTCGGGTGGATCGCCACCGCGGCGAGCACACGGGGGTGGGATGCCGCCGCCCACGCCGACCAGCGGCTCGAGTCGATGTCGCCACCTGCCTGCACCACCCCGACCACGCCGACCTCGCCGGCACGGGTCAGCTGCTCGCCGAGCGAGAGGCCGACGCCGTCCTCGATCTCGAGGTGGCAGTGGTTGTCGTACACCGGCACCGCGAGCGGCTCGGGCGCCGCCGGGTACGACACGTCGCGCGACCCCTTCTCGCGCGTGCGGACGTACGCGGACGGATCGGTGCCCTCGGCGGGGTACGGCACAGGCGGGTGGGTCATCGTTTCGTCTCCTCGCTTCGCTCGTCGCTCAACGACCGGGGTGATGATGCTTCGCTCGTCGCTCAACGACCGGGGGTGAGCGCGCCGCGCATCCGGTCGTTGAGCGAGCGCAGCGAGACGAAACGCGCCATCACGCCTGCTCGATGCGCGGGAACAGCGGGGCGAGACCGTTCACCGACGAGCCCGGGCGCAGCACACCCCACGCACCGGCCTCGCGCACGTTCTGGTCCTGCAGGCGCCCGATCGTCTCGGCCGCGCCGAGCGCGATCCACAGCTTCTCGGTCGACGCCGGCATGACCGGCGACAGCAGCACGGCCAACGCGCGCAGCCCCTCGGCCGCCGTGTAGAGCACCGTGCCCAGGCGCGCGCGCTGGGCGTCGTCCTTGGCGAGGGCCCACGGCTCGTTCTCGGTGATGTACAGGTTCAGCGCGTCGACGATCGTCCAGATCGAGGAGATCGCTTCGTCGATGCGGAACTTCTCCATCGCCGCGTCGGCCGCCGCCGCGGCATCCGCCACCGTCTTCTGGATCGCGAGATCGCCCTCCAGGTACGACGCCGCGGGTGGCACGATCCCCTCGAAGTAGCGCTCGATCATGGCGATCGTGCGCGATGCGAGGTTGCCGAAGCCGTTGGCGAGCTCGGCCTGGTAGCGGGCAGACAGGTCCTCCCACGAGAACGAGCCGTCCTGGCCGAACGCGATCGCCGACAGGAAGTAGAACCGGTACGCGTCGGAGCCGAACACGTCGGTGATCTCGGTCGGGGCGATGCCGGTGAGCTTCGACTTCGACATCTTCTCGCCGCCGACGAGCAGCCAGCCGTGCGCGAAGACGCCGCGCGGCACCTCGACGCCCGCAGCCATCAGCATGGCCGGCCAGATGACCGCGTGGAAGCGCAGGATGTCCTTGCCGACCACGTGGTAGGCGGGCCAGCGGCGGGCGAAGTCCTCGGGATCGGTGCCGTAGCCGATGGCGGTGGCGTAGTTGAGCAGCGCGTCGACCCAGACGTAGATGACGTGCGACTCGTCCCACGGGAGCGGGATGCCCCAGTCGAACGCCGACCGCGAGATCGACAGGTCCTTCAGCCCGTTCTTCACGAACGACACGACCTCGTTGCGCGCCGACTCGGGGCGGACGAAGTCGGGCACGCTCGAGTACAGCTCGAGCAGCTTGTCCTGGAACTCCGACAGCTTGAAGAAGTAGTTCTTCTCCTGCAGCAGCTCGAGCGGCTTGGAGTGGATCGCGCAGACCTTGAGGCCCTCGAACGCCCCGGTGCCGTCGACGATCTCGGACTCGGGCTTGAACTCCTCGCAGCCCACGCAGTACAGCGCCTCGTACTCGCCCGCGTAGATGTACCCGCGGTCGTAGATGGCCTGCACGAACTGCTGCACGCGCTCCTCGTGGCGGGGCTGCGTGGTGCGGATGAAGTCGTCGTTGGCGACGTCGAGCGAGGTGAGCAGCGGGAACCACGCCTCGGTGACGAGCTTGTCGACCCACTCCTGCGGGGTGACGCCGTTCGCCGACGCGGCGCGCATCATCTTCTGGCCGTGCTCATCGGTGCCGGTGAGCATCCACGTGTCGTCGCCGCCCTGGCGGTGCCAGCGCGCGAGGGTGTCGACCGCCACGGTCGTGTAGCCGTGGCCGATGTGGGGGACGTCGCTCGGATAGTAGATCGGCGTCGTGATGTAGAAGGAGCGGCCAGAAGTCACCCGTGAAGTCTAATTGCGCGGGATGCGCCTTCCGGCGCCGTGACGGAACCGACGGATGCCGGCGCCCCGGGACGCCGTTTCGTCACATTCCGCGGGCGTTCAGGCGCTCGCGCGGACGACGAGCGTCGTCGGCAGCGTGACCGCGGCGGGGCTGCGCCCGGCGATCACCTCGAGCACGAGCGACACCATCTGCTCGCTGAGCTGCTCCCACGGCTGGCGCATCGTGGTGAGCGGCGGCTCGTGCGTCGCCGCGAGACCCGAGTCGTCGAAGCCGGCGATCGCGATGTCTTCGGGCACGCGCAGCCCGGCGCGTCGCGCCGCCGCGATCGCGCCTGCCGCCATGAGGTCGCTGGCGGCGAACACGGCGTCCATGTCACCCCCGCGTTCGAGGAGGCGGCCCATCGCGACGGCGCCGGACTCCTGGGAGTAGTCGCCGACCTCCACGAGGGCGGGATCGAAGGCATCCCCCATCTCGCTCTGGAAGCCCACGAGCCGGTAGCGGCCGCCCGGGGTGTCGGCGGGGCCGGCGATCATGGCGATCCGGCGATGCCCCTGCTCGCGCAGGTATCGCGTCATCGTGCGGGCGGAGCCCTCTTCGTCGACCGAGACCGTCGGCAGCTGCACGTCGTGGCCGAGCGGGATGCCGCAGCTCACCGTCGGCACCCCGGCGCCCAGCAGCTCCTCGAGCAGGGGGTCGGACTCGTGCGACGAGATGAGCAGCACGCCGTCGACGTGGCCGGCGCTGACGAAGTGCGTGACGCTCGCGCGCTCGGCAGGGGTTCCGGCGACGAGCAGCACCAGCGTCATCGAGCGCTGGGCGAGCGCCTCGGCCGCGCCGCGCAGCAGCAGGGCGAACGTCGGATCGGCGAACAGCAGGTGCTGCGGCTCGGTGAGCAGGAACGCCAGCGAGTTCGCGCGGCCGGTCGCGAGGCTGCGCGCTGCGTGGTTCGCGGTGTAGCCGGTGCGCCGGATGGCGTCTTCGACGGCGATGCGCGCGTCGGGCGAGACCCAGTGACCGCCGTTGATCACACGCGACACGGTGCCCCGCGACACGCCTGCCGCGGCGGCGACATCGCGGATCGTGGGCTTTCGCCGGACGCTCGTCGTCTCCTCCACGACCAGCGACTCTACCCCGCGCGGCACGCGTTGGGGAGCTTTCCGGGCGCGAATCTGGGACCGGTCACAGTTGGGTAACGGTTCCGTGCGAACGATGCGCGATCGTCACCTCGGTGAGGTAGAACTGTGACCGGTCCCAGTCGTGCACTGAGATGAAAACCGCAACACTTCCGACCCGATGGAGCGTCATGACGTCCCTCCCCTGGCCCGCGATCGACGGCCTCGCCTACGGCGGCGATTACACGCCCGAGCAGTGGCCGCGCGAGGTCTGGCGCGAAGACGCCGCCCTCATGCGCGAGGCCGGCGTCAACCTGGTCAGCGTCGGCATCTTCTCGTGGGCGCTGCTGGAGACGAGCGAGGGCGTGTTCGACTTCGCGTGGCTCGACGAGCTCCTCGACCTGCTGCACGAGAACGGCGTCAGTGTCGACCTCGGCACCCCGACCGCCTCGCCCCCGGCATGGTTCTTCGCGAACCACCCCGACGCGCGGGTGATCGACCGCAACGGCGTCGTGCAGGGCTTCGGTGCCCGCGGCATGGCGTCGCACTCGTCGCCGGTGTTCCGCGAGGCCATCGTGCGCATCGCCTCGGCCCTCGCGGAGCGGTACGCGCAGCATCCTGCCGTCGTCATGTGGCACGTCCACAACGAGTACGGCGTGCCGGTCGGCGAGGACTACTCGCCGCAGTCGGTCGCCGCCTTCCGTAAGTGGCTGCGCGCACGGTACGGCACGCTCGACGCGCTCAACGCCGCGTGGGGCACCACGTTCTGGGGCCAGCGGTACGGAGAGTGGGACCACATCGGCGCGCCCGCCGCCGCCCCGTCGGTGGTCAACCCGGCGCAGCGCCTCGACTTCGCGCGGTTCACCGACCACCAGCTGCGCGACTGCTTCATCGCCGAGCGCGACGCCATCCGCGCGCACTCGTCGCTCCCGGTCACCACCAACTTCATGGCCAACCAGAGCTGGACCACCGACATGTGGGCCTGGGCGCGCGAGGTCGACATCGTCTCGGACGACCACTACCTGTGGGCGGCCGACCCCGAGGGCGAGATCGGCCTGGCGATCGCCGCCGACCTCACCCGCTCGGTCGGCGGCGGCAAGCCGTGGATCCTGATGGAGCACTCCACCTCGGCGGTCAACTGGCAGCCCCGCAACATCGCGAAGCGCCCCGGCGAGATGGCACGCAACTCCTTCACGCACCTCGGCCGCGGCGCCGACGCGATCATGTTCTTCCAGTGGCGCGCCTCGCGCTCGGGCGCCGAGAAGTTCCACTCCGCGATGGTGCCGCACGCCGGCACCACATCGCGCGTCTGGCGCGAGGTCGTCGAGCTCGGCGGCGCGCTCCAGCGCGTCGCGGGCGTCCGCGGGTCGACCGTGCAGCCCGAGGTGGCGATCCTCTGGGACTTCGAGTCGTTCTGGGCCCAGGACCTCGAATGGCGCCCGTCGGAGGACATCACCCACGCCGACCAGATACGCGCGTTCTACGAGCAGCTCTGGCGCGACGGCGTCGCCGTCGACTTCGCCCTCCCCGGCCACGACCTGTCGAAGTACAAGCTGGTCGTCGCCCCCGCGCAGTACCTGCTGAGCACGAAGGACGCCGCGAACCTCACCCGCTACGTCGAGGCCGGCGGCACGCTGCTCGTGTCGTTCTTCTCGGCCATCGTCGACGAGAACGACGCCGTGCACCCCGGCGGCTTCGTGGCTCCGCTCCGCGACGCACTCGGCCTGACGGTCGAGGAGTTCCTGCCGCTCCGCGACGGAGACGGCGTGACGGTGTCGTGGACGGGCGCCGCGGGCGACGACCCGCACGCGCTCTCCGCCGACGCCTGGGCCGAGGACATCGCCCTGGAGGGCGCAGACGTCGTCGCGACCTACGTCGACGGTCCCGGCGCCGACAAGCCGGCCATCACCCGCAACACCCACGGCGAGGGCACCGGCTGGTACGTCAGCACCCGCCTCGACGCCGCGGGCCTGTCGACCCTGCTCGGCGCCGTCTACGCCGATGCCGGCGTCGAGCTGCCCGGCCACCCCGAGGGCCTCGAGGTGATGGTCCGCCACGGCGAGGACGCCCGGTACGTGATCGCGGTCAACCACCGCGACACCCCGGCACAGCTCGCCGGCTCGGGCGAAGAGATCCTGGGCGGGACCGTCGTCGACGGCTCCGTCACCGTAGAACCCGGCGGCGTCGCGGTGTTGCGCACGCCGATCGCGGACACCCAGGGGGGTGGTCGCTCCACAGGCGGCAATCCCTAGCCTCGCCCCAGGTTCCGGGATACCGTCAGAGCGAGGCGCTCGAACACCCAGCACCACCCATCCCGGGCACTGAGAGTAACCAAACGGTCGTGACGGCGCGATCAACGAGACAGCGCCGGATCGGCCCTTCCTTGGAAGGAAAACCATGCGCAAGCACATCGGCGCCGGGGTCGCACTTCTTGCGACCGCGGCACTACTGGCAGGCTGCAGCTCGGGCACGGGCGGCGAAGCCGAGCCCACCGAGGCCGCACCCATCGACGGCGCCGGGCAGACGCTCACCGTCTGGGTCGACGAGAACCGCATGCCCGCGGTCGAGGCGGCTGCCGCGACGTTCGAGGAGGAGACCGGCGCGACCGTCGAGCTCGTCCAGAAGAACTTCGATGACATCCGCAACGACTTCATCGCCCAGGTGCCCACCGGTGACGGACCCGACATCACCGTCGGCGCGCACGACTGGCTGGGCGCGCTGGTCGCGGCCGGCGTCGTGAACACCATCGACCTCGGCGACACCGCGTCGCAGTTCGAGCAGGTGGCCCTCGACGCGATGACGTACGACGGACAGCTCTACGCCCTCCCGTACTCGCTCGAGACCATCGCCCTGATCCAGAACGTCGACCTCGTCGGCGAAGAGGCTCCGGCGACGTGGGACGACATGATCCAGGCCGGTCTCGACTCGGGCGCCGAGCGTCCGTTCGTGATCAACACGGCCGGTCAGACCGGTGACGGCTACACGATGTACGGATTCCAGACGTCGTTCGGCGCTCCGGTCTTCGTGCAGGACGAGTCGGGCTCGTACACCAGCGAGGTCGGCATGGGCGGCGAGGCCGGCGAGGCGTTCGCGACCTGGCTCGGCGAGAACGGCGAGAAGGGCACCGGCTACATCTCGACGACCGTCGACTACGCGATCAACAACGAGCTGTTCGCGACCGGCAAGGCGCCGTTCACCGTCCAGGGCCCGTGGGCCATCGCCGACCTCACCGCCCAGGGCGTCGAGGTCGCGGTGAACCCGATCCCGTCGGCCGGTGGCGAGGATGCTGCGCCGTTCGTCGGCGTGCAGGGCTTCTACCTGAGCTCGCAGAGCGCCAACACCCTCCTCGCCAACGAGTTCCTCGTGAACTACATCGGCACCGAGGACGCCCAGCGCGCCCTGTACGAGGCGGACCCCCGCATCCCGGCGTGGTCGGACCTCGCCGACGAGGTGGCATCCGACCCGATCATCGCGGGCTTCCTCGCCTCGTCGAAGACCGGAGTGCCCATGCCCTCGATCCCCGAGATGGGTTCGGTGTGGGACTACTGGAACGCCGCTGAGGTTCAGATCATCTCCGGTGCCGACCCCGTGTCGACCTGGAACACGATGATCGACGAGCTCACCGCAGCTCTGGAGGGCTGACGACCCGACCGGGGGCGGACGATCGTCGTCCGCCCCCGGTCACCGTCCACACACGCAGACGCCGTCGAACAGGAGGACAGATGTCGGTGCAGGAAGCAGGATCCGCGGTGGCGCCGCCGGATGACGAGAAGCCGCGGGCGACGGGCGAGTCCCATGCCCGCCGGTGGAACGGAATCGGGTGGGGCTTCATCGTCAAGCTGATCCTCGTCGCGCTGGTCAACGCCCTGGGGATCGCGATCATCATCTCGGCGTTCCGCGTCGAGTCGTGGGTCATCCTCGGCGGCATGGTGATCATCCTCATCGCCGTCGACTGGGTCTACTTCTCCAAGCGCGCGCTTCCGATGAAGTACCTGCTCCCCGGACTCATCTTCCTGTTCACGTTCCAGATCTTCATCTTCGGCTACACCGCCTACATCGCCTTCACCAACTACGGCACCGGTCACGCCGGGTCGCAGGAGCAGGCCGTCGACGCAGCTCTCATCCAGGGCGAGCGTCGTGTCGAAGGCTCGCCGACCTACCCGCTCACGGTCGTCGAACGCGGCCTCGGCGAGCTCGGCTTCGCGATCAACGACGACGGCGTCGTCAAGGTCGGCTCCGAGCTCGAGCCGCTCGAGGTCGTCGGCGAGATGACCGCCGGCGCCCCCACCGACGTCCCCGGGTGGACGATCGTCGACCGCAGCCGGCTGCTCAGCGATCAGGAGCTGCAGCAGACCGTCATCGACCTGCGCGTCGCCGTGTCGGAGGACCCGAACGACGGGTCGATCCGCACCCGCGACGGCTCGAGCGGTGCCGTCTATCAGTCCACGCTGGTCTGGGACGAGGCGGCGCAGACCATCACCGACACCTCGACCGGCACGGTCTACCACGCGACCGACACCGGCAGCTTCACCGCCGACGACGGCTCGAGCCTGCCGACGGGCTGGTTCGTCAGCGTCGGGTTCGACAACTTCGTCAAGATCTTCACCGACCCCCGCCTCGCCGAGCCCCTGCTCATCGTGGCGGCGTGGACCTTCGCGTTCGCGATCCTGTCGGTGCTCGTGCCGTTCGGGCTCGGCCTTCTCTTCGCACTCGTGTTCAACGACCCGCGCGTGCGCGGCCGCAAGGTGCTACGGACGCTCTTCATCCTCCCGTACGCGTTCCCGGTGTTCCTCTCGGCGCTCGTGTTCCGCGGCATGTTCAACGCCGAGTTCGGCGTCGTGAACGAGCTGTTCTTCTTCGGGGCGAACATCAACTGGCTCGGCGACCCCTGGCTCGCCCGGTTCGCGGTGCTGTTCGTGAACGTGTGGCTGAGCTTCCCCTACTGGTTCCTGGTCTGCACGGGTGCCCTCCAGGCGATCCCGAGCGACGCGCTCGAGGCGGCCGAGATCGACGGCGCCGGCAGGTTCCGACGCTTCCGATCGATCATCCTGCCGCTGCTGCTGGTGTCGACCGCGCCGCTCGCGATCTCGTCGTTCGCCGTCGGCTTCAACAACTTCACCGTCATCTACCTGTTCAACAACGGCGGACCGTCGATCCCCGGCGCCCCGTACGCGCTCGGGTACACCGACATCCTCATCTCGGCGATCTACGACATCTCGGGCGTCTCGGGCGGTGCTGCCGACTTCGGCCTCGCCAGCGCGCTCGCGATCGTCGTGTTCATCGTCGTCGGCGTCATCGCCGCTATCTCGTTCCGTCAGACCCGACGCCTGGAGGAGTTCCAGTGATGTCCACGCAGACCGTGACCACGCAGACCGGGGCCGGTTCGACCGGGTCGCCGGATCGCTCCCGCACCCGCACCCGCCGCCGCCGGTGGTTCGCCGAGGTGGGCTGGAAGTACCTGTTCGCCGCAGTGATCGTGTTCTACGCGGCGTTCCCGATCGTGTACACGCTGTCGGCCGCCCTCAACCCCTTCGGCACGCTGTCGGCGGCATCCGGGCTCTTCTCGAGCGTGAGCTTCGACAACTTCGCCGCCCTCGGCGGGACGAAGTACTGGACGTGGATGGGCAACTCGCTCATCATCTCGATCGCGACCTCGGTCGGATCGGTGCTGATGGGCGCGGCCGCCGCGTACGCGTTCTCGCGCTTCCGCTTCTCCGGTCGGCGCGCGAGCCTGTCGGGCCTCCTCATCATCCAGATGTTCCCGCAGGCGCTCGCGTTCATCGCGATCTTCCTGATGCTGCTCGCGCTCGGCGAGGTGGTGCCGGCGCTCGGCTTCAACTCGAAGATCGCGGTGATCTGCATCTACTTCGGCGGCGTGCTGGGTGCGAACACGTTCCTGCTCTACGGGTTCTTCAACACCGTGCCGATCGAGATCGATGAGTCCGCGAAGATCGACGGCGCCAGCCACGCCCAGATCTTCTGGCGCCTGATCTTCCCGCTCGTGACCCCCATCCTCGCGGTGGTCGCGCTGCTGTCGTTCATCGGCACCTACTCGGAGTTCATCATCTCGAGGATCGTGCTCACCGGTGAGGACCAGTGGACGCTGGCCGTCGGGATGTACGGCTGGGTGTCGGATCAGCTGAGCGCCAACTGGGGTCTGTTCACGGCGGGCGCCGTCATCGGCGCGATCCCGATCCTCGTGCTGACGCTGCTGCTGCAGCGCTACATCGTGGGCGGTCTCACCGCCGGCGCCGTCAAGGGCTGAGCCGGCGTCGCGCGCGGCTGCGATCAGGCCGCGCGCGGCGGAGGTTCAGCTGCGCGCAGCCGCGGTTCAGCTGCGCGCGGCGAGTGCCGCCTGGTACAGCTCGCGGCTGGAGTGCCCGGTGTTCGCGGCGACCTCGCCGGCGGCATCCTTGAGGCGCGTGCCGGCGGCGACGAGTGCGGTCACCTGTGCGACGGCGTCGGGGAAGTCGACCTCGCGCGGCGCGGCGCCGGCGACGACGACCACGAGTTCGCCGCGAACGCCGTCCGCCGCCCACGCCGCGAGTTCGGCGAGGGTGCCGCGGGCGACCTCCTCGTGCAGCTTGGTGAGTTCGCGGCACACGGCGGCGCGGCGGTCGTCGCCGAACTGCGCAGCCATGTCGGCGAGCGTCGCCGCCACGCGCGTCGGCGCGTCGAAGAACACCATGGTGCGGGGCTCCGAGGCGAGTGCGCGGAAGACCGAGGACCGCTCTCCCTGCTTGCGCGGCACGAAGCCCTCGAAGGTGAATCGGTCGGTCGCGAGCCCCGACACGGCGAGTGCCGTCACCACCGCCGACGGGCCCGGGATCGCTGTCACGAGCACGTCGGCGGCCGCCGCTGCGGCGACCACGCCGTAGCCGGGGTCGCTGACGGTCGGCATCCCGGCGTCGCTGAGCAGCACCACGTCGCCGGTGCGGGCGAGCTCGACGAGCTCGGGAGCGCGGTCCTTCTCGTTGTGGTCGTGGAGCGCGATCAGCCGCGGGCGATTGGCGATGCCGAGGGCGGCGAAGAGCCGCTGCGCGGTGCGCGTGTCTTCGGCGGCGACGACGGGCGCCTGCTCCAGCACCTCGATGAGCCGCCGCGAGGCATCCCCCAGGTTTCCGATCGGCGTGGCCGCGAGGATGATCACCGCCCCAGACTACGCGTCGACCCCGCCTAGACTGGGCCGGGTGACGACCGACCCCCCTGCCGTCGCCGCGCCCGCAGAGCCGCTGCTCCCGCCGTTCGCGGTGAAGCCGAGCCTGTACGACCGGTTCCAGGCTCGGCTGAGAGTCGACCCGCGACGCGCCCGGCTGTACGACTGGCTGGCTCCGACGCTCGTGACGCTGCTCGCCGCACTCCTGCGGCTGCCGGCGCTCGCCCGCCCGCACGACCTGATGCTGCAGTTCGACGAGACGTACTACGTCAAGGACGCGTGGACGATGCTGAACCTCGGCTACGAGGCGGCATGGCCCGAGGGCGGCAGCGAGAGCTTCCTGAGCGGCGATCCGTACGTCTTCACCACCGACCCGGCGTTCGTCGTGCATCCGCCGCTCGGCAAGTGGATCATCGCGCTGGGGATGATGGTGTTCGGCCCGGGCGACGGCTGGGGCTGGCGCATCACCACGGCGCTCCTCGGCATCGGTTCGGTGCTCCTCCTCATGCTCATCGCGAGGCGGCTCACCGGATCGACCAACGTCGCCGTGGTCGCCGGCTTCCTCATGGCGATCGACGGCCTGGCGATCACCATGAGCCGGGTCGCGCTGCTCGACGGGCCGCTCACCTTCTTCGTGCTCCTCGGCTTCCTCTTCGTGCTCCTCGACCGCGAGCGCACGATGACGCGCATCGCCGCGACGGTGGCCGCCCGCGCCGACGGCGATCCGCTGCCGTCGTGGGGTCCGGTGCTTTGGAACCGGCCGTGGATCATCGCCGCCGGCGCCGCCCTCGGCGCGGCATCCGCCGTCAAGTGGTCGGGCGCGTGGGTGCTCGCGGGGCTCGGCGTGTATCTGGTGGTGACGGATGCTCTCGCCCGGCGGCGCGCGGGCATCCAGCTGTGGCCGGCGGATGCGCTGCGTCAGGGCGTGGCGAGCTTCGTGCTGCTGGTGCCGGTCGCCTTCGCGGTGTACCTGGTGTCGTGGACGGGCTGGCTCGCCACTGACGGCGGCTACGACCGGCACGTCGCGGACGCGAATCCCGCCTCCGGCTTCTGGTCGTGGGTGCCGCTGCCGCTGCAGAGTCTGTGGCAGTACCACCTGACCATGTACAACTCGGCGGCGAACATCACGTCGCCCCACACCTACGGCAGTCCCGCGTGGCAGTGGCCACTGCTGCTGCGACCGACCACGATGTACTTCCACTCCGACGCCTTCGGCGCGGACGGATGCACGTCGGTCGGCGGCTGCTCGTCGGCGATCACCAGCATCCCGAACCCGCTCGTCTGGTACGCCGGGATGGTCGCGGTCGTGTACATCGCCTACCGCTTCGTCGTGGCGCGCGACTGGCGCCACGCGTTCGTGCTCACCGGCATCGCGGTCGCGTACGTGCCGTGGCTGTTCTACCCCGAGCGCACGACGTTCCAGTTCTACACGGTGCTGATGCTGCCGTTCGTGCTGCTCGCCCTCACGTTCTCGCTGCGCGAGATCGCCGTGCCCGATCCGCCGGACGCCTATCGTCGGCTGGTCGGCCAACGCCTGGTGATCGTGTTCCTCGCGGTGGCGACCCTCGTCGCCGCCTTCTGGTACCCGCTCGCGACGGCGATGAGCGTGCCGTATGAGTTCTGGCACAGCCACATGTGGCTCTCGTCCTGGGGGGCGTGACGCGCGGCGGACCGTCGCCGCGTCGAGAGGTCGCGCGCCGGTGCGGGTTCAGTTCGCGAGACCGTCGGGCTCGGTCACGGGCAGCCGGCACGTGAACGCGGTGCAGTCGTAGGCGACGGCGGCTTCGCCGCGCAGGGTCTTCTCCTCGAACAGCGCGAACCCGGCCGCCACCCAGTCGGCAGCCTGCGCGGGGGTCACGACCGCCACGATGTCGGCGTCGAGCGCGCGAGCGCGGACGGAGAGCGGGTCGCCCGCATCGGCGGCGACGACGACCACCTGACGCGGCGGCAGGGCAAGGGATGCCGCCTGCCGCAGCAGCGCGCCGTGCGCGAGCGGCTGCGCGACGGCGACCGCGCCGTGGCGCGCGACGAGCTGCTCGGCTGTCGCGCGGTAGGTCTCACCGGCGCCGAGGAGCCAGAGCCCGATGGCGGCCTCCGCCAGCGCCGACGGTCCGGACGGCTCGTCTCCGTCGCCCGAGGAGTCGGGCGCGAGCATCCCCTGCGCGGCGAGCACGCGGTCGGGACCGCCGGGCGCGCTCGGGGTCGCTGCGGGCGTGGCTGCGGTCGGCTCGGCCGGGAGGCAGGCATCGACGAGGCCGCGCGCGGCGCGCGCGTGCGCGGGGTCTCCGGTCGCCACGGCGAGCGCGACGAGGCCGGCTGCGAACGCCCCGTAGTCGGCCAGGGTCGCGGGCGCCCGTGAGGGGATCTCGTCGAGCGACGCGCGCGACAGCGTTCCGTCCGGCAGGACGTTCGCCCCGAGCACCGCGGCGGCGGCGCGCTCGGCCGCGACGACCCAGTCCGGCTCATCGAAGCGGGCACCCGCGCGCGCGAGCGCGGCGATGGCCAGCCCGTTCCATCCGGTGACGACCTTGCCGTCGACGGCGGGCGGCGCGAGTTCGGACCGTTCCCCCGCAGAGCGGCGGTAGTACCCGCCTTCGCTGCGCGCGCCGTCGATCCACGACTCCGAGTCCTGCGCGGCGCCGAAGCCGCCGGCATCCTGCACGAGCACATGCAGGAGGAACCCGGCGATGCCCTGCGCGGTCGCACGGTCACCGGCATCCGTCGCCACGTCGAGCAGCTGCCCGTTGTCGGTGAGCATGCGCTCGTAGTGGGGCACCGTCCAGTCCCGACGGGTGGCGTAGCGGAAGAACCCGCCCTCCTCCCTGTCGGCGAGATCGGAGCCGGCCATGGCGGCGAGCGCGCGGACCGCGACGTCGGCGGCATCCGGTGCAGCGGTGCGCACGAGGCGCGTCTGCAGGAACCGCAGTGCGGTCGCGACGGGGAACTTGGGCTGTTCGAGCGCTCCGCCCGCTGCGCCGAACCCGCCGAACTCCGTGTCTTCACGGGCGGCGAGCGCCGTCGCGGCAGCGGCGAGGTCGTCGACGGACGGCAACACGTGCTCCTCGGCACCGGCGACGCCCCGCACCTCGGCGAGGGCATCCACGATCGCGCCGCCCGTGCCCTCGATCTGGTCGCGGCGTTCGGTCCAGGCCTCGTCGACGGCGGCGAGCACCTGCCGGAACGCAGGCAGTCCGCCGCGCGGTTCGGGTGGGAAGTAGGTTCCCGCGAAGAAAGGCCGCCCCGCAGGTGTGACGAAGACGGTCAGCGGCCAGCCGAGGTTCTGCGTGAATGCGGCGGCGGTCGCCATGTAAGCCGCGTCGACCTCGGGATGCTCCTCACGGTCGACCTTGACGGCGACGAACCCCGCGTCGAGGTCGGCAGCGACCGCGGCATCCTCGAAGCTCTCCCGCGCCATCACGTGGCACCAGTGGCATGTCGAGTAGCCGATCGAGACCATCACGGGCACGTCGCGGCGACGGGCTTCCGCGAAGGCCGCCTCGCCCCACGGCCACCATGCGACCGGGTTGTCGGCGTGGGCGCGCAGGTAGGGGCTGGTCGCTTCGGAGAGCCGGGATGCCACGAGGCCAGGCTAGTCCCGCGCCCGTGGCATCCCGGTGTTCGGCGGGGTCAGTCGACCTCGTCGGGGTGTGCGCTCACGCGACCCGAACCGTCGCCCGGATCCATCGCGTCGATCGCGGCGATCTCGGTGTCGGTGAGGTCGAAGTCGAACACATCGAGGTTCTCTTCGAGGCGCTCGCGGCGGACCGACTTCGGGAAGACCACGAAACCCTTCTGCAGGTGCCAACGGAGCACGGCCTGCGCCGGGGTCTTGCCGTGGGCGGCGGCAGCCGCAGCGACGGGCTCAGCGCCGAAGAGGTCGTACTTGCCCTGACCGAGCGGCCCCCACGATTCGATCTTCACGTCGTGGGCGGCGGCCCAGTCGGTGATCTCGCGCTGCTGGTAGGCGGGGTGCAGCTCGATCTGGTTCACCGCGGGCACGACGCCGGTGGCGGCGACGATGCGCTCGAGGTGCGGCACGAGGTGGTTCGAGACGCCGATGCTGCGGGTGTGGCCGGCTGCGCGCAGCTCGATCATCTTCTCCCACGCGTGCACGTAGTTGTCGGCGGCGGGCGTCGGCCAGTGCACGAGGTACAGGTCGACCTGATCGAGTCCGAGTTTCGCGAGGCTCTCGGCGATAGCGGCAGCGGGCTCATCGCCGTCGTGGCGATCGTTCCAGAGCTTCGTCGTGATGAACAGGTCGTCGCGCGCGATGCCGCTCGCCGCGATCGCGGCGCCGACGCCTTCTTCGTTTCCGTAGATCGCCGCGGTGTCGATGTGCCGGTAGCCGACTTCGAGCGCTTCCTCGACGGCGCGCTGGGTGTCCGCCGGCGGCACCTTGAAGACGCCGTAGCCGAACTGGGGGATGGAGTTGCCGTCGTTGAGCACGATGCTGGGAACTGTCATGTCTTCCAGCGTAGGCGCGGTCCGCGCCCTCCAGGCGTGCGGGTCGAGCACGATGGTGTCGGGATCGTTCGGGCTGCCTTCCATGGGGTATAGGCCCCAGTCGGGGTCGCGCGAGAAGGTGAAGGTCACCTGTCGCCCGCGCCTGCCTCGAGCCGGTGGACGCCCCGGACCGCGGAACGGCACCGCCTGAGGCCGTGCCCAGGCGGCGAGGGGATCGTATTCGACGCCGTTGTCGGCATCCCAGCCCGTCGCTGCGTCGAGCTTGTGTCGCAGATCGGCGACGGCGGTCTCGAGCATCTCGAACCCCCGGCGATCGATGCGGTACCACCGCCACTGGAGATCGGCCCGCACGTCGACGAGAAGAGCGTCGCGGAGCACGCGGAGGTGCTTCGACACCGCCGTCCGGCTGACGCGGAACTCCCACCCGACGACGTCCGCGAGCTGTCCAGCGGTGTGCTCGCCGCTCGCGAGGATGTCGATGATCCGCCGCCGTGCCGGTTCGGCGAGCGCCTCGAAGGGGTCCATCGCGTCACCGTAGGCCGCGCGCGCCCCGGCGGGGAGACCGCGCGCCCCGGCCTGTGCATGCGACGGTCTGTTCGGGAGGTGTGGAGGAGTCGCCGGGCGCGCGGACGTTCTCCGGTTTCCGTAATGAGATTCGCGCTCACACTGCCCGAATGAACTTGGCGCTCACACTCCCCACTCACACTCCCCACGGAACTTCCCGCTCACACTCCCCACGGAACTTCCCGCTCACACTCCCCACGGAACTCCCCGCTCACACTCCCCACTCACACTCCCCCGCGGAACTGCTTCCTCACACGACCCCAGGGAACTTCCCGCTCACACGCCAGCTGCCTCGAGCCCGGGGGTTGTGTGAGCGGGAAGTTGATCGAGGCGGTGTGAGCGGGAAGTTCATCACCGAAATCGAGATGGTTCAGATCCCAGACCGCCCAGATGCCGTCGGCGGCTGCACGGGTCGCTGCGCGGGGTACGATCGAAGGCTGTGTCCGCGCATGAACCCGTCATCTCGTACCCGCCGGAGCTGCCCGTCAGCGCCGCGCGGGACGAGATCGCGCGCGCCATCCGCGATCACCAGGTCGTGATCGTCGCCGGCGCGACCGGCTCGGGCAAGACCACGCAGCTGCCGAAGATCGCCCTCGAGCTGGGCCGCACGAGCATCGCGCACACGCAGCCGCGCCGCATCGCCGCACGCACGATCGCAGAGCGCATCGCCGAAGAGCTGCAGGTCCCGCTCGGAAGCACGGTCGGCTATCGAGTGCGGTTCACCGACAAGGTCACCGAAGACACCCGCGTCGCGCTCATGACCGACGGCATCCTCCTCAACGAGATCCACCGCGATCGACTGCTGCGCCGCTACGACACGATCATCGTCGACGAAGCCCACGAACGGTCGCTGAACGTCGACTTCCTGATCGGCTACCTGACGCGGATCCTCCCCCGGCGCCCCGATCTCAAGGTGATCATTACGAGCGCCACGATCGACCCCGAGAGCTTCGCGCGGCACTTCGCCGACCGCGACGGGAAGCCGGCGCCGATCATCGAGGTCTCGGGACGCACCTTCCCCGTCGAGATCCGGTACCGTCCCTCGACAGGCTCGGGAACCCCGACAGGCTCGGGAACCCCGACAGGCTCGGGAACCACCCCGACAGGCTCGGGAACCCGTGCGCGGGGCAAGGACGCCGATGAGGGTGACGACGTCGACGGGATCGTCGCGGCGCTCCGCGAGCTCGACCGCGAGCCGGCGGGCGACGTGCTCGTGTTCCTTCCCGGTGAGGCCGAGATCCGCGACGCGATGGATGCCGTCCGCGGCATGTACGCGAAGGATGCTGCGCCCACGGAAGTCCTCCCCCTCTACGGCCGACTGTCCGCTGCCGAGCAGCACCGCGTGTTCGAGCGGTCGGCGGTCGCCGGTGTCCGTCGCCGCGTGATCCTCGCCACCAACGTCGCCGAGACGAGCCTCACGGTCCCCGGCATCCGCTACGTCATCGACACGGGCACGGCGCGCATCTCGCGCTACAGCAACCGCACCAAGATCCAGCAGCTGCCGATCGAGGCGATCTCGCAGGCCTCCGCCCAGCAGCGCTCGGGTCGCGCCGGTCGCACGAGCCCCGGTGTCGCCATCCGCCTCTTCGGCGAAGACGACTTCACCACGCGCGACGAGTTCACCGAGCCCGAGATCCTGCGGACCAGCCTCGCCGCGGTGATCCTGCAGATGCTCGCGCTCGGGTTCGGCGACATCTCCTCGTTCCCGTTCCTCACCCCGCCCGACTCCCGCGGCGTGAAGGCGGCGTTCGATCTGCTCGTCGAGCTGGGATGCGTCACGACGACCGCATCGCGGGACGCCGGCGGCGACCGCGGGCCACGCCTCACCGAGCGCGGGCGGGAGATCGCGCGACTGCCGATCGACCCGCGTTTCGCCCGCATGCTGGTCGAAGCGCGGGGCTCTGGCGTGCTCGCCGACGTGCTGCCGATCGTGGCCGGCATGTCGATCCCCGACGTGCGGGAGCGACCTGAGGAGCGCCGCGAAGAGGCCGACCGTCTGCACGCGCGCTTCACCGACCCGACGAGCGACTTCCTCTCGCTGCTGAACCTGTGGAACCACCTGCAGGAGAAGCAGGCCGAACTCGGCTCCAGCGCGTTCCGGCGGCTGTGCCGCCAGGAACACCTGAACTATGTGCGCGTGCGCGAATGGGCCGACGTGCATCGACAGCTCACCCAGCTCGTGCGCGCCCCGCGCGACCGTGCGAACGCCGGTGCCGCAGACCCCGACGATGTGCACCGCGCGATCCTCTCGGGGCTCCTCTCGCAGATCGGCATCCTCGACGAGCGCACGAAGCCCGCCACGAGCGGGGGGCGCGGTTCCACTCCTGCCAAGAGCCGTCCCGCCGCGGCCGAGTACCTCGGCGCGCGCGGCGCGCGATTCTCGATCTTCCCCGGCTCGGGACTCAAGAAGAAGCGTCCGACCGCGGTCATGGCCGCCGAGGTCGTCGAGACGAGCAGGCTGTTCGCCCGCACCGTCGCCGCCATCGATCCGGCGTGGGCCGAAAGCCTCGCCGGTGATCTCGCCAAACGTCAGCTCAGCGAGCCGCACTGGTCGAAGGCTGCGGGCGCAGCATCCGCCTACGAGAAGGTCACGCTGTTCGGCGTCGAGATCATCCCGCGCCGCCGGGTGCACCTGGCCCGCTTCGATCGGCCCTTCGCACGCGAGCTTTTCGTGCGGCACGCGCTGGTCGAGGGCGAATGGGACGCCACGGCCCTCGACAAGCGGCTGACCGCATTCGAGCGGCGCAACCTCGAACTGCGCCGCCGTCTCGAGAAGATCGAGGAGCGCGAGCGTCGCCGCGACATCCTCGCCGGTGACGAGGCGGTCTATCGCTTCTACGACGCCCGCATCCCCCGCGACGTGTTCGACGTCCGTTCGTTCGAGACGTGGTGGAAGGATGCGTCGAGCCGCACACCGCGCCTCCTCGACATGACCGAGGCCGACCTGCTCGACGAGGCCGGCCGCGGCGATGAGCGGGACTTCCCCGCCCGGTGGACTCAAGGCGACCAGGTGCTGGCACTCTCGTACCGATTCGAGCCGGGGGCCCCCGACGACGGCGTGACTGCCGTCGTGCCGCTCGCCCTCCTCGCGCAGCTGCGGCCCGACGGCTTCGACTGGCAGGTGCCTGGGCTGCGGGACGAGCTGATCGCCGGCCTCATCCGTTCGCTCCCCAAGACGATCCGGCGCCACGTCGTGCCCGCTGCCGACTTCGCCGCGCGGTTCGCCGACGAACTCGCCGGCGCGGGCCCCGAGTCGCACGCCGGCCTGCCCCCGCTGTCGCTGCGCGATGCGCTCGCCGCGCGCATCCAGCCGCTGGCGAACCAGCCCGTCACCGCCGCCGACTTCGACCTCGACCGGGTGCCCGGCCACCTGCGGGTGTCGTTCCGCGCGGTCGACCACCGCGGTCGCCCGATCGGCACCGACCGCGACCTCGCCGCGCTGCAGACGAAGCTGGGCGACCGCGCACGCGACTCGGTCGCCCGCACGCTCGCCGCCCCGACCGGTGCCGGCCCGGCTTCGCGGCGACCGGCCCCGGGCGCGACCGCGGCGTCGAGCGCCCCTGCGCTGGCCGAGCGCACGGGTCTGACCACGTGGGACTTCGACGTGCTCGCCGAGGTCGTCGACACGACAGTGCCCGGCGGCGTGGTGCGCGGCTACCCGGCGCTCGTCGACGACGGCGACACCGTGTCGCTGCGCGTGCAGGCGAACCCCGACGACGCGCGCCGGCTCACGCGGGCAGGTGTGCGCAGGCTGCTGCTGCTCGGAGTCGCCTCCCCCGCCGGCTACGTGCTCGAGCACCTGACGAGCACCGAGAAGCTCGCCCTCGCCGCATCGCCCTACCGCTCCGCCAAGGCCCTTGTCGAGGACTGCCGCGCCGCCGTCGCGGACGCCGTGATGGCGCGGACGGCACCGGATGGCGTGCGCACCCGCGCGCAGTTCGAGGCGGTGCGCGATGCACTGTCGGCGGTCGTGGTCGACGACGTCTTCGCGTGCGTCTCGCTCGCCGCGCGGATCCTCACCGCGGAGCGCGAGGTCGACCGGGCCATCGGCCGTCAGACGTCGATGGCGCTCCTCGGCGCTCTCGGCGATGTGCGGTCGCAGTTGAAGGGACTCGTCTACGACGGGTTCGTCTCGCGCACCGGCACCGCGCGGCTGGCGCATCTCCCCCGCTACCTGCAGGCTGCGAAGCTCCGCGTCGACGGACTGTCGGACAGCCCCGGACGCGACCGGCAGCGCCTCACCGAGTTCGAGAAGGCCGCCGCGGTGTACAGCGAGGCGGGTGGCATCCTGCCCGTTGCGCCCGACGCCGCGCCCGCCCTGACGCACGCCCGATGGCTCCTGGAGGAGTACCGGGTGAGCCTGTTCGCCCAACAGCTCGGCACCGCCGAGCCGGTGTCGCCGCAGCGCATCCGCAAAGCCCTCTCGGCGTGACGGTCCGCCGAGGAGGCCTTGCGCGCCGCTGACTGCAACAGTTCGACACACGGATGCCGCTCGAGGCGCCTCCGGCTCGACAATGGATCGCATGTCCGAGTCCTCGCGCGCTTTCGCCACGGCGCAGGTGCAGGCGGGGTACGACCCCGCCATCGCCGAACGCACCGCGGTCCCCTCGATCCACCAGTCGAACGCCTTCGAGTTCCGCTCGCTGAGCGAGGCGCGCGATCTGTTCGCGCTCCGTCGCGACGGCAACATCTACAGCCGTGCCGCGAACCCGACCGTGCTCGTCCTCGAGCGCCGTGTCGCCGAGCTCGAGGGCGGAATCGGCGCCGCCGGCGTCTCGTCGGGCCAGGCCGCTGTGGCCGTCGCGCTCCTCGCCCTCGCACAGCAGGGCGAGCACATCGTGGCAGCCCGCCAGCTGTATGGCGGCACCATCGATCTGCTGCAGGACACCTTCGCGGACTGGGGCATCGACGTCACCTTCGTCGACCAGGACGACTCCGCGGCATGGGCCGCAGCGGTCCGCCCGACCACGCGCGCGCTGTTCGCCGAGTCGATCTCGAACCCCATCGCGCAGGTGCTCGACCTCGCGGCCGTCTCCGCCGTCGCGAAGTCGGCCGGCGTCCCGCTCGTCATCGACAACACCGTGGCGACCCCGTACCTGCAGCGCGCCAAGGACTTCGGCGCCGACATCGTCGTGCACTCGGCCACCAAGTTCCTGGGCGGCCACGGCACATCGCTCGGCGGCGTGGTGGTCGACCTCGGCACCTTCGACTTCACCGCGGAGCCCGAGCGCTGGCCGCAGCTGACGCAGCCGTACAAGCGCGTGCCCGGCGCCACCCTCGTCGAGCGCTACGGCGCCTCGGGATCGCCGTACATCGCCCTAGTGAAGACCAAGTACGTGCACGATCTCGGCCCGTCGCTGTCGGCGTTCAACGCCGCGCAGCTGCTGCAGGGCATCGAGACCCTCGACCTGCGCGTCGAGCGCCACACCGCCAACGCGCTCGCCGTGGCGCGCTTCCTCGAGTCCCACCCCGCCGTGGCCCGCGTGCACCACCCCGGACTCGAGTCGAGCCCTTGGCACGAGAACGCGAAGCGCTACCTGCCTCGCGGCACGAGCTCGGTCTTCTCGTTCGACCTGCACCCGTCGGGCTCCGCCGACGAGGACTTCGCGCTCGTCGAGGCGCTCATCGCGCGCCTGCGCGTGGTGAAGCTGGTCGCCAACATCGGCGACGCGCGCAGCCTCATCGCCCACCCGTCGTCGATGACCCACAGCCACATGTCCCCCGCGCAGCTCGCCGAGGCGCACATCGGCTCGACGACGATCCGTCTTTCTATCGGCATCGAGGCGATCGACGACATCATCGGCGACCTCGCCGCGGCGCTCGCGCCGATCGAGGCGGGACAGATCGCCGCCGCCGGCGCGCAGGCCGCGGACGGTCAGCTCGCCGCGACCAGCGCCCGGTAGAAGCCGATCCCCCGCAGCCACACGTCGATGCGGATGCGCTCGTTGTGCGAGTGCAGCGCATCGCGCTCCGCGCGCGTGAGGTGGAACGGTGTGAAGCGGTACACGTTGCCCGAGATCGCCGTGAACCACCGGCTGTCGCTCGCGCCCAGCTGCAGATAGGGCGTCGTCACGACGTCGTCGCCGAGGGTCTCGGCCACGGCGTTCGCGATGCGCCGCCACGCCTCACCCCGCCACGGCGACACCGGCGACGGGTCGGAGCCGTGACGCACCTCGACCTCCACCTCGGGATCGCCGATCACCCGGCGCACGCGCGCGGCGGCGCCGTCGACGGTGTCGCCCGTGAGCAGGCGGATGTTGACGGATGCCCGCGCCGTCGTCGCGAGCACGTTCTCGCCGGGCGCGCCCGCGAGCTCGGTGGCGACCGCGGTCGTGCGCACGATCGCGTTCATCTCGGGGCCGAGCTTCGAGAACACGGCGGCCACGAGTGGACCCGTCACGGCGAGGCTTCGCAGCAGGGCGCGCAGCGGCTGCGGCGCGTGCGGTGCGACGGTGGAGAGCATGGCCCGCACGGGCGGTGCGAGCCGGGTGGGGAACGGATGCCGGTGCAGCCGCGTGATCGCCCGCGCGAGGCGGGCCGTGGCGGGTGTCGCCGGCGGCGTCGAGGCGTGCCCGCCGCCCTCGCGGGCGGTGAGCACCGCGGTCATGACGCCGCGCTCGGCGACGCCGACCATGGCGGTCGGGACCGTGACCCCGGGGATGACCCCGTCGACCACCGCGCCGCCTTCGTCGAGGACGAGGCCGGGGCGCACGCCGGCGTCGCGCAGCGCCGCGACGATCGCCCGGGCACCGCCGCCCGCCGTCTCTTCGTTGTGGCCGAACGCCAGGTACACGTCGCGTGCGGGCGTGAAGCCCGAGGCGGCGAGCTGCTCGACGGCTTCGAGGATCGCCACCAGCGACCCCTTGTCGTCGATGGCGCCGCGGGCGTGGATCGCGGCATCCGTCCCCTCTCCGACGATGTCGGCGGCGAACGGGTCGGTCGACCACTCGTCCGCGACGACGGGCACGACGTCGATGTGCGCCATCAGCACGAGCGGATGCGCCGGGTCGGCACCGCGCCAGCGGTACAGCAGCGAGTGCCCGTCGATGATCTCGAGGTCGAGCGCCGCGTGCACGGCGGGGTACAGCCGCACGAGCGCCGCCCGGAATGCATCGAAGTCCTCCCACCGGACGAGGGATTCGTCCGCGTGCGAGACGGTGGGGATGCGCAGCAGTTCGCGGAATCGCTCGACGGCAGGATCGGTCACCGTCCGAGCCTACGTCGGCCGCTACCCTCGGAAGCATGACACGACTTCGATGGGGCATCCTCGGGCCGGGCGGAATCGCCCATGCGTTCACCAGCGACATCATCGCCGCAGGTCTCGAGGTCACCGCGGTGGGATCGCGCAGCGCCGAGAAGTCCGCGGAGTTCGCGGAGCGCCACGGCATCGCCCGGGCGCACGGCTCGTACGACGACCTGGTCGCCGATCCCGACGTCGACATCGTCTACATCGCCACGCCCCACCCGTTCCACGCCGAGCAGGCGATCCTCGCGCTTCGCGCCGGCAAGCACGTGCTCGTCGAGAAGCCCTTCACCCTCACCGCCGCCGAGGCGGCCGCCGTCCGCGAAGTCGCGGAGGACCAGGGCCTCCTCGCGATGGAGGCGATGTGGACGCGGTACCTCCCGCACATGGCCCGCATCCGCGAGCTCATCGCCGACGGCACGCTGGGCGAGGTGCGCGCCGTCACCGCCGACCACACGCAGCTGATCTCGAGCGACCCGGCGCACCGACTCAACGCCCTCGACCTCGGCGGCGGAGCACTCCTCGACCTCGGGGTCTACCCCGTCTCGTTCGCCTACGACATCCTCGGCGAGCCCCTGTCGATCACGTCGGCCGGCCGCCTCGGCGAGACCGGCGCCGACACCGAGGTCGCGACGATCATGGTGCACGCGAACGGCGCCGTGTCGACGTCGCTGTCGTCGTCGCGTGCCGCCGGGCCGAACACCGCCGCCGTCATCGGCACGGCTGCCCGCATCGAGATCGACCGCGTCTGGTATAGCGCCACCTCGTTCCGGGTCACCGCCCCCGACGGCACGATCATCGAGGAGTACCGCTCCGAGATCGAGGGTCGGGGCATGCAGTACCAAGCCGTCGCCGCCGAGCGCGCGATCGCCGCGGGTGCCACGGCCACCGACCTGCTGACCATCGACGAGTCAGTCGCCATCATGGAGTCGCTCGACGAGATCCGCGACCAGATCGGGGTTCGCTACCCCGGAGAGGCCTGACGTGCCCGAGCTCCAGAACGCCCGCGTGGCGGTGTACCTCGACTTCGACAACATCGTCATGAGCTGGTACGACCGTGTTCACGGCCGCAACTCCTACTCGCGCGACCGCCAGCGCATCGCCGAGAATCCGACCGATCCCGAGATCGCGGAACGGCTCAAGGCGGCGACCATCGACGTCGGCGCGATCATCGACTTCGCGGCATCCTTCGGCACGCTCGTGCTCACCCGCGCGTACGCCGACTGGTCGTCGCCGGTGAACGCGATCTACCGGTCGCAGCTCGTCGCCCGCGCCGTCGACCTGGTGCAGCTGTTCCCGGCGGCCGCGTACGCGAAGAACGGCGCCGACATCCGCCTCGCCGTCGACACCGTAGAAGACATGTTCCGTCTCCCCGATCTGACCCACGTGGTCATCGTCGCGGGCGACTCCGACTACGTCCCGCTCGCGCAGCGCTGCAAGCGCCTCGGCCGGTACGTGGTCGGCGTGGGCGTGGCCGGCTCGACCGCGAAGTCGCTCGCCGCCGCCTGCGACGAGTTCGAGGCGTATGACTCGCTCCCCGGCGTCCCCCGCGTGGTGCGCGAGCCCGCGAAGACCGCGAAGCCCGCCGAGAAGAGCGCGGCGCAGGCCGCACCGTCGGGTACCGAGAAGACGACCGAGAAAGCCGAGAAGGCCGAGAAGGCGGACAAGCCCGAGAAGGCCCCGGCGAAGACCGCGGCGCGTGGACGGTCGACGAAGGCGAAGGATGCCGCCGCCGCCGCGGAGACTCCCGCCGAGGCGCCCGCGACGACGCCGACGCGCAGCCGCCGCGGTGGCAAGACCGCGGCTGCTGCGGCCGACGCCGACGCCGCGGCGGCACCCGCCGCCGACCCTGTGGGCGACGCGGCAGCGGTGGAGGCGGCGCTCAACGAGGCGCTCGGCACCCCCGCCTCCCCGCCGGCGAAGCGCACCAACCGGCGCGCGACCTCGCAGACGGTCGCCGCCCGAGCCGAGACGCCCGAGGCCGAAGCCGATCAGGCCGCGGAGGAGCCCACCGAGGATCCGCACGACACCGCGACCCGCCTGCTCGAGCGGGCGCTGCGACTCGGCCACGACAAGAACGACGACTCGGAGTGGCTGCACAGCTCGGCGGTGAAGCAGCACATGCGCCGCATGGATCCGTCGTTCAGCGAGAAGGCGCTCGGCTACCGGTCGTTCAACGACTTCGTGAAGGCGCGCGAGTCGATCGCCGAGCTCGAGGAGACGGGCCACGAGCGACTGGTGCGCCTGCGCGAGTAGGCGCACCCGACCGGCGGCCGCGGCGGCGCGCGCCGCCGGCGAGCCGGCTGGATGCGTCAGTCGCGACCGAGGAACGAGAGCAGAGCCGCGTTGAACGCTTTCGGCTGCTCGATGTTGGCGGCGTGCCCGTCGTTGCGGATGACCACGGCTTCGCCGCGCGGCGCCAGCACCGCCGCCGCGGCGGCGTGCGCACTCGGCCAGAACTCGCTCTCGGCGCCCGCGACGAACAGCACCGGCACGTCCGTCGTCGCGATCGTGTCGCGCCAGTCGCGCCGCGCATGGTCGTTCAGCAGCGCGAGCTCCCCCGGCGTCAGTCCGCGCTCGGCACCCTTCATGGCGCGCAGCAGTCGCACGAGCCGCAGCCCCCGCCGTCCGAGCGGGGTGCCGTGGTCGGTGTCGGGGATCTTCTCGGCGAAGTACGTGTCGACGTTCGCCTCGTCGTAGCCGTAGAACCCGTGCGGCCAGTCATCGGTGTTGAGCATCTTCGGGGTCTGGTCGACCACGACCACCGCCCCGACGCGGCTCGCGCCGAACTGTGCGAGATACGACCAGACCGTGTTGCCGCCCATCGACGCGCCCACGAGCACCGCGTCGTGAAGGTCGAGACCGTCGAGCACATCGCGCACGTCTGCGCCGCGCCGATCCATGTCGACGCCCGACGCGGGGCGCTCGCTCGCGCCGTGCCCACGCAGATCGACCGCGATCACCCGGTATCCGGCCTCGCGCAGCGGCTTCAACTGATAGAGCCAGCTCGTGGCCGGCGCGGTGAACCCCGCGAGCAGCACGACGGGGCGTCCCCGCGGATCGCCGGATTCGGTGTACTCGATGCGCACGCCGTCGTCGGCGCGAAGTGCTGTCACGGGATCAGTCTCCGTTCGGGAAGGCTTTGCCGGGGTTGAGGATGCCCTGCGGGTCGAGTGCCGACTTGACCGCCCGGTGCAGGCGCAGCACAGCGGGGCTGAGCTCCGCCGCCGCGCCGTCGAGCTTCAGCAGCCCTACGCCGTGCTCGCCGGTCACGGTGCCGCCGAGGGCGCGGCAGTCGGCGACGATGCGGTCGAACGCCGTCTTCGCCCGCGCCCGGGCGGCGTCGTCGCCCTCGGGGGCGATGATCAGCGGATGCAGGTCGCCGTCGCCGGCATGGGCGATGTTCGCGATCACGACGTCGTTGTCGGCCGCCGCCTGCTCGATGCGCGTGAGCATCTCGGGCACCATCGCGCGCGGCACGCACACGTCTTCGGTGAGCACCGGACCGAGACGCTCGAGGGCAGGGTACGCCAGTCGGCGGGCACGGAACAGCCGGTCGATCTCGTCGGCGTCGTCGGCCCGCTCGATGCGGTCGCCGCCCGCGCCGGCGAACAGGTCGGCGATCTGCGCCGCGAGAATCTCGCCGCGCTCCCCCGGCTCGTCGACCTTCGCGAGGAGCAGAGCGGTCGCGCCCACCGGCAGGTCCCATCCCTGCCAAGCGCTCACCGCGTCGAGACACGTCCGGTCGATGAGTTCGAGCGCCGACGGCACGATGCCGGCTGCCGTCACCGCCGCCACGGCCGCCCCCGCTTCGGGGAGCGACCGGAAGTACCCGACGACGGCGCGCTCCTCGCGACCGCCGAGGGGCAGCAGCTTCAGCGTGACCTCCACGACGATCCCGAGGGTCCCCTCCGAGCCGACCATCAGCGCGGTGAGGTCGTACCCGGTGACGCCCTTCGCGGTGGTGCGCCCGAGCTCGACGACCGACCCGTCGGCCAGTACGACCGTGAGCCCCAGCACGTAGTCGCGCGTGACCCCGTATTTGACGCAGCAGATGCCGCCGGCGTTCGTGGCGACGTTGCCGCCGATCGTCGAGATCGCCTGGCTGGCCGGGTCGGGCGGGTACCAGAGGCCCGATGCGGCGACGTGGCGGCGGAGGTCGTCATTGAGCACGCCGGCCTCGACGACCGCGTACCGCTCGGCCGTCTCGACCTCGACGATGCGCGTCATCCGCTCGAGCGACAGCACGATGCATCCGTCGACGGCGTTCGCGCCGCCCGAGAGGCCGGTGCCGGCGCCGCGCGGGACGACGGGCGTCCCCCGTTCCGCGGCGACGCGCATCGTGGCCGCCACCTCGTCGACGGTCGCGGCGAAGACCACGACCGCGGGAGACCCGATCGGCGCCCACTCGGCATCGTCGTGACTGCACCGGCCGAGCGTCTCGGGATCGACCGAAACGGAATCGGCGGGAAGCACGGCCAGCAGGGCCTCGACGAGGGTCTTCATCGCCTGCGATGCTACGCCGCGCCGCGGCATGCGTCGCTCCGCCCCCACCGGTGTGCGCCGCGGCGAGCCCGTTGTCCCGGCCGACCAGCCGAAACACGCCGTCGGGTACAGTGAG
Source organism: Microbacterium terrae (assembly GCF_017831975.1). Lineage (NCBI taxonomy): Bacteria > Bacillati > Actinomycetota > Actinomycetes > Micrococcales > Microbacteriaceae > Microbacterium > Microbacterium terrae. Next base: position 871,726 of record NZ_JAFDSS010000001.1, on the reverse strand, counting down.
CGCATGGCACGCCGTGGCGCCCCTCCGGGCTCGCAGACCTCGCTTCGCGAGGCCAATCGCGCGCGTGTCATCGAATCGCTCAAGCGCCACGGCCGCCTCACCCAGGTGGAGCTCGCCGGCAGCACCGGGCTGTCGCCGGCCACCGTGTCGAACATCGTCAAAGAGCTGACCGCGTCGGGGCTGCTGCACACGTCGTTCACCTCTCGCAGCGGTCGCCGGGCGACTCTCGTCTCGCTGTCTCGTCAGCTGGGTCTCGTCGCCGGAGCGCACTTCAGCTCGCGGCAGCTTCACATCGCCATCGCCGATGTCACCCGAGCGATCGTGACGCAGTCCTCGCTCCCCCTCGCCCTCGACCACCGCCACGATGCGGAGCTCGACCGGCTGAGTCTGCTGCTCGGCGACATGATGGAGTCCCTCGGCGGGCAGATCTCCGATCTCCTCGCCGTCGGCCTCGCCCTCCCCGCGCCGATCGATCCGCGCACCGGCCGGGTGTCGACCCCGGGCCTCCTCCGCGGCTGGGAGGGCATCGACGTCGCGGCCGCCCTCACCGCGCGCATCGGCCGCCCGGTGCACGTCGACAGCGAGGCGAACCTCGGAGGTCTCGCCGAGGCGCGCGAGGGCAGCGGGCGCGAAGCATCCTCGTCGGTGTTCATCCGCGTCGGCCACACGATCAGCGCCGGTCTCATCGTCGGGGGCGACCTCTTCCGCGGCGTGAACGGCAAGGCGGGGCAGATCGGGCACGTCACCATCGACGAGAACGGGCCCATCTGCCGCTGCAGCAACCGCGGCTGCCTCGAGACGTACGCGGGCGGCCCGGCGCTGCTGTCGCTCTTCCCGCCCGGCGACGGGATGCAGCGCCTCGGCGACCTGCTGCAGGCGGCCGAGGCGGGCGACGGCAGCTCGCGCCGCGTCATCGCCGACGCCGGCCGGCACATCGGCATCGCCGCCGCGAGCCTGTGCAATCTGTTCGATCCCGAGCTGATCGTCGTCGGCGGCGAGCTCGCCCAGGCGGGCGAGATCCTCATGGCGCCGATGCGGCACTCGCTGGAGCGGAGCGCGCTCGCCTCGGCGGGCGGCCTGCCCGAGATCGTCGGAGCCTCGTTCGGCGAATGGGCCGAGACGCGGGGGGCGATCGCGATCGCACTCGACCATGTGACGGTCGACAGCCAGTCCATGCCGATCACGGCTTAGGCTCGTCCGGTGCCGTTTCCCCGACGACGTCGTCTGCCGAAGTCGCTCGCGCGCGCTGCCGCGGCGATCGCCGTCGCCGCGGCAGCGCTCGGCGTCGCCGGCTGCGGTGCCGGAGTGCCGCAGACCGGCCCCAGCGACAGCGAGGGAACCATCGGCCTGCTCCTCCCCGAGGCGAAGACCGCACGCTACGAGACCTTCGACCGACCGTTCTTCGAGGCCCGCGTGGAAGAACTCGGCGACTACCGCGTGCTGTACTCGAACGCCGATCAGGATGCCGCGAAGCAGCAGCAGCAGGCGGAATCCGCACTCGCCGCCGGGGTCGACGTACTCGTGCTCGATCCGGTCGACGCCACCGCGGCGGTGAGCATCGTCCAGGTCGCCAACGCGCAGGACATCCCGGTCGTCTCCTACGACCGTCTGATCGCCGGCGGCGACCTCGCCTACTACGTCTCGTTCGACAACGAGAAGGTCGGTGAACTGCAGGCGAGCGCCTTCGTCTCGGCGCTCGACGCCGCCGGCGAGAGCGACGGCTCGATCCTCGTCATCAACGGCTCGCCCACCGACTCGAACGCCGAGCTGTTCCGCACCGGCGCCCGCAGCATCCTCGACGACAGCGACCTCGACGTGCTCGCCGAGTACGACACCCCGGGGTGGAGCCCGGAGAAGGCGCAGCAGTGGGTCGCCGGGCAGCTCGCCCAGCACGGCCACGACATCGCCGGGATCTACGCGGCGAACGACGGCACGGCGGGCGGAGCCGTCGCAGCGCTGAAGGCGGCGAACGTGCCCGACTGGCCGATCATCACCGGGCAGGACGCCGAGCTCACGGCCATCCAACGCCTGCTCACCGGCGACCAGTACATGACCGTGTACAAGGCGATCAGGCCGCAGGCGGAGCTCGCCGCCGAGGTGGCGGTCGCGCTGCTGCACGGCGAGGAGGTGACCGCGCCGATGGAGATCGACGGCGTGCCCACCACCCTGCTCGATCCCGTCGCGGTCACGGTGGACGACATCGCCGCGACGGTCATCGCCGATGGCTTCTGGACCGCCGACGACATCTGCACGCCCGCCTACGCCGATGCGTGCGCGGCCGCGGGCATCGAGTAGTGTCCACACGGACACCACGAGAACGGACGGCGATGTCTTCGACGCAGGCGCGAACAGGGCGCCCCCGGGAGCGCGTGCTCACGATGCGGGGGGTCGCGAAGCGCTTCGGCGCGGTCAGAGCGCTCACCGACGTGGACTTCTGGGTGAATGAGGGCGAGGTGGTCGCACTCATCGGCGACAACGGCGCCGGCAAGTCGACGCTCGTGAAGCTCCTCGCCGGCGTGCATCCGCCCGACGCGGGCACCATCGAGTTCGACGGCGAGACCGTCGACATCGCCAGCCCCGCCGACGCGCAGGACCTCGGCATCGAGACCGTCTTCCAGGACCTCGCGCTGTGCGACAACCTCGACGTCGTCGCGAACCTCTGGCTCGGCCGCGAGCTGCGCGACGGCGGCTATCTCGACGAGGTCGAGATGGAACAGCGCACCTGGGCCCTGCTGCGCGAGCTGTCGGCGAAGATCCCGTCGGTGCGCGTTCCGGTCGCCTCGCTCTCGGGCGGGCAGCGGCAGACCGTCGCGATCGCGCGATCGCTCATCGGCGATCCTCGGGTGGTCATCCTCGATGAGCCGACCGCGGCACTCGGCGTGGCGCAGACTGCCGAGGTGCTGAACCTCATCGAGCGGCTGCGCGAACGCGGCCACGGCGTCGTGCTCATCAGTCACAACATGGCCGATGTGCTCGCCGTCGCCGACCGCGTCGTCGTGCTGCGGCTCGGGCGCAACAACGGCGTGTACAACGCGGCCGAGGTGACGAGCGAGAAGCTCATCGCCGCGATCACGGGCGCGGTCGACGACAACGGCCGATCGGCGACACCGCCGGTTGCGCCGCCCGCGCACGCGGGGCATCCGCCGCTCACCGGGCCCCCGCCGAGCCACACCCCCGACCCCGGCGACGCGCGGATCACACCGCTCACCCACCGACGGCGCGAGAAGGGGCGACGGCCATGAGCGATCCCCTCCGCACCGACACGATCCCGACCGCGCCAGAGGCGCCCGCGCTCAGCGTCGCGGGCCTGCGGGCGACGGCCGCCCTCATCACCGCCCGCATCCGCGGGGGCGATCTCGGGGCAGTGCCGGTGATCCTCGGCCTCGTCGTGATCTGGACGGTCTTCCAGATCCTCAACCCGGCGTTCCTCTCGGCCGAGAACCTGTCGAACCTCACGATGCAGTGCGCCGCGATCGGCACCATCGCCCTCGGCGTGGTGCTGGTGCTCCTCGTCGGCGAGATCGATCTGTCGGTCGGTTCGATCTCGGGACTCGCTGCCGCAGTGCTCGCCGTCTCGTTCGTGCAGCTCGGATGGAACCTCGTGTTCGCGATCGTGGCGGCGGTGGCGGCCGGATGCCTCGCCGGACTGCTCTACGGGTTCCTGTACACGCGGTTCGGACTCCCTAGCTTCGTCATCACCCTGGCGGGGCTCCTGGGCTTCCTCGGCGTGCAGCTGTGGGTGCTGGGCGACACCGGCACCGTGAGCCTCGGGTTCGACTCGTGGCTCGTGCGATTCGCACAGCAGATGTACCTCCCGCCCTGGGCGTCGTACATCGTCGTCGTCGCCTCCGTCGGGGCCTATGCGTGGTCGCGAGTGCGGCGCGCACAGCGACGGACCGCCGCGAACCTCGTCAGCCAGGGCTACGCCGAGATCGCCGTGCGATCGGGCGCGCTCCTCGTCTTCCTGCTCGTCGCCGCCTGGTACCTCGGCCTCTACCGCGGGGTCGGGCTGATGTTCCTGTTCTTCATCGGCCTCGTCGTCGCGATGAACGCCGTGCTCACCCGCACCCGGTGGGGACGCGCGGTCTACGCCGTGGGCGGGTCGGTCGAGGCTGCCCGCCGCGCCGGCATCCGCGTCGACCGCATCTACCTGTCGGTTTTCGCGCTCTGCGCCACCCTCGCCGCGATCGGCGGCATCCTCGCCGCCGCACGGCTCGGGTCGGCCTCGCAGGCCTCCGGCACCGGCGACACCAACCTCAACGCCATCGCGGCGGCCGTGATCGGCGGCGCGAGCCTCTTCGGCGGGCGCGGCACGGCGTTCTCGGCACTCCTCGGGATCGTGGTGATCCAGTCGATCTCCTCGGGCCTGACGCTGCTCAGTCTCGACGCGTCGGTGCAGTTCATGATCACCGGGGTCGTGCTCGTGCTCGCCGTGATCGTCGACTCGCTGTCGCGCCGGACGCGTGCGGCGACCGGCCTCGCCTGAGTTCATTCACCGAACGCGCAACCATCGCGACATCTGCTCGATCATGACCGGGTGAGCATACTGCTCTCAATGTGCGACTCTTGGCGTGATTATGCTCACATTCTTGGCATTTGTTGCGCGCAGGAACAAGGTCGATGAACCCGCGCCGCGCCGTTTCCCAAACGTTATGTTCAAGACTTGACGACAAGGACGTCGCGGTTCGATGATCATTCCAGCGCGATCCGCCCCGGGACGATCCGGGGCTCGCTCGATTTCGATGATGAAAGGCGAATGATGAAGAAGTCTTCTCTCCTTGCCGCAGCAGCACTCAGCGGCAGCGCCGCTCTGCTGCTCGTCGGCTGTGCCGGCGGTGGCGGCGGCACGACTCCCACGGACGGCGGCGACGGCGGCGAGACCATGGCCGGCCGCGCCTGCGTGATCCTCCCCGACGCGGCCTCGTCGCCGCGCTGGGAGAACTTCGACCGCAAGTACCTCGAAGAGGGCCTGACCGAGGCCGGCTTCGAGGTCGACATCCAGAACGCCCAGGGCGACGTCAACAAGTACTCGACGATCGCCGACCAGCAGCTCACCCAGGGCTGCGGCGTCATGCTGCTCGTGGACTACCAGGGCGCGGCCGAGGCCGTCGCCGCCAAGGCCACGGCCGAGGGCATCCCCGTGATCGCCTACGACCGCCCCTTCACCGGCGCCGACTACTACGTCTCGTTCGACAACGTCGAGGTCGGCCGACTCGAGGGCCAGACGGTCCTCGACGGTCTCGAGACCAAGGGCGTGGCTCCCGCCGACGCCGTCGTCGTCTACATGGGCGGCGACCCGACCGACGGCAACGCGGCCATGTTCAAGGAGGGTGCTGTCGAGGTCATGGAAGGCGCCGGCATCACCGCGGCCGCCGAGCCCCCCGGGGTCTGGGACCAGGCCAAGTCGCAGACCAACTTCGAGCAGGCTCTGACCTCGCTCGACGGCAAGGTCGACGGCGTGTGGGTGGCCAACGACACGAACGCCGCCGGTGTCATCAAGGTGCTACAGGACAACAACCTCGAGGGTGTCGCGGTCTCGGGCCAGGACGCGAACGTCGCGGGTCTGCAGAACATCCTGCTCGGCTGGCAGACCGCCACGGTCTACAAGCCGGTCGCCGATGAGGCTGCTGCCGCCGTCGACACCGCGGTGGCCCTGCTGAACAGCGAGACCCCCGACGCGGGTGCCGAGCTCGAAGACGGCACGCCGTACGTCCAGGTCACCCCGATCCTCGTCGGACCGGACCAGGTCAAGGACGTCATCGCCGCCGGCGACGCATCCTACGACGAGGTGTGCACGGCCGACGTGCTCGCCGCGTGCGAGGAGTTCGGCGTCACCGAGTAACACTCCGCGGTCACCGCGGGGGCGTCGCGTCATCGGGCGCGACGCCCTCGCGGCACATCCGGCACGACTCGGGTGCACCCACCCGCACATCGCAAGGAAGCGAGCATGACAGACACCACCATCGCGACAGAGCCGATCATCGAGCTGATCGGCGTCAAGAAGTCGTTCGGCCCGGTCAGCGTCCTCAAGGGCGTGAACCTCAAGGTCCACCCCGGCAAGGTCACCGCCCTCGTGGGCGACAACGGCGCCGGCAAGTCCACCCTCATCAAGGGGCTCGCGGGAGTCCAGCCCTACGACGAGGGCGAGGTGCGCATCGACGGCGCGCACCGCGACCTCCACGCACCGCGCGACGCCTCGGGCCTCGGCATCGAGGTCGTCTACCAGGACCTCGCGCTGTGCGACAACCTCGACATCGTCCAGAACATGTTCCTCGGGCGCGAAGAGACCTCCGCCGGCACCTTCGACGAGGGCCGCATGGAGAAGGAGGCGTCCGACACGCTGCGCTCCCTCTCGGTTCGCACGGTCAAGTCGGTGCGCCAGAAGGTGTCGTCGCTCTCGGGCGGCCAGCGCCAGACCGTCGCGATCGCCCGCGCCGTGCTCAAGAAGGCCCGTGTGGTCATCCTCGACGAGCCGACCGCCGCGCTCGGCGTCGCACAGACCGAGCAGGTGCTCAATCTCGTGCGTCGCCTGTCCGACCAGGGCGTCGCCGTGGTCCTCATCAGCCACAACCTCGCCGACGTCTTCGCCGTCGCCGACGACATCGCGGTGCTCTACCTCGGCCAGATGGTCGCGCAGATCCCGACCAGCGAGACCACCCGCGACGACGTCGTGGGCTACATCACCGGCACGAAGACCCCGGCCGGGGTCACGATCGTCGAGACATCCACGATCCGCACCGAAGGAGGCACGGCATGACCGCCGACGTCACCCGTACCGCGGCAGCACCCGACCCCGTGTCCTCCGATCTCATCGGCAGCGGCGTCGAGGGCGGCCTCACCGACCAGATCGCCGCCTGGTGGCAGCGCGTCCGCAGCGGCGACATGGGCGCACTCCCCGCCGTCGGCGGCCTCGTGGTGCTCAGCATCCTGTTCGCCACGCTCAGCCCGTTCTTCCTGACCGAGCGCAACTTCGCCAACCTGCTCAACCAGGCGGCGACCCTCGTCGTGCTCGGCATGGCGCTCGTGTTCGTACTGCTGCTCGGCGAGATCGACCTGTCCGCCGGCGTCACCGGCGGTGTCGGCATGGCGCTGTTCGTCGTGCTCAACGCCACGTACGGCGTGCCGTGGCCGCTGGCGCTGCTCATCGGGTTCGGCTTCGGCTTCCTCACCGGCGCCGCCCTCGGATTCTTCGTCGCGAGGGTCGGCATACCGTCGTTCGTGGTCAGCCTCGGTCTCTTCCTCGGCTATCAGGGCCTCGCGCTCCTGGTGATCGGCGAAGGCGGGCTGTTCCGCGTGCAGGTCCCCGAGCTCATCGCGCTGCAGAACGGCAACCTTCCCGTCTGGGCCGGGTGGGCGATGCTCGCCATCATGCTCGCGATCTCAGCCGCGACCTCGTTCTGGGACCGCTCGCGCCGCACCCGCGCCGGCGTCCCGAACCGCGCGATCTCGCTGGTGTGGATCAAGCTCGGCACCATCGCCCTCGTCGGCGGCGCCGCGGTCTACGTGCTCAACCAGAACCGCGGGCAGTCGGTCGTCGAGGTCGCCGGCGTGCCGATCATCGTCCCCGTCGTGCTCACGATCCTCTGGATCGGCACGTTCGTGCTCGACCGCACCAAGTTCGGCCGCTACATCTACGCGATCGGCGGCAACGCCGAAGCCGCCCGCCGCTCGGGCGTGAAGGTGCGCTGGGTGAAGTGGTGGGCGTTCGTGATCTGCTCCAGCCTGGCCGTCGCCGCCATGCTCCTGAGCGTGTCGCGCGTCGGCGCGGTCGACGCGACGGTCGGCCGCGACATCGTCCTGTCGGGCGTTGCGGCGGCCGTCGTCGGCGGCGTGAGCCTGTTCGGCGGGCGCGGCCGCCTCGTGCACGCCGCCATCGGCGCCCTCGTGATCGCCGTGATCACGAACGGCCTCGGCCTGCTGAACCTCGGCGGTGGCATCAACCTGCTCGTCACGGGAGCGGTGCTCATCCTCGCCGCGACCGTGGATGCACTCTCGCGGCTTCGTTCCGGTGGTGGGATGCGCGTCTAGCGCAGTCCACCGTGCCGCGGGATGACGGCGTCGAGGCGGAAGCCTCGGCGCCGTCGCCGCGTTCGGCTCAGTCGGCGCCGGCGCCGGCCAGCACCTCGTCGACCCAGGTGGGGACGAGCGTGGTCGCCGGGCCCGTTCGCGCGTCGTCGAATGGCACGACAGCATCGCTGGGCTCGAGGTTGAGCTCCACGAGTCGGGCACCGAACGCCGATGCCAGCGCGGCATAGCCCGCAGCCGGATACACGGCCCCCGAAGTCCCGATCGACACGAACACGTCGCACGCGACGACCGCCTGCTCGATGCGGTCGAGCTCGTACGGCATCTCGCCGAACCAGACGACGTCGGGGCGGAGCATCCGCTCACCGCACACCGGGCACGGCGGCAGGTCCACCAGATCCCGCGACCAGGCGGGCCGCGCATCGCACGCCGTGCAGAGCGCGCGCCGGAGTTCGCCGTGCATGTGCACGAGGCGGATGCTGCCGGCGCGCTCGTGCAGGTCGTCGACGTTCTGCGTCACGATGAGCAGCTCGTCACCGAGGGCGTCCTCGAGGCGGGCGAGCGCGCGGTGGGCGGCGTTCGGGTGCACGGATGCCACGGCGCGGCGCCGCGCGTCGTAGAAGCGCTGCACCATGGCGGGGTCGCGTTCGAAGCCCTCCGGTGTCGCGACATCCTCCACCCGATGCCCTTCCCACAGGCCGCCGGCGCCGCGGAACGTGGCCACGCCGCTCTCGGCCGAGATGCCGGCGCCGGTGAGCACGACGATGCGCATGCGACCAGTCTGTCGCATGCGCATCGCGCACCGGTCCGCCCGCCGGCGGTGCCGTCTGCGTCAGGCCATGAGCGGGATCGCTCCGACGAGCACGCCGACGGCGAGCATCGCGAGGGAGACCACGCACGCGCGCCACAGCACCTTCTTGTGGTGGTCGCCCAGGTTCACGCTCGCGAGCGAGACGAGCAGCAGGATCGCGGGGACGAGCGGGCTCTGGAGGTGCACCGGCTGGCCGGTGATCGATGCGCGCGCCATCTCGACGGGTGCGATGCCGAAGTGCTCGGCGCTCTGGGCGAGCACCGGGAGGATGCCGTAGTAGAAGGCGTCGTTCGACATGAAGAAGGTGAACGGGATCGACAGCACGCCGGTGATCACCGCGAGGAACGGCCCGAGCGAGTCGGGGATGACCGTCGTGATCCACGCCGCCATGGCGTCGACCATCCCGGTGCCGCCCAGCACGCCCACGAGCACCCCGGCCGCGAGCACCATCGACACGACTCCGACGATGCTCGGAGCGTGTGCCACGATCTCGTCGGCCTGGCTCTTGAGCTTCGGGAAGTTGACCACCAGCGCGATTCCCGCGCCGACCATGAAGACGTAGGCGAGCGGGAACAGGTCGAGCACGAGGAGCACCATCACCGCGGCGGTGAGGACGAGGTTGAACCAGATCAGCTTCGGACGCAGCGTCGCACGGTTCGGGTCGAGCATCGTGTCGGCCATCGCGGTGTCCTCGCGGTCGACGATGGCCGTCGCCGCGGGTGCTCCCCCGCGCCCGCCGGTCAGCGTGACGATGTTGCCGGTGCGGAGGGTCGCGCGGGCACCGGGCTTCGCGCCGGCGCCGCGGAAGATGCGCGGAGCCGCGAGCACGCCCTCGCTGTCGAACCGCGACGAGTCGAGCTGTCCGATGCGCTTGCGCTCACCGAGCCCGAGGAACCACGCGAAGGTCAGCGCGATCACGATGCCGGCGGCGAGGGAGGGGAGCATGGGCACGAACACGTCGGTCGGCTGCAGGCCCAGGGCGGTCGCGGCTCGCACCGTGGGACCGCCCCACGGCACGATGTTGAGCGTGCCGTTCATGAGTCCCGCGACGCACGTGAGCACCACCGGGCTCATGCCCAGACGCAGGTAGATCGGCAGCATGGCCGAGGTCGTGATGATGAAGGTCGTCGAGCCGTCGCCGTCGAGCGACACCGCTCCGGCGAGGAGGGCGGTGCCGAGCACGACCTTCGCGGGGTCGTCGCCGAGCAGACGGGTGATGAAGCGGATCAGGGGATCGAACAGACCGACGTCGATCATGATGCCGAAGTACATGATCGCGAACATCAGCAGCGCCGCCGTCGGAGCCATCGTCGTGATCGCGTCGATGATCATCTCGCCGAGCCCGAGACCCGCACCGGCGAACAGGCCGAACACCGTGGGCACGAGGATGAGGGCGACCATCGGCGTCATCCGCCGCGTCATGATGAGCGCCATGAACACGAGCACCATGGTGAAGCCGAGCGCGACGAGAACGCCCTCGGGCGGCAGGAAGGCGACGTCGTAACCGTCTTCCGCGGCCGCGAAGACCGGGAACTGCCCCGCGAGCGGGAGGGATGCTGCCGCGTTCATGTCGACTCCTTCGTCGTCTGTGCGTCTGCTGCGTCTGCTGTGGTGCGCGCCCGGGCCGGATGCGCTCCCGTGACCATAGAGGCGCGGGTCGCTCCCCCGCGCGCTATCTCGCATTGGTGCACGTTCTGCGCGTAGCGTGTGTTCTGCGCATTCTGCTCGGATGCCGGCGACGAAGAGGAGGTGGCATGCGGTTCGCCACGCGACTCCTGCTCGTGCAGCTCGTGACCGTCGTCGCGGTCGTCGCCGTGTGCACCGCCGTCTTCGGCTGGCTGGCCGTGCGCCAGCTGCGCGCTGAGTCCGAGGCATCCGCCCTCAACATCGCTCGCACGGTCGCGGAGGATCCCGACGTGCAGGCACTCGTCGCCGAGTACTCGGCCGATCCAGGAACACCGGATGCCGCAGGCCTGAGCGTCGGCCCCCTGCAGGAACTCGCGGCCGACGTCGCCGCCCGCACCGACGCCCTGTTCGTCGTCATCACCGACGACCACGGCATCCGCCTGGCCCATCCGAACGCCGAGATCCTCGGGCAGGTCGTCTCGACGCCGTTCGAGGAGGTGCTGGCGGGCAACGAGGTGGTCGATTGGGAGGTCGGCACGCTCGGCGAGTCGGCGCGCGCCAAGGTTCCCGTCTTCCCTGCGGACGGCGGCGCGCCCGTAGGCGAGGTGAGCGTCGGGTTCGAGCGCGCGAGCGTCTTCGACGACCTTCCCGCTGTGATCGCCTCGATCGCGATCGTCGCCGGCGGCGCGGTCGCCCTCGCCGCCCTCGCGACGCTGCTGCTGCGTCGGCGCTTCGAGCGGCTCACCCTCGGCGTGCAGCCGGAGGAGCTCGTCGCGCTGGTGCAGAATCAGGCGGCCGTGCTCGACGGGGTGGGCGACGGCGTGATCGCGCTCGACCCCGACGGCACGGTGCGCGTCTGCAACGACGCAGCCGAACGGATGCTCGGCATCGACGCTCCGCTCGGCCGGGCGTTCGACGGGCTCGGCCTCGGCGGCGCGGTGGTCGCCGACATCCGCTCCGGACGCGCGACCGACGGCGTCGTCGTCGGCGACCGCGTGCTGTACATCGATGCGCGCCCGGTGACACGGAACGCGACGGCACTCGGCGAGGTGATCGTGATCCGCGACCGCACCGACGTCGAGGCGCTCGCCACGCGCCTCGACTCGGTTCGCGCCATGACCGAGGCGCTGCGGGTGCAGCGGCACGAATTCGCCAACCGGCTTCATGTCGCAGCCGGTCTGCTCGACGCGGAGCGCGTGCCCGACGCCCGCGCCTTCCTCGGCGATCTGCTCGCCCGGGGCTCCGTCGACTTCGCCGTCGTCGGCATCGAGCGGGTCACCGACCCGTTCCTGCAGTCGCTGCTCGGCGCAAAGGCGCTGACCGCCCGCGAGCGCGGGGTCGCACTGCGGATCTCCGACGACACCCTGCTCCTCGGTACGCTCGAGGCCGTCGAAGACGTCGCGGCGATCGTCGGCAACCTCGTCGACAACGCGCTCACGGCCGCCGTCGACGCAGCCGTCGCGTCCGACGGCGCGGGCGCCGCGTGGATCGAGGTCGCCCTCCTCGGCGACGCCGACGAGCTCGTGGTCACCGTCTCCGACTCGGGGAACGGCGTGCCCGCGGGCACGGATCCGTTCGCACGCGCAGGCGGCGCGGCGCGGTCGGATGCCGGCGGGCGCGCGGAAGTCGCGGGTGGAGCGGATGCCGGCGCCGACGTGGATCGTGTCGAGCGTGTCCCGGACGACGCCGTGCACGGCCGGGGGTTCGGGCTGCCCCTCTCGCGAGACCTGGCGCGGCGTGTGGGCGGCGAGGTCTGGCTCATCGACGGAGGCGGCGATGGGCGCGGGGCCGTGTTCGGGGCGAGGATCCCCGCCGCACTCCGCCTGTCGGATACAGCACCCCGTGACCGCGACGGGACGCCTGATCACCCCGGACCCGCCGCGCCGCACGACACCGAGACCGCGACTGCGCGGTCCGAGGAGGAACCATGACCGACAGCATCCGCGTGCTCGTGATCGACGACGATTTCCGCGTCGCGGGCCTGCATCGCGATCTCGTCGCGGCGCGGCCGGGCTTCACCGCGCTCGAGCCGGTGCACTCGCTCGGCGCCGCGCGTGCGGCGGTGCGTACGGAGACGCCTGACCTGCTGCTCGTCGACGCGTTCCTGCCGGACGGCGACGGGGTCGACTTCGTCGACGCGACCCCGGTCGACGCGTTCGTGCTGTCGGCGGCGACGGATGCCCAGACGGTGCGCCGGGCGCTGCGGGCGGGGGCCCTCACCTACCTCACGAAGCCCTTCGAGGCCCGGTCGCTCGCCGACCGCCTCGACCGCTATTCACGCATGCGCAACGTGCTGCAGACCGACCGGCCGCTCGAACAGGACCAGATCGATCGCGCGCTGTCGATCCTGCACGGCGGCGCGGAGCCGGCGACGGTGTCGCGCTCGGCGACCGAGCAGCTCATCCTCGACGGTCTCGGCGCCGACGAGGCATCCGCGATCGAGATCGCCGACCGGGTGGGCATCTCGCGAGCGACGGCGCAGCGGCATCTGGCCGCCCTCGCCACCCGCGGTCAGGTCGAGGTGCGGCTGCGGTACGGATCGACGGGCCGACCCGAGCACCGGTACGCGATAGCTCGCTCGTAGCCCCGGCGCCCCCACCGCCCGCGCGAAGCAGCCTCCCCTGACGAGATTCGTCTCGCCGCCCTGCGCGCGGCAGATCGCGCTCAGTCACCCCGGTCCTCCCGCCGCTCACCCGCGCAGCAGGGCGCGCAGCGCGTCGATCGTGTCAGCCTCGTCGGGGCGCTTGTCTGGACGGTAGCCCTTCACCCGCGCGAAGCGCAGCGCGACGCCGCCCGGGTAGCGCTGCGATCGCTGCACGCCGTCGATGGCGATCTCGACGACGGTCTCGGGCCGCACATGCACGGCGTACGCCGAACGATGCGTCTCGATCGTCGGGAAGTGCGCCGTCTGCCAGCGCAGCAACTCGTCGGTGAGACCTTTGAAGGTCTTGCCGACCATCACGAAGCCGCCGGGCTCTCCGTAGGCGCCGTCAGGATCGCGCGCCCCGAGGTGCAGGTTGGACAGCAGACCGGTGCGGCGGCCCGACCCTGCTTCGACGGCGAGCACCACCAGGTCGAACGTCAGCACCGGCTTCACCTTGAGCCAGCTCTTCCCCCGCCGCCCCGCCGCGTACGGCGAGTCGGCGGCCTTCACCATGACCCCCTCGTGCCCTGCGGCGAGCGCCGCCGCCGACAGCGCCTCGGCCTCGGCCGGATCGGACGACACGATTCCCGGCATCCGGTGCGCGCCGACGACCTCCTCGAGCGCTTCGAGGCGCACGGCGAGCGGCTCATCGAGCAGGTCGACGCCGTCGCGATGGAGGATGTCGAAGAACCAGGGGCGCAGCATGCCCTCGGCTGCGGCATCCGACCCGAATCGCGCCATCGTGTCCTGGAACGGCCGCGGCCCGCCATCCTCGTCGAGGGAGAGGGTCTCGCCGTCGAGGATCAGCTGTCGAGCCGGGAGCGCCCGCACCGCCTCGACGATCTCGGGCACCCGCGCAGTGATGTCGGCGAGACTGCGCGTGTAGACGCTCACCGCGTCGCCGTCACGGTGCACCTGGATGCGCGCGCCGTCGAGCTTGTACTCGACGGATGCCGCTCCCCCGATGCTCTCCATGGCCTCGGCCACCGAGCCGGCGGTCGCTGCGAGCATCGGCAGCACCGGCCGCCCGACGGCGAGCCCCACGCCCTCGAGCTCGTGGGCCGCGGCGAACAGGGCGATCCGAGCCGTCTCGCCGAGGTCGCCCGAGAGCATCGCGGCTCGTCGCACGGTGGCGGCGGGGCGATCGGCGGCCGCTGCGACTGCATCGAGGAGTACGCCTTCGAGCGCGCCGGTGCGCAGCTCTCCCTGCATGACGCGCATGAGGAAGTCCCATTCCACCGCCGTGGCCGCGCCGGCGAGGGCATCGAGCGCCGCCCGCCGGACGGCGACCGACCCGGGTCCGCCCTCGGCGGTGGCGAGCCCGGTGAACGCCGCGTCGACCTCGCCGACGCTCAGCGCAGGTTCATGCGCGTGCGGCACATCGACCGCCGCGAGCGTGCGCCACCCGACCCCGAGCCGCCCCTGACGCGGCTTGGCCGTGAGGAGCCCGATCGCAGGCGCCACCTCGTCGGGTGCGAGCCGACTCAGGAGTGCGGCGAGCGCGTCTGTCTTGGCCCGGCGCGACGAGGTGGCCGCGACCTCCTCGGTCGCGCGCACGACGTCGGCGAGCAGCATCCTCGCATTCTCGCACCGGCCTGCGACACCGCCCACCCCGGGGCGGGGGCCCGCGGGTCAGGAGGCGCGGGGCGGAACGGCCGGCTCGAACGCCGCGCCGGCGCGCAGCACACCGTCGTGCAACTCGAGCACACGGTCGGCGCGAGCGACGATCGACGGGTCGTGCGTCGAGAGCAGCACGGCGAGACCGTCTTCATGCGCGATCGTGGCGATGAGGTCGATCATCGCCGCGGCCGTGTGCGAGTCGAGCTGACCGGTCGGCTCGTCGGCGAGCAGCACCCGGGGCGCCGCCGCGAGGGCCCGGGCGATACCCACGCGCTGCTGCTGACCTCCCGAGAGCTCGTTCGGGCGCTGCTTCGCGTGCCCGGCGAGACCGACGCGCTCCAGCAGTCGGGACACCTGCGCGCTCCGCTCCGCGGGATCGGCACCGGCGATCCGCAGGGGCAGCTCGACGTTCTCCTCCGCGGACAGCGCCGCGATCAGCCCGAAGGACTGGAAGACGTAGCCGATGTCGTCGCGACGCACCCGATCGATGTCGCGCTCCGGAGCGTCGGTCACCGTCACATCGCCGACGCGCACGGTTCCGGTCGTCGGCGATTCGATACCGCCCAGCACGTGCAGCAGCGTCGTCTTGCCGGCCCCCGACGGGCCGATCAGCACCACGAGCTCGCCGGGATGCAGGTCGAGCGACGCATCGACGAGCGCGTGCACGTCGCCGGCGGGCGTGCGGTGCACGACGGAGAGTCCGGATGCCTCGAGCACCGGCCGCGCCGAGTGCGTCTGCGTGTCACTCATCGCTCGATCCCTTCTCGGCGTCGCGGAGACTGCGACGCGTCGGCGGCTCCGGCGCGTCGCCGGCGGCGGCCGGCGCACCCCCGGCATCCGCTGTCTCCGCCGAAGCATCCGTCGCCGCCCCGCCACCCGGTGCCGGCGCACGCGTGTCGCCGCGCCAGACGCCGACATGGTCGGGGTTGAGTTCGAGCCGCACGCGGTCGCGCAGCTCGAGCGACTCCATGTAGTCGGTCGGCAGCTGCATGCGTCCGACGCGGTCGAGCACGACGAATTCCTCGGCCATCGCGTGCTCCTGGCCTTCGTCGTCGGTGTGGGTCCAGCGCAGCACCTCGGTCGACGTACGTCCGTCGCGGATCTGCACCGTGCGCTGCACGTGGTCGGACACCGCGGGGTCGTGGGTGACGATGAGCGCGGTCGTGCCGAGCTCGCGGTTCACCGCCTCGAACGTCGCCAGCACCTCGGCCGACGCGTGCTCGTCGAGGTCGCCCGTCGGCTCGTCTGCCAGCAGCACCCGCGGGTCGTTCGCGAGGGCCACGGCGATCGCGACGCGCTGCTGCTGGCCTCCCGAGAGCTCGGCAGGGCGGCGGTCTGCGACATCCGCCACCCCGGCCAGATCGAGCAGGTCGAGCGCGCGCTCCGGATGCGAGCGGTCGCCGCCGATCGCCCGGGCGAGCTGCACGTTCTCCTTCGCAGAGAGGTAGGGCAGGAGGTTCCGCGCGGTCTGCTGCCAGACGAACCCGACGATCTCGCGCCGATAGGTCACGCGGTCGCGCGCCGACAGCGACGGCAGGTCGCGGCCGGCGACCCGCGCGACGCCCGCGGTGGGGCTGTCGAGCGCCGACAGGATCGACAGCAGGGTCGACTTTCCGGAGCCGGATGCCCCGACCAGCGCCACCAGCTCGCCGCGGTCGACGGTGAGATCGAGCCCCTGCAGGGCCTGCACCTCGATGTCGGCGACGGCGAAGATGCGCACGAGGCCCTCGCATACGATGTCGGGTTCGTCCATCAGTCCTCCTCGGTTCGCAGGACGGCGGCCATCGAGGTGGTCCGCGCGCTCAGCACCCCGCCGACGACGGCGAGGGCGAGGGCGACCACGACTGCCGCGATCAGGATGCCGCTCAGCAGCGGGTCGACGGCGAGGCTCGGCTGCCCGCCTCCGCCGGTGAACGGTCTCAGGTCGATCGATCCGACCACGAGCAGCGGCAGCACCACCCCGAGCAGCACGCCGCCGACGAGCGCGGTGATGCCGAGCGGCACGAACTCCCACGCGACGATCCCGCGCGCACGGCGACGGTCGAGGCCGAGCGTGCGCAGCAGTGCGACGGCGCGCGAGCGCGACTCCTGCGAGACGCCGGCCACGAGCAGCAGCGCGACCACCGACAGGCCGACCGCGATCACGAGCGCCGCGAACAGCACGAAGCGCAGGGCGGTGACCGCCGGAGACGCCTGGATCTCGGCCGTCGACTCCTCGAGGAGCGCTGTGGAGTGCGGGGCGCCGACGACCTCGTCGAGCGACGCTGCCACGACCTGCGGGTCGGCGTCCGCGTCGATGTCGACGTAGACCGAACGCGGGAAGAACCCGCGCGTGGTGAGCGCGGTGTAGTCGACCTCGTCCATCACGATGATGCTGGTCGACGTCGAGATGCCGAGCAGCCGGTCGAGCGTCGCCGTCACCTCGACCGGGGTGCCGGCGAGCGTGACGCCCTCGGTGCCGACGTCGGCGCCGAGCTCGGTCGACATCACCACCTCGATCGGGTCGGACTCCGGTGTGATCGCGCCGACCGGGAATGCGCCGACCATGCCGCGCTGGATGTCGGCGAGGCGATCGGCCTCGGTGACCATGATCTGCACGCTCGCGGAGCCGTCCGGCCCCTGGACACCGAGGTAGTCCCCCGCGAGGATGCCGACAGCGTCGGAGACCCCGTCGGTCCCGCGCATCCGCTCGATCGTGTCGGGATCGAAGTACGGACCAGACAGACGGATGTCGGCGCCGACGTCGCGCTGGGCGGCGACGACCGCACCCCGGTCGACCGTGGCCAGCACGACCGACGAGAACACCGCGACAGCCACGGCGACGAGCATGGCGAGAACGGCGGTGGTGCCGGCAGCCGAATCGCGCAGGTTGCGCGCGGCGCCCACCAGCCCGACGACTCCCCGGCCCCGTCGCGAGACGCGCAGCGCCGCGGCGATGGGGAGCGGATGCAGACGCACCACGACGAGCGCGACGGCGACGGTCGCGAGCAGCG
This sequence comes from Microbacterium terrae, assembly GCF_017831975.1. Lineage (NCBI taxonomy): Bacteria > Bacillati > Actinomycetota > Actinomycetes > Micrococcales > Microbacteriaceae > Microbacterium > Microbacterium terrae. The sequence goes on along the minus strand of NZ_JAFDSS010000001.1, from coordinate 854,007 downwards.
GCGCCACGACGACCAGGGGGTCGATCGACTCGGTTCCCCGGCCGATGCCGCGCACGAGCAGCTGCGCGACGGCGGCTGCTGCGACGATCACCACGATGACGCCGAGGATGCGCGCCGCGCGCGAACGCACGGGCGAGTCGAGGTCGCTGCGGCCCCGCTCGAGGAGCGCCGGACGCAGGGTCATCGCGAGGGCGACTGCCGGCACGACGCCGACCAGGACGGCGAGAAGGGTCGGCAGCGGCCCCGCGTCGTTCGGCGTGAGTGCCACTCCGGCCGCGGTCGCGAGAGCCGCCGCGGGCACACCCAGGATGAGGCCCTCGGCGAGGAGGAGACCGCGCAGGCGTGCGAGCGGGGCGCCGCGCGCAGACATCAGTGCGAGGTCGGTGCGACGACGACGGATCACGAGGGTCGCGGCGAGCACGACGAGGGCGACGCTGACGGCGAGCGGCCCGACAGCGGCGACAGCGAGGATCGAGCTCGCCGAGTTCGCACGCGACAGCGCCGTCGCGAGCACGTCCTGCACCTCGCTCGCGAACCGCACCCGGGTCTCACCGCTCGCTTCGACGGCGACCGAGCTCGACGTCGCCGCCCGCAGCGCCGCGAGCAGCTCCGCCGGGTCCTCCCGCTGCGCGCCGGCTCCGTCGACGGGATACCAGACCACCATGCGCGGCGAGTCGATCATGTCGAGCGCCAACCGCGACAGGGGCGACACCCAGGCCGCGGCGGTCGCCCGCGGGCGGCTGTTGCCGTCGTCGAAGACGGTCGCCGTCAACGCCGTCGGCAGGTGCGTCCAGCGATCGTCGTCGGGGTCGATCGCCTCGACGACCGCCGCGAGCCGTAGCACCGGGAAGTCCTCGTCCCACACGCCGTCGGTGGGCGAGCTGCCCGGCGCCGGGACGCCGCGCTCCTGACCCACAGGCCAGCCCATCGTCTGCGCGGCATCCGCGCTCAAAGCGATCTCGAGCACGTCCTCATCGACCGACCAGTCGCGCGGCCACTGGCCCTCCACGACCTCGACGTGCGCGGTCGCGTCGGGCTCGCTGAGCAGCTGCACGACGCTGAACGGGTCGTCGGCGGGCTGTTCCTCGGGCACCACGAGGAAGGGCTCGCCGTACACCGCGAACTCGGCGGTGCCGGTGAGCTCGCGCAGGGCGGGGTCGAAGTCGTCGCGCACGGCGGCGAGTCCCGCGCCCAGGTCACCGAACGCCAGGGCGCCCCCGGCATCCCACTCGCCCACGATGTCGTCGCCCGCCCCCGCATCGCCGAGCATCGGCAGGCCGAGGAAGTCTCCGGTGAGGTCGCGGCTCGATGCCGCCATGCCCGAGATCTGGTGCGACACCTCTGCGCGCACCACGCCGACGAGCGCCCGCGGAGCAGCGGCGATGACGAAGGCGGCGAACGCGGTGAGCACGACGATCACGATCGCGGCGCTGCGGGGCGTGGCGAAGCGACGCCGGGTCAGCGCGAACAGGCCGGGAGATGGCGTCATTCGTCCTCCCTCAGCAGCGCGGCGAGGTGCGCCGGAGCGCGCACAGAGGCGATGATCGCGGCGAACACGAGGGCGGCGACGACGACGGATGCGCCGAGCAGCACCCACGGCATCGCGAGCGGCACCGGGTACGACTCGGGAACGGTGCCGTAGGCCGCCCGCACCAGGGTCGGGACGACGAGCCACGCCGTGGCGAGCCCCGCTGCGACGCCGGCGAGCACACCCAGCGCGACCGCGAACAGGTCCTCCGCGGCCCGGGTGCGTGCCGCGCGCCGCCGCCCGAGGCCGAGCACCGCCAGGAGCGCCAGCTCACGGGCATCCGCCCGCGAACGCGTGCGCCGCAGGAAGAGCACGACGATCGCCAGGGCCGTCGCGCCGAGCGCCGCGAGGGCGAACGCGAGCACCGTGCCGGCTGCGCTCTGCGCTGCACGGGGATCGGCCACGGCCACGACGACGTCGGGGAACTCGTCGGCCACGGCCGCTGCCGTCGCACCGGGGTCTCCGGTGCTCAGCCAGGCCTGGTTCGCCGGGATGCCGACGCCGGTGACCACACCGACGGTCGTCCGGTCGAACAGGATGCCTCGTCCCGACGGCGTGCCCGGCAGCACGGGCACGACTCCCACGACCTCCGCCTCGAGGGAGACGTCGGGCGAAGACACGTCGAACGCGGTGCTGTCACCGACGTCGAGGCTGAGCGCATCGGCGACGTCGGAGGTGACGACGATCGGGACGCTGGACGCGACCCCCGGGGCGACCGCGTGGGTCGACGGCGTGGTGTTCTCTCCGACTTCGGGCGTGAACACCAGCGAGGTCAGGTCGGCGAACACGGTGCCTGGGGTGCCGAACGCGGCGCTGAAGCCGCTCATGTCGATCGGTTCGGCGCCGGCGATGTCGACGCGCACCGAGCCGTACGTCCATATCGAGTCATGCATCCGGGCGTCGACGGCTGCGAGCGCCCAGTCCCCAGGGCCGAGGTCGAACGTCTCGGTCGACACCTCGCGGATGTCGACCTCGGTGAAGACGACATCGCCGTCCTCGCGGATCGATACGTCGGTGTTCGACGACTCGACGCGCTGCACCGCGCCGTCGGCCGAGACCAGCGTCGCGACGACGACTGCCGCAGGGTCGGGCTCCTCGGAGGCCTCCCCCTCGAACTCGATCCCGTCGTTCGGCATAGCGGTGATCGTGATGGTGAGGCTCGATCCGCCGACCGGCACGCCGAGCGGGGGCGGAGTGAGCAGTTCGCCGAGCGCCCACGGATCGATGCTGCCACCGGCGTCGCTCATCACGTCGCCGAGTCCGGCGGCGTCGACGGCGAGCACCGGGACGCGTCCGTCCGACGACTTCGCCGACATCGGCCGCACGAGCATCGACGCGTCCGGATCGCCGGCCGCCGCGACCGCCGCCGCCTCGACGTCGTCGGGGATCGACATCGCGCGGACGTCGGCGCCGACGCGCAGCGCCTCCGGCGCGTCCCCGAGGGCGGCCATCGTGCCCTGGTAGGCGACCGCGACGGTGACGGCGCCGACCGCGAAGGCGACGACCGCGACCGGGAGCGCGTGACGCCCGGGTCGACGCGCTGCGAGCCTCAGCGGTGTCACCGGCGCGACGCCGCGGGTCGGCGCGAGCGACGCGGCGACGACGCGGGCGATCGGGGTGGCAAGTGCGACCCCGATCACGGCGGCGAGCGCGAGGCCGAGTGCCGGGGCGATCGCGACGAGAGGGTCGAGGATGCTGGTTCCCCCGGCGCGCGCGACCACCGGAGTGCCGTCCTGCGAGAAGCGCCACAGCGCGAGGCCGGTCACCACTGCGAGCACGACGACGACGCCGATGTCGGCGACGGCTCGTCCGCGCGACGCGGCGCGATCGGCACCGCGCACGGTGGCGACACCGGCCGCAAGGAACGCTGTGGCGGCCACTGCCAGCGCGGCGACGCCGCTCAGGAGCGGCAGCTGGACGCCGCCGAGCACCCGGGCGAGCACCGCGGTAACGCCGCCGCCGAGCGCGGCGCCGAGGCCCGCGACGACGACAGCCTCGACACCGGCGAGCGCGAAGAGCTGGCGGCGACGTACGCCGCGCGCCCGGAGCAGGCGCGTCTCGGTCTCCCGCGCGCGGACGGCCTCGAGGGCGACGGCGCCCACGACGACGGCCGAGATCAGGCCGAGCATCGCCACGGCGACCGCGGTCGGGCCGGAGCGCGCCTGGACCCCGGCCGAGATCGTCACGAGGGTGTCGCGCAGACCCCCGGCGACCTGCACCCGGGTGCCGGCGCGCTCGTCGACGGCGTCGCGCAGCTCGGGGAGCGCCTCCACCAGTGCGACCGCGTGCGAGCCGTCGATGCGGCCGAGATCGGGGCTGAGCACCACCGTGCCGCCGTCGATGGACGCGACGAGCGCACCGCCGGCTCCGCGCGCGGCGAGTTCCGCGTCGATGGCGGCGGCGACGTCCTCGGGCGAGGCATCCGCATCGACCGTGACGACGACGCGGCCGCGATCGCCGGTCGCCCCGGCGAGAGCGGTGCGCACCTCGCCCGCATCGACACTCGCCACGAGCACGGCCACCCCGGCGATGAGGGCCGTGGCGAGGGCCGCGACGACCGCGAGGGTGACGAGGGGCGCACGGGCGGCGCGTGCGCGGGCGAGCGCGAAGCGCGATCCTCCGATCACGCCACAGCCCCATGCATCCCGTCACTCTAACCAATGCCCGGCGCGACGATCGGCGCCTGTGCACAAGGACGCGCGCATCGCGCCCGCACGGGCCGTGGCGACGCCGCCCCGAACCCGTGTCGGGTGTCGGCAGGCCGTGGCAGAGTGGCGCCATGGCCCGCATCGGAGCGATCTTCAACCCGTACACGCACGACCTCGACGAGTTCCCGGATGCCGTCGCCGCCGCCGAGCGATCGGGCGTCGACGAGCTGTGGATCTGGGAGGACTGCTTCCGCCACTCGGCGTTCGCGGCCGCTTCAGCCGCCCTCGCGTGGACGGAGCGGCTGCGCATCGGCATCGGCATCGCCCCGCTCCCGATGCGCAATGCAGCGGCGACCGCGATGGAGATCGCGACGATCGAGCAGCTGTTCCCCGGCCGGCTGCTGCCCGGGCTCGGCCACGGGGTGCTGCCGTGGATGGGGCAGATCGGCGCCCGCGCCGCCTCGCCGCTCACGCTCATGCGCGAGTACGTGCCCGCCGTCCGCGCGCTCCTCTCCGGAGATGAGGTCTCGACGAGCGGCCGGTACGTCACGCTCGACGGTGTGCAGCTCGTGTGGCCACCGGCATCGGCCCCCGCCGTCTATGCCGCGGCCGAAGGGCCGAAGACCCTCGCGCTCAGCGGCGAGGTCGCTGACGGCACGGTGCTCAACAGCGGATACACGCCCGACGAGGTCGCAGGGTTCACCGCGTCGGTGCGCGGCGCGCGCAGCGATGCCGGGCGCGGCGGGCGACACGACATCGTCGCGTACGTCGTGGCCGCGTTCGGTGCCGACGCCGAGGCCCGCGTGAGCGCCGACCTCAGTGAGAAGCCCGATCCCCTGGAGCGCGCGATCTGGGGCGAACCCGCGCACGTCGCAGCAGGCGCTCGCCGGTACTTCGCGGCCGGCGTCGACGACGTCGTGCTGCTGCCGGCGTCACGCGTCGACCTCGCCGAGTTCTACGACGCCGCCGGCGAGGTCACGCGGCTCCTCGCCGCCGGCTGATTCGGGCGGGGCATCCCGACCGCAGACGCCGACACGCCGCCCCGGTCTCCCGAGACGGCGTGTCGCGCCTGGTGGCGTGTGCTCAGGCGGCGACCGTGAACGGCACGCCCGGAGCGACCGCGATGCCCGCCGCCCCGGCATCCACCGTCACTGCACCGCCGTCGGCGATCGCACCGGTGACGAACAGGTCGGCGATGCGGTCGTCGACCTCGCGCTGGATGAGACGACGCAGCGGCCGGGCGCCGTACTCCGGCTCGTAGCCGTGCTCGGCGATCCAGTCCACCGCGGCATCGGTCACCACGAGGGCGACCTCACGACGGTCGAGGCGGGCCTCGGTCGCCGTGAGCAGCAGCCGCACGATCTGACGCAGCTGCGGCTTCTCGAGCTTGCGGAAGAGCACGATCTCGTCGATGCGGTTGAGGAACTCGGGCCGCATCGCCTCGCGGAGCTTGCCGAACACCCGGTCCCGCAGGTCCTTCTCGGATCCGAAGCCGGTCGCGCCGCCGCCGTCGGCCAGGAAGCCGATGCCGCCGCCGCGCGACGCGAGGAACTCCGAGCCGAGGTTCGAGGTCATGATGACCACGGTGTTGCGGAAGTCGACCGTGCGACCCTGACCGTCGGTGAGGCGGCCGTCGTCGAGCACCTGCAGCAGCAGGTTGAAAACGTCGGGGTGCGCCTTCTCGATCTCGTCGAACAGCACGATCGAGTAGGGGTTGCGCCGCACGCGCTCGGTGAGCTGACCCGCCTCGTCGTAGCCGACGTATCCGGGAGGGGCACCGACGAGGCGCGACACCGTGTGCCGCTCGCCGAACTCGCTCATGTCGAAGCGGATGACCGCGCCCTCGTCGTCGAACAGAGATGCCGCGAGAGCCTTCGCCAGCTCCGTCTTGCCGACACCGGTCGGGCCGAGGAACAGGAACGAGCCGACCGGACGCCGCGGATCGCCCATGCCGGTCCGGCCACGCCGCACCGCCTTCGCCACCGCGGTCACCGCGTCGTCCTGCCCGATCACGCGATCGTGCAGCTCGTCCTCGAGCACGGCGAGCCGCTCGCGCTCGGTCTCGGTGAGGCGGTTGACCGGGATGCCGGTGGCCCGGCTGATCACGGCGGCGATCTCGGGCTCGTCGACGATGGCCTCGCCGCGCGCGGCCGCCCCCGACGTCGTGGCCCGCTCGAGGCGGGCCTGCACGTCGGCGATGCGGTCGCGGATGCGCGACGCCTCCTCGTAGTGCTCGCCCGACACCGCGGCGTTCTTCTCCGCCTCGAGGGTCGCGAGCTCGGCGACCAGGCCGGCCGCGTCGACGCTCACGCCGAGACGCAGCCGCAGGCGGGCGCCGGCCTGGTCGATGAGGTCGATCGCCTTGTCGGGCAGCACCCGGTCGCTCAGGTACCGGTCACTGAGCTCCACGGCGGAGCGCAGCGCGGCGTCGGTGTAGACGATGCCGTGGTGCTCCTCGTAGGCGGGCTTGAGGCCGTGCAGGATGCGGATCGCGTCCTCCACGGAGGGCTCGCCCACGCGTACCGGCTGGAAGCGCCGCTCGAGCGCAGGATCCTTCTCGATGAGGCGGTACTCCTTGAGCGTGGTCGCACCGACGAGGTGCAGCTCACCGCGAGCGAGTCGCGGCTTGAGGATGTTGCCCGCGTCCATGGAGCCCTCGCCCCCGCCTCCGGCGCCGACGACGGTGTGCACCTCGTCGATGAACGCGATGATGCGACCGGCCTGGGCGGCGATCTCGTCCATCGTCTTGGTCAGGCGCTCCTCGAAGTCGCCGCGGTACCGGGTGCCGGCGAGCATCGCCGGCAGGTCGAGCGCGACGACCCGCTTGCCGAGGAGCTGCTCCGGAACGTCTCCGTCGACGATCGCCTGCGCGAGCCCCTCGACGATGGCGGTCTTGCCGACGCCCGCCTCGCCGACGAGCACCGGGTTGTTCTTGGTGCGGCGGCTGAGGATCTCGATCGTCTGCTCGATCTCGTCGGCACGGCCGATCACGGGATCGAGTCCGCCGCTCTCGGCACGCGCGGTGAGGTCGGTGCCGTACTGGTCGAGCAGGGGGGTGTCGGATGCCGCGGCATCCGTCTCCTGGGCCTGCACGCCGGCCGGAGTCACGGTCTCGCGGGCGCCCTGCGTGAGCGCCTCGGCGGTGACCCCGGCGTTCGCGAGCACCTGGCCCGCGGGGGTGTCCTGCGCGAGGACGAGGGCGAAGAAGAGGTGCTCGGGGTCGACGTAGGTCGAACCCGATGAGCGCGCCACCTGGAATGCGTGGAACAGCGCCCGCTGCACGGACTGCGTGATGACGGCGGCATCGACGCTCGCCGGCGCGGACGCGGCCGGGAGGCGCTCCTCGGCGGCGCGGGCGATCGCGGCGGGGTCGGCGCCGATGCGAGTCACCGCATCCGTCGCGGGCGACTCGCCGACGAGCACGCGCAGTACGTGCAGCGCGTCGAGTTCGTGCTGGCCGCGCTCGAGCGCGAACCGTCCGGCGCGCTGCAGGATCTCCTGCGTGCGGGCGCCGAGGAATCTGCTGAGGTCGATCGAGCGCTGCTCGCGCGCACGCTCCCCCGCCAGGTACCGTGCGAGGAAGTCGTCGAAGGCGCTCCCGCTGTCGTCGGCGCCGGGCTGGGGGGTGAAGTCTTCGGGCATTCGTTCTCCTGAACATCGAGGGATGCCTCGTCACCAAGTTGAGTGCATCCGTGTCAAGTTCAACGACTGTGGGTGATCGGTATTCCCCCGTCCCGTTCGCGGACAGCGGACGTCCGGGGTGCGGCGTAACGTCGGCGGCGAGGGCCGAGCGGCCCGCCCAGGAGGCAGAGACATGGACTGGAAGATCGAGCTCATCTTCGTGCCGGTCACCGACGTCGACCGCGCGAAGGACTTCTACGTGAAGATCGGCTTCAACCCCGACCACGACCAGACCCCGTTCGACGGGCTGCGCTTCGTGCAGCTGACGCCGCCGGGTTCCGCCTGCTCCATCGCGCTGGGAACGGGTCTCGGCATCGACCTCGAGCCCGGGCGGCAGAACACCATCCAGGTCGTCGTGCCCGACGCCGATGAGGCCCTCGCCCACCTGCGCGGGCTCGGAGTCGAGGCCGACGGCGTCGACGAGCAGGCGTGGGGTCGGTTCGTCAGCTTCGCCGACCCCGACGGCAACAGGTGGACGCTGCAGCAGCTCCCCGACCGGTCGAACGCCTGACGAGGCGGCCGGTCAGGCGCGGCCGCCGGGCTGACTGGTCAGTCGCGTCCGCCGGGCGGGCCGACGACGAGCAGGGCGACGTACAGTCCGACGACGGCGACCGCGATGAGGACTGCCAGCACCCACGGACGCTGGAGGAACCAGCGCATCAGTCGGTCGTGCCAGGCGGCGTCGCGGGGATCGTCGGTGGCCGTCAGCCGCCAGTCGCCCGCGAGGCGACCCGAGCGGTGGATCCACAGCTCGGTGGGGATGGTCGCGTAGGGCACGATGGCGCTGCCGATGGCGACGACCGTCGGCAGCGCACCCCACCGCTGATTCTTCGCCACGAGGATCGCCGTCGCGCCGTAGGCCAGGAAGACGAATCCGTGGATGCCGCCGCCGATCGTCACTGCGATCGCGAGGTCCGCGGTCGCCCGCAGGATCAACCCTCCGATGAGGAGGGTCCACGAGATCGCCTCCGCGATCGCCAGCGTGCGGAAGAGGTTCAGGGGCGTGCGGAACACCGGTCTCCTTCGGGTGGGGATGCCTCCACCCTACGTTCCGGCGACGCGCCGGCCGGCGCCGGGCTAGCGTGGAGCGGTGGACTTCTCGCTCGACGCCCTGCGACGCCGACCCGACGTCGAGGCGCCGGGCCTGGTCGCCGCCGATGCCGCCGATCGCCTGATCCTCGACGAGTCGGCGGGCGCACGCGCGGATGCCGTCCCCGGCACGGTCGTCGTCATCGGCGACGCCTACGGCGCGCTGACCCTCGGCGCCGCGGCGGACGGCGCCGCGCTCGTGCGCGTGCATCAGGATCCACTCACCGGCGAGCAGGCGCTCATCGCCAACGCGGCCGACCTCGGCTTCGACCGCGGCGCCTTCACGTCGCATCCCCTCGACCGCTCGCTCGTCGCCGGAGCGCGGGTCGTGCTGCTCCGACTCCCCCGCTCACTCGACGCCCTCCGGGACATCGCCGGCCTCCTCGCCGCGCACGCGCACCCGGATGTCGTCGTGTTCGCCGGCGGCCGCATCAAGCACATGACGGTGACCATGAACGATGTGCTGCGCGAGCGGTTCGATCGCGTCGACGTCACCCACGCCCGCCAGAAGTCACGCGTGCTCGTCGCCCGCGGCCCGCGCGACGGCGGCGACCCGACACCGGCGAGAGCCGACGTCGGCGACCTCGTCGTGTGCGCGTTCGGCGGCGCGTTCGCCGGTGCGGGCATCGACATCGGCACACGGCTGCTCCTCGCGCACCTGCCCGAGCAGGTCCCCGCCCTGGTCGACGACCACCAGGACGCCGATGAGGCGATCGACCTCGCGTGCGGCACCGGCGTCATCGCGGCCACGCTGGCGCTGCGGCATCCGAGCCTCCGCGTCTACGCCTGCGACCAGTCGGCGGCAGGCGTGGCGTCCGCGCGCGCGACTGCCGCGGCGAACGGCGTCGCCGACCGCATGACCGTGGCGCGCGACGACATGCTGGCCGCACGCGCCGACGCGAGCGCATCCTTCATCACCCTCAACCCGCCGTTCCACAGCGGCGCGGCCGTGCACGAGGGCATCGCCCCGCGCATGTTCGCCGAGGCTGCGCGCGTGCTCCGGCCGGGAGGCGAGCTGTGGGCCGTGTGGAACTCCCCGCTGCAGTACCGTGGCGCGCTGGAGCGCATCGTCGGACCGACGCGCCAGGTCGCCCGCGATGCGAAGTTCACGGTGACCGTCTCCACCCGACGCTGACACCCGCGGGCGTCGCCGCGATCGTCAGCCGGCGGGCGTCGTCACCTCACCGGCGCGTCGACCACAGCGCCCATGCGACGAGAACCGGCTGGAACACCAGTCGCACGAGACGCTTGCGGTCGGTGTCGAGCCCGAAGCCGTCTCGACGGCGCAGCCACTGCTCGATGTTCCCGGGAAAGACGGCGACGAAGAAGGCCGCCAGGATCGCCCCGATCGTTCGGCGCGACCCCGGCAGAACGACGAGCGAGGCGCCGAGCATGACCTCGACCGCACCGGAGGCGACCACGACCGCGTCCTTGTCGAGGATCTCGGAGACGGCATCCGGAACCTGGTTCTGGAACTCGCGCCGCGCCCAGAACAGGTGACTGATGCCGGCGAAGATCATCCCCGCCGCGAGCAGCCAGCGGGACAGCGTTCTGAGCGTCTCGAGCATCCCCCTACGCTCTCAGACACCGCCGATCGACGCCAGCACGGCGACGCGCCGAAGAAACATTTCCCACCGATGTTGTCCCCCAAACGGTGGACACGGTAAGGTCTTAAGCATCGACCGCGGGCTCAACCCCCCGGTGTGCGATTCACCAGGTGCCGTGGGGGCATCGACTCGCATAACCCGCGGAAGACAACTGGGGTCTGGGGAAACTCAACCTCCCGTGCCGTGTGCACGAAGAGGGTCCCCCCGGCCGCCTCAGATAGAGCTGAAGCGCCCGGGGGGACCCGAACCCGGTGGGCTGAAGCGGAGTCGTCTGTTGGGGACAGACTCGGTGCTGGGGGGCACCGCCGCACATGCGCTGGGGACACATGGCCGACCGGTCATTACCCAGGGTACGTAATCATCCGCGCGGATTCAAACCGAAGCGGCAGATTTCCGAAACGATTCGCAGACCCGACACCGCCCGGAACCGGCGCCAGGCTGACAGGTTGGTGTGAATCACGGCAACCGCTCTCCCCGCCGAGGAACATGCAGCTCCTCCGCCGATTCGGCCCGGCAGCCCGGGAACAGCACAGGCACCCACCCGATTCGCCTGGCGTGTCGAAATCCTCGCCCCGTCTCCGACACACTGAGAAGGCCGTGCTCAGCGGCCGGAACAGGAGCGAAGATGAAGTACCTCATCCTTATCCACAACAGCCCGGCCGTCATCGAGCTGTTCGCCGAGATGACCGATGCCGAGCGTTCGGCCGCATTCCAGATCTACTGGGACGTCGAAGCGGACCTCGAGTCCACGGGCGAGCTCGTCGACTCGAAAGCACTGGACACCGACGCTCAGAAACTCGTCATGCGCGCGGCCGACGGCACGGTCGTCACCGATGCTCCGCTGCCCGAGATCACCGAGGTCGTCTCCGGCTACTACCTCGTCGACGTCGCCGACGAGGCACGCGCCGCCGAGATCGCCGCGCGATTCCCCGAAGCGGCGGTGAGCGGGGGGATGCGCGTGGCTCGGGTGTGGACCGACGCCGACTTCGCCTCCACAACGTGACGATTGGTCACCGGCGGCCCGGCAGTGCAGGTCGCCGCCGTGCGAGCGCACCTCCTTGCGCGCGCCGGTCGACGCGCACAAGCGCTGGACTCGTACGCCCTCGCAGCCCAGCTCACTCGAAACGACCTCGAGCGACGATGGCTGCTGCGCGCGGCCACATCCTGAACACGGGTCGGCGTCGAAACCGAGCGCGCACTCTGCGGCAGCTGCTGTCCTCCTCTGTCTCCCGAGAGAAGGCACAAGAGAGGCCCGATTCCGCAGAATCCTGCGAATCCGGGCCTCTCACCAGCCGTTTCGGGTCGGAGTCAGATCTGGGTGGTCAGAAGTCCCAGTCCTCGTCCTCGGTGGCCTCGGCCTTGCCGATGACGTACGACGAACCCGAGCCCGAGAAGAAGTCGTGGTTCTCGTCGGCGTTCGGCGAGAGCGCCGAGAGGATCGCGGGGTTCACGTCGGTGACCGTCGCGGGGAACATCGCCTCGTAGCCGAGGTTCATCAGCGCTTTGTTGGCGTTGTAGTGCAAGAACTTCTTGACGTCTTCGGTGAGACCGACGCTGTCGTAGAGGTCCTGCGTGTACTGCACCTCGTTGTCGTAGAGCTCGTACAGCAGCGAGAAGGTGTAGTCCTTGATGTCGTTGCGCTCGGCCTCGGAGACCTTCTCGAGTCCCTTCTGGAACTTGTACCCGATGTAGTACCCGTGCACTGCCTCGTCACGGATGATGAGGCGGATGAGGTCGGCGGTGTTCGTGAGCTTGGCGCGCGAAGACCAGTGCATCGGCAGGTAGAAGCCCGAGTAGAACAGGAAGCTCTCGAGCAGGGTCGAGGCGACCTTGCGCTTGAGGGGCTCGTCGCCGCGGTAGTACTCCATGACGATCTGAGCCTTCTTCTGAAGGTTCGGGTTCTCGATCGACCAGCGGAACGCCTCGTCGATCTCCTTGGTCGAGCACAGGGTCGAGAAGATCGACGAGTAGCTCTTGGCGTGCACCGACTCCATGAACGCGATGTTCGTGTAGACGGCCTCCTCGTGCGGGGTGATCGCATCGGGGATCAGTGAGACCGCGCCCACCGTGCCCTGGATCGTGTCGAGCAGGGTGAGCCCGGTGAACACCCGCATCGTGAGGGTCTGCTCTTCGGGGGTCAGCGTGTTCCACGACTGGATGTCGTTCGACAGCGGCACCTTCTCGGGCAGCCAGAAGTTGTTCACGAGGCGGTTCCACACCTCGAGGTCCTTGTCGTCCTGGATGCGGTTCCAGTTGATGGCCTGAACGTGGTCCAGGAGCTGGAGCTTCTCGCTCATCGTCTTCTCTCTTCGCGTTTCTTCTCGCTGCGCCCGCTCAACGGCCCGTGATCAGAGCGTGCACGAGACGCACTCGCTCATGTCGGTGCCCTCGAGCGCCATCTGGCGGAGGCGGATGTAGTAGATCGTCTTGATGCCCTTGCGCCACGCGTAGATCTGCGCCTTGTTGATGTCACGCGTGGTGGCGGTGTCCTTGAAGAACAGCGTCAGCGACAGGCCCTGGTCGACGTGCTGCGTCGCCGCGGCGTACGTGTCGATGACCTTCTCGTAGCCGATCTCGTAGGCGTCCTGGTAGTACTCCAGGTTCTCGTTCGTCATGAACGCCGCCGGGTAGTAGACGCGGCCGAGCTTGCCTTCCTTGCGGATCTCGATCTTCGCCGCGATCGGGTGGATCGACGACGTGGAGTTGTTGATGTACGAGATCGAGCCGGTCGGCGGCACCGCCTGCAGGTTCTGGTTGTAGATGCCGTGCTGCTGGATCGAGGCCTTCAGCGCGCGCCAGTCGTCCTGCGTGGGGATGTGGTGACCCGCGAACATCTCCGCGACCTTGGCGGTCGCCGGCACCCACTCCTGGTCGATGTACTTGTCGAAGAACTCGCCCGACGCGTACGTGGAGTCGGCGAACCCGTCGAACGTCTCGCCGCGCTCGATCGCGATCCGGTTCGATGCGGTCAGCGCGTGGAAGAGCACCGAGTAGAAGTAGATGTTCGTGAAGTCGATGCCCTCTTCGGAGCCGTAGTACACGTGCTCGCGAGCGAGGTACCCGTGCAGGTTCATCTGGCCGAGGCCGATCGCGTGCGAGCGGTCGTTGCCGCTCTCGATCGAGCGCACCGAGGCGATGTGGCTCTGGTCGCTCACGGCGGACAGGGCGCGGATGCTGGTGTCGACGGTCTTCCCGAGGTCGCCGCCGTCCATCGCGAGCGCGATGTTGAGCGAACCCAGGTTGCACGAGATGTCCTTGCCGATCTCGGCGTACGACAGGTCCTCGTTGTAGGTGGTCGGCGTGTTGACCTGGAGGATCTCCGAGCAGAGGTTCGACATGTTGATCCGGCCCTTGATCGGGTTGGCCTTGTTCACCGTGTCTTCGAACATGATGTACGGGTAGCCCGACTCGAACTGGATCTCGGCGAGGGTCTGGAAGAACTCGCGCGCATTGATCTTCGTCTTCTTGATGCGCGAGTCGTCGACCATCTCGCGGTACTTCTCCGACACCGAGATGTCGCCGAAGGGCACGCCGTACACCTTCTCGACGTCGTACGGCGAGAAGAGGTACATGTCCTCGCCGTTCTTCGCGAGCTCGAACGTGATGTCGGGCACCACGACGCCGAGCGAGAGCGTCTTGATGCGGATCTTCTCGTCTGCGTTCTCGCGCTTGGTGTCGAGGAAGCGCATGATGTCGGGGTGGTGCGCGTTGAGGTACACCGCACCGGCTCCCTGACGCGCGCCGAGCTGGTTCGCGTAGCTGAAGCTGTCTTCGAGGAGCTTCATCACGGGGATGATGCCCGACGACTGGTTCTCGATCTGCTTGATCGGGGCGCCGGACTCGCGGATGTTCGAGAGCAGGAGCGCGACGCCGCCGCCGCGCTTGGAGAGCTGCAGCGACGAGTTGATGCCGCGCGAGATCGACTCCATGTTGTCTTCGATGCGCAGCAGGAAGCACGAGACGAGCTCGCCGCGCTGAGCCTTGCCGGCGTTGAGGAACGTGGGTGTCGCCGGCTGGAATCGGCCCGAGAGGATCTCGTCGACGAGGTTCGTCGCGAGCTTCTGGTCGCCGTCGGCGAGGGCGAGGGCGGTCATCACGACGCGGTCCTCGAAGCGCTCCAGGTAGCGCTTGCCGTCGAAGGTCTTGAGCGTGTAGCTCGTGTAGTACTTGAACGCGCCGAGGAAGGTCTCGAACCGGAACTTCTTCGCGTAGGCGCGGTCGTTGAGCTTCTGGATGAACTCGAACGGGTACTGCTCGAGCACGGCGCCCTCGTAGTACTCCTTCTCCACGAGGTAGTCCAGACGCTCCTTGAGCGAGTGGAAGAACACCGTGTTCTGGTTCACGTGCTGCAGGAAGTACTCCCGCGCCGCACGCTTGTCGGCGTCGAACTGGATCTTCCCGTCGGCGTCGTACAGGTTCAGCATCGCGTTGAGGGCGTGGTAATCCATCCCCTCGAAGCGGGCCTCGGTCTTGAAGTGCGCTTCGGTCACGGCAGCTTCCACAGTCGTTCCAATCCTTCTCTCACGGTGTCTACGTCTTCAGGCGTGCCGAATAGCTCGAGCCGGTACAAGTGCGGCACGCGGCACTTGCGGCTGATGATGTCGCCGGCGATGCAGAAATGCTCGCCGAAGTTGGTGTTGCCGGCGGAGACGACTCCGCGGATCAGGCTCCGGTTGCCCTCGTCGTTGAGGAATCGGATGACCTGCTTGGGGACGGCGCCCTTCTCGACACCCCGCCCCTGGCCTCCGCCGTAGGTGGGTGTGACGAGGACGAACGGCTCGTCCACCTGCAGTGCGGCATCCGTCTGATGGAGCGGAATCCGCTGCGCCCTCAGTCCGAGCTTCTCGACGAAGCGTGCGGTGTTGCCCGACACGCTCGAGAAGTAGACGATGAGCGGCGCGGCGGCCGCACTGCCGGCAACCGCGCCTCGCTCAGCGACCGCGGTTGCCATGATCTCAACCCAGCCGCGAAGCGAGCTCGTCGATCTTGTCGGGACGGAAGCCCGACCAGTGGTCCTCGTCGGTGATGACGACGGGCGCCTGGAGGTAACCCAGCGCCTTGACCTGCTCGAGTGCCGCAGGGTCCTGCGAGAGGTCGAGGACCTCGTAATCGATGCCCTTCGAGTCCAGCGCTCGGTACGTCGCAGTGCACTGCACGCATGCAGGCTTCGTGTAGACCGTGATCGTCATATCGATCGGTTCTCCCCTCACATCCGGTGACTTCTCCAGCAGGCCCCCCGCCGGGAGACCAATACTACATATGGGTACGGACATTGCCCAGCACCACAAGGACTAGTAGTTACATCCGTGTGATTATCCACCGCTCTCCCCATGTTCAACACAGGTTCTCCACCGTTTCATCCACACCCCCTCGGCGTGTCTCGAGATCGGAAAACGCCTGGATCGCGCGGACTTTCTGCGGCGGAGACGAGATCCATCCACAGGTCGCACGGTACGCCGGCCCACAGACATCCGATCTGCCTGTGGATTGCACCCCCGGCGTGTCGCGCGTGCGCATCACGCCTCCCCCGCGCGCGGCGTAGATTTGACGGGTGGCGGGATACCGGGAACTTCTGCGAACTCCGGGTGTCGGGCGCATCATCGCGGCTCAGCTGACCGCTCGCTTCCCGAACGGGATGACGAGTCTCGCCGTCCTCCTGCACATCGAGCACGTCACCGGCTCGTACGGAGCCGCGGGACTCGTGCTCGCCGCCGTGTCGGTGGGGCAGGCCATCGCCGGCCCCGTCACGAGCCGCTGGATGGGCATCTGGGGCATGCGCAAGGTGCTCACCATCACGCTCACCTTCTGCGCGATCACGATCGCGGTGATCGCCCTGGTGCCGATGGTGCTGCCGGCCTACATCGCGCTCGGGGTGATCGCGGGCCTGTCGACCCCGCCGGTGCAGTCGGCGGCGCGCACGATCTACCCGAAGCTCGTGAACTCCCGCCAGCTGACCCCGCTGTTCTCGCTCGACGCATCGCTGCAGGAGATCATCTGGATCATCGCCCCGGTGCTCATCACGTTCGTCGCCACGCAGGTGGGCACGGTCGAGGCGCTCGTGCTCATCGTCGTCATCCTGGTCGCCGGCGGTGCGTGGTTCATCCTCTCGCCCGAGGTCGGGCGCGTCCGCATCCCGCGCAGCCGCCGCCGCATCGGGCTGGTACTGACCAAGCCCCCCGTCGTGCTGGCGACCGGTGTCGGTTTCCTCCTGATCGGCGCGTGCGCCGCCGTCGAGGCGGGCGTCGTCGCCACCTTCGACCACGGCGGACTCGAGGCCGGCATCGTCCTCGCCGTCTTCTCGGTCGGCAGCCTCGCCGGCGGACTCGGTTTCGGCCACATCCCGATCGGGCCCTGGGCGATGGCCCGACGCATGGCGATCGTCGCGGCCGGCCTCACCCTGACCATGTTCTCGCTCGACATCTGGTGGCTGGGCGGCACGCTCTTCCTCGCCGGCGTGGGCATCGCGCCCGCGTTCGCGGTGATGTTCGCGATGACGTCTGTGAGCGTGAAGTTCAGCGAGACGGCCGAGGCGTACGGCTGGATCGGCACGGGGCAGCTCATCGGCGCGGCGGCGGGATCGGCGGTGGCCGGCTTCCTCATCGACGGCGTGGGCGCGCAGGGCGCGTACGTCGCGGCGGCCGCGTTCGCTGTCGCCGCACTCGCCGTGTCGGTGGTGTTCGTCCGCGGCTTCCCCGATCTCCGCGGCCGCGACGCGAGCCCCATCCCCGACACCGAACCGGTCCAGACGATCCGCTGACGCCCGCGGCGCCCGCGCCCGGCCCGCCGGTGGGCCTCACGCCAGCCGGCGCAGCACCTCCAGGAGCGCGAGCGCATACGCGTCGGCGGGTTCCGGATGCTCGAACGTGAGGCGCTCGGCCGCGGCATCCGGTCCCCGCAGCTCGAGCTCGACTTCGTACGTGTCGGGAAGCCGGCGCAGTGCGCGGAAGGCGCTCTGCAGCAGCGCGCGCAGCTGGTGCTCGTGCGGCAGCCACAGCGCGTCCTCGAGCGCGACAGAGTCCAGCGCCCACTCGGTCGTGCCGTTGAAGGCGAGGATGCGGCCCGTCGGGTACTCGCGGGGCTCGATCGTCATCTCGCTGACGGTGAAGACGTCGGCCTCGAACTCGGGCTCGTCGAGCTGGAAGCGGTCGCCCGAGCGCGGGTGCCAGACGAGGCCTCCGTCACGCAGTGCGACGGCGAGGTCGGTCGAAATCATCTCCCCATCTTCGCCCGGATGCGCCGCCCCGAGGCCGAACGCCGTCATCCCGCCGGCCGCGGCATCGCCTCGCCCGCTACTGGACGACGATCTCGGACCCCGGACCGGCATAGACGATCACGCCGATCCAGTCGGGGATGCCGCCCGCGAGGTCGTCGCGGAGGTCGTCGACCGGCGGCACCGTGCCGTCCTCGGTGATCACCGTCACCGTGGCCGTGCCGAGCCGCCACTCCACGCCGGCGATCCGCGCACCGGGCTCGTCCTCGAGCCACACCGACGTCGAGTCGGTGATCGTGCTGCTCCACGACACCACCGCGAGCGACCACAGGCTGTTCGCGGCGAGCGGGAGCACCACGAGCACCGAGAGCACGGCGACCACGCCGTACGCGCGCCGTCGGTTCGCCGTCGCCGAAGACTCGGGGTCCCGCGCGTAGCCGGCCACGGTGAACACGATGCTGCCCGCGATCACGAGCGCGAACACGTTCGAGAGGAACAGCATGAGTGCCCCGAACGCCCCGGCCCAGTCGCCGACGCCCGCGCAGACGCCGACGACGCCCAGGGGCGGCACCAGCGAGATCGCGATGGCGACGCCGGGAAGCACGGCACTCAGATCCTTGCGGCACATCGCGAATGCGCCGGCGGTGCCGGTGGCGAGCGCGGCGAGCAGATCCATGAGATCCGGCGATGTGCGCCCCTCGACCTGCGAGTTCGTCGCGAGGCTCGCCGGGTCGGCCACGACCCAGGAGAACGCGATGCCGAGTCCCACGACGATCGCGAGGCCGGTCAGCACCCACAGCATCGACCGGATCACGAGGCTGAGCCTCCCCACGACGATCCCCAGGCCGATGCCGAGGATGGGTGTGCCGAGCGGGGCGATGATCATGGCCCCGATGACGGTGGCCGTCGAGTCGGCGAGCACGCCGCAGATCGCGATGACGCCCGACAGGAACAGCATGATGAGGAAGCCGCTGCGTTTGGCGGTCGTGTCGCCGAAGCCGAGGTCGAGCGCGTCGGTGAGCTCCCGGGCGGTCTGTCGCTGGGCGGGCGGGATCAGCGTCTGCGTGAGTCGGGACATCGGTGCGGCTCCTCGTGCGTGTGTCGGCGTGCGCGACCCGCTCATCGTCCCACCCCACGGCGCCGAGCCCGGTGCACGGACGGTATGCGCGGTGCACGTGTCGCGGCTCGGTCCGCACGCTGCGCGGGCACGGCAGAATGGCCGCGTGAGCGCATCCGTCCCCGCCTTCGATCCGTCCGCCCACCTGCCCGGCGACCTCCTCGACCGCATCCGGTCGCGTGCTGCCGTGCACGACCGCGAGAACACCTTCCCCGAGGACGACCTCGCCGACCTCCGCGACGCCGGGTACCTGGCGATCATGGTGCCGACTTCGCTCGGCGGAGCGGGACTCGGCCTCGCCGAGGCATCCGTCCTGCAGCAGCGGCTCGCCGGAGCCGCCCCCGCGACCGCGCTCGCGATCAACATGCACCTCGTATGGACGGGTGTCGCGCAGGTGCTCGCGGAGCGCGGCATCGACGATCTCCGGTTCGTGCAGGAGGACGCCGCCGCCGGCGAGCTGTTCGCGTTCGGCATCAGCGAGGCAGGCAACGACCTGGTGCTGTTCGGGAGCACCACGGATGCCTCCCCCCGCCCGGATGGCGGCTACGCGTTCACCGGCACCAAGATCTTCACGTCGCTCGCACCGGTGTGGACGCGGCTCGGGCTCCATGGTCTCGACACCACCTCATCCGACGCCCCCCAGATGGTCTACGCCTTCGTTTCGCGGGAGGAAGCGGATGCCGGGCGCATCGTCACCCGCGACGACTGGGACACCCTCGGCATGCGCGGCACTCAGTCGCGCACCACCGAGCTGCACGGTGCGGTCGCGGCAGCCGACCGCGTGGTGCGCCGGATCGCCCCCGGCCCGAACCCCGACCCGCTGGTATTCGGCATCTTCAGCGTGTTCGAGGTGCTCCTCGCGTCGGTCTACACCGGCATCGCGCGCCGCGCCCTCGACCTCGCCGTCGAGACTGCCGGCCGGCGCCGCTCGCAGCGCACCGGCGCCGCCTACAGCCAGGACCCCGACATCCGCTGGCGGATCGCCGAGATGGCTCTCGCGTACGACGCGATCGTCCCCCAGATCGCCGCGATCGCCGCGGATGTGGATGCCGGCGCCGACCACGGCACGCGGTGGTTCTCGCTGCTCGCCGGTCTCAAGCACCGCGCCGTCGTGTCGGCCAAGGCGATCGTCGACCAGGCGATGCTCGTGGCCGGCGGATCGGGCTACTTCTCCGGCAGCGAGCTGCAGCGGCTCTACCGCGACGTGCTCGCGGGGCTGTACCACCCGTCGGATCCGGAGTCGGCCCACTCCACCGTCGCTACTGCATGGCTGGGTCCGCTCGAGCAGTGACCTTACGGCGGTGCCGCCCCGCGCGGTAGCCTTCGACTCCGGCCACTACGCGTCATCGGCCGCTCCCCTGTCACAACACCGTCACCGGAGGAGCTCCACCATGCGTTCCAGAAGCCTCATCCTCGCCTTGGCCGCCGCGGCGGCCCTCGTCCTCGGCACAGCGGCGCCGGCCCTCGCCGACCACAACGCCGGGGCCGAGCTGTACAACCCCGACATCCCCGACCAGTGCTACGCGGGAGCGATCACCGAGGGCACCCCGCCCGTCGACATCTACACGTCGAGATACACCCTCGTCGAGAAGGCGGGGCGCCTGCATCTGGTGTGCACCTTCACCGTGCCGGCCCGCGTCGAGGCACCCGACGGCGGGATCGGCGAGTCGAAGGGCACCTGGATCGCTCCGACCAGGCCCACGGTCAGCCTGTCGGCGGGCACGTGCCTGCCGCCCGGAGTCGATGCGGCCAGCGAACTGTGGCCCGACGACGAGACGCGCAGCGTTCCGGCGTCGCAGGCGAAGATCGTCGCCTACCGCACGACGATCGTCATGTACTGCTCCTGGGCGCTCGACGACCTTCCCTGACGCCGCGTCCGCCCCGTCGGCCGGGCGTGACAGGATGACGCCATGGCATCGCCTCCGACCCTGCTGAGTCCGGCCGACCAGGAACGGCGGCGGGGCCTCCGCCGCATGAAGGCGGTGGCGCTCGGGGCGCTGGTGTTCATGGCCGTGGTCTTCGCGGTGTCGTTCGCCTTCCAGCAGCAGGTTCCCGCGCTCGCCTACGTGCGAGCTGCGGCGGAGGGCGGCATGGTGGGGGCGCTCGCGGACTGGTTCGCGGTCACCGCGCTGTTCCGGCATCCGCTCGGCATCCCCATCCCGCACACCGCGATCATCCCCAAGCGCAAAGACGAGATCGGCCGTACCCTCGGCGAGTTCGTCGAGACCGAGTTCCTCCGGGGAGACGTGGTGCGCGAGCGCCTGCAGCGCGCGCACCTCGCCGCCCGCCTCGGCGAATGGCTCGGCCAGACCGTGCACGCGGAGCGGGTGGTGGGCGAGGCGTCGGCGATGGCCACGGGCGTGCTGCGTGCCCTCAGCGACGACGACGTGCAGGACCTCATCGAGGACCTCGCCCGCGAGCACCTCCTCTCGCCGGACTGGGGGCCGCCGCTCGGCGGGTGGCTCGAGCGGGTCGTCGCGGCCGACGCCCACCGCGGCGCGGTCGACCTGGGCTTCGACAGCCTCGCCGCGTGGCTGCGCGCCAACCAGACCGCGTTCACCGGACTCGTCTCGCGCCGCCTCCCCGGCTGGGTGCCGAGCATCGCCCACCGGCTCGTCGACGACACGGTCTACAACGAGGCCGTGAAGTTCGTGGCAGCGGTGCAGGCCGACGCGCAGCATCCGGCCCGCCGCGCGATCGACGCCTACCTCGCCCGTCTCGCCGAGAGCCTGCAGCACGACCCGGCCATGATCGGCCGCCTCGAAGACGCCAAGACCTCGGTCTTCGACAGCCCGCGTGTGCGCGCGCTGGCCGGGGAGGTGTGGACGACGGCGAAGGAGGGACTCATCACCTCGCTCGCCGATCCCGACAGCGGGCTGCGCCGACGGGCCGCCGCGGCGCTCGCCGAGGTGGGGTCGCGGCTGACGACGGATGCCGCGCTGCAGCACCGCGTCGACACGTGGGCCACCGACGCGGCGGTCTTCCTCGTCGATCGCTACCGTCACGACATCGCCTCGATCATCACCGACACGGTCGAGCGGTGGGATCCCCAGGAGACGACCGAGAAGATCGAGCTCATGGTCGGACGCGACCTGCAGTACATCCGCTTGAACGGCACGTTCGTCGGCGCGCTCGCGGGCCTCGCGATCTTCGCCGCAGCCCATGCGCTGCTGGGCTGAACCCGGTACTCTTTTGGCGTGGTCGCCGACGAGCTCCTCTTCAGCTACGGGACGCTCCAACATCCCGACGTTCAACGCGACACCTTCGGCCGCCTTCTCGAGGCCGAGCCCGACGTGCTCCCGGGTTACACGGTCGACTACGCCGAGATCGCCGACACCCGCGTCATCGACGTGTCGGGCACGAGCGTGCACCCCATCGTGCGTGCGACCGGCAATCCGCTCGACAAGGTCGTCGGCCAGGTGCTGCGCGTCACCGAGGACGAGCTCGAAGCCGCCGACGAATACGAGGTCGCTCCGTACCGGCGCGGGCGGGTGCAGTTGAGCAGCGGACGCGGCGCATGGGTCTACGTGGCCTCGCGCCCGGCGGGTACCGTCGGAGAGTGACCCTCACGCACGACCCCCTCTGGCCCCGCGCGGGCTCCTGGCCCGTCGACGACGGCGGCGAGGCGGATGCCGCGATCCTCGGCGTCCCCACCTGGCGCACCTCGCTCTCCTCCACCGGAGCGCACGCGACCCCGGCCGCCGTGCGCGACGCGCTGGCGCGCTATTCGCCGACGCTCCTCGGCCCGCCGCCCGTCGATCTGTCGGAGGCGCTGCGGATCGTCGATGCCGGAGACGTCACCGAGCCCGACGGCGCGGAGGGCGAGGCATCCGTCCGCGCCGCGGTGGCCGGTCTGCGCGCGCGCACCCGGCTCGTCGTCGCGATCGGCGGCGACAACTCGCTCACGTACCCGGTCGCCCAGGGCGCCGGGGCACGGGGGCTCATCACCATCGACGCGCACTTCGATCTGCGCGACGGCGTCTCCAACGGCTCGCCGGTGCGCCGGCTCGTCGACGACGGCCTCGACCCGCGTCGCATCGTGCAGCTCGGCATCGCCGACTTCGCGAACTCCGCGGCGTACGCGCAGCGCGCGGCAGACCTCGGCATCACCGTCGTCTCGATGGACGAGGTGCGCCGCCGGGGCGCCGACGACGTGATGGCCGAGGCTCTCGAGATCGCCGGCGTCGACGGCGACGTTCACCTCGACGTCGACGTCGACGTGTGCGACCGCTCGGTGGCCCCCGGCTGCCCCGCCTCGGTGCCCGGCGGGCTCGCCGCGTGGGAGCTGCGGGCACTCGTGCGCCGGGCTGCGGCCGACGCCCGGGTGCGCTCGGCCGACATCGCCGAGGTCGACGCGACGGCGGATGCTCCCGACGGGCGCACCGTGCGCCTCGCCGCGCTGTGCGTGCTGGAACTCCTCGCAGGAAAGGCGGTCAGCCGATGATCACGCTCGTACTCGTCCGGCACGCGAAGTCGGACTGGGGCGACCCCGGGCTCGATGACCACGACCGCCCCCTCAACGACCGCGGCCGACGCGACGCGCCGATGATGGCCGAGCGTCTCGCCGACCTGGGCGTCCGTCCCGACACGATCCTCGCCTCCACCGCGCTGCGCGCCCGCACCACCGCGGAAGCCTTCGGCGACGCGTTCGGCGTCGAGGTGACGCTCGATCCCGAGCTGTACGGCGCCTCGGCGCGCACGCTGCTCGCGGCTGCCACGGCGTCCGGCAGCTCGAACGTCGTCGTGGTCGCGCACGACCCCGGCATGAGCGCGCTCGCCGGAGCGCTGTCGGACGGCGGCATCGAGCACATGCCCACGTGCGCGGTCGCCTCCTTCATCTGGAAGCAGGACGACTGGAACGTGGCGACCGCCCTCGATCCCGACGAGTGGTCGTTCGACTCGCCGCGGTAACGGCGGGAGGCGAGGCGACGCGGGGTGCCAGCGCGTCGGATTTACCTCGAATCGGATGCCGGTCATTTACAACGTTGCACATCAGTTATTCATCGTTGTAGATTCTGTCCGACGCTCACTGCTGAGCGACAGCATCCCGTCCGACGTCGAACAGGAGTCCTCCATGAACCATCGCGCGAGACGCGCAGCGATCGCACTGGGAACGGCGGGCATCCTCGCCGCCGGCGCCCTCGTCCCGAGTGCCGCGTGGGCGAAGCCCGCACCGACCGAACCTCCGCCCCCACAGTTCGAGGACGTCACCGTGCACGACCCGTCGATCGTCACCTCCGGCGACGACATCTGGGTGTTCGGCTCGCACGGCGCATCCGCTCACACCACCGACCTGATGGCGTGGGAGCAGCACACCGTCGACCTCTCGCAGGACGCCGACAACGCCCTGTTCGACGACATCTACACCGAGCTCGCCGAGACGTTCGCGTGGGCGAAGACGCGCACGCTCTGGGCGGCCGACGTGATCGAGCTGCCCGACGGGCGCTTCGCGATGTACTACAACGCGTGCGAGGGCAGTTCGCCGCGGTCCGCGCTGGGCCTGGCCACATCGGACTCCGTCGACGGCCCCTACGAGAACCAGGGGATCCTCCTCAAGAGCGGCATGGAGGGCGAGTCCGAGAACCCGGGCGAGGTGTACGACGCCCGCATCCACCCGAACACCGTCGATCCCGACGCGTTCTATGACGCCGACGGCAACATGTGGATGGTCTACGGCTCGTACTCGGGCGGGATCTTCATCCTGAAGCTCGACCCCGCCACCGGCGTGCCGCTGCCCGGCCAGGGGTACGGCACGCATCTCGTCGGCGGCAACCACAGCCGCATCGAGGCGCCGACGATCCAGTACGACGAGAAGACCGGGTACTACTACCTGTACCTGTCGTTCGGCGGGCTCGGGGTGACAGGCGGATACGACGTGCGCGTCGCCCGGTCGACGTCTCCCGACGGCCCGTACCTCGACGCCCAGGGCAACGACATGGCCGAGGTGAAGTCCGACCCCGCCCTGCCCCTCTTCGACGACGTGTCGATCCAGCCGTACGGCGTGAAGATCATGGGCGGCCACCTGTTCGAACGCGAACTCGGCGAGCCGGGCTCCGGTCCGGGCACCGGCTACGTCTCGCCCGGCCACACCTCGTGGTACCGCGATCCGAAGACGGGTCGGATGTTCCTGGTGTTCCACTCGCGCTTCCCGGGCACTGGTGAGACGCACGAGGTGCGGGTGCACCAGATGTGGATGAACTCGGACGGCTGGCCGGTCGTCTCGCCCGCTCGGTACGCCGGCGAGAGCATCGGCAGGATCGACCGCTCCGAGATCGCCGGCACGTGGCAACTCGTCGACATGGGCAAGGACATCACCGCGACGGCAGCGACCGACGTCGACGTCACCCTCGGGGCACTCGGCCTCATCTCGGGCGAAGCCCGCGGTGTGTGGGTTCAGACCGGCAAGAGCAGCGCGAAGTTCCGCATCGACGGCAAGACCTACCGTGGAGTGTTCGCGCCCACCTGGGACGCGGCGCTCGAGAAGTGGACCGTGGGGTTCACCGCCGTCTCGAAAGACGGCGTGACGCTGTGGGGCCGCAAGTCCGTCGAGCTCACCGGCAAGAAGGCCGTGGCGGCGGTCGCCGCCGACCTCGATCTCGGCGACACCTCCGACGTGCGTGCCGACCTCGCGCTGCCGACGAGCGGCACGGGTGGCACCACGATCACGTGGAAGACCACCGACGCGGGCGTCGTCGCGGCAGACGGCACCGTCACCCGCCCCGGGGTGGGCGAGCCCGACGGCGCGGCGACCCTCACGGCGACGATCACCAACGGCAAGGCGAAGTCCACGAAGTCGTTCGCGATCGTCGTGCCGGCCCGCACCGCAGGAGTGCTCGCCGCGTCGTGGACCTTCGACGGCGACCTCGCCGACGACACCGGCGCCCACGCCGACGCGTCGCCGACGGGGGCGCGCATCGACGCGCCCGGAGGCACCGCCGCGTTCGTCGAGGACGGCGTCGACGGCAGCGCCCTGCACCTCGACGGCGCGTCGGGGGTGCGCCTGCCCGACGGCCTCGTCCAGGGCCCGAGCTACTCGGTCAGCATGTGGCTGCGGCCCGAGGCGCTGACCGCGTACACGACGGCGTTCTTCGCCGCGAAGAGCCCCGACTCGTGGGTCAGCCTCGTACCGCGCGGCCACGACGGCGTCGGCGGTTCCACGATGCTGTGGTCGGGTGCGCAGTGGTACGACGCCGGCACGGGTCGGACGATCCCGGTCGGCGAGTGGAGCCACGTCGCCTTCGTGGTCGACGGGGCCGCGGCATCCGTCTACATCGACGGCGAGCGGCTGTTCACCGGCACCGGGTTCCCCACCGTGCTCGACACCGACAGCGGCGTGTTCGGGGTCGGCGTCAACTGGTGGGACACCCCGTTCCAGGGCGACGTCGACGAGCTGACGGTGTGGAGCTCGGCCCTCACCGACGCCGACATCGCCGCCCTGGCGGCGCCCTAGCGGAACCCCGGCCGGTCGGCCGCCTGCTCAGGCGCCGGCCGGCCGATCACCGCTCAGAGGATTTCGCCGCCCCGCCACACGGTGTGCACGAGCGGAACGCCCGGGCGGTACGCGAGGTGCACGCGGGTGGGGGCGTCGAGCAGCACGAGGTCGGCGCGCGCGCCCGGGGCGATCACACCCACGTCGTCGCGGCGGAGCGCCCGCGCTCCCCCGGCGGTCGATGCCCACACCGCTTCGGCCGGCGTCATCCCCATCTCGCGCACGGCGAGGGCGACCATCAGCGGCATCGAGCTCGTGAAGCTCGACCCCGGGTTGCAGTCGCTCGCGAGCGCGACGGTCACGCCGGCGTCGATGAGCCGGCGCGCATCAGGGTACGGCTGCCGGGTCGAGAACTCGACGCCGGGAAGGAGCGTGGCCACGGTGTCGGATGCCGCGAGCGCCGCGACGTCGGCATCGTCGAGGTAGGTGCAGTGGTCGACGGATGCCGCGCCCGCCGCAACCGCGAGAGTGACCCCCTCGCCGTGGCCGAGCTGGTTGCCGTGCACGCGGAGGCCGAGCCCCCGCGCGGCACCGGCCTCGAGCACCCGCCGGCTCTCGTCGGCGGTGAACGCGCCGCGCTCGCAGAACACGTCGATCCACTTCGCGTGCGGCGCGACCGCGTCGAGCATCTCGCCGCACACGAGGTCGACGTAGGTCTCGCGGTCGTCAGCGTGCTCTGCGGGCACGACGTGCGCCCCGAGGAAGGTCACCTCGTCGGTGACCTCGGCGGCGATGCGAGCCGCCCGCTCCTCGTCGGCGACGGTGAGCCCGTAGCCGGTCTTCACCTCGAACGTGGTCGTCCCCTGAGCCGCCATCTCGGCCACGAACCCGGCGAGGCGGGCGCGCAGCTCATCGTCGGACGCGGCACGCGTGGCTGCCACCGTGCGGCGTATGCCGCCGGCGGCATAGGGGGTGCCGCTCATGCGGGCCTCGAACTCGTCGGCCCGGTCTCCGCCGAAGACCAGGTGGGTGTGCGAGTCGACGAACCCCGGGATCACGGCCCGCCCTGCGGCATCCACCGTCGTCATCTGCTCCGCGCCCACTGTCGAGACGCGCACGCTCGCCCCAGACTCCGGTGAGTCTCGGGCGCCTGCGTGCGCCTGGGCGACTCGGGCCGCCGAGGGCGCGTCGGCGGCGCGACCCACCCAGGCGACGCGACCGTCGGCGATCAGCACGGCGGCATCACGGAGCGTGCCGCACGGGTCGCCGCCCTGCTCGACGTTGGTGGTCAGTTCGCCGATGTTGGTGATGAGCGTCGTGCTCACGGCATCCGTCCCCTCGTCAGGCGTCGAGCATCGGCACGGTGAGGCCGCGCTCCCGCGCGACCTCCTTGGCGCGATCGTAGCCCGCGTCCACATGGCGCATGACGCCGGTGCCGGGGTCGTTCACGAGCACGCGCGCGAGCTTCTCTGCGGCGAGCGCGGTGCCGTCGGCGACGGTGAC
Organism: Microbacterium terrae; assembly: GCF_017831975.1. Taxonomy (NCBI): domain Bacteria; kingdom Bacillati; phylum Actinomycetota; class Actinomycetes; order Micrococcales; family Microbacteriaceae; genus Microbacterium; species Microbacterium terrae. The sequence continues at coordinate 826,195 of NZ_JAFDSS010000001.1, read as the reverse complement.
CTGCCCGGCGTGGATGCTGCGGCCGATGCCCACGCCGCCGCCGTGATGGATCGACACCCAGGATGCTCCCGACGCGGTGTTCAACAGGGCGTTCAGCAGCGGCCAGTCGGCGATCGCATCCGACCCGTCGGCCATCGCCTCGGTCTCGCGGTAGGGGCTCGCGACCGAGCCCGCGTCGAGGTGGTCGCGTCCGATCACGATCGGGCCCGCGAGCTCACCCGAGGCCACCATCTCGTTGAACTTCAGTCCGGCGAGGTGGCGCTCCTGGTAGCCCAGCCAGCAGATGCGGGCGGGGAGCCCCTCGAAGTGCACGGCCTCGCCGGCCTTCTCGAGCCAGCGCACGAGTCCGGCGTCACCGGGGAACAGCGCCTTCACCGCCTCGTCGGTCTTGCGGATGTCTTCGGGGTCTCCCGACAGCGCCACCCAGCGGAACGGCCCACGGCCCTCGGCGAACTGCGGGCGGATGTAGGCGGGAACGAATCCGGGGAACGCGAACGCCCGGTCGAAGCCGCCGAGCTCCGCCTCGGCGCGGATCGAGTTGCCGTAGTCGAAGACCTCGGCGCCGGCGTCCTGGAATCCGACCATCGCCGCCACGTGCGCCACCATCGAGCTGCGTGCGCGGACGGTGAAGCCGTCGGGATCGCGGGATGCCTCGGCCTTCCAGTCGTCGAACGCGACGCCGACCGGCAGGTAGGCGAGCGGGTCGTGCGCGCTCGTCTGGTCGGTGACGACGTCGACCGGGATGCCGCGGCGCAGCAGCTCGGGGAAGACGTCGGCGGCGTTGCCGACGACCCCCACCGAGAGTGCCTCGCCGGCGTCTTTGGCGGCGAGGACGCGGGCGACAGCCTCATCGAGGTCGGCGGTGTATTCGTCGAGGTAGCCGTGCTCGACGCGGCGGGCGAGGCGCGACTCGTCGACGTCGACGATGAGCACGACGCCGCCGTTGAGGGTCACGGCCAGCGGCTGCGCCCCGCCCATGCCGCCGCATCCGCCAGTCAGCGTCAGCGTCCCCGCGAGCGTCGCGGTCGCGGCATCCGCTCCCGACTTCGCGGCAAGCGATCGCGCGACGGCGGCGAACGTCTCGTAGGTTCCCTGCAGGATGCCCTGGGTGCCGATGTAGATCCACGATCCGGCGGTCATCTGCCCGTACATCGTGAGGCCGAGGTGCTCGAGGCGTCGGAACTCGGGCCACGTCGCCCAGTCGCCCACGAGGTTGGAGTTCGCGATGAGCACGCGCGGCGCCCACTCGTGGGTGCGGAACACCCCGACGGGCTTGCCCGACTGCACGAGCAGCGTCTCGTCCGGCTCGAGCTCGTCGAGCGTGCGCACGATCGCGTCGAAGGCCTCCCAGCTGCGGGCCGCCTTGCCGGTGCCGCCGTAGACCACGAGGTCTTCGGGATGCTCGGCGACCTCGGGATCGAGGTTGTTCATGAGCATGCGCTTGGCGGCTTCGGCACCCCAGCTCTTCGCGGTGCGCTCGGCGCCGCGTGCGGCGCGGACGGTGCGGGTCTGGGCGGTCATGCGTGCTCCTGGGGGTCGGCGGGACGTGCGGTGGGATCGATTTCGGAGGAGATCTGCGTTGCGGAGGATGCTTCAGGCCGTGGCATCCTCCGGATCCGGGATCTCCTCCGGATCCGGGAGGTCGGATGCTGCAGGGCGGGCGGATGCCGCGTCCCGGGCACCCCGGGCGGCGCCGGCGACGGCACCGGTGAGCACGAGGTCGGCGACCCGCTCCATCTCGGGTGAGAGGAAGCGGTCGGGCCCGGGGCCGGCGACACCGGAACCCCGGAGCAGGTCGCGCACCGCGGCGGTGGCGGGCGCCGGCGTGAGCGGCGCCCGCAGGTCGAGTGCCCGGGCGGCGGTGAGCACCTCGATGGCGAGCACGCGGCCGAGGCCGTCGATCGCCCGGCGGAGCTTGCGCGCGGCTGCCCACCCCATCGACACGTGGTCTTCCTGCATCGCCGACGACGGGATCGAGTCGACCGACGCCGGTGCGGCGAGCCGCTTCAGCTCGGACACGATGCCGGCAGCGGCGTACTGGGCGATCATGAGGCCGGAGTCGACCCCGACCTCGTCGGCGAGGAACGGCGGCAGTCCGTGGTTGCGGGCGACGTCGAGGGCGCGGTCGGTGCGGCGCTCCGAGACCGATGCGACGTCGGCGACAGCGATCGCGAGGAAGTCGAGCACGTACGCGACGGGCGCCCCGTGGAAGTTGCCGTTGGACTCCACGCGGCCGTCGAGCGTGATCACCGGGTTGTCGACCGCCGACGCGAGCTCGCGCGAGGCGATGAGCGCCGCGTGGTCCACGGTGTCGCGCGCAGCGCCGTGGACCTGGGGCGAGCAGCGCAGTGAGTAGGCGTCCTGCACGCGGGTGCACACGGCCGGATCGCGGTGGCTCGCCATGATCGCAGAGCCGGCGAGGAACTCACGCAGGTTCGCCGCGGATGCCGCCTGCCCGGCCTGCGGGCGCAGCGCCATCAGGTCGGCAGCGAAGACCGCGTCGGTGCCCAGCTGGCTCTCGATCGACATCGCGGCGGCCGCATCGGCCGTGTCGAGCAGCATCGACAGGTCATGGATGCCGAGCAGCAGCATCCCGAGCATCCCGTCCGTGCCGTTGATGAGGGCGAGGCCCTCCTTCTCGCGCAGTACGAGAGGGGCGAGGGATGCCGCGGCCAGCGCGTCGGCCGCGTCGACCTCGACCCCGTCGGCGCCCCGCACGCGCCCTTCGCCCATCGCGGCGAGAGCCACGTGCGAGAGCGGGGCGAGGTCGCCCGAGCAGCCGAGCGAGCCGTACTCGCGCACGATGGGGGTGATGCCGGCGTTGAGGATGCCCGCGTAGGTCTCGACCACGACGGGGCGCACGCCGGTGCGGCCGGTGGCGAGGGTCTGCAGCCGCAGCAACTGCAGCGCGCGCACGACCTCGCGCTCGACCTCGGGGCCGGTGCCGGCCGCGTGGGAGCGGATCAGGCTCGCCTGCAGCTGCGCCCGGCGGGCGGGGGCGATGAAGGTCGTCGCGAGTGCGCCGAACCCGGTCGAGATCCCGTAGTGCGGCTCCGGGTCGTCGGCGAGGCCCTCGACGAGGGCTCGTGATGCCGCGACACGCTCGAGCGCGGAGGCGTCGATCACGACGCGGGCGCCGTGGCGGGCGACGGCGACGACGTCGGCGGGGCTGAGCACGCCGGAGCCGACGGTGACGACCGCGACGTCGCGCGCCGAGGTCTCGGTGAGGGTGGTCATGGTCCGATTCCACACCCCGCCGGTCGCCGCCGACAGGCATCCGTGGCATCCTGTGTCTGGTATGTCAGACAAGCCTTCCGCCGCCACGACGCCGCGTGCGCAGGTTCCCGCGGCCGACCAGACACTGCGGATCCTGTCGTTCCTCGCGCGTCAGCGCGGCCCTGTCGCGGCGCAGACGCTGGCGACCCAGCTCGCCATCCCGCGCTCGAGCGTGTACCACCTGCTCGGAGCGCTGGAGGAGCACGGCTTCGTCGTGCATCTCACCGGCGAGCGCAGGTGGGGCCTCGGCACCGCCGCGTTCGAACTCGCCGGCGGCTTCTCGCGGCAGCAGCCGCTCGCCCGCCTCGGACGCCCGCTCGTCGCGGCGCTCGTGGACCGGGTCGGCGAGTCCGCGCACCTCGCGGTGATGACCGGGCGCGACGTGCTGTACATCGTCGAGGAGCGCGCGCCGAGGCGGCCCGCACTCGTGACCGACGTCGGCGTGCGGCTCCCGGCGCATCTCACGGCGACCGGCCGAGCGATGCTCGCGGCACTCCCCCGCGAGCAGGTGCGGGCGCTGTATCCGGATGCCTCCGCCTTCGCCGACCGCACGGGTCGCGGCCCTTCCCGCCCGGGCGAGCTGCGGGAACTGCTGCGCGCGGTCCGCACAGCCGGTCACGCCGAGGAGGACGGCGAGGTCACCGTCGGCCTGCGCTCGGTCGGCGTCGCGGTGCGCGACCACACCGGGTGGCCGGCCGCAGCCATCGCCGTCACGTGGCCGGGCGATGCTCAGCGCGACGCCGACGACCTCGCCGCGGCGGCCGGCTCGGCCGCGGGCGAGCTGGAGCGCCGCATCGGCCGCGGCTGACGCAGGTCAGTCGACCTTGGCGACGGTTCCGCCCGTGAGGCGCACGAGCTCGTCGTAGGTCAGCGGGAACACCGTGTGAGGCGTGCCGCCCGCAGCCCAGATCTGGTCGAACGCTGCGAGGTCCTCGTCGACGACGGTCACGATCGGCGCCGGATGCCCGGTCGGCGCGACGCCGCCGATGGCCTGCCCTGTCGCCTCACGCACCTGCTCGACGCTCGCGCGGCTGATGCGCCCGCGCCCGAGCCGCTCGGCGAGGGCCGCGGTGTCGACCCGGTGCGCGCCGCTGGTCATCACGAGCAGGGGCTCGTCGTCCGACCAGAACACCAGGCTGTTCGCGATCGCGCCGACCTCGATGCCGAGCGCTGCCGCGGCGAGCGCCGCGGTGGAGGCGGCATCGGGGAGCACGACGATCTCTCCGAGGATGCCGGCGGCGCGCAGCGCGTCGTGGACGAGACGGCTGCGGGGGTGGAGGTTCTCGGGGGGCACGCTCACCCGCTCAGCCTACGACCACACGAGAGACCCGGTCGAACTGCGCAGTGTGCCCGGCGCAGACCCGTGGGTCGGCCCCGGACGGCGCAATGTGCGGCTTCTCGCGCGCGTCGGTTGAACAGAGCGCCCCGACGGTGTGCAATGGAGACGGATGCAGCAACGCCGCAGCATCCGCAGCGCACAGCCCACAAGGCCGCCGACGAAGGAACCGCGATGACGCACACCCTGCCCCTGCCCGATTTCACCCACGAACGGGTGGAGGTGATCACCGGCCGGCGCAGCGGCCTCTTCATCGCCGTCGCACTCCACTCGTCGGTGCTCGGCTCCGCACTCGGCGGGGCACGGCTGTGGACGTACCCGCACTGGAGCGACGGCCTCGGCGACGCGCTGCGCCTCTCCGCCGCGATGACCCTGAAGAACGCGGCGGCCGGCCTCGACGCGGGCGGCGGCAAGTCGGTGATCGCTCTTCCTCCCGGCACGGTGCTCGACGCCGATCGCCGCCGCGCCGCCTTCCTCGATCTGGGCGACGCCGTCGAGTCGCTGCACGGCCTCTACCGCACGGCGGAGGACGTGGGGTCGACGACCGACGACATGCTCGTCGTCAGCGAGCGGACCGAGCACGTGGTCGGCCTCCCCGACGCCGTCGGCGGCTCGGGTGAGCCAGCCGGCCCCACGAGCCTGGGCGTGTACGAGTCGCTGCGCGCGACACTCGAGCGTGTCACCGGATCGGGCGACGTCGCCGGCCGGCGCATCACCATCTCGGGCCTCGGCCAGGTGGGAAGCCGACTCGCCGTGCGCCTGTCCGCGGAGGACGCGGTGCTCACCGTGACCGACGTGAACCCTGCCAAGCGCGATCTCGCGTCCGAGCTCGGCGCGGCGTGGGCCACCCCCGGCGAGGAGCACCTCGTCGCCTCCGACGTGTTCGTGCCCGCCGGCATCGGCGGACTCCTCACCGACGAGGTCATCGACGCCCTCGACACCCGCGCGGTGTGCGGCCCGGCGAACAACCCGCTCGCCGACCGGTCGGGCGCCGAGCGACTCGCCGGTCGCGGCATCCTCTACGCCCCCGACTTCGTCGTCAACGCGGGCGGAGTGATCTACCTCGACCTCGAGGCGAAGCGGATCGGCACGCGCGGCGAGATCATGGACCGCGTCGCCCACATCGGCGATACGCTCCGCCGCGTGTTCGACGAGGCCGACGAGCGCGGCGTCACCGCGCTCGAGGCTGCCGAGTCGCTCGCCGCGCAGCGGCTGGCCGCACGGACGAGCAGCCCCGCCCTGGCCGGCTGATCGTGGACGGCGGGATGCGGCTCCGCGCAGCCGCATCCCGCATCGGTCCACACTCCCGAGCGCAACCGCCGCGCGCGACAGAAGGCGGCACCGAGTTCCACAGGAGCTGAGATCGCGTCGCAGACACTCGGATCGCGGTGGCACAATGGAGGCACCCGGCGACGACGCCGGTCGCCGCAAGGACGCGGCCAGCACGATCCGAGGAGAACGCTCCGTGTTCACGAGCCCGTACGCCGACATCGACATCCCGGCCGTCACCATCTACGACTACCTGTTCGGCGGCCTCACCTCCGACGAGCTCACCCGCGTGGCGCTCATCGACCCGGCGACCGGCGCCGAGACCACGTACGGAGCACTGCGCGCCCAGGTCGACGCCTTCGCGGGCGCCCTCGCGGCGCGCGGCGTCGCTCCCGGCACGGTCATCGCGGTGCTGTGCCCGAACGTGCCCGCCTTCGCGACCGTGTTCCACGGTGCGCTCCGCGCGGGCGCCACCGTCACGACCATCAACTCGCTCTATACCGCGGGCGAGATCGAGAAGCAGCTCCGCGACGCCGGCGCGACCTGGTTCGTGACCGTCAGCCCGCTGCTGCCGCAGGCGCAGACCGCCGCCGAAGCCGTCGGCATCCCCCACGACCGCGTCATCGTGCTCGACGGCGCACCCGGCCACGCGAATCTGCGCGACCTGCTCGTCGCGGGCGCCCCGGCGCCGGAGATCTCGATCGACCCCGCGACCCACCTCGCCGTGCTGCCGTACTCCTCGGGCACCACCGGCGTCCCCAAGGGCGTGATGCTCACGCACCGCAACCTCGTCGCGAACGTCGAACAGTGCCGCAGCGTCATCGACCTCACCACCGACGACCGGGTGCTGGCGGTGCTCCCCTTCTTCCACATCTACGGGATGACCGTGCTGCTGAACCTCGCACTGCAGCGCCGCGCGAGCATGGTCACGATGCCGAAGTTCGACCTGGTCGAGTTCCTGCGCATCACGCAGACCTTCGGGTGCACCTACCTCTACGTCGCGCCGCCGATCGCCGTCGCCCTGGCGAAGCACCCGATCGTCGACCAGTTCGACATCTCGAGCGTCCGCACCCTCTTCTCGGGCGCCGCGCCCCTCGACGGCGAGACCGCCGAGCTCGCCGCCCAGCGCATCAACGCGCACGTCGTGCAGGGCTACGGCATGAGCGAGACGAGCCCGGCGGCGCTCGTCATCCCGGCCGACCGGCCCGAGATCCCGGCCTCGTCGGCCGGCGTCGTGCTCGCGAACGAGATCGTCAAGCTCGTCGACACCGAGACCGGCGACGAGATCACCGAGGTCGGAGAGGACGGCGTCTCGCGTCCCGGCGAGCTGTGGGTGAAGGGGCCGAACATCATGGTCGGCTACCTCGACAAGCCCGAGGCGACCGCCGAGACCATCGACGCCGACGGCTTCCTCCACACCGGTGACGTTGCCGTCTACCACGAGGGCGGCTACTTCTCGATCGTCGACCGGGTGAAGGAGCTCATCAAGTACAAGGGCTACCAGATCGCGCCCGCCGAGCTCGAGGCGCTCCTCCTGTCGCACCCGAAGATCATGGATGCCGCGGTCATCGGCGTGCTCGACGACGACAAGCAGGAGATCCCGAAGGCGTTCGTCGTCGCGGCACCCGACTCGGGGCTCACCGGCGACGACGTCATGGCGTTCGTCATCGAGCACGTTGCCCCGTTCAAGAAGGTGCGCAGGGTCGAGTTCATCGACGCGATCCCGAAGTCGAGCGCCGGCAAGATCCTGCGAAAGGACCTCCGCGCCCGCGAGGCCGCCGCCGTCTGAGCCCCCCGTCCACGCCCGCCGCGTCGGGGCGGTCCGCCGCCGCCCCGACGCGCTAGGTTGAGCGCATGGACGGCCTGTGGCTCGCCGCGCTCAGCGGGATCGTCGCAGCGGCGACGCTCCTCATCGGCGCCGCGCTGGCGTGGTTCGTCGACATCCCGAAGACCCTCGTGGCGGGGATCATGGCGTTCGGCGCGGGAACGCTCATCTCGACGCTGGCGTTCGAGCTCGTCGAAGAGGCGGCGGATGCCGGCGGGCTGCTGCCGACGACGTTCGGGTTCCTCGCGGGTGCGGTCATCTACATCGTGGCGGACTGGCTCGTCTCACGCCCGCCGAAGCCCGTGGCCACGTCGCCCGCGAACATCGTCGCCCGCCGCTCGGGTGCGCGTCTGGCCGGAGGTGCCGGTGCCGCGATCGCGATCGGCGCCCTGATCGACGGCATCCCCGAGTCGATCGTGATGGGCCTGTCGGTGCTGGAGGGCGGCATCAGCATCCCGATCGTCGCCGCCATCGCGATCAGCAACTTCCCGGAGGGGCTGGGATCGACTGCCGAGTTGAAGCGCTCCGGGTCGGGCGGGCGCTCGGTGGCACTGCTGTGGGGCGGGATCGCCCTCGTCACGGTCGTGGCGTCGGTGCTCGGCTACGTCGCGTTCCAGTCCGCGCCGGTGAGCCTCATCGCCGTCATCACGACGATCGCGGCAGGCGGTCTGCTCGCGATGATCTGCAACACGATGATCCCGGAGGCGTTCGACGAGCAGCGCACCCTGACGGGACTGTGGGCGACGCTCGGGTTCCTCGGAGCTTTCGTCCTCCACGAAGTGGCGGGCTGACCTCCGGCCTCGCGGAGTCAGCGCGTCACGCGGTCGCGGCGCCGGATTCCCACTCGTCTTCGGCGGGTGCGACCGAGAGACCGTGGAGCAGCTCGAGCGCCGCGTTGACCTCGTCGATGCGGCCGTCGACGGCGAGTTCGCGGATGCGCACCGACGGGCGGTGCAGCAGCACCCCGGCGAGGTGGCGGAGGGCCGCCTCGACCTCGGGACCCGCACCGCGCGACCGGGCGCGGGCGATCTCGTCCTCGAGCGTACTCAGGACGTCGCCGCGCAGCGCCGTGATGGCCGGCGCTGCCTCGCGGTCGGCCGCGAACGCTGTGGCCGCGACGCCGACGAGGTCGCGGGCGTCCTGGTGGGCGCTGAACTCCTCGAGCGGGGCGTGCAGGCGGATCGTCTCGAGGTCGAGCAGCTCGACCCCCTCGACGTCGCCGACCGCGGGGTCGACGTTGCGGGGCAGGCCCAGGTCGATGACGAGCACGCGATGACCGGGCGTGAAGGCCTCGGCGTGCACGAGCGCATCGGCCGTGCAGGTGATGACGACGTCGGCGCGGGCTGCCGCGACGCGGAAGTCGGTCACCGGCGCGAGCGCGTGCTGCGCGGCGAACGCGGCGGCCCGGCCCGACGGCGAGAACACCGCGATGTCACGGGCGCCGCGGGCACGCAGCGCGTCGACGGTGCGTGCGGCGTAGCGGCCGGTGCCGACGACGACGACGCGCGCCGCGGCCCAGTCGGCGACGCGGCTGGAGGCGAGTTCGAGGGCGAAGCGCACGAGCGAGCGGTGCGCGCCGCGCAGCCGGGTGCTGTTGCGCACGCCGCGGCTGGTGTGGGTGGCCTTCTGGAAGAGCCGCTCCAGCTCGCCGCTGGTGAGTCCGTCGGCCCGTGCCGTCTCGACGGCGCGGCGCACCTGGCCCGAGATCTCGTCCTCGCCGACGACCATCGACTCGAGTCCGCTCGTCACGGCGAACAGGTGCTCGGCCGCGGCTGCGCCCTGGTGAACCGTCACCGACGCGCGCAGGTGCTCGGGCGAGACGCCTGCGGCCGACGACATCGCCTCGACCACGGATTCGAGGGCGACGGCTTCGCCGCCGGTGAGGGGCTCGTCGATGTCGAGGTAGGCCTCGAAGCGGTTGCACGTGGCGAGCACCACGGCGCCCGACACGAAGAGCTCCTCGTCCACGAGGGCGCGCGTCGCAGAGGGCGCCCCCACCGAGAGACGCTCCAGGATGTCGAGGCTCGCGTTCCGATGGTTCGCGGTAAGACACAGGAGCACCTCTCCATCGTACGCGACGGCCGGCGAGGCGGGTCCCAGCGACCGTCACGCACGGCCGCATAGGCTGGTGGCGTGCCGCTCTCCCCCACGCATCCGATGCTCCGTCCCGGATACACCGCTCCCCCGCTCGTGCAGGCGTACCGCGGCGACCGGCCGGAATCCACGCCCGTCTGGTTCATGCGCCAGGCCGGGCGCTCGCTCCCCGAGTATCGCGAGCTTCGCGTGGGCACCGACATGCTCGACGCCTGCCTCGATCCGGCGCTCGCGAGCGAGATCACCCTCCAGCCGGTGCGCCGGCACGGTGTGGACGCCGGCATCTTCTTCAGCGACATCGTGATCCCGGTGCGGCTCGCCGGTGTGGACGTGCGCATCGTGGCCGGACGCGGTCCGGTGCTCGAAAACCCCGTACGCTCGGCCGCCGACGTGCGCGCGCTCCCCCCGCTCGACCCCGAGGCACTGCGTCCGATCCGCGAAGCCGTCGCCCTCACGGTGGCGCAGCTCGGCGAGACCCCGCTCATCGGCTTCGCCGGCGCGCCGTACACGCTCGCCTCCTACCTCGTCGAGGGCGGGCCTTCGAAGGAGCAGCTGAAGACCCGTGCGCTCATGCACTCCGATCCGGAGACCTGGCACGCGCTCCTCTCGTGGTGCTCCGAGATCACCGGCGCCTTCCTCGCCGCCCAGATCGAGTCGGGCGCCCAGGCCGGACAGCTGTTCGACTCGTGGGCGGGCTCGCTGAGCCTGGCCGACTACACGCGCAGCGTCGCCCCGCACTCCTCGGCCACCCTCGACCGGGTCCGCGACCTCGGCGTGCCGCTCGTCCACTTCGGCGTGGGCACGAGCGAGCTCCTCGGCGCCATGCGCGGCATCGGCGTCGACGCGATCGGCGTCGACTGGCGACTGCCGCTCGACGAGGCGGCGCACCGCGTCGGCGACGACGTCACGCTGCAGGGAAACATCGACCCCGCGCTCCTGCAGGCGCCCTGGCCGGTGCTCGAGGCTCATGTGGCCGACGTGCTCGCACGCGGCCGGGCGGCGCGGGCGCACGTGCTGAACCTCGGCCACGGCGTGCCCCCCGACACCGACCCGACCGTGCTGACGCGCATCGTGGAGTTCGTCCACGCGCATGGCTGATTTCGCGGTCGTCGGCGGCGGCGTCGCGGGCCTCGTGGTCGCGCGCCGTCTCGCGGCGGCGGGCGCCGAGGTCGTGCTCTTCGAGCAGACGCAGCGCCTCGGCGGCCCGGTCGCCCGCCACGACGTGGCGGGGATCGCGCTCGACGCCGGAGCCGAGAGCTTCGCCGTGCGCGGCGGCACCGTCGCCGTGCTCCTCGGCGAGCTCGGTCTCAGTGGCGACATCGTCGCCCCGCGCCCAGGACCCGCCTGGCTGCAGCCGGCTTCCGGCGACGCGGTGCCGCTGCCGGCGACCGCGCTCCTCGGCATCCCGGCCGATCCGCTGGCACCCGATGTGGTGCGGGTGGTGGGCATCGCCGCCGCCGAGCGCGCGGTCGAACTCGACGCCCTGCCGCTCCCCGAGATCAGCGCCGACACCCGCCTCGGCCCGTTCGTGCGCGAGCGCCTCGGAGACGACGTGCTCGACCGGCTCGTCGCGCCCGTGGTGCACGGCGTGCACTCGCAGCATCCCGACGACCTCGCCCTCACCCGGGCCCACCCGGGTCTTCCCGACGCCCTCGCCGCAGCCGGGTCGATCACCGGAGCCGTCTCACGGCTGCGGGCGGCTGCTCCCCCCGGCTCGGCGGTGGCGGGGATCCGCGGCGGGATGCACCGGCTCGTCTCCTCCCTTGCCGACGACGCGCGCAGCCGCGGCGTCGACGTCCGGCTGGGAGTTCGCGTCGACGACGCCGGTGCTCTGCCCGGGACGGTGGTGATCGCCGCGCCCGGCATCGCTGCGCCCGCCGGCCCGTCCCGTCGCATCGACCTCGTCACGCTCGTCGTCGAACAGGGTGAATTGGATGCCGCGCCGCGCGGCAGCGGACTGCTGGTGGCGCACGGCGCCCCGGTCGCGGCCCGGGCACTCACCCACGCGACGGCCAAATGGGAGTGGCTGCGCGACGCCGCCGAGGGACGCCACGTGGTGCGACTGTCGTACGACACGGTGCCGACCGACCCCGTAGCGACCGCCCGGACCGATGCCGAGACGCTTCTCGGGGTGCGGCTTCCGGTGGTCGTCGACGCGGCTCACGTCACCTGGCACCGTCCGGCTGCGGCCGCGGCATCCGATCTCGTCGTCGTCGGCGAGACCGTCGCGGGATCCGGACTCGCGGGCATCATCGGCCACGCAGAGCGCACCGCGGCTGCTCTCCTCGCGCGCTGACCCGACCTCCCTCCCGGCCCACTGCGCCGACCGCCGACCGGTGCGGCAGGTGGAAAGATGGAGGGATGAGCGAAACGGCCGCCCCCCAGTCCGAACGCGAACCCCTCGCCTACACGCTGTGGGCGGTCTTCCGGCGCGACCCCGCCGCCCCCGCCCCGTCGGGCGACCTCACCGAGGCGCTCGCGACAGTGGAGGCCGCCGGCATCACCGTCCGCGGCTTCTACGACGTGTCGGGCATGCGCGCCGACGCCGACCTGATGGTGTGGCTGCACGCCCAGCCCGATCAGGCGGATGCCCCTGAAGCGCTGCAGGCCGCGCTGCGGACCCTCCGGCGCGCGGCACCCCTCTCCGGTCTCATCCCGGTCTGGAACGCCATGGGCGTGCACCGGCCCGCGGAGTTCACCTCGGGCCACCTCCCCGCCTTCGTCCGCGGCAAGGACCCCGAGACCTGGCTGACGGTCTACCCGTTCGTGCGCTCGTACGACTGGTACCTCCTGCCCGAGACCGAGCGCCGTCAGATGCTCGGCGACCACGGCCGCAAGGGCGCCGAGTACCGCCAGGTGCTCGCCAACACCGTCGCGAGCTTCGCCCTCGGCGACTACGAGTGGATCCTCGCGCTCGAAGCACCCGAGCTGGTCGACCTCGTCGACCTGATGCGCCACCTCCGACAGACCGAGGCTCGACGCCACGTGCGCGAGGAGATCCCGTTCTACACCGGCCGTCGCATCGAGCCGCACGAGATCGCCGAGGTGCTGGCATGACCACGCTGCGGATCGGCACGCGCGGCAGCGCGCTCGCGCTCACGCAGACCGGCATGGTCGCCGCCGACCTCGCCGACGCGACCGGCGTCTCGACCGAGCTCGTCACGATCACGACCGACGGCGACCGCTCCAACGAGCCGCTCTCCCGCGCGGGCGGAGCCGGCCTGTTCACCGGCGCGCTCCGCGACGCGCTGCTCGCCGATGAGTGCGACGTCATCGTGCACTCGCTGAAGGACCTGCCGACGGCGCCGCACGACCGGCTCATCGTGGCGGCGATCCCGTCGCGCGAAGACCCGCGTGACGCCCTGTGCGCGCGCGACGGCCTCACCCTCGAGACCCTTCCCGCGGGCGCCCGGGTCGGCACCGGGTCGCCGCGGCGCATGGCGCAGCTGCGTGCCCGCCGCCCCGACCTCGAGGTCGTCGACATCCGCGGCAACGTCGAGACGCGCCTCGGCCGCGTCGCCCCCGGCGACCTCGACGCCGTCGTGCTCGCCGGCGCGGGCCTGCGCCGCCTCGGTCGCACCGAGGTCGTGACCGACTGGCTCGACGCCGACGCCTGGCCGACCGCTCCCGGCCAGGGTGCACTCGCGATCGAGGTGCGCCGCGGCGACGAAGACCTCGTGCGCGCGCTCGACCACGCCGAGACCCGCGCCGCCGTCGAGGCGGAGCGCCACGTGCTCGCCCTCCTCGAGGCGGGCTGCTCGGCGCCGGTCGGCGCCCGCGCCGTCGTCGACGCCGGCCTTCTCCTGCTCTCGGCGAGCGTCTACAGCCTCGACGGCACCGTCGTGCTCACCTCGTCGCACGCCGCGAGCTGGCCCGACGCCGACGCACCGCACGACGTGGGCGCGGCCGCGGCCCGCGAGCTGCTCGATGCCGGCGCCGCCGACCTGACAGGAGCCCGCCCATGACCGCGTTCAGCCCCGTCGACCGCCCGAGGCGCCTCCGCGCCTCGCCCGCGATGCGCCGCCTCGTCGCCGAGACCCGCCTGCACCCCGCCGAGCTCATCCTCCCGATGTTCGTCCGCGAGGGCTCCAGGGAGCCGGTGCCGATCTCGTCGATGCCCGGCGTCGTTCAGCACTCGACCGAGTCGTTCCGGCGCGCGATCGCGGATGCGGCGGCCGCCGGCATCGGCGGAGTCATGCTGTTCGGCGTGCCCGAGCACAAGGACGCGACGGGGTCGGGAGCGACCGACGCCGACGGCATCCTGAACGTCGCCACCCGCATCGCCGCCGAAGAGGCGGGCGATGCGCTCGTCGTGCAGACCGACCTCTGCCTCGACGAGTTCACCGACCACGGACACTGCGGTGTGCTCGACGCGAACGGCTACGTCGACAACGACGCCACGCTCGAGCGGTACCGCGACATGGCCCTCGCCCAGGCTGCGGCAGGGTCGCAGCTGCTCGGCCTCAGCGGCATGATGGACGGCCAGGTCGCGGCCGTACGCGACGCCCTCGACGGCTCCGGGTACGCGAACACGCCGATCCTCGCCTATGCCGCGAAGTACGCATCGGCGTTCTACGGTCCGTTCCGCGAGGCCGTGCAGTCCTCGCTCGAGGGCGATCGCCGCACGTACCAGCAAGACCCGGCGAACCGCCGCGAGGGCGCCCGTGAGGTCGACCTCGACATCGCCGAGGGCGCCGACATCGTCATGGTCAAGCCCGCGATGAGCTACCTCGACGTGCTCGCCGACACGGCGGCATCCAGCCCCGTCCCGGTGTGGGCGTACCAGGTGTCGGGCGAGTACGCGATGATCGAGGCCGCCGCCGCGCACGGCTGGATCGACCGCCGACGTGCCATCGAGGAGTCGGTGCTCGGAATCCGTCGCGCCGGCGCCGACGCCGTGCTCACCTACTGGGCGACCGAACTCGCAGGATGGATCCGATGACCACCAACGCCGCAGAATTCGAGCGCGCCCGGGCCGCCATGCCCGGCGGCGTCAACTCCCCCGTCCGCGCCTTCGGCTCGGTCGGCACCACACCGCGCTTCTTCGTGTCGGCGTCGGGACCGTACGTGACCGACGTCGAGGGGCGCGAGTACGTCGACCTCGTGGGCTCGTGGGGTCCGGCGATCGTCGGTCACGCGCATCCGACCGTCGTTCAGGCGGTTCAGGATGCCGCGGCCCGCGGCCTCGGCTTCGGAGCCTCCACTCCGGGCGAGACCGCTCTCGCCGAGCTCATCGAGGCGCGGGTCACCCGCGACGGGGCGCGCCCGATCGAGCGGGTGCGCCTGGTGTCGACCGGCACCGAGGCGACCATGACCGCGATCCGCCTGGCTCGCGGGGCGACCGGCCGCGACCTCATCGTGAAGTTCGCCGGGCACTATCACGGCCACTCCGACGGGCTGCTCGCCGAGGCCGGGTCGGGAGTTGCGACGCTCGCGATGCCGGGCTCCGCCGGCGTGCCCGCGGCGATCGCCGCGCAGACCCTGGTGATCGCGTACAACGACCTCGACGCGGTGCGCGAGGTGTTCGCCGCCCGGGGCGACGACATCGCCGCCATCATCGTCGAGGCCGCGCCCGCGAACATGGGCATCGTGCCGCCGGCGCACGGCTTCAACGCGGCGATCGCCGACATCGCGCACGCGCACGGCGCGCTCCTCATCCTCGACGAGGTGCTCACCGGCTTCCGCGTCGGCCCCGCCGGCTGGTACGGCATCGACCCGGTGCCCTTCGCCCCCGACCTCATCACGTTCGGCAAGGTCGTCGGCGGCGGCCTCCCCCTCGCGGCACTCGGCGGCTCGGCGGCGCTCATGGAGCTCCTCGCGCCGCTCGGCCCCGTGTACCAGGCCGGCACACTGAGCGGCAATCCGCTCGCAGTCGCCGCCGGACGCGCCACGCTCGACCTGATGGATGCGGCAGCCTATGCGCGCATCGACGCCGCAGCGACGACCATCGCCGACGCCGCGTCCGCCGCACTCGCCGATGCCGGCGTGACGCACGTGGTGCAGCGCTCCGGCAGCCTCTTCTCGATCCAGTTCGCCGAGACCGCACCGCACGACTACGACACGGTGAAGGCGCAGGAGGCGTTCCGGTGGCCGCCGTTCTTCCGCGCGATGCTCGAGCAGGGCGTCTCGCTGCCCCCGTCGGTGTTCGAGGCGTGGTTCGTCTCGGCGGCCCACGACGACGCCGCCGTGTCGCGCATCGTCGAAGCGCTCCCCGCCGCGGCACGCGCAGCCGCCGAAGCGACGGCGGAGTGACCATGGCAGCGGTTCCCGCGGTCGGCGCATCCGTCCCCGACGTCCTCGCTGAGCTCGCCGCGCTCGACGACCCGAAGATGCGAGCCGTCAACGAGCGCCACGGCGACGACCACGGCGTGAACCTCACGAAGCTGCGGGCGGTCGCGAAGACGCTCAAGACCAACCACGACTTCGCGCTCGAGCTCTGGGCCACCGACGACACCGCCGCACGGCTCGTCGCCATCCTGATCAGCCGGCCGAAGCTGTACTCCGCTGCAGAACTCGACACCATGATCCGCGAGGCGCGCGCCCGCAAGGTGCACGACTGGCTCGTCAACTACATCGTCAAGAAGGGTCCGCACGCAGACGACCTGCGCATGGCCTGGATCGACGACGCCGACCCCGTGGTGCGCAGTGCGGGCTGGGCGCTCACCGCCGAGGCCGTCGAGAAGGGGCCCGAGGTCCTCGACCTCGACGCCCTCCTCGATCGCATCGAGGCGGAGATGAAGGATGCGCCCGAGCGCGAGCAGTGGGAGATGAACACCACGCTCGCCATGATCGGCATCCACCACCCGGCCCTGCGGGAGCGAGCCCTCGCGATCGGCGAAGAGCTCGAGGTGCTCAAGGACTACCCGACGCCGCCGAACTGCACCTCGCCGTTCGCCCCGAGCTGGATCGCCGAGATCGTGCGCCGGGGCGCCGCGCGCGGCTGACCGGGGTGACGGCGATGGCCTCCGTCACCGCATCCCGAACACACGCGCGACTTCGTCCGTCGCATCACCGCTAGACTGCAGCGCAACTCGGCTGCGCAGCGCTCGACGCGTCGGGCCGCGGCGGTTCGGAGCGTGATTGGGGGATCATGGGGACGCCCGAAGGTGGACTCTCTCTCGCGCTGTTCGTCGTGCTCGCGCTGCCGGGCTTCGTTTATGCGGCTGTGCGAAGGCGATACCTGGGCGAGCTTCCCGGCGATCGCAGTGTCGGGCAGGCGATCGCGCGCGGGATCATCTTCTCGATCGGGTTGACTGCGGTCTACCTTCTCGTCGGCGGAGACCTCCTCGCCCGCAACCTCGGACTCTCCGTCACCGACGAGGTCATGGAGGTCACCGACTTTCGACTGCTGGCGATCTGGGTGATCCTCCTCTACCTGCTCGTTCCTCTCCTCATCGCCCTGCTCGTCCACCACAGACACATCCGCTGGACCGGCATCCCGGGCAGCAGGACGGAGAAGTGGCCGTTGCCGCGTTCGAAGTACGGCTATCTCGACACGCCGACGCCCTGGGATGAAGCGGTCCGCCACAACAAGGACTGCTGGGTGAGCATCCGCAAAGCAGACGGCCACTGGGTCGGGGGGTGGGTGACCGACGGCTCGATCAGTTCCTCCTACCCCGAGTCGCCCAGCATCTACATCAACCGTCAGTACGAGATAGGCCCGAACGGAGCTCGGGGGCGGCCGAAACCCGACTCCGCTGTGTGGGTGCTCCTCGCGGACGGCGACGTCGTCTCGTGGGAGCGACCGGGAAAGGACACGGAGGAGCACGTGAAGGAGATGACATACATGGAGCGCAGTCGCATCGGATCCGGGAACGAGGAAGAGAAGCCCGAGGAGACGCACCAGCTTCCATCGGTAGGGGGAGGCAGCGGCGGAGGGGCGAAGCCGCCGCCCGCCTAGACCCGACTGTGACGCCCGCGGAAATGAGTAACGCCCCCGACAAGCGGGGGCGTTACTCATTTGGTGGACCTGAGGGTGTCTGGGTTCACGACATAGGCGACAGTTGATAGGCGACACATGAGTCGCGTCATAGGCGACACTCGGGCATGTCGTCGAAGCATCGGGTCGTGGTGTTGAAGATCGTCGCGGGAGAACTGTCGGTCACCGCGGCAGCAGCCGAGTTCGGGATCTCGCGCCAGTATCTGCATAAACTCCTCGCCCGATACCGCGACCGCGGCCTCGACGGGCTGGACCCGCTCTCGCGCGCCCCGTTGACGAGCCCGCACGCGACCACCGAACAGGTCCGGGATCGGGTCGTGCAGCTGCGGCAGTCGCTGACCGCGGCCGGTACGGATGCAGGCCCGGTCACGATCGCGTGGCACCTCGAGCAAGAAGGGCTGCGGGCACCATCGACGTCTACGATCCGCCGCATCCTGCACGCTGCCGGACTGATCGCTCCCGAACCCCGCAAACGCCCCAGAAGCTCGTACGTCCGGTTCGAGGCTGCCCAGCCTAATGAGACCTGGCAGTCCGACTTCACCCACTGGCGCCTCGCCGACGGCACCGACGTCGAGATCCTGAACTGGCTCGACGACCACTCCCGTCTGCTGCTGTCGTGCACCGCCCACCGGCCCGTCACCGGCAGACACGTGGTCGACACCTTCCTCACCGCCGTCGACAGCTACGGGCCGCCCGCGTCCACGCTCACCGATAACGGCCGCGTCTACACCGCCCGCCACGGCGGGGGACGCAACGAATTCGAGTACGTCCTCGCCGCCCTGAACATCCGACAGAAGAACGGCGCCCCGAACCACCCACAGACCCAAGGGAAGATCGAACGCTTCCACCAGACCCTGAAACGCTGGCTCACCGCCCACCCACGCGCCCGCGACATCGTCGAGCTGCAAACCCAGCTGGACACATTCCGCGACCACTACAACACGGCACGCCCGCATCGCGCGCGCGAGGGAAGCACCCCCGCCACCGCCTACGCCGCCACCCCGAAAGCCCTACCCGCCGGCGCCCGCACCGACGCCGTCCACTACCGGATCCGCTACGACCACGTCGGCACCAACGGGAAGATCAGCTTCCGCAGAGCCTCTCGCATGCATCACCTCGGCATCGGCGTCGAACACCGCGGAAAACGCTGCATCCTCATCGCCGACAAACACACCGTCACCGTCGTCCACCTCGACACCGGCGAAATCATCGCGACCAACACCATCGAACCCACCCGAACCTACTGGCGAAACAACGAAAGAGAGCCCGGCCGATGGCCGGGCTCTCTTTCTTGAATGTCTCCTATGTCACGACTCAGATGTCATCTATGTCGCGACTCATCACATGGTGGACCTGAGGGGATTCGAACCCCTGACCTCCTCGATGCGAACGAGGCGCGCTACCAACTGCGCCACAGGCCCGGAAACCTCAGCAACACTATCACGGTTGATCCACCCTCCCGAATCGACGGAGGGGCCTGGACGGGCCGGATCATGGGTGAGGATGGAAGGATGCTCCACACCTCGTTCCCCCGCATCAGCGCCGTCCGAAACGCCCGCCTCGACGACCTCGCGGGCACCCACGACCTCCAGCTCGATGCCGCGGGAACGATTGTCGACATCCTCCCCGCAGCGGGCGGCACGGTCGCCGCAGGCGAGCTCGACGCGCGCGGCCACCTCGTGCTTCCGGGGCTCGTCAACGCCCACGCGCACGTCGACAAGTCGTGGATCGGCCACCCCTGGCAGTCGTACGGCGGCGACGGCGGCACCGACGGGCGCATCCGCCACGAGCGGGCACGACGAGACGAGCTCGGCATCCCCGGCCTCGACATCACCCGGCGGGTGCTGGCCGCCTTCGTCGCATCGGGCACGACCGCGATCCGCACGCACGTCGACGTCGATCTCGGCCTGGGGCTGCGCGGCATCGACATCGTGCGCGAGGCGGTCGCCGAGTACGACGGTGCGATCACCGCCGAGATCGTCGCGTTCCCGCAAGACGGGGTGCTCCGACGCCCCGGCGTGATCGAACTGCTCCGCCAGGCCGCGGAGCAGGGCGTCGAGCACATCGGCGGACTCGACCCCGCGAGCATCGACCGCGACCCCGTCGGCCAGCTCGATGCGCTGTTCGCGATCGCCGCCGACACCGGCGCGGGCATCGACATCCACCTGCACGATCCGGCCGAGCTCGGCGCCTTCCAGTTCGACCTCATCCTCGATCGCACCGAGTCGCTCGGCCTCGTCGGCCGCGTCAACATCGCCCACGGCTTCGCCATCGCCCAGGTCGACACGGCGCGTCGGCGAGACCTGCTCCAGCGCATGGCGGACCTCGACGTGACGATGACGACGGTCGCACCGCTGCGCCTGCCGCAGCTGCCGCTGCACGAGATGGATGCCGCGGGTGTGCGGTTCGCGTTCGGCACCGACGGCATCCGCGATCTGTGGAGTCCGTACGGCACCGGCGACCTGCTCGGGATCGCCTGGCAGTACGCCCGGTCGTCGAGCGTCGTGCGCGACGACGACCTGCGTCGAGTGGTCGAGATCGCCACCGCCGGCGCTGCTCCGTTCGCCGGCATCGGCGCGGCGGGGATCGCACCCGGCGCCCGTGCCGACCTGATGATCGTCGACGCGGAGAACGCGATGGATGTGCTCGTGCGCACGCCGGCTCGGTCGGCGGTGCTCGGCGGAGGCCGTCTGCTCTTCGAGGCCTGAACCGGGCGCGCCCTGTCCCGGCGTGCTTACTGTCCCGACGCGCGACGCGCGAGGAGGCCGCGCACGTGCGCCTCGATCTCTTCGTCGTCGACATAGCCCATGCTGGCGAAGTCCGGGCCGTCTGCGGCCGAGCGTGCGACCCGAGCGGTCTCGATCCGCGTGGGCTCCTGCTCCTCGACGCGGGAGCGCAGGGCCTCCTCCATCGCCGCCTGACGCAGCGCATCGCGCGCCGCCTCGACGTCGAGCACCGCGGCTGCCCGCGATCCGGCGGAGGCGGTGAGCGGACGCGGAAGCTCACGCGGCGCCCACTCGCGGCTCTGCGGCTCGAGCGCGACGTCCTGCACCTCACGGGCGACGCGTTCGACGCTCTCCGTCGCGGGAAGGGCGGCGCGTGCAGCGACCCGTGCCATGCGGTGCAGCACGAGCGCGGACAGTCCGGTGAGGGCGACGCCCGACCACATCAGAGCCTGCGCCCCCACGGTCAGCACCTCGACCACGCCCCACACCGCGATGCCGATGCCGGCCAGCGCGAGGATCGTCGCGGTCAGCCGCAGCCGGCGACGTGCGCGGGCCTGCCGCGCCGGGGCCGCGTTGCGGGCGACGGCGCGTTCGATGCGTGCCCGCTCGAGGTCGACGCGCGCACCCTCGAGGGCGGCGGACTCCCGCTCGGCCATCGCGCGGCGGGCGAGCTTCTGCTGCGCGAGCGCGGTGCGGGTGTTCAGCTCGAGCCGTACCTCTTCGGGGGTCTCACTCGTCTCGGCGAGCACCCGGAGCGCTTGGTTCAGGCGAACCGCGTTGCGCTCGGCGGCGTCGTACTGGCGCCTGCTCTGCAACGTCGGCATCAGGTACACGAGCCACAGCGCCACCGCCACGAGGACGATGACTCCCCCACCCAACACCTGCCCACCCATGGCGTCCACGGTATGCGAGGGGTGCCCCGCATCCGGGCAGCGGCGCGCGTCAGGCGTGAAGTCTGTCGGCCGGAGGAACCACGGCGGCGTCCTGGGGCACGCGGCCAGACACCCACCGCTGCAGCACCCCGTCGGGCACGTCTTCACGCACGAGCGCGAACGCGTAGTGGTCGCGCCAGTCGCCGTCGATGTGGATGAACCGCCTCCGCAGCCCCTCGTAGCGGAAGCCGAGCTTCTCGACCACCCGCAGGCTCGCACGGTTCTCCGGGCGGATGCAGATCTCCATGCGGTGCAGACGCAGCTGCGTGAAGCACACGTCGGTCGCCATGGCCACCGCCGTCGGGGTGATGCCCCGGCCGGCGTATCGCTTGCTCACCCAGTAGCCGATCGTGGCCGACGCGAGGGAACCGCGCGCGATCCCCCACACGTTCAGCTGACCGGCGACCTCGCCGTCATACTCCATGACGAACGGCACGCCCGATCCGTCCCGATACTGCTGCAGCAGGCGCCGGACGCCGATGCGCATGTCGAACGACACCGGGCCGTCGGGGCTCGTCGCCTCCCACGGCTGCAGCCAGGCGCGGTTGCTCAGCAGCTCGGTCTGGAGTGTGCGGGCATCGCGCTGGCGCACCAGCCGGATCGAGATGGGGCCGTGCCGACGAGGGGCCGTCAGATCCACCGTGACCCCCTCGATCGGGCGGCGTCAGAGGTTCGCCGCGAACTCCTTGAACCAGGGTCGCAGCTCGGGACCGAGATCGTCGCGGTCGGCGGCGAGCTGCACGATGGCCTTGATGTAGTCCACCCTATCGCCGGTGTCGTACCGGCGCCCGCGGAACACGACGCCGTACACGCCGGGCCCCTCAGGGTCAGCGGCCAGTTCCTGGAGCGCGTCGGTCAGCTGGATCTCGCCGCCCTTGCCCGGCTCGGTGCGCTCGAGGATGTCGAACACCTCGGGCCCGAGCACGTAGCGCCCGATGACCGCGAGGTTCGACGGCGCATCCTCCTTCTTGGGCTTCTCGACAAGACCGGTGACGCGCACCAGACCGTCGGTGCCGGTCTCTTCGACCGCGGCTGCGCCGTACAGGTGGATGCTGTCGGGATCGACCTCCATGAGCGCGATGATGCTCGCGCCGGTGCGCTCGCGCTCGGCCATCATGGTCGTCACGAGCTCATCGCGCTCGTCGATGAGGTCGTCGCCCAGCATCACGACGAACGGCGATTCGCCCACGTGGGCGCGTGCCCGGAGGACGGCGTGTCCGAGGCCCTTGGGCTCGCCCTGACGGACGAAGTGGATGTCGGCGAGATCGCTGGACTGCTGCACCTTGGCGAGCTTGTCCGCGTCGCCCTTCTTGAGCAGCGTGCTCTCGAGCTCGGGGACCGAGTCGAAGTGGTTCGAGAGGTTGTTCTTGTTGCGTCCGATGATGATCAGGACGTCGCGGATGCCCGCTGCAGTGGCCTCTTCGACCACGTACTGGATGGCCGGCTTGTCGACCACCGGGAGCATCTCTTTCGGCATGGCCTTGGTCGCCGGGAGGAAGCGGGTACCGAGACCCGCGGCAGGAATGACCGCTTTGAAGGGGTGCTGAGGCATTTCAGGAGTCTATCGATCCGATCGTCGCGCATCTGTCGTCTGTGAACCGACCACGTGACAGGTTGGTTACAAGCACGCGTCCGGGCGCGCCGCGCCGACGTAGAATCGTGGTCATGTCCGACGCCATCGCCGACGCGAAGCGCGCGCTTCGCGCCGAGCTGCGGGAGCGCCGCCAGTCGATGTCTCCGCAGAGCATCGCGACCGCCGAGGACGGCATCCGACTCCACCTCGACGATCTGGTCGCGCGCCTCGGAGTGCGATCGATGTCGTGCTACCTCGCCCGGCCCACCGAGCCCGGCACGCGCGCATTCATCCTGGCCGCCGTGGAGCGCGGCATCCGGGTGCTCCTCCCCGTCTCGCGCGCCGACGGACTGCTCGACTGGGCGGTCGCGACCGCCGACGGCGACATCGGCGAGGGCCTGTTCGGGGTTCCCGAGCCGGTCGGCGAACTGCTCGGTCCGATCGCGGTGAACGATGTCGACCTGCTCATCATCCCCGCCGCAGCCGTCGACGAGAGCGGGATGCGACTCGGCTGGGGGCGCGGCTTCTTCGACAAGACCATCGGGTCGATGGAGGGCTGCCCGCCGGTGTACGCCCTCGTCTACGACAGCGAGATCCTCGTGGAGGTCCCCCGCGACCTCCACGACCAGCCGGTGACCGGCGCCGTGACTCCCGCGCGGATCGTCGAATTCGCCCGCGCGCACTGAACGAAAGAGAACCATGCCCACCTACGCCTATGCCTGCAAGGACTGCGGCCACCGCTTCGACGCGGTGCAGTCCTTCGCCGACCCGACCCTCACCGAGTGCCCCGAATGCGGCGGCGCGCTGCGCAAGGAGTACGGCTCGATCGGCGTGACCTTCAACGGGTCGGGCTTCTACCGCACCGACTCGCGCTCCTCGTCGGGTTCGGTCGGCACCGGCACGGCAGGTGGCGACTCCGGCGCGTCTTCGGCATCATCGAAGTCCGAGGCCAAGAAGGCCGCACCCGCGTCGTCGGGGTCGTGATCCGGTAACACGCCGGGCAGGAGGGAATCACCATGATCAAGGGCTTCAAGGAATTCATCCTCAGGGGCAACGTCATCGACCTCGCTGTCGCGGTGGTCATCGGCGCGGCGTTCACCGCCGTGGTGAACGCGATCGTCTCCAGCATCATCAACCCGCTGATCGAGCTCGTGTGGAAGCCCGACGAGGACGGCGTCGTGGGCATCACGGTGAACGGCCTGCACGGCCAGGTCACCTTCCCGATCAGCGACCTCATCAATGCCGTGATCGCTTTCCTCGCCGTGGCGATCGTCGTCTACTTCGTGTTCGTGCACCCCATGAACGTGATGAAGGAGCGCGCTGCGCGCAAGCAGGGCGTGCCCGAAGAGCCCGAGCCGCTCCCGTCGGAGGCCGAGCTGCTCGTGCAGATCCGCGACCTGCTCGGGAAGCAGGCCGACGCCGCGCCCAAGCCCTGACGCCGAACGACTAGTAGTGCGGCGGCACGTCTCGCCGCAGCCGGTCGTCGTTCGGCCCGCTGCTCTCCGTGCTCGTCCCGGAGGCCGCGTCCACTGCGGGCGCGGCATCCGTCGTCTCATCGCCTGGAACGGGCTCCGCGGTCGTGCCGGGCGCGGGGGTCAGCTTCGCGCGTCGTGCGCCGCGGACCCGCTCGACCCGCTGCCGATCATTCGATGACATCGATGGGCTGCGTGTCGGTGTCGGCACGCGGCGCCTCTGCGGCAACGCCGAGCATCGCCGCGATGCGCACCGCGACGCCGGCGGGGTCGGAGTACAGGTCGAAGGAGTGCACGCGGATGTAGTGCCATCCGAGACGGCGGAGGATCTGCGGACGCAGCCGCAGCGACTCGCGCAGCGACTCGCCGATCGTCTCGGGGTCGCTCTCGACGACGACCGCCTTGCCGTCGTACTGGGCGACGAGGGGAAGCGTGCCGCGGTAGTGCACGTCGACGGCGAGCCCGAGGCTGCGCAGCTCATGTGCGAGCGCCAGCGTGAGCGGATCTGCGAGGTCTTCGAGCCGCGCCTCGCGCGCGCGGGCGGCCAGGCCGCCGAGGATCGACATGAGGGTCGCGGCGCCGTACTCGAGGCGGCCGTCGTCGAAGGCCGACGGCCGGATCGACGACACGATCACCATCGAGCGACGCGCGCGCGTCATCCCGACCGTGAGCAGCCGCTCGCCGTCGGGGGTCGAGAGGTCGCCGAAATCGCTCAGCACACGGCCGTGCTTGGTGAGGCCGAAGCCGAGCGAGAAGATCACGCGGTCGCGGCTCTCGGCCACCGACTCCTCGAGCGTCAGCACCGTGAACGGCTCGGCGATGTCGCGCGAGACGAAGTCGGCGACGTCGGAGCGTCCGGCGAAGGCGGCCACCACCGCGGCGCGGATGCGCTCGGCGTGCCGCGCGCTCGCGGTCACCACCATCAGCGACTCGCTCGCGCGGTTGACAGCATGCTCGACGACAAGCGTCACGACGCGCGCGACCTCGGCGTCGGGGCTCTCGACAGCGCCGGAGATCGGGTCAGGGGCTCCGGTGCCGCCCTCGACGTAGTCGACGCCGAGGCTGCCGCGCCCGAGGTACGAGCCCGCCCACGGGAAGGAGGCGATCTCGCCGCCGTAGAACGCATCGTTGACGAGCTCGGCGAGGTCTTCGCCGCCGGCGCGGTAGCTGCGGGTGAGCGTCTCGACGGGCAGCAGCTGCGCCATCCGCACGAACACGCTCTCACCGTCGAACGGCTCCCGCACGGGCTCGGGCTCGGCCGGCGCGCCGGACGAGACCTGGAACGGGGTGGGCTTCTGCGTCACCGGGTCGCCGAAGAGCACGACCTGGCGCGATCTGCGGAGCGCGGGCGCCGCCTCGGCGAGGCAGAGGGCGGCGGCATCCGCGATGATCACCACGTCGAACGGCGTACCCGCCGGGATCTCGGGCACCTCGTACGGTGTCGCGAGCCAGACCGGCGCGAGCGTGCGCAGCAGCGTCGGCGCGGCGGTCTCGAGCTCGGCGGCGGTGATCGCGCCGTTGCGCAGCGCACCCTTGAGCGCGGCTGCCTCGGCGGGTGCGTCGACGATGCCGATGCGCCACTGCGTCGCGAGGGCGGCGGCGAGGAGCGGACCGGATGCCGCGGCATGGGCCTCGTCGACGAGACGGAAGTCGCGCTCGAGTCGATCCACCACGGCGGTGTTGGCCCCGAGGAGCGCGCGATCGGCACCCAGCAGGTGCTCGAGGGCCGACTGCCACCAGGCGAACTCGAGTTCCGCGGCGACGCGGTCTTCGGGCACGTGCCGCACCGACAGCTCCGCCAGCAGCGGCTCGAGGCCGAGGGCGGCGAGATCGGTGCGCAGGGTCGCCCGCTCGCGGAGGTTCGTGAACACGTCGGACTCGGCGGCGAGCGAGGCGAGGGTGCGCACCAGGTCGGCGACCGGCATCGCGCTCAGGCGGTCGGCTCCGGTGCGACCGAGGACGGTGTCGAGCTCGGCGAGTTCGGCATCGACACGCTGCCACGCGATGTGCACGTCGCCGAGGCCGATCGGCACCTCGGGCGCGACGCCCACGTCGACCAGACGCTGCCACTCGGTGCGCTGCTGCTGGATGCGCACGAGCGCCTCGTGCATGTCGGCGACGTGCACCCCTGGGCGCACGTACTCCTTCGACAGGCGCCGCAGGCGGCGGCGGTTGGCGCCCGACATCGTCGACGAATCGCGGCGGGGGGCGTGGGCCTGGATGAGCTCGCCGAGCGGCCGCTCGAACACCGTCAGGCTGAAGCGGTCGAGCGAGTCGCGGATGCCGAGCAGCAGCCGGAGGTACAGACCGAGTTCGCCGACCGTCGCGAACGGGCGCATGCGGGTCTTGCCGATGAGCTCGTAGCCGCGCTCGAGCAGCGCCGGGAGGTCCTGGCGATGGAGCTTGCCGGCGAGGCTGTGCGCGGCGTGGGCCTGCTCGGTCGTCGTGAACGTGACGCCGTACCACGGCGAGTCATCGGGACCGAAGCGGAACTCGCCGAGGCGCGCGGCGGCCGCGAGCTTGGCCGCTGCCTCCTCGCGCACCGGCGCGACGCGCTCGAGCGTGGCTGCGTCGAGGCGGGCGACCGTGGTCGGAGCAGGGCGCCGCGCCGACAGGGTGGCGAGGTGACGCAGGATCTCGACCACCGAGACGCCCAGGCCGGGATGACGCGCGGTCACCGCTCCCCGATAGTCGCGCAGCACGCCGCGCAGACGCACCAGGGCGTCATCGATGTCGGCGACCTTCGGCTGCTCGGCCTTCTCGTTGCGGCCGATCGCGCGGATGAGATCGCGCTGCAGCGTGGCGGGAGACACGGGCATGCCCGCGAGCCCGACCCCGGCCAGGCGATGACGCACGCCCTCGAGGGTGGAGCGGCGCGCGCTCACCACGAGCACGCGCTTGCCGTCGCGCACGAGGGCGCCGAGGGCGTTGATCACGGTCTGCGTGCCGCCGGTACCGGGCAGGGTGTGCACCACGAGTGACTGACCGGCGAGGATGCGCGCGAGCACGCGCTCCTGCTCGGAGTCGGCGTCGAGGAGCAGGTCGTCGGATGCGGGCGGACGATCATCGGGGCCGGGGCGCTCGGCGACCTCGCGGATCATCGTCACCGACTCGGCGTCGGCGGGGTGACCGGCGAGCGCATTGAGGATGGGGTGGTCGAGGTCGGCGGCATCCCGCGCCATCGCCTCGCCGACGTCGGCGAACGTCGAGACGAGCAGCCGCGCTCGCACCGAGAACGAGCCGATCTCGGCGGTGAGGGCGCGCAGCTTGTCGATGACCGGCTGCGGCTTGAACAGGCCGCCCTCCTGGGCGAGCGCTGCGAGCGCGGCGGGGTCGACCACGATGCCGAAGTGGGTGCGCAGCGCCCGCACGAGCTGCGGGTTGACGACGAACCCGCCGTGCAGCTTGAGCTCGAAGTCGCTGTGGTGCCGGCGGATCGCGAGCGGCCGCAGCAGCACCGGGGCGACGCAGGTCATGTCGCCGACGCGCCAGGAGGCGAGGCCGACGGCCAGACGCACGGCGTCGAGACCGCGCGCCGTGCGCAGCTCGAGGTTCTTGGTCGTGATCCGCTCTGCCGCGAGCCGCGCGTTGCGCAGCGCGACCTCGTCGCGGAACAGGTTCGACAGGAGGGTGGAGCGGCCGGTGATGAACTGCGGCAGGCTGCCGGGGTGCGCCTTGGTGATCTCGATGGCCGCCGCATCGGACTCGGCGTAGTGGAGCAGCGTCGACCGGCCGCCGAGGTCGGCAGCCTGTCCGCGCAGCCGGTCACGCTCGGGCTGCGCGATGTGCACCACGGTGGCGTCGGGCTCGGCGACGCCGAGGTCGCCGGGCATCACCGTGAAGACGGTACCGGGCTCGTCGCCGGCCACCGCTCTGTTCTCTGCTCGCCACACACGAGCCACACTAAGCGCACGTCATGGCGGGGCACTTGCACCGAAGGCGAGTTTCGCGGTATTGGGGCTGTGCGGGCATCTCTGTTCCTCCCCAGGCTCATCATCCCGAGCCACCGTCCACAGTGACCCGTCGGCCTCCCGCCGGTGGCCGACCGACGGGCAGGATGGTCGCATGACGGCCCCCCGCGCACCCCGCTTCCTCCTCCACGACTCCCCGGTGGGCGACATCCTCATCGTGACCGACGGAGGCGGCATCATCGCCCTCCATCCGGTGCACGGCGCTCCCGACGCCGACCTGCATGCGATCGAAGCGCTCACCGGTGCCGCTCCCGTCTTCGACGACGGCGACCCGACCGCCTGCGCGGCGGCGGAGCAGATCGACGAGTACTTCTCCGGCGACCGGCGCAGCTTCGACCTGCCGCTGGACTGGAGCCGCGTGCGCGGCTTCACCGGTGAGGCGCTCCGCGCAGTGTGCGACATCCCCTACGGCGAGACTGCCGGCTACGGCGAGGTCGCGATCGCCGCGGGCAGCCCGCGAGCCGCCCGTGCGGTGGGCACCGCGTGTGCCACCACGCCGTTCTCGATCGTCGTGCCCGTGCACCGCGTGGTGCGCGCCGACGGCTCGCTCGGCGAGTACGGCGGTCACTCCGAGGTCAAGCAGCACCTCATCGACTTCGAGCGACGGGTGGCCGCCGAAGGCGTGGCCGAGTAGGCCGGCCACGCGCACAGCGGCCCGGGTGGTCTCCCACCCGGGCCGCTGCGTTCCCCCCGGTTCGCCCCCCTGGCCCCGGCTAGTGGTTCGACGCCTTCTCTGCGCCGAATCCCGTGAGCGAGCGGACGTCCATCTCCGCCGCCTTCTTCGGATCCTCTGCGGTGCGCGTCGTGACCGAACCCAGCCAGCCGAGGAAGAACCCGAGCGGGATCGAGACGATCCCGGGATTGTTCAGCGGCCAGATCGCGGTTCCGACATCCTTGAACACGCTGGTGGGCGTGCCCCAGAACACCGGCGAGAGCACGATGAGGATGATCGCGGCCGCGAGGCCCCCGTACATGCTCCAGACCGCTCCCCGGGTGGTGAACCGGCGCCAGAACAGCGAGTACAGGATGGTCGGCAGGTTGGCCGACGCCGCCACGGCGAAGGCGAGCGCGACGAGGAACGCCACGTTCTGCCCCTGCACGCCGATGCCGCCCAGGATCGCGAGGATGCCGATCACGATGACCGTCCGGCGGGCGACCTTGACCTCGCCGTCCGGCGGCACATTGCCCTTCTTCACGACGTTGGCGTAGATGTCGTGAGCGAACGAGGCGGCCGCCGTGATGGTGAGCCCCGCCACGACCGCGAGGATCGTCGCGAATGCCACCGCCGAGATGAAGCCCAGCAGCAGCGGACCGCCGAGGTACAGCGCGAGCAGCGGCGCTGCCGAGTTCACGCCGCCGGGCGCGGCCTTGATCGTCTCCGCGCCGACCAGGGCGCCGGCGCCGTAGCCGAGCACCAGGGTGAGCAGGTAGAAGAGGCCGATGAGCCAGATCGCCCACACCACCGAGCGACGCGCCTCCTTCGCGGTCGGCACCGTGTAGAAGCGCATCAGCACGTGCGGCAGACCCGCGGTGCCGAGCACCAGGGCGATCGCGAGCGAGATGAAGTCCCACGGGTTCGCGCCGTACTGCAGGCCCGGGCCGAGGATGTCGGTCGTGCCGGCGGTCTCGACCGCGCTCTCGAGCAGCGTGTTGAGGCTGAAGCCGTTGAGCGCCAGCACCCAGATCGTCATGACGACGGCCCCGCCGATGAGCAGGAACGCCTTCACGATCTGCACCCAGGTGGTGCCCTTCATGCCGCCGATCAGCACGTACACGATCATCAGCACGCCGACGACGGCGACGACGATCGACTGTCCGAGCGTCTCGGTGATGCCGAGCAGCAGCGACACGAGTCCGCCGGCGCCCGCCATCTGCGCGAGCAGATAGAAGAAGCACACCGCGAGCGTGGTGATCGCGGCGGCCAGACGCACCGGGCCCTGCTTCAGGCGGAACGAGAGCACGTCGGCCATCGTGAACTTGCCGGTGTTGCGCATGAGCTCGGCGACCAGCAGCAGCGCGACGAGCCAGGCGACGAGGAATCCGATCGAGTACAGGAAGCCGTCGTAGCCGTTGATCGCGATCGCGCCGCAGATGCCGAGGAACGACGCCGCCGACAGGTAGTCGCCTGCGATCGCGAAGCCGTTCTGCGGCCCCGTGAACGAGCGGCCGGCCGCGTAGTAATCCGCGGCGGTCTTGTTGTTGCGGCTCGCCCGGATCACGATGAACAGCGTCACGGCGACGAATGCGCCGAAGATCGAGATGTTCAGGATCGGGTTGTTCTCCACCGTCTGCACCGCGGCGTGGACCGCGCCGAATACCTCGTTCATGCGGACGCCTCCTGCTGCTTCTCGAGGTCGCCGCGGATCTCCTCGGCGATGGGGTCGAGCTTGCGGTTCGCGTACCAGACGTACGTCATCGTGATCGCGAATGTGGTGACGAATTGACCGAGCCCGAGGAGGAGGCCGACCGTGATGTCACCCCACACGTGCTGCGCCATGAAATCACGGGCGAATGACGAGAGCAGGACGTAGGCGAAATACCAGACGAGAAACGCTACGGCCATCGGGAAGACGAATCCGCGTTGCTTTCTCTTCAATTCGACGAACCGCGGGGATTCCTCCACCGCGACGTAATCGATGCCGCCCGGAGGAGCGGTCTGGGTTCCGGAATCTGACATGTGGCCTCCTTGCCTCATGGGGAGCGCAGCGCTGCGCCGGGGGAAACCCGCGGACGGTTCCGGTCGTTTCACGGGTGGTATGGTCGACGCTACGTACGACGGCGACGCAGCCGTCACCCCCGGAAGTAGGTAGTGCGTGGCATCCGCACCCGTGGTCGATTCGGTCGGCGCCGACGGCGCCGAGACCGTGCTCGCCCGTGCGGTGTCGGAGCTCGTCCGCCGCACCCGCTTCCCCGTCGCGTTCGGCGGGCTCGAGCGAGACCAGCGCATCCACGTCACCTCCGTCGTCGGCGCACGCACGCGCAGCCTCGACGGACTCGTCGTCGAGGCGTCGCGGGGCCTCGGCGGGCGCGCGCTCGTCGAGAAGCGGCCGCGACTCACCCTCGACTACGGTTCCTCGCGCAGCATCACGCACGACTACGACCGCGCGGTGCTCGGCGAGGGCATCGCGACGCTCTTCGCGGTGCCGGTGATGGTCGGCGCTCGCGCGCGCGGCGTGATCTACTGCGGCTCCTGGAACGCCTCCCCCGTCGGCGATGTGGTCGCACGCCCGGCCTTCGCGGTCGCCGAGGAGCTCTCCACCGAACTGCGCGTACGCGACGAGGTCGAGCGCCGGGTCGCGCGCATCCCACTCCCGTCGGAGAGCGGTGCACTGTCGGCCGGCACCCGGGAGGAGCTGCGCGAGAGCTACGCCGAGCTGCGGAGCATCACCGCCGGCATCGACGACGCCGCACTGCGGGGGCGGCTCGAGCGGCTCGAGCGGCGCCTGGCGGCGCTCTCCAGTCCGGCCCCCGCTGCAGCTGACGAGGCCGGCATCCGCCTCTCCCCCCGCGAGACCGATGTGCTCGCGTGCGCGGCTCTCGGTTCGACGAATGCCGAGATCGCCGCGATGCTCTCCATTCGCGAGGGAACGGTCAAGTCGTACCTGCAGTCGGCGATGGCGAAATTGGATGCCTCCACCCGCCATGCGGCGGTGGCGACCGCCCGCCGAATGGGACTTCTCCCCTGAATTCAGCCGGCTCGAATTCGCGCGCAATTGTCGCGGTGCGCTGATCGCGATGCGGCAACCGCGCGGACACGCGACAATTCGTCCGACGGATGACACCGAATTCCGCGTATCGTTCCGTTCATGGCCCGCAAAATCGTGCATCAGCTCGTCGACGACCTCGACGGCACCATCCTCGAAGTCGGCGACGGCGAGACCGTGCTGTTCTCGCTCGACGGCATCGCCTACGAGATCGACCTCACCGACGAGAACGCCGCCGCGCTGCGCAGCGCCCTCGCCCCCTATCTGACAGCCGGGCGACGGATCTCCGCCGCATCACGCGGCGGCTCCTCCGCGTCGGGCGCACCCAAGCGTCGTCGCAGCGGTCAGAAGGACTTCAGCGGCGTGCGCGAGTGGGCCAAGAAGAACGGCTACACCGTCTCGGAGCGCGGCCGGGTGCCGGCATCCGTACTCGAGGCCTACGAGGCGGCGCACTGACGCACCGCCTCGCGGCTCATCAGCGCGAGAGCTGGAAGAGGATCTCCTCCACCTTCTCCTTCGCGTCGCCGAACAGCATCTGCGCGTTCTCCCGGTAGAACAGGGGATTCTGCACGCCCGCATAGCCCGATGCCATCGATCGCTTGAACACGATGACGTTCGCGGCCTCCCACGCGCGGATCACCGGCATGCCCGCGATCGGGCTCCCCGGGTCTTCCGCCGCGGCGGGGTTCACGGTGTCGTTCGCGCCGATCACGAGCACGACGTCGGTCTGCGCGAGGTCGTCGTTGATCTCGTCCATCTCGAGCACGATGTCGTACGGCACCTTCGCCTCGGCGAGCAGCACGTTCATGTGGCCGGGAAGCCGGCCGGCGACGGGGTGGATGCCGAAGCGCACGTCCACGCCCCGTTCACGCAGCCGCGCGACGAGGTCGGCCACACCGTGCTGCGCCTGCGCGACCGCCATGCCGTAGCCGGGGGTGATCACCACGGTCGACGCTCCGGCGAGCATGTCGGCGGCAGCCTCGGCGTCGATCTCACGATGCTCCCCGTACTCCTCCTCGCCGCCCGTCGGCGCCTCGATCCCGAAGCCGCCGGCGATCACCGAGAGGAACGAGCGGTTCATCGCCTTGCACATGATGTAGCTGAGGTACGCACCCGAAGACCCGACGAGCGCTCCGGTGACGATCAGCAGGTCGTTGTTCAGGAGGAAACCGGCTGCCGCCGCCGCCCAGCCCGAGTAGCTGTTGAGCATCGAGACGACCACCGGCATGTCGCCGCCGCCGATCGACGCGACGAGGTGCCAGCCGAGCGCGAGGGCGAGGAGTGTCACCACCACGAGCAGCCACAGTTCGGGCGTGATCACGTACCAGACCGTGAGGGCGACGAAGGCGACGAGCGCGCCGACGTTCAGCGCGTTCTTGCCGGGGAGCACCAGCGGCTTCGACGACATGCGCGCCGAGAGCTTGAGGAACGCCACGATCGAACCGGTGAAGGTCACGGCGCCGATGAACACGCCGATGAACACCTCGGCGTGGTGGATGTCGGCGAGCGCACCCTCGAGGCCGGTGTCGTACAGCGCGCCGTTCCATCCCACGAGCACGGCCGCGAGCCCGACGAACGAGTGGAGCAGGGCGATGAGCTCGGGCATGCCCGTCATCTCGACGATGCGCGCCCGCCACAGGCCGATGGCCGCGCCGATCACGACGGCGGCCACGAGCAGCACGAGTCCCGTCGTCGCGCCCGCGTTCGCTGAGCCGGTCGAAGAACCCCACGCTCCGGCGGCGACCACCCCCACCGTGGCGATGAGGGCGATGGCCATGCCGACGATGCCGTAGGTCACGCCGCGCCGGCTGGTCTCGTGCCGGCTGAGGCCGGCGAGGCTCAGCACGAAGAGGAGGGCCGCGACGATGTACGCGGCGCCGGCCACCTGGCCTGCGACGGCGATCATCGGGTCTCGCCCTTCTGGAACATCGCGAGCATGCGGCGGGTGACGGCGAAGCCGCCGAAGATGTTGATGCTCGCGAGGAGCACTGCGATCGCGGCGAGGATCTGCACGGTGAGGTCGGGAGCGGTGATCTGCACCATGGCGCCGACGACGATGATGCCCGAGATCGCGTTGGTCACGCTCATGAGCGGGGTGTGCAGCGCGTGGGCGACGTGGCCGATGACGTAGAAGCCGACGACGACGGCGAGGGTGAGCACCAGGAAGTGCTGCGGCAGCGGCGGGGGCGCGAACGCGCAGACGGCGAAGAGCGCCGCGATGCCCACCGCCACCAGCGCGGTGCGCACGGCCGACGACATCGGCTTCTTCGCCGTCACGGGTGCCGCGGCCGCCCGCACCGGGGCGGGGGCAGCCGACACCTGCACGGGAGGGGGCGGCCAGAGCACGTCGCCGTCCTTCACCACGGTGACGGCGCGCTGCACGACGTCGTCGAAGTCGAGGGTCAGCGCGCCGTCCTTCGCCGGGGTGAGCAGCTTCAGCAGGTTCAGCAGGTTCGTCCCGAACAGCTGGGATGCCTGCTGCGGCAGCCGCCCGGGGAGGTCGGTGTAGCCGAGGATCACGACCCCGTTCGCGGTCATGACCTTCTCGCCGGCGACCGACCCCTCGACGTTGCCGCCCTGACCCGCAGCCATGTCGACGATGACGCTGCCGGGGCGCATCGCGGCGACGTCGGCAGCCGTGATCAGCCGCGGAGCTGTGCGTCCCGGGATGAGCGCCGTCGTGATGATGATGTCGACGTCGGCTGCCTGCTCGGAGTAGATCTCGGCCGCTCGCCGGTCGTACGCCTCGCTCGTGGCCTTCGCATACCCGTCGGCCGAGACCTGCTTCGCCTCCTCGGGCACGACGACCTCGAGGTATTCGCCGCCGATCGAGGCGACCTGGTCGGCGACCTCGGGGCGGGGGTCGGTCGCGCGCACGATCGCGCCGAGGCTCGATGCGGCGCCGATCGCGGCGAGGCCGGCGACGCCGGCGCCCGCGACGAGCACCTTCGCCGGTGGGACCTTGCCCGCCGCGGTCACCTGGCCGGTGAAGAAGCGGCCGAACTCGTGCGCGGCTTCGACGACGGCCCGGTAGCCGGCGATGTTCGCCATCGAGCTGAGCACATCCATCGATTGGGCGCGTGAAATGCGCGGCACTGCGTCGAGTGCGATCGCCGTCATGTGGCGGGTGGCGAGGGCCTCGATGAGGTCGGGGCGCAGCGCCGGGCTGAGGGTGGCGACGATCGTGGCGCCGTCGGCGAGCCGCGCGATCTCGGCGCTCGTCGGCGCGGTCACCTTGAGCACGATCGGCGACGCCCACGCAGTCTGGTCGTCGACGACTGCGGCGCCGGCTGCGACGAAGGCGGCGTCGGGGAACGACGATGCGGCGCCGGCGCCGGCTTCGACGACGACGTCGTAGCCGAGGGCGACGAGCTTGGGGACGGTGGTCGGGGTCGCTGCGACCCGGTTCTCTCCGGGCGCCTCGGCGACGATGCCAATGCGGGTCATGCGTTCCTCGTGATCTGGTGCGTGGACGGGACGGCGGGTGTGTCTTCTTCGACTCCCCGGGCGACGCCTCCACCCTGGCAGACGGCCCGCGCCGCGCAGGCCGTGTTGCGTCCGACACGAAGAGAAGAATCGCGGAATTTGCTCGAACGTGTGCGAATCACCCTGTCTTCCGGGTCGCCTCCTCACATCCTCGGTCGGTTCATAGCGCTCGGCAATGCCGCCCGTAAGAGCGCTCAGTACCTCTGGAACATGCAGCCGAACAGACGAACCCGCGCAAAGATCCTGCTCGCATCGGGGCTGGCCGTCGTGCTCACCGGCGGCGGCGCCGCCGCATGGGCGGTCGATCGCTTCCTGGTCGAGCACGTCGAGATCAGCGACGTCTCGGCCTACGAAGCCGAGAACTCGACAGTCCAGACCTCCGACACGACCGCCGACGACGACGCGACGGATGCCGCCGCCGACGAGTCCGCCGAGACGGTGCTCACCGACACCGCGTACAGCGACGGCGCCACCGAGGTGACGATCTCGACCGTCACCTCGGGTTCGGGCGACGAGACCGTCACCTACTACGTCGCCGACGTCGTGCTCTCGGATGCGACGGCGCTGCGCAGCGCCTTCGCCAAGGATCAGTTCGGCGAGAACATCACCGAGCTCACCAGCGACATCGCCGCCGACAACGGTGCCGTTTTCGCCGTGAACGGCGACTACTACGGCTTCCGCGACACCGGCATCGTGATCCGCAACGGCGTCGTCTACCGGGACGAGTCGGCGCGAGCCGGGCTGGCGTTCTACACCGATGGCTCGGTGGAGGTGTACGACGAGACCGAGACGACCGCCGACGAACTGCTGGCCGACGGCGTCTGGAACACCCTCAGCTTCGGTCCGGCGCTCGTCGAAGACGGTGAGGTCGTCGCGGGGCTCGATGAGGCCGAGGTCGACACCAACTTCGGCAATCACTCCATCCAGGGCGACCAGCCGCGCACCGCTGTCGGCGTCATCGACGAGAACCACCTCGTGTTCGTCGTGGTCGACGGGCGACAGGAGGGCTACAGCACGGGCGTCACGCTCGACGAGCTCGCCGACATCCTGGTCAACCTCGGGGCGACCACCGCCTACAACCTCGACGGCGGCGGTTCGTCGACGCTGTACTTCAACGGGGAGGTCGTCAATCAGCCGTCCAACGGCGGCGAGCGCGCCACGAGCGACATCCTCTACATCGCGGGTTCGTCATGATCGTGCTCATCCCCGCCTACGAGCCCGGCCAGGCACTCCCCCGCCTGGTGGCGGAGCTGAGGCGGGAGCATCCGCTCGCCGACGTCATCATCGTCGACGACGGCAGCGGCGCGACGTACGCCTCCGTCTTCGACGAGACACGGCGCGCCGGGGCGACCGTGCTCACCCATCCGGCGAACCGGGGCAAGGGCGTCGCGCTCCGCACCGGGATCGCCCACGCCGTGCGTGCGCACCCGGGCGCGGCGGTGGTCACCGCCGACGCCGACGGCCAGCACACCGTCGCCGACATCGGCCGGGTCGCACACGAGACGGGCGACGCCCAGCGCAGCGGCATCCCGACACTGATCCTCGGATGCCGCGCCTTCGCTGGCGACGTGCCATTGCGCAGCCGCGCGGGCAACACCGTCGCGCGCGGGATCTTCCGTCTCGCCGCAGGCTGGAGCCTCGGCGACACCCAGACCGGGCT
Source organism: Microbacterium terrae (assembly GCF_017831975.1). NCBI lineage: Bacteria > Bacillati > Actinomycetota > Actinomycetes > Micrococcales > Microbacteriaceae > Microbacterium > Microbacterium terrae. The sequence goes on along the minus strand of NZ_JAFDSS010000001.1, from coordinate 788,932 downwards.
CCGCGGCATCCCCGCAGACCTGCTCCCCTGGGTGGCCGCGCAGCCCGGCGACCGGTTCGAGTTCGAGCAGAACGTGCTGCTGCGGAGCCGGCAGGCCGGTGTGGCCGTGCGCGAGGTGCCGATCGAGACGGTGTACCTCGACCACAACGCGTCGAGCCACTTCCGCCCGCTCGTCGATTCGGTGCGCGTCGTGCTTCCGCTCCTGCTGTTCGCCGGGTCGTCGCTGCTGGGCTTCCTCGTCGACACCGTCGCTCTCCTCGTGCTGAGTGCGCTCACCGGCCTGCTCGTGCCGTCGATCATCGCCGCGCGCGTGCTGAGCGCCTCGGTGAACTTCGCCGTCAACCGCCGGCTCGTGTTCGGCCGGCGAGGCGGATCGACGCTCCCGCGGCAGCTCGGTCGCTACGCGGTGCTGGCGGCCGCGCTCCTCGCCACCAACATCGTGTGGATCGAGGCGCTCACGCGCATCGGAACGCCGCTCCTCGCCGCGAAGGTCGTGACCGAAGCGGTGCTCTTCGTCATCGGATTCGGGGTGCAGCGCGCGTTCGTGTTCGGTCGGGCGGCATCCGCGAGCGCGTCCGCCGTTGACGCAGGCGAGGCGGCGCCCGCCGTGTCATCAGGCGCATCGCATGTGCACACCGAACTCGGATCGAGCGCAGGAGCCCGGCATAGGAACCCCATAGGGCCCGCGGGTCGGATGGAACGAGACACCCCGACCACACGGAGAACACGATGACCACCACCGCCCTGATCCTGCTCGCGACAGACCTCGCCGCCGCCCTCATGTTGAGCCTCGGGCTGTACTACCGGCGCCACCGCCGGCGTGATCTCGTCGTCGCCTTCCTCGGGGTGAACGTCGGCGTGATGGCGGTCGCCATGGTGCTCGGCACCGCCGAGGTCGCCCTGGGGCTCGGACTCGGGCTCTTCGGCGTGCTGTCGATCATCCGTCTCCGCTCGTCGGAGATCTCGCAGCGCGAGGTCGCCTACTACTTCGCCGCCCTCGCGATCGGCCTCGTCTCGGGGCTCCCCCAGACCGACCCGTGGCCCGTCGTCGGCCTCATCGCGCTCGTGCTGGCCGTCATGTGGGCCGCCGACCACCCCGCCCTGCTCTCGCGCAGCCGCAACGGCGTGGTGCGCCTCGACCGGGCGATCGCCGACGAAGACGACCTGCGTGCCGAGCTCGGCGATCGCCTCGGCGCCGAAGTGACGGCGATGACCGTGCAGGAGCTCGATCTCGTGAACGACACCACCACCGTCGACGTGCGCTTCCGCGTGCCGCGCCGCACCGCCGTCGCGTCGACCACGGCGCCCACATCGTCCTCGTCGTCCGCGGATCACTCGCTCGCCGGGATGCTCCGATGAACGCCCTCGCCCACCTCGATCCCGTGGGTCTCGACGAGATCGTCGCCGAAGCCGCCCTCCTCACCCGCGTCGACCGCAAGTACGTGGTGCCGCGCGCAGCGCTGGAGCACGTGCTCGGCGGTCTCGCCGACGGCACACGGGTGCTCGAGATCGACGGCGAGCGCCGGTTCGTGTACGAGTCGATGTACTTCGACACGCCCGACCTGCTGAGCTTCCACATGGCCGCGCAGCCGCGGCGCCGCCGCTTCAAGCTGCGCACCCGCGCCTACGTCGACACGGGCGCCGCATACCTCGAGATGAAGACGCGCGGCGCCCGCGGGGCCACCGTGAAGGAGCGCGACGCGTACGACATCACCCGCCGCGACGAACTCACCGTCGATGCCCGGGCAGACGTCGCCGATGCGTTCCCCGCGATCGGCGTCGCCCCCGACCGCGCAGACGACCTCGACGCCGTGCTCAAGACCGGCTACCGCCGCACGACCCTCCTCGCCCCCGACGGCGCCTCGCGTGCGACCGTCGACACGGATCTGACGTGGCTGGGCGCCGACGGCAGCGGATTCCTGCTGCCCGGGCTGGCGATCGTCGAGACCAAGTCCGGGGCGCGTGCCTCCGACGTCGACCGCCTGCTGTGGCGGGCCGGCCTCCGCCCCGCGATCGTCAGCAAGTACGCCACCGGCCTCGCTGCGCTCCGACCCGATCTGCCGCGCAACCGGTGGGCGCGGCTGCTCCGAGGCGCGTTCGCCGAGACGGAGCGCGCCGCGCTGCCGCAGTCGGCGGCGCCCGGCATCCGCCCCACCTATTCCCCGACCACCAGCCCCCGAACCGAGGAGGAACCATGCTCCCCCGCCGCCTGACCCTCGCCGCCGTGCCGCTCGCCCTCGGCGCCGTCGTGCTCGCCGGATGCGCCGTGCAGTCGGCCGCGTCCGACTCCGACGCCTCGTCGACCGACGCCAGCACCTCGACCGAGTCCACGACCGAGACCCAGACCGCCGCCGTCGTCGACAGCGACCTCGACGCCGACGCAGTGCGCGCGGCGAACGCCGACGTCACCCACGTGAACGACGACGAGTGGTCGGAGTCCGACGCCGTCGACGTCGATCTCGACGGGTCGACCGCATCCTCCGCGTCCGACGCGGTGTCGGTCGACGGATCGACCGTCACCATCAGCGCCGGCGGCGTCTTCCGCCTCTCGGGCGACCTCGACGGCCAGATCGTCGTCGCCGCTCCCGACGACGCGCAGGTCGTGCTGATCCTCGACGGCGTCGACATCGACGCATCCGACTCGTCCGCCATCACTGTGACGACGGCCGACGACGTGGCGATCGTGCTCGCAGACGGCAGCGACAACACCGTCTCAGACACCGACACCTACGCCGACGACGCCGAAGCGAACGCCGCGATCTACGCCGATGCCGACCTGACGATCAGCGGAGAGGGCACGCTCACCGTGAACGGCAACGGGAACGATGGCATCGCGAGCACCGACGACCTCGTGATCATGTCGGGCACGATCACCGTCGACGCGGTCGACGACGCGCTGCGCGGCAAGGACGCGCTCGTGATCGAGGGCGGCACGGTCGACCTGACCGCCGGGGGCGACGCCCTCAAGAGCGACCAGGACGAGGATGCGACGCAGGGATTCATCGACGTCTCGGGCGGCGAGATCACGGCCATCTCGGGCGACGACGGGTTCGCCGCCGCCACCGATGTGGTCATCACCGGCGGCACGGTCGCCGTGACCGCCGGATCGGATGCCTCGGCCTCCGACGACTCGCCGAAGGGCATCTCGGCCGGCGTGGTCGTCGCGCTCGATGGCGGCGACATCACCGTCGACGCCGTCGACGACGCGGTGCACTCCGACGGATCGGTCGGGATCGGCGGCGCGACCCTCGCGCTGACGACCGGCGACGACGGCGTGCACGCCGAGCAGACCCTCGAGATCCGAGGCGGCGACGTCACCGTGGCGGAGTCGGTCGAAGGCCTCGAAGGCACCGACATCGTGATCTCCGGTGGAAGCATCGACGTCACCTCGAGCGACGACGGCATCAACGCAGCGAGCGGGTCGGCGTCGACTTCGGGCGGCATGGGCGGGGGCGGCGGCGAGACCGACACCGGCGAGACCGTCACCATCTCGGGCGGGACCGTGGTGGTGACCTCCCGCGGCGACGGCATCGACTCGAACGGGTCGATGGCCTTCACCGGCGGCACGACCGTGGTCTCGGGTCCCAGCAGCTCGGGCGGCGAAGGCTCGCTCGACGCGAACGGCACCATCACGATCGACGGCGGCGAGCTGTATGTCGCGGGCTCGACCCTGCACGTCCCGGAGGGATCGCAGTCGTGGGTCGCGGCCGCGGTGAGCGGGTCGGCAGGCGACACGATCGAGATCACGGATGCCTCGGGCGCCGTCATCGCGTCGTTCGAGGCCGGCCGCGAGTTCTCCGCCGCGTTCTACAGCGGCCCCGGCATCACCGCCGGCGAGAGCTACACCCTGTCGACGGATGCCGGGACCGCGACCGCGACCGCCGGCGAGGGCCTCACGGAGTCGATGGGCGGCGGCGGGCAGGGCGGCGGCCCCGGCGGCGCACGACCATGAGCGCTGAGGCGCACCCTGGGTAAGCCCTGGCAATGACGGCGCATGGTGTGTCAGAGGTTGCGGGCGGGCAGCGATCTCGGCATCGTGGCCCGTCCGCAGTCCGCTATGGAAAGGAAGCAGCAATGCTCACTCTGACCCAGACCGCAGCCGAAGCAGTGAAGACGATCATCGAGCGTGTTCCGCAGGCGGAGGACGGCGGTGTCCGCATCCGCGACACCGGCGCTCAGACCGGATTCGAACTCAGCGTCGCGCAGGCGCCCGAGCCGGAAGACACCGTCGTGGTGACCGACGGCGCCCGGGTGTTCCTCGACACCGCCGCGAATCAGGCACTCGACGACCGCATCCTCGATGCGGAGCTCGCCGCCGACGGTTCGGTGAAGTTCGCCCTCGCGGCAACCGGCTGACCCAGGCTTCCAGAACGGCTCCGGTGCTTCGGCGCTGGGGCCGTTCTGCCTGTGTCCCCCCGACGGTCGCCGAGCCCGTCAGGCCCCGGTCCCCGAGCAAGTCGCGGGGCGGTCACCACAGCAGCGAGACCAGCCCGCCGAACAGTTCCTCGGGGTCGTTCACGAGACCGCGGCGCGTGAACCAGGCCGACACGTTCACCACGTCGCGGTGCAGGAACTCCAGGCCCTGCGGGTTCGCCGCGATGTCGACCACCTGTGGAAGATCGATCACGACGATCCGGCCGTGGTGGTCGAGCAGGTTGTACGGCGACAGGTCGCCGTGCGCGAAGCCCCCACGCGCGAACGCCTCGAGGATCCGCACCACCTGGCCGAAGGCATCCTTCAGCTCGTCACCGTGCAGACGCGACTGCGCCAGCCGCGGCGCCGCCGTGCGACCGTCGCCGACGAACTCCATCAGCACCTCGCTCTCGCTCACCTGCACCGGGTACGGGACGGGTACACCGGCCTCCCAGGCGCGCACCAGCGCGGCGAACTCGCTGCCCGCCCAGTGCGTCGCCGCGACGCGCCTGCCGTACGCGGTCTTGCGCTCGATCGCGCGGGCGTCGCGGGTGTTGCGCACCGTACGGCCTTCCTCGTACGTACCCGAGCGGTGGAAGTCGCTGTGGTGGGCGCTGCGATAGCGCTTGGCGGCGAGAAGCGCGCCGCCCTCGCCGGGGACCGCACGCTCGATGAGGAAGACGTCGGCCTCCTTGCCGGTCTTCACGACGCCGAGCTCGGTGTCGAACGCGCCGCTCGCGGTGACCACCCAGTCGGGGTGCGGCAGCGGGCCGCGCTGGGTGGGAGGCGATGCCGGCCACGTCGACCATCGCTGATCTGGGCCGGGCTCGGGAAGGTCGTCGTCGGGCTCGTCGAACCGCAGGGGGTCGGAGGGAGGGAAAGCGTCGGACAGCAGAAATGACATCGGTCGGAGACTCCAGGAACAGGAGGTCGCCGATGATCAACGGGTGCGGGCGACCTCACGGAAGGGGTGAGGGATTCGGGGCATCACAGAGACAGCCATCACTCGTCCTCCTTCCGGTTCCGGGGCGCGCACTGCGCGGCGCACCGATCGGCGATCACTCTAGCCGAGCTCGCATGGCGGCGGAAGGCTGCGCGCAGGTGTGCGTGGATACTGGTCGGGTGCGCTACCGGCTCATGAACGACTACTCGGCGGACTGGCCGTTCTGGCACGGTGGGCTGTGCGCCGACGGCGACCCGGCCCTTCCCGATGATCTCGCCGCGGATGCCCGCGCCTGGGCAGCGCAGTTCAACGACTTCTTCAGCTACGAGCACGGCTGGCCCGATCAGGCGATCGCCTCAGCCCATGAGGCCGAGGGGGTCCGTCTCTTCCACGAGGTGTCGCGGGCGCTGCCGGAGCACACCGTCGAGCTTCAGTACTGGGAACGTGCAGTTCACTCCGACGACTGACCGGGCATCGGGGCGGCCGGCGCGCCGGTTGCGCTCCCGAAACGCTGCGACGACGCGACCTGCTCGGCCACCCGGCGCAGGCCGAGCAGCAGCGGCTCGACGAGCACCGAACCCAGCACGACGTACCTGACCGCGGCCTCGGCCGATTCGGCCGGAACCTCCGAGAGCTCGGCCTGCGCGATCGCGGCTGCGGCGTCGAGGTACGCCGACATGACGGCATCCGGAACTGTGAAGCCGGCCAGGTCGAGTGTCTCGAGCGATCGCGCGATCTGCCCGAGCAGGGCGGGATCGCACATGCCCGGCGTCCAGCCCAGCCGGGTCGCCAGCACCTCGGCGGCCGCGAGGTCGATCGTCTCGTCGGCCGGCGGCGTCACGGCCGAGTGCGCGAGCCCCAGAAGTTCGTGCGGCGAGGCGGGCGGGTCGTCGAGGGCGGCGATGACGCGACGGATGTCGGCGATGCTGACGCCCGACGACACCAGCGCGCGGATCACGCCGAGCCGGCGCTCGTGGAGGTCGCCGTAGACGGCCTGGGTCGCAGACGTCCGCACGCCCTCAGGCAGGAGCCCTTCGCGCAGGTAGTACTTGATCGTCGCGATGGGAACGCCGGTCGACGCTGAAAGCTCTGAGATTCTCATTGGCCCCCTTGACATTCAGATAGTACAGCTATCTAAACTGGATAGCGTCACTATCGAATCGAGAGGATCACTCATGTCCCGCATCGTTCCCGGTCGGATGACCCACCGCCACGACGGAGAGCTGGTCGTGTTCCACATCGGGATGCAGATCAACTCCTGGTGGCGCCCCGACCTGTGGCTTCCGGTGTTCCTCGAGATGCCGAAGATGCTTCGCGAGCTTTCAACGGCGCCCGACTCCGGACTGCTCGGGTACGAGCTGCTGTTCGGGGCGGGAGGGCCTTGGGTGGTGCAGTACTGGTCGTCGGCCGAGAAGCTGTACGCGTACGCATCCGATCCGTCCGCCGAGCACCGTCCGGCGTGGAGCCGATTCAATCGCCTCGCACGCAAGGCACCCGGTGCCGTCGGCATCTGGCACGAGACCTACCTGGTCGAGCGCGCCGAGAGCATGTTCGTATCGACCCGGCCGATGGGGCTGGCCAAGGCGACCGAGCTCGTTCCGGTCGAGCGTCGCCACGATCGCGCGCGAGCGCGGTTCGCCGACGGGCGCACCGCGGGCGAGCCGGCCTCCGCGCCGGTCGGTTCGGATGCCGCCGCAGTCTCCGGTTGAACCGGTGACGCGCTCCCCCAGCCGGTCACGGGCGGCCGACCAGGCGACGCGCCGCCCGTGGGCGGAAGGGCGGCGAGCACTCGAGGCCGATCGTCGGCGCTGGGTCGACAGCCTCAGCGATACGTCACCGAAGTGCGTGGCGATCCAGCAGCCGAAGCACGGTCCGCAACGAACGGGAGGTCGCGGAGCCGCCGATCGCGTGCTCGACTGCCGGCGTGCCGTTGCTCTCGCGTTCTCTGTCGTTGAGGACGACGACCCAACCCGGTCCCGATGCGATCAGACGGCAGCGGCGCCGCTCCGCCTCACGCGTCGCGAGCTCTCCGTCGACATCGAGCGTGCCTCCGTCGTGCAGCGTGAGCTCGAGGCGCGACACCGCCGGTGATCCCGCCCACGCGTGAGCGATCGCGGAGAGTTCGGATGCCGGCATGACGAAGCAGTCACGGCGGTACCCCAGTGCGCCCAGCATCGCGACCACCTCAGCGACGATCGCGTCGGCATCCGTCGCTTCGAAGACGATCGTTCCGTTGCTCTGGAACGGCACCGCAGCGTCACTTCCCGCAGCGGCGAAGGACTCCACGACCATGGCGGTCGACGGATGCCCGAGCTGGCCCTGATTGACGTTTCGAAGGAATGCGACGTACAGCACGCTTGCACGATAGCCCGTCTGCGCGCGGGCAGCCGGGGCGGCCGCCTTCGCGCTCGGGTCTGCGCTGCTGGGACGGGCGTTGCCTGCGCGATACCCTCAGCGCGTGATCATCCGGCACGCGCACCCCGACGACCTGCCCGGCATCAACGCCGTGCACGAGGCATGCGGACGATCGCCGTGGGACTCGCGAGTGCTCGACGAAGACCCGGATCACTGCGTGGTGGTCGCCGTCGTGGACGACACGATCGTCGGCGCCGGCAAGACCCACCATCAGATGGATGCTGTCGCCCCGGCCCCCGCCGGCTATTACCTCGGCGGGGTCAGCGTGCATCCCGACCATCGTCGGCGAGGAATCGGACACGCCCTGACCCGGGCGCGGATCGACTGGATCTGGCAGCGGTCCGACACGGTGCTCTACTTCACGGACGACCACAACGTCGCGTCTCAGCGGATGCACGCCGGTTTCGGGTTCGAAGAGATCGCCCGCGCACCGGCGCTTCTCGACGCGCGTGCGGACGGCGAGTACCTGGTCTTGTTCCGCGCACAGCATCCGAAGGGATGATCGGTGTGCCGCCCGCGGCGTTGCGGCCGAGCGACATTACGAAGCCCCCGCGCGACAAGATCGGGCGGGGGCTCGCTTTGGTATCTCAGCGATCGCGGCTCATAGTCTGTGTCCTTCCCTCGCGATAGCGAATCTAGCCAGCGGCGAGGGCTTTGACAATGGGAGCTGGGAACCGATGTGCGGACCGGTTGCTATCCGATCCGCTCCGCGTCTTCCAGGGTCTTCGGCGTGAGGAGAGCACGCGCGCCGAGGACTTCGATGCCAAGCATCCGGCCGTCGCGGTCGAAATCCAGCACGATCGTGCCGTGTTCGCGTTCGAGGACGACATTCTCGATCGACTCGCCGGCTTCGATGTCCTTCACCATGGCGAAGTAGGCGGCGTCCGCCTCGGAGTCGAAGGTGATTCGCCGGCCGCTCATACGGCGAGGCTACCCAAATCGGATGCACTGCTCGGTGTCACTCCTCAGCGAAAGCCTGACGGACCGTCGGGCCGCGAACGCGGACTATCCGCGGAAGCCTCAGAACTGCTTCATGAACCGAAGTCCATCGAGCGCATCGTCGAGTGCCGTCGCTTCGTCATCGAATCGACGGAACGTCGTCTCGATGCGCCCGGCACGCTCGTCCGTCATGATCAGCATCCATACGTCGGCCTGCCACAGGCACAGCTGATTCGCGCTCATGCCTGTCGGCGGCCCGTGGTGCAGCCAGCGCCCGAGTCGCTCGTTCTGCACGGCGTGGTCGAATGACAGCCGATCCATCCGCCCATGGTCGCACGTGGAACCTCGTCCAACGGCCCGGAAGCCGGTGGCGCTGCCCACCTGCCGGCGTGGTGTGGCTATCCGGGGACGGATCCGAATGTTCCGCTGGTGTAGGTGGTGCCGTTCTCGCCGGTGGAGCCGAGGACGTACTCGAGCGCGTATCCGTCGACGTCGGCGTCGGCGAGCCGTGGCTCGCGGAGCCGCATGTCGAGTTCGTGCTGCTGCGAGGGCGAGAGGCGCGACACGTAGAACGTGGGAGTTTGTGGGCCACTCGTGGGGGCCTCGAGAAGGACCTCGGCATTGGGGTAGTCGCGCGCAACCGCGATGATCTCGACGATGGCGTCGTCGTTCGTGCGGGTCGGCACGTGGACGATTCGGAGACGTTCGTCGAGAGACTGCAGTGTGTACGTCCCGCCGTCTTGGAACAGCGGAGTGGCGGAGACGCGGCTGAACACGTCCTCGAATTGTTCGAGGCGCTCGACGGTGACGTAAGGCCACCCGTCGATGACGGCTATGCCGACGGCGCCGGGCACGCTTGCGGCCGCGAGTGTGCCGGCGACGGTCGTCTTGAAGGTCTCGGTGTCGCCCGGCTCCATCGAGATCTGCCACTCGTACGGAGGGGCGACTTCGGGGTCGAGGGTGCGTGGCTCGGAGGACTCGGCGCGCATCACGATGTCTCCCGCTCGTTGTGCGGCGACGACGTGGAGTTGCTCAGCCAGCCGGTTGATGTCGTCCGCGGGAGTCTGTTCCTGGATGACGACCACCGTCGATGTGCCGCCTGTTTCGCACGCGACGACGAACGTCTCGGCGCAGAGTTGGTCCAACGAGACCCGCGCGGTGCCCGCAGTCTGTGCGCATGCGGGCGACATCATCGCCGCCACGACGATGGCCGCGACGGCGGTGAGGCGCCGGGTCAGTGTCATTGTGCTATTCAATCGCGACCAGACCCTCAGATTCTCTCCACGCCCCGGGGCTCGGGCTGGTCGGTGCATAAGTGTCGGCGCCGAGGGAAGCGATGTGACAGCCGCGAACCCGTGCGCGTGACAGCGAACACGCGATCGTCGCGGTCAGACGGCCGACCACACCAGTTCGCATCCGCCGTGCCTTCAAGCGAGCATCCCGCACGTCACGGTCCGGCCGGGACCACCGGCATCCCAGGTGAGGGAGATGAAGACTGGTGCCCCTGGAGGGACTCGAACACGATTGAGCATAATGCTCAATCGAGCGGGAACCTGCAAAAACCGCGGAATCACGCGGATTAGCGGGATCTCGCGCGACATCACGCAACGGCCGAGAACATGTTGTGGGAACAGGTTTGCGGGCAAAATGCGGGCAAAGAACCGCGCAAAATCAAGGCTGCGAGACGCTCGCGGCGTAAGGCATCCCGGCGTCGGAATCCGCCCAGCGGCAAGAAACATCAAGAGAGCACATTGCTAAGAGCGGGACGTCATAGAATGTGATTACTGAACAATCTGCTCAAACAGCCCCTAAGGCCGTTGACCCCGATCGGGTCACCCCGCGGTAACACCGACTGGCTGCTCATCGTCCGATTGACGGTCCGCCGGGCTGAGCTGACCCGCGGTGTGGCGCCGCAGGGTCGAATGGCTGGCCCGGGTTGTACGGGTCGACCGCCGGCGCCCGCCGCGGCTCCTGGATCCGGACTTCCGGCGCCAGACCCGAGTCGCGCGCGCGACTCATGAGGCGCGTCGCGGTGCTTTGGCTGATCTGCAGGGTGTCGGCGACGAGCTTGAGCGGCGGATAGCTGATTGCCGTCGCGACGCGGTAGACGGAGATTGCAGCGTGGAGGGACTCCAAGGGCTCGCGCTCCTCGTGCGCCCGCACCCGGCTGAGAAACTCGCGCACTGGAATGCGGTCGCGTTCGTCGCCATCCTCCGAGCTGACGTTGACGGTGACGACATCGAGAGCTGACCTCGTCATGATCCAGTGCGTTCGCACCTCGCGGAGCACCTGGCTGGTGATGTCGACACCTTCCGCTTCGCGCTCGAGGGCAGCGAAGACCACCGCGGTGCGTCCGAGCGTGTCATCCCACTCCACGCGGACGGTGATCGTGCCGGGCACGTCCTGCTCGCCAGACACGCGCGCGCGCCAGGACTTCGGAAGCGTTACCCCACTGCCGAGATCGATGCGTTCGTCGCTGAAGTCATACGCTTCGACGTCTGTCATGAAGTCCACTATTCCAGGTCATCGAAGATTCGCGAAGAAGACTGTCGATCTTGGCTCACGCGTGTGGTACCTTGCGACGAAGGGAGACTGACAATGCTGGCTCACAGGAAGGAAGGGCGATGAACCGGTCACAGGATTGCCTGGCTCTGACGATGAAGGATGCCGCGAAGCTCGTTGGCGTCGACTACCGCACGATCAAGCTCGGCATCGAGAGCGGGACCATCCCCACGATCCAACTCGGCCCGCGTCGGATGATTCCCCGCGCTGGGCTACTTCGTGCGTTCGGCGTGGTCCCATGAACGCCTTCTTAGATCGTTAGCGCCGCGTCCCAAGCGATCGAATCGCGTTGAGAGTTTCTGCTGTCTGGTGCCCACGGCATACTCAACACCACCGGTGATCATCCCAAGCGTCGCCCCGCCGCAGATTGCCGGCCCGCCATCGACGCTTATCTTGGTGCCACGAGGGGTCCCCGCAATTGCGAGTGTTCGGGAATCACGCCTGACCGACCGCTACCCTGCGGAGGTGCCTCGTGTCCCGGCCGAGGCGCAAGAGCGAACGGGTCAGCACAGTGATCCATCCCCACGCGGCCTGTTGGTCTGGCGGAACCAGAAGGATGCTTACCGGTGACGATGGAGAGCGTGCCGATCGTCAGCCTGACGGTGTCACGCGCATAGGCTGACGGTCGTGAACGACGTCGCCGTTGCTCTGATCGCCGGCTTGGCTGCTCTGGCGGCAGCCGTAGTCGGCCTCGTGGGAGTACTAGCCGCGCGCAACGAACCGCGCGTGGCCAAGGAACTTGCTGCCCTGAACTCGATCATCGACAAGCTGCCGGCCGGTGAAGCTCGACATGCGCTTGAAAGCAGACGAACCCGGGTCGCGATCGCTTACGGATCTCAACGAGAGCCCTTGGGCGTATTCACAGTGGCCTACATGTACGTCTTGGGCGGCTACTTAATCGCGGTGGTCGCCTCGCTCGTGCTCGGAGGTGATGCCGGCGCGTGGCAGTCGCTCTTCCAGAGCGTCCTTGGCGGGCTCGTTTTCGGCGGCATCATCTTCGCGCTTATCGGCGTCGCGCTCTTCATAATCGGACTCGTGTTCAAGATCCGAGACTGGCTCACCCCGCATAACTCGCAGTCGTCTGTTGATGTGGCCCCGGACCCAACCGTTCCCGCCAATCAGGAGGCATGAGACGCCGCCGTCGGTCCTCGGCCACGCCCGACCCGCGTCGTTGGGTCTCGGGAACCCCTGGCGGTGTGTTGATGGCCGCTCCGCCGCTAGTCGCCGGCGAGGGTGTCGTAGCCTCCCCTCGACTGACCACCAAAGCCATGGCCTTCAAACAGGCGGGTGAGCCGATGCACTGGTCGAATGAGTGAGCTGGAGAATCAACCTATTGGAATGGGCAATCATGCGATAGCCTGACTGGATGAGTTCGAGCACACCGTTTCAGGACGCCCTCAAGAAGATTCATGACAGCGGCAGGGACTGGGTCAGCATGTCCGTCGGTGCGGACCAGGCACGCTCGTTCAGTTGGATCAAAAACATGACCGAGAACGGCGCATGGGGAACGGGCGGCGCAGGCCGCGTCGGGCCGCCGACTAGGGCCGAATTCGCGGGGTTTGCAAAGCTGCTCGGCGTCACGCCCGACCAGGTCGGAAGAATGGTCGTGATGGACTTTTATGGCGTCGAAACGCTCGGCGAGTACTCGCCACGAGTGCACCGACTCGCTCCGCTGCTCGATCAGCTGAGCGAGGATGATGCGGATCTGCTTGAGCGCACGGCCCGTCGTTTGACTCAATAGTCTGTCGCCGTCGCGGCGGCCTCCGGTCTGCGAGGGTGCTCCCGCATGCGGACCGTCGATTCGGGCCGATCGTGGCTCTGGCGGCAGCTTGGCCCGCAGCCTGTCGACCACTGGGGCAACAACTTGCGACTCACCGTTAGGACGCCAGAGGGAACATATGAGTACACACAACTTCGGAGCATTGCGCAGTGCCGTCATCGAAGCGTCCCTCGCGGCTCGCTGGGCACAGGCTGTCGAGGAATGGGAGGTGGTGAGTGTCGAGGAAGACCCGCGAGCTACCGGGATCTGCGTGTGTGGAAAGACTGGACTCGTCTACCTCTACACGATTCACAATCGGCAGACCCAGCAGACTCTCTTTCCGATTGGGAGTAGCTGCGTCAATCTGTTCGAGGTTGAAGAGCTTGATGCCACTGTCGCTGTACTGCGCCGACTCTTTGACCTGCGAGCGGCTTTTGCCAAGGGCGAGCGCGTCGAACTCACGAGCGAGTACTTCTCACGAGCTCTGCTGGCCGACCTGTGGCAGAATGGCGCGTTTCCTGCCAACGAGTACAACAGATCGAATGGAGACAACGACTACAAGTTCCTGCTTGACCTGTTCAATCAGCGCCACGACTTCACGGAGAACGAGAAACGCAAGGTCTGGGTGCTGCTCAATCGAACGGTTAGGAGCTTCGTCATGAGCGACGAGCGCCTCGCGTAGAACTCTTGTCCGATCGTCGTGCGTAAGCCGGACCGTCGAGCCGCGTCATTCAGCGGGCGGTGAACGGGAGTGGTAGGCCTTCGGTCATGGCACGCCGATTTGCCTGGTGGCGACCCACGGCGGCGCAACCACGGTTGACTGCCCTTGGGGGATCAGTTGTGTTGCCCCCAACTCGAACGCGAGATTGTCCAGCTCGTCTTCCAGGTAACAAAGGTCTCCGGGTCGAAGGTGGTCTCGAGCACCTCTACCTCGATGATCTGCCCGGCGAGCAGGGACAACGTGTGGCTGTACGGACCGTCGCTCTCGAAGTCCCAGAAGTGGTACCGGGGCGTCTTGTCGTGAGCGCGGGTACTAGGAGCGAAGTCCATCGGCGCGCTGCGTCGCGTTAGAACGGCTCCACCATCCTCCTTCGAGCGGAAGGTTACCGCTACCTCGCGCCGCGACTCAATCGCGCGGATGATCTCATCATGGTTGTGAAGCTCCATAGGTCCCCCAGTGGGCTGGTTCCGGTGTTCCCCGTGAGACGATAGCGACTCTCGGCGGCGTGCTATGGCGGGGCGCGCCGTCGGCAGAAGAACCATCGCCTCGACGGTGGAATCGCCGCTGACGGCGCGTTGGAGACAACGCTTTCGGCCTCAACTCAGGGGCGGCGTCCCACGGCGACGTTGATCCGCAATTCATGATTCGGCGCGACACGACAACGCAAGTGCGGGTACTCGGCTCCCAAGACGCTGGAGGCTTCGACTGGGACGCGCGAACCGCCGCGCGGGTCTCTGCGAATCGAACGGCCGATCACGGTAAGCAATCCCGCAAGAGGTTCATCCCGACATGTCGAGGATCGATACTCCAGCTTTGCCAGCAAAACTAGGGCGAGGGGTCCACTCAGTGCGCCGACGCCCGTTGACGCCCGCGATCCCGGCGCGGCCCACTGAGGGACTCGCTTGCGTGTAGCGACGTCTGGCCTTGTCAAGTTCATTCAGGCCCATGCGATCGAATCACTCCGCGTCGGCGACGATGACGCGTTCGATCACTCCGGCCGGCGTCGACGCGCGCAATTGCACAATGGGCTCATATCGAGGAGGCATGAAAGTACCATCTGGGGCGTCGGAGTCAGTCCACTCGTACGCAACGACGCGGAGAGTGTTCGTGAGCCTGCCTATCAGCACGGCGAGGCCGAACGGCCCGCGCACCATCAGGTGAACTACCGCGTTCCCGTTCGTCATGGAGAGCTCTCGAATGTGCGCGACGGCTTCTGCGGCGATGGTTCCCCCGTCCGCCGCGTCGAGCAACCCGGTGCGCGTGGGGGCAAGGTGTTGCCAGGCTACGAGTTCGGCGGCGTGCTCCGTGAGGTAATTGTCGAAAGCGGCGTCGCTTCGGGGATGTTGAAGATCGATGTAGGCGGCGACGTCCGGGCGTCCGGGAGCCGGCGCGGTAGACGGGATCGTGGATTCACGAACTATTCGAAGTCGTGGCTCGTCGGGTAGTTGAGGTTCGGTGGAGCTGACCCAGTGGACGCCCCTGCCATCAACAACGGTCATCGGGCCGACTCTGGTGGAGGGTATGGCCGCACCGATCGCGATGGAGACGGACAGGTGCGCGCCGCCTTCGATGCGTACGCCGTTCGCGCCAGCCCGTGTGACCGCGTCTGGGAGGAACTGCGCAGTTTCCGCGAAGTCCTCTAGTCCATGTGCACTTGGAAGCTTCTCGTGCGCGGAGGGGCGGATCCGGATGTCGAGATCAGCGTCGGTGCGGTCATACACCTGCGGCGTGTTTCTGGTCTGGAGCGATAGCCGCAGCTCACCACCGCTCGCGGAAAGTAGCGGCCGGATCGCTGCGATTCGGTGCCACAACATCTGCCGGGCCATCGTCACTAGCCCCAGCCGGCTCGCGCTCTTCTGATCAACGCTCCTGAGCTCAGGGCGCTCCATCCCGAGGACACGATCTGGGGCGTCGTAATCAACGACGCCGGTGGAGGTCTGTATGGCATTCACGATTCCCAACGCGAATTGGGGCGAGGACCGGTGAAGGCGGAGGAGCCGGGGGGCCTCGACTTCTCGGACGACTCGGCTGTCAGCGATTTGCGGGGTGATGATGATCACGGCTCCGGAGATGCCCTCGTCGATGGCCTGTTGCAGGCGGGCGTCAGTATCACCCGGTGGGAGGTCGTCGACGTCCCGCCAGACTGGAATACCAGCCGCACGTAGCAACCAAGTGAGTTCCGCTGCCAGCGCGATTCCGTCCGAGTGGCGATACGAGACGAACACAGGGTCGCGGGGGTTGATGGCGGTGTCGGGCATGTCGTCACTCCTCGTCGTCAAGTACCAGACTCGCAGGCTAGATGAAGCCGGGTGGACGATTCAGGCGGACAGCGTTGTGGTGCCATCTCGCGGGACACGGCGAGGTTAGCTGCCAGGCTCATCGCCTAGATCGAGCGCGCTCATATACGCATCGACGTCGACCGCTGCCACGGCCCCTACCTCTTGTAAGCGGCCGAATAGCCGGACGAGGAAGAACATCAGAGTCATGTCTGGTTCGCTGTACTCGGGTGTATCTGCCGTGTTCTCGTTCCGGCGGTTGAATGCGACTCCTCGCAAAGCGCAGCCGATATCAACCTGGCGAGAACCGCTCAGGCTGAGTACAGCCTGTACAGCAGCCTCGCCTTCCAGGTCCGCCCAGCCGTTGCGCGTCGTAAGGAGGCCTCCAAGAATTGGTATAGGCGGCTTCGGCGGGTATGTCCCAGCCGCGAAGGGCACCTCGACCGAAGTACGGTGCAGTTCGCGAACACTAGCGATCTTGCTCCCGGCGTACTCCATGAACTGCTTGTTCATTTCTTGCTTTACTTCAAAAGCCGCGTACACGGCTTCCGCTGGCACAAACAGATCCCCGTTCGCGGTCCTGGCGAGTAGCGGAGTGTACTGAGCGTCGTAGATCAGCAGGTCAATCTGGTCGCTGATGCCTCCCTGCGAGTCCATCACCTGCCCCTTGGCAATCCCGTACCGTGCAGGCAAGAACTCGCGAAGTACCCGCGCCCAGTTGGCCTCGTAGTCATCGCCAATCGTCGTTCCGTGCCCGGTCAAGTCTGGCACTATCTCCAACGCGGCGAGTAGGTGGTTCTGCTTCGCCAGGAACGCCGTCCGCAATCTGTTGCTATTCGTCATTGTCGATTCCTTCGACAGTTAGAGTGAGCTCTTCTACGTTGCCGGCCGAGTCGGCGTTGAGTGCGTGGCCAGTCCATCCTCGGGCACCCTTTGCCAGTACCAGAAGCGCGATGTCGTGACCTCCGGCGATGGCAAGTCGGCGAGTTGCTAGGACATCGGTAGCGCTTGGGCCAAAGGGCAGAGGATGGGTGTGCCATTCACCGAGGTAGCCAAGGACGCCGGTATCGTCCGCGCGGACGCTGGAGTCGAGAATGCGTTCTGCTGTCATGGCGTCTCGGCGGTATCGGATTCGAGTAGCGCGCGGGTCGGGAACAACACGAATTTCAGTGACATGTGGCCCAGCTTCGGCGTAGTGCCCAAGCAGTAGACCGCCGATCTCACGCGGAAGCGATTGCGCGCCCGCCACCTGCAATGCTCGCCAGGCGGCCCCTGCAAGAGTGAGTTTCTTGGTCATGTGATAACAGGGAACAGCTCGCGTGACTCTCCGCTCGGAGGTACCGGTTCCCCGGCTAGCATCCTGATGGCGAAGCGAGCGCCCATTGCTGCAGTCTCCGCTACAGCGGATGGTGGTGTAGGGCTGACAGGGTCACCGCAGCCCGCCTCCCACGCCATTACCTCGAGGGGCTGGACAATGCTCGCGGGGACGGGATCTGCACCTTCCAGCGGGGGGCAGATGTCAACCCGACCCACTTGCCCGTGCCCGATGACAGCGACGTGCAGGAACGAGCGTTCGGTTACGTCGGCGGCGGCAAGCAAGAGTTGCCAGGTGAGACGATCACCCGTGCAGTCGATTACGAGGTCCTGGTCGCGCAACAGCTGCACCGCATCGCTCAGCCCTCGTACCGAAGAAGCAATCTTGATCGGGTGATCCGGCGTTCGCAGGCTAGCCGTTTCTTTCACTGCGGTCGTCTTCGGGGCGCCTATGAATGCTGGAGAAGCGGCATGACGTGTGAGGTTTCCGGGCAACAAAGTGTCGAAGTCGTGGACAGTAAGGTCGGTTACGCCGCTTCGGTGAAGAAGGTCGGCGAGGTGCGAGCCTATGCTCCCGGCACCGACGACGGATACCTTGCGATCTGCGAGCGCCGCGGCATGCCATCCGGTTCGTCTTTGCTGCGCATGTCGGCGTTCGGCCACGGGGAAGCACCGGCGAATGCCGCCGTCCTTATTGAGTTCGAACCAGAAGCCAATGAAGCCCACAGCCTCGTCACGCGTGTAACGAGCGGCAAACAGAACTGGCCGCCCCGCCTCCAGCATCGCGACGATCAGAGGACCGTTGACCCCTGCTTCCTCTGCTATCTGCTCGGTGAAGACGAACGGCTTCGTCACGCTCCCGAGGTCAATGGCGATCCCGTTGAGGAACTTGTTCGGTCGACTCTGCCGAACTGTCCCCGAGCGTCGTTTCTTCTTGTTACGCGGCGGCGCCGGCATAGGTGGCTCCAATAGCTGAGCCCCCGTAACACTCATCAGACCGTTCTGGTCCGGTGGAGTTGCCTGGAACCAACCTCCGGCTATCTGATCCCAATCGTCGATAACCAACATGGGCGCGAACAAATGGTCGTCGCGGATCTCCAGCCATATGTTGTTGTACGCTTCGAGGTCAAGTTGCGGCATGTCATCGACCCAGCCGGCGTCGGCACGAACTATCCACTCCTCGACCCGCGCGATAAGCCCATCGCCGTCAAGCCACGGCTGATTGCCCTTCGAATGAGCGTCCCAAAGGCACAGGGACCCATCCGGCATCTGATGCCAGTTGATCTGATCAGATCTTTGTGGCAGAACAACACTCGGAGCGGCGAATGGGAAGTCGCTAGCCAGGACTACGATCGCTGATTCGCGATTGTTCCCCACCGTCCCAACCCACTCCCAATCCTCAGGCCGGTCACCACACCGGACGGTCTGGAACCCGGCACGGTTCAGCGCCTCGTCGAAGCTCCGTATCGCCGCTTCGACATACGCGTCCGTACTATCAATCATCCGAACGTGGGCGACTCTCCGCTAGGCAGGCTTCGATGCCCGGCCGACACAACCACCGGGACCTCGAAGACATCGTCACCGTCGCTGTTCTGTCCGAGCAACCGCTTGAACGTCCGGGCGGCATCTTGGTCGTTTTCGGATTCCAAAGCTTCGCGCGCATCGACCGCAGCCTGTTCCCATTTGTCGGCGATGGCGTCGAGCTCCGCTCGGGTTGCCCTAACGTGAAGCTCCTGCTCCGGGATCGCCGGATTCATCAAGCGCGCGACGTCATCAGCATGATCGCGAAGGATAGGCGCCATCTTCTCCAACGCAACTGTGTAATACTCCGCAGTAGAGTTGGGCGAATCGTCCGAGTTCCCGTCCGGGATACTCGCGAATGAGTGGTAGGCAGCGATCTCCACGAAGAAGCCGCCCGGTTTAGCTTCTCCAAGCAGTGCCCGCCGGGTTTGGCGGAGAAGCTTGACCACCGGAACATACTTTTCGTCGTGCGCTTGATTGCGAGCGGTGCTAAGTTCGCTGAACTTGACGGGATGAGTCTTTTCCCACCCACCGTCACGATCTGGAATCTCCCACTCGTCGCCGGCGGCCCGAGCTGGCACAACGTCCACATGCATGTCGAAGTCGGGGAAGTCCACCTTTACCGAACGATCATTCTTCGTGACCCTGTCACCATACTCGTCCGCAAGCAGGCGAGCGAACTTGTCCAGGAGATCCTGCGGGTCTTGATCTTCTGGCAAGCTCGGTAGCTCGCAGAAAACGTCAACATCCTTGACCCGACGAATTGACACTTCGCGCCTGTAAGAGCCGATGAGGACCGAGTGGAGTCCCCACTCCACGAGGTCGGAATGACCATGAAGTACATCACGAACCTCGGCGTGCGCCTCCGCAGCGTGCGCAGCGTCCTCCCCTGGTTCGACTTGTGAGAGCGCATCCTTGAATTGTTTAGTAAGGACGGACATGCCGTTCCCCCCTTCGGCCTGGAAATCTCGGGCATTTTCCCGCAATGCGATGATAAGCGTGGGCGCCGACATCGACGGGAGTAGCCGTTCATCTGCGGCGAGGCGCAGGCGGATCTCGCAGCGCCGGTATGTCTGCCCGAACGCTTCTCACTAAGCGCGGGTCAGCCGGGCGTTTTCGCATCCGCGCCCCGCGCTCTCGGAATCGGTGCACTGACCACCGAGTGTTGGAAGATGAGGGTCGTCGCGAAGGCCAGAGAAGCAGCGTGCGGCCGAACAATCGAGAGCCTTCTATCGCAGTAGGTGAACTCTACATCCCGAGTCCACGCCCCCCGCTCGGCGCCCCAACCACCGGCCCCGTGACCATGGCCGCCTCCCGGTTCCTCGCCGCACGCCGGACTTCGGCCTGTGCCACGCGCACAGCATCCTGCATCGTCAATTCCGGAGTGCCGCGCTGCATCGACTCGGCGAGACACTCGCGCGCCGCGGCATCCGTGCGCGCCACGACGATTGCGACGTTGTGCAGCCGCCCGCGCGTGAGGCCAACGTAGAGTCCCGCGGCATCGACATCCGGCCCGACCACCGAGGCATCGGCGGTGTCGCCCTGCACGCCATGCACGGTGGAGGCGTAGGCGAGCTGCAGGTGCTCGCGCGCGTACTCGGTGGACACACGCGCCACCTCGCCGCTGTCGCTCACGGAGACAAGAGACAGGTACTCGTCGCGGATGCCGCGCACGATCCACTGCGCGCGATTCTCGACCCCCGTGAGCCGGTCGTTGCGACGGGTCTGGACGGTGTCGCCGACGAGGATGCGCTGCTGACCGATTCCCCATGCGGCGACGCGGACGTCGAGCTCGCCCTGATCGACTCGCCGCTGCTGGATGGCGTCGTTGATCGCATCCGCCTCAGCATTCGTGCCAGATACCAGTGTCACCCGCTTGCCGCGTGCGTGCCAGTCGAAGTACGCGTCGATCATCCGCTCGCGCGCCGCGTCGTGATGTTCGACCCGGTCG
This sequence comes from Microbacterium terrae, assembly GCF_017831975.1. NCBI lineage: Bacteria > Bacillati > Actinomycetota > Actinomycetes > Micrococcales > Microbacteriaceae > Microbacterium > Microbacterium terrae. Next base: position 768,118 of record NZ_JAFDSS010000001.1, on the reverse strand, counting down.
ACGTGACCGCGTTCGGCAAGCTCGCCCGCAACCACCAGAGCGCGCTCGCGATCACCCGCATCCCGGAGGCGCAGTGTGAGCGCGGCGTAGTCGGGATCGCGGAACCGGTGCACCGTGTCGAGCTCCACCGCAGCGTTCGCGTGCCGGATCGCGGAACCCATCGCACCCGCATGCCCGACCGGCAACGCCTGATGCGTGTCACCCACGAACGCCAGCCCGACACCCTGCTCGATCGCGAGCTCGACGAGGACGTTCGCCGTCTGCAGGTCGACCATGCCGGCTTCGTCGACGACGATCCGATCGCGAGAACGCAGTACGTACTGTGATGGTCCGCCATACACGGCGGCCGTGCTGGGATCGACTTCTCCCACTCGAAGCCTGTTCCACACCTTCGCGCCGGCCCTGTCGGTGCCCCATCGGTAGCCATGGTCCAAAAGCAAGGCATGAATACTGGATGCCGCGGCCCCGACCTCGCGAGACGCCACCGATGCCGCCTTCCGTGTGGGGGCAACGACGAGCATCCGTCGCCGTTGCGACGTGAGTGCCGCGAACGCCGCGCGCAGCATCGTCGTCTTCCCCGTGCCGGCGGGGCCGGTCACCGTCACGAGCCCGTCCGTGCCGGCGATGGCGCACGCTGCAACCCGTTGCGACGCATCCAGTGCGGACGGATCCTCGTGCGGTGCGAACCGGTGCAACTCGCCCGGCAGCAGGGAGCGCCCCGGTCGGGCGAGCACGTCCAAGCGGCCCGCGAGACGCACCTTGGCGCGCACGGTCTCGGTCGCCATGAACGCCTTGACGTGCGCCGGCGGTTCCGCAACGAGCTGGTAGACGGAACGCGTGGCGCGCTCCGTGATCTCGGCGATCACGTCATCGAGCCGGTCGCGCTCCGCAACGACGCCCGTGCGCGAGAGCGCGCGAATTGCGCCCGCACGGATGTCGAAGCTGCTGAACCTCCCGCCGCAGGATGCGGACCGCTCATCCGCGTCGACGACCGCCTGTGCCGCGAGCAGATCCAGGTCGACGACACGCAGGTCTGTCGCAGCAACTGGAATGGGTGCGCGCGGAGTGGTCAGAGTCAGATCGATCGCTGCGATCTCGTCGCGGACGCGCGCCTCCCAAGACGCCTCATCGAGATCGGCCGGCTTGTTCGGACGCGACACCGCCCACGCGCGGCGATCGATCTGCTGCAGCACCTCCACGCTCGGCACCGATCCTCCGTGCGCTATCGACCACTCCGCGACCAGGCGCGCGCGGTTGCCCTCTATTTGAGCCGACCGACGTGAGACGGGTCGGACGGCGCCAGCGAGCTCGGCGATCTCGCCCGTATCGTCGAGCGTGTATCCGTGCCGGGCGAGCGCGGCGATCCAGGCGGGATCCGTGCACGCGGCAAGCTCGCCCTCGGCGTTGACCACGGTGTGCAGCTTCATAGCGACGCGTGAGTCGAGGTTCGACCACTTGCCGTCCGCGCCGAGCACCTTGATGTTCAGCCAGAGGTGACGGTGGATGTGGGGGTCGAGCGCGCGCGAGCGCCGATGCTGCAGCTCGACGACCTCAATGCGGGTGATCTCCTCGCGGACGAGCCCGCCGTGCCCGCGCCGCGCGTTGAGTTCCGTCTGCCACGTAAGCAGAATGCGTTCACGCAGCCGGTCCTGGAGCGCTTCGAACTCGGTGGCAAGTTCGGGATGCAGCAGCGCGGCGATGCTGTACGACTTCGGGTGGTTGAGCGTCCCGTCAAGCAGCAGATCGGCGTCGGGGCTCAGCCGCTGATGGCCTCGCTCTTCCCCGGTGACCGGGTCGTGTCCGGTGAGCCAGACACGAAGGCCGCCGGCGGTGAGCTCGTCGGAGGTGATGACGCCGTTCTCGACAATGGATCGCGAGACGGTCGAACCCGATGTGACACTGTACGCTTCGAGCGCGTTGACGCCGGGGGAGTGCTGGAGGTGAGCATCGCAGGTGCCCTCGAGCGCGTACGAGATCGCTTGTCGAACCCCTCGGGATTCGACACCTCGCTTCCATCGCTCGAGGCCTCCTCGCATGCCGTCAGGATAGGGTGCGTTTTGACCATTATCCAGGGATTTTTCTGACGTGCAGGCACGTGTAGGGGATCGTCTCTAAAGGGCGCCCGTCACCGTTGGTGCCTGCGTGCATTGCTTCGAGGCTCTCGCAAATTTGTCTTCGTGTTCGTCTTCGCCTCCTCGTCCCTTGTCGATGCGATCGGCGCCGCCCTGACTCGTCGAATGAGGCAAGATCAGTGTCGATTTTGCATGATCGTGTCGCGCGCAAAGCGGTCCCCACCTGTGGTGCACTGCGTGGCCTGCGAGCGTTACCCGGCGTGTGCGACAACGGACGCCGCCAGATCCCCGGTCAGCTTGCGAAGCTTCGCGCGACCTTCCCTCAATTCGGCGCACATGCCGAGGAGGTGCCGGACTCGATCGACGATCCGCCGCTGTTCTTCGAGCGGGGGCACCGGCAGAGGTAGCCGTTCAAGCTTGTCCTTTGTGAAGTGCTGAAGACCGACTCCCCCGTGTGCGTCACCAATCAGCACATCCAGGCGGCTATTAATTGCGAGGCAGATGAAGTCGCGGTAGTCCTCAAAGAGGGTGCACTTGAAGATGTGCTGATTCAGGACCCCTGGGGGTCCATCCCACACGAATGCCCCGAACGACGTACCGGGGGTGCCAGACCAACTGATGAGCAGATCTCCGGGCTCCACTCGGTGGCCGGGAGCAACCTCCCCTTTGAAGTGATTAAACGGGGCTTTTGTGTTGTTGAGGTTCTGAATCCGGATAATCGGGAGTCCGTCCGACGACCACTCGGTGGGCTTGAAGGCGCGCCCATTGACGGTGTGGATCAAATCGACCGCTCGACTCCATTCCCATCCGTGGGGCGCCTTATAGGGAACGTCTGCGTCCTGAAGAGCGGAATAGGTCTTCGTACGGCGCCTTCCACCGGCCGCGTCGAGGAATCGCTCCCTTTCGGATTTCACGCGCGCGAGTAGTTCGCGCGCAGGCTCATCGGAATGGGCGCGTTCGGTTAGTGAGCCTCGCATTGCGAGATCCAGGATCAATGCCTGAAGCTTGTCCAAACCCGCGTCGGACTCCATCATCGGGGCGAAAGCGGACCTAAAGGTCCCCGGCGGCAGGCTGGCGTTGGATGCTGCGCCAGCCAGTTCCTCGCGAAGTGAGTCCCGAAGCTCCGCAAAGCCCCTCTCGGCGATTTGAAGATCATCGAGGAGTTCGGCGGGGTCGCGATGCGAAGGATCGACATCGTTCGGGTTGTCTACGTCAAGATTCCAGTTGTTCTCTCGAATCTGCTCGATCGAGACCTTCCATGCGACCTGCGACTCCACACGGTCATGCCACCAGGCCTTCTCCGCCTCAAACTCCTCGAGCCGGATGGGCTTGGTCTTCGAGTAATTCTTGTACCCGGCGGGGTACTGATGCTCGTAGTACCAGATCTCCTTCGTGGGTTCACCCTTGGTGAAGAAGAGCAGGTTGGTGGCGATCCCGGTGTAAGGATTGAAGACACCCTTGGGGAGACGGACGATCGTGTGTAGGTTGCAGTCAGTGAGGAGCTTTTCCTTGATGCGAGCTTTCACACCATCGCCGAACAGCGTGCCATCTGGAAGCACGACCGCAGCACGTCCTCCTGTCTTTAGACGGTGTTGGATCAGGATGAGAAAGAGGTCGGCGGTCTCGCGCGTTCGGTAGGCCTGCGGGAAGTTGTTCTCGACGCCCGGCTCCTCTATCCCGCCGAATGGCGGGTTGGTGAGTATGACATCGACGCGATCCTTGCTGGTGTAGTCCCGCAGTGGGCGCGCGAGTGTGTTGTCGTGGTCAATGTTGGTGGGCACGTCAATGCCGTGGAGCAGCATGTTTGTCGTGCACAGCAGGTGGGGAAGTTGCTTCTTCTCGACGCCGCGGATCGACGACTGGAGGATCTGTTCGTCGTCGGGTGTCCTCACGTGGTTCGCGCGCACGTGTTCGATCGCCCCGGTGAGGAAGCCGCCTGTGCCGCAGGCCGGGTCGAGGACGCTCTCACCGAGATTTGGCGAGACGATGTCGATCATGAATTGGGTCACGGCGCGAGGAGTGTAATATTCACCGCTGTTTCCGGCGCTTTGGAGACCCTTGAGGATCTGCTCGTAGATGTCGCCGAACAGGTGCCGGTCCTCGGAGCGGTTGAAATCGATCTCGTTGATCTTGTTCACGACTTGGCGGATCAGGGTGCCGTTCTTCATGTAGTTGAAGGCGTCTTGGAAGACATTGCCGATCACATTTGAGCGACCCGTCGTCGAGGTCTCCGCAAACTGCTTGAGGGTTGGGAACAGGTTGTTGTTGACAAAGCCGACTAGCGCGTCGCCGGTGATCCCCTCCTTCGGAGCGGCCCATGTGCGCCAGCGTAGGTCGCTCGGGATCGGTGAACGGTAGTCGGAGTCCAGCAGCTCGGCTTCGGCCTCGCGGTCGTCGAAGATCTTGAGGAAGAACATCCAGGCGAGTTGACCGATGCGTTGCGCGTCACCGTCGATGCCAGCGTCCTGCCGCATAACGTCTTGGATTGACTTCACAACGGCACTGATACTGCTCACGCGATCTCCCTAGGAGGCCGTCGAGTAAAGCTGGTGCTCCAGTTCCTCGACGGCCGAATTGAATCCTGCCCTGCCCCCGAACTCGACCACGATCTCCATCGGAGTGCCGATGTCGATGAACGGGCGAATCTTCAGGACACTCGCGTCGTGGTCGGGCTCGAAGCCTTCGTCAGCGTACTTGTCTAGCAGGGCCTTCAGCGTCGCCTGCGCCTTGGAGGAGTACTTTGCCCAGTAGCCCGTTGCCAGGACGTTGTCCGCGCGTTGGCGGCGAGTCAGCACGGGCTGGTCGAATGCGACGTGGCACACCAGGTCGAACGGGCTGAAATCCCTGCCGACCTCTTCGGCGAGAGCTTCGAAGAACACGCCCTGCTCCTGAAGCTCGGCGACGATCGCTTGCTTGCTATTGGCCTGGCTCCAGCGGTTTAGGAACGCGCCCAATGTGGGGTAGGAATCCTTGATGCGCTTGCGGGTGTAGTCGGTGAGACTCTCGGTGATGAGCTTGCCGTCCGGTCCCATGTACTGAACGCGCTCCGCCATGAGCGTGACAGGCACGTCGCCGACGACGTACTTGATGCGCCGGCCTGGTGTGTCGATCGGTGGATCGGTGGCCGGCAGATCTTGCGAGCCCCGAGGGTCGGCTGGGTCAACCTCCTCCGGCGGCACCAGTGGCTCTCCCGGCCCTGGCGTATAGACGACTACAGGGTCGCCGTCGAAGTCCGGGTCGGCGAAGAGCTCCGTCGCCTTGCGGAAGTCCATGATCGTGAAGTAGAACTTCCCGTGCTCCTCGTTGATGCGGGTGCCACGGCCGATGATCTGCTTGAATTTGGTCATCGACGCGATCGACTGGTCGAGCACGATGAGTTTGCAGGTCTGGGCGTCGACGCCGGTAGACATGAGTTCGCTCGTCGTTGCGATCACGGGGTAGAGCGATTCAGGGTCGATGAAGTTGTCTAGTTCGGCCTTACCCTCGGCGTCGTCGCCGGTGATCCTCATGACGTACTTGCGGTTCTTGGCGACGAGGTCGCTGTTCTCGTTCGCAAGTGCGGACCGCATCCGCTCGGCGTGGTCGACGTCCTGACAGAAGACGATTGTCTTCGCGAACCGGTCGCCGGATTCGTTGAGGTACTGCGTGACCTTCTTCGCAACGAGTCGTGTACGTTGCTCCAGGACCAAGTTGCGGTCGAAATCCCTCTGGTTGTAGACGCGATCCTCGATGACCTCGCCATGTTTGTCGGTCTGGCCATCCTCCGGTCGCCAACCCTGGAGGTCCTTATCAAGGTCGATGCGGACGACCTTGTAGGGAGCGAGATAGCCGTCGTCAATGCCCTGCTTCAGGGAGTATGTGAACACTGGCTCCCCGAAGTATGTGATGTTCGAGGTATCAGTCGTTTCCTTCGGAGTCGCGGTGAGGCCCACTTGAACGGCGCCCGAAAAGTAGTCGAGCACCTCTCGCCATTGCGCGTTCTCCCGGGCGCTGCCGCGGTGACACTCGTCGACCACGATTAGGTCGAAGAAATCTGGCGAGAACTTCCGATAGATATTCTGCGCATCTTCGGTGCCAGTGATCGCCTGGTAGATCGCGAGGAAGATCTCGAAGGAGGGATCGGCGGTGCGGTTCGTGATCTTCGTCATCGCCGTGCCGAACGGCTTGAAGTCGTTGACCCGCGTCTGATCGACGAGGATGTTGCGGTCGGCTAAGAAGAGAACTCGCTTGGCGCGGTGAGACTTCCACAGCCGCCAGATGATCTGGAAAGCGGTAAAGGTCTTACCCGTACCGGTGGCCATGACGAGCAAGGCGCGGCGCTGCCCGCGCGCGACTGCCTCGACAGTGCGGTTCACGGCTTGAAGCTGGTAATAGCGCAGCTCCTTGCCGTGAAAATAGTAGTCCTGTTCGATGACTTTCGTCGCGGCAGCATCGGGTGCCACGTCCTTCCAATCGAGCCATCTCCGGTGCAACTCCTCGGGTGAGGGGAATTCATCGAGGGTCAATTCTCGCTCGATCTCGCCCGCCGTTACCGTTCGATCGTGGAAAACGAAGCCGTCCCCGTTCGAACTGAAGATGAACGGAACGTCGAGGCAGTCGGCGTATCCCTGTGCCTGTTGCATGCCAGCGCCAATGCTGTGGTTGTTATCCTTCGCCTCGACTACCGCCAGCGGGAGACCCGGCTTGAGGAACAGCACGTAATCGGCCGACTTGGGTGCCTGGCGAGTGTGCAGTTTGCCTCGCACCATAATCCGGCCCGGGGCGATCGTGTATTCCTCGCGGACCTGATTCTTGTTCGGATCCCAGCCAGCGCGCACGATGGCTGGCGTGATGTACCGAGTACGGATCTCGGTCTCCTTCAGCGCCTTCTTGTCGATCTCACCCATGGCTCGCGCCCTCCTTGGCGCAAGCGTATCGGGCGGGTCGATCCGTGTAGTTGCTGTGGGCTTCCCCGCCCCAGGGCCTCACGGGAGCCTGGACCGCACCGAATCAGGCAGCAGGTGAACGTCCGACGCCCCGGGCGGAGAGGGAGCTGTGTCCGCAGCGATGACTCAGTGTCGATCGGCGATGGCCTCACTCGGCTGCGGCAGGCTGACCGCTGTGACGCTCTGGGGCTAGCGAGCTCGGCTCGGCGGATCCCCCCCCCCCCCCCCATCAACAAGGCAAGCGGGGTCCGGAGCTGTCTTCTGCGGAGTGGGGCACGCGTGGAGGCAGCAGGCCGAGGTGTCGGCGCTACCTTGTGGTCGCTTCGCTTCCACGCTTGAGCGCTCGGATCAGTTGGTGAGGAGTTGAGCGGCCTCGAACGCACGGTAGACGGTTGCGCGGCTGACCTTGAGGGTGGCTGCGATGTCGGAGGGGGTGAACCCGGACTCGCGGAGGCTCCAGACCTGGAGTCATCGAGGACGCGGGGCCGGCCGGTCTGCTTGCCTCGTGCCCTGGCAGCCTCACGGGCTGCGTCGGCGCGCTCCCGAATTTGGGCTCGTTCGTATTCTGCGAGTGAGGCGAAGATGCCTGCGAGCATCTTGCCGAGCGGCTGGGAGAAGTCGACACCCTCGCGGAGTGAGCGGAGGAGGACTCCGCGCTGCTGCAACTCCTCAATGATGAGAATGACGTGAGTCATGGAGCGACCCAGATGGTCGAGCGCTACGACAGTGATTACATCACCCTCTCGGGCGTACTCCAGGATTGCCTTGAGTCCCGGGCGGTCGGGGCGGGCTCCTGGCATCACGTCCTCGAAGATCGGGGTTACTCCCGCGACTTCGAGCGCGTCGCGCTGCTGGTCGGTGGTCTGCTTACTCGTGCTTACCTGCACGTAGCCGATGTGTTGTCCTCGCATGTCCAATTTTAGACACGGAGGCCCCAGGCGCAAGAGAGTAAACCCCAGGTGAGAGATACTTTGTGGAGCGTGCTTTGAGGACGGTCGATACTACTCGAATCGGCGTTGGACGGGCATGGGGGACTGTCTCAAAAGCAAGCAAATGGACGCTGGCCAGGAGTCTCACTGCCAGAATGTGGACCATGCGCCTCGGGGACACAAACGACCTGCTAGAAGACATCGTCCAGGCACTGGAGGACCCACTCGCGACGGACTGGATCACCGCTGGCGCAGCCGCCCTCACTCTCATCGTGGCCGTGGTCGCACTTGGGTACGCGATTCGGCAAGTGGGAGAGGCGAAGAAAGCTCGTGAGCAGACGCGCGAGCTTGAGACGGCGCGATCCCAGCCCTATGTCGTGGCATACATGGAGCCGAGCGCGGTGAACAACCTTGCCATCGATTTTGTGATCAAGAACTACGGTCAGACCGCGGCCATGGAGGTCAAGTTCTCGGTCGATCCAACGATGACGACGTCCAACGGAGACGAAGTCCGCGTTCCCGCGGTGATTCCGCTGCTGGCTCCTGGTCAGGAGTGGCGAGTCTCCTGGGACGTCACCGCCGCCCGACTGAGATCAGGGAAGCCCGACGTCCACAAGGGAAGGGTCAGGTTCAAGGGACTTGAAGACAAGGCCTTCAGCTCGGAGGTCGTTCTCGACTGGTCTATCTACAAGTCGCGGAGATGGTTCGATTCCTACGGCGTACACGCTGGCGCGCAGGCACTCCGTGAGATCCGCAGCCTGATGGCAAAGTGGACTGAGAGTCCGAGTGGGCCGCTCAGCGTCATCGTGCGAGATGGCGACGCGATGGACGCCGGGAGCGGACCGAAATCTAGCGAGTCCGACGGGATCGAGCCGCAGCAAGTCGAGTATCTCGCTGACATGCTTGAGCACGGTTACGCCGAGGTAGAGTCCACGGCACGCACCGAAGCACCGCCCACGACTGGAGACCAGCGGTAGTGCGCCGACTGGGGCTTGGTGGGCCGCGCCCTCTCCCAAAGGAGTTAGAGGCCGGGGTGATGCAGCACTGACGGAGCTCCATCTGAGGCGCAGGCACCACCCTGCGCCTACAAAGCGGCGGGCTGTGCCCTCCCGCAGTTCTGTCACTCAGCGATGCCGGCTGCTGAGTGACGGGCTTTTCTAGGGCCGACCCGGCGACGATGGCCGCGAGGACTCGGAGAGGCATTACGGCGTAGGAGCCTTCAACGTCGTAACCGGGGCGAGCCATGATCGAAACCGGCCACTCGCTGGCCTCGATCTGAGCCTTCTCGGATACGTTGCGGAGGGTGGCAGCGATGTCCTCGGGCCGAGATATGCGAATGTGGATGAACCAGGGCTCAAGTCCGACGGTGCTGGCAGCCGTCGCAGGGGAGCCAGTGAGGTCAGTGAACATCGAGTCGCGGTCGTTGGGGTCGGCGACACAGAACCCCTGGCGCAGGAGATAGATGAGCACGCGACGCTTGAACCTCCCCGTAGTTTGCTGTGACCTTGTTGCCAGGCGGCGGCCTGCCGTACTTGGCGCGGACGGCTGTGATCTTCGTGGCGCGGGCCTCGTCGTCTGGCTCTGCGTGAGCGTTGACCAATGCGCTGCGATCGCGTCTGCTTCCTCAAGCGAGCCGGGCTCGACCCGAGGCGGGTTGGAAGGCCAGAGGCCGCGCCCGAACCGGACTTCGCCGAAGCGGTGCACTTGCTCCTCGGGGTTGTCCACGAGGTCGAGCACGAGCAGAAGCCCTGGTGCGCGAGCTTCAAGACGAGCTGAACTCGACCATCAACGTTCTGGACGAGGTCAGAGACCCGGGTTCGCCGCGGCGGATCAGCGACAAACATGTCCTACAGCTCTTCCTGCCACAGTGGTCGCCGGTGAACCTACCCCCGGCGCAGACCACGACCAGCTCCCGTGGTTGCTAGGTGGACGCCTTGGCGATGTCGCGTGGCTGCCCTCAGAACGGCCGGCGTTGCCCGTGGTTAGGAGAGCGGTCGAGCGACGAGCGACCCCCTAAACGCAGGTCGCGAGAGACGCGCCCAAAGCGGCCGCCAGGCGTGAAGAGCTAGGCTCCGGGCTGCAGACCACACCCCCTCAACTACGCACCCGACGAATAGTCTTCCTTCCCCACAATCAGCCACCCCAGCGTCTCGGGCGCGGCACAGTGCTGGTCGTCAAACGGCTGCTAAGCGGAGCGCGCCAGCGCGGAGTCTGCAAGAAGTGAGCGGCGAGAACGGAGGCGCGACCGATCGCTACACTCTCGGCGTCGGAGGGAGGCGCCCCTCCAACCCAACCCCAGTTGACGACGTCTTCCGCCATCTATCCACATCCGTCATCGGCCGCGTTGACGCCATCCGATCAGTGTTCGACACTGACCGGATACGGACCGTCGAGCCAGCACGAGCGGAGGTCGACATGGGCAGCATTACCCCATACGAATCGGCGAAGGGCCGCCGCTACCGCGTACGCTATCGCAAGCCTGATCGCACCGAGGCGGAGAAGCGCGGCTTCACGACGATGCGCGAAGCGAAGCTGTACCTCTCTATGGTCACGGTGTCGAAGTCGAAGGGCGAGTACATCGATCCGTCGTCGTCGCGGGTTCCGGTCCGAATGTTCGCGGACAGCTGGTTGCGATCCAAGCAGCCGCCGATGTCGAAGCCCTCGTACTACATGACGCTCGAGCGGGCATGGAAGAACCATGTCGCGCCGGTGTGGGCCGACAGGGAGATCTCGTCGATCCGTCGCTCGGAAGTTCAGGATTGGGTGTCTGACCTTGCGACGCAGAAGTCGCGCACGGTCGTTATTCGCGCCCTGGGAGTCCTCGCTGGAATCCTCGACGTCGCGATCGACGATCGGCGCCTTGCGAGCAATCCGGCCCGCCATGTGCGCAACCTTCCTCGGCGCGGGCCCGGCAAGCGTCGCGTCTACCTCTCGCATGACCAAGTCGCGACGCTGGCGGCGTGCTCGGCGTATCCGACCCTCGTCCTGACGCTGGCGTACACCGGCCTTCGCTGGGGCGAGGCGACGGGGCTGCGGGTGCGCAGCGTCAACCGGCTGCGCCGGCGCTTCGTCATCGAAGAGAACGCGGTGATGATCGCGTACGAGATCCACGTCGGCACGCCCAAGACGCACGAGAAGCGCTCGGTACCTTACCCCGAGCGTCTCGCGCCGATGATCGAGCAGGCCTGCGCCGGCAAGGGCCCCGAGGGGCTGCTGTTCGGCGACGGGGTCAACCACATGCGCAACTCGGGCAACAAGGGATGGTTCGCGAACGCGGTCCGGCGTGCGCAGGCGTTCGATCCGTCGATCCCACGGCTCACTCCGCACGACCTTCGTCACACCGCCGCGTCACTCGCAATCAGCTCGGGCGCCAACGTGAAGGCCGTGCAACGGATGCTCGGTCATGCGTCGGCCGCTATGACGCTGGACACCTACGCCGACCTCTTCGACGACGATCTCGATGCCGTCGCGACGCGATTGAACGACCAGATGCCGCTCGTGGCGCTGCCGTCAGGACCGCAGACCCGCTACGCGCGACCGCAGTGATCGCAGAGCGAAGCCCCAAGGTGCGGTTCCTGGTACGCGGCGCAACCCCCGCTAGGTTGAAACCACCTGTACGTCGAGGACGTGCCCTATGGGAGGAAGCTGTTGAAAACTCAACTGGATGTGCCCGAGGTCGCAAGACTCTACGGCGCGCTCGACCAGTTCCGGGAACGGTCGTTGCGGCAGTTGAAGTCGAGCTTCCTTCCTCTGGACGACCCCGACGTAGACAACGTGTGGACTCATGCATCCGCATCTGAACTCGTACGCGAATTCGTCGACAAGCCGGACGAGACCAAGCGCGGATTCCTCGACAAGTTGAGAGATCAGCTGGCGAACATCTCGCGCTCTGCGGGCCAGCTCATGGAGGAGCTCACCTGGCTCCACCTTGTCGTCGCATCCAAGCAGGGGTATCCCTCGAAGCGTCAACTGCTCGACGAGGTCGCGAACATCGGGGGCGCCACCGGGCCGTCGGGCGTCTTCGACGATGCACTCCACACCGGGCTCGCCGCGACAGGCACATCGTTCTTCACGCGCCGCCCCAACCAGTTGTGGTTGCTCGTGCACTTCGCGGAGAGGTGGACAGCGGCAACCGCACACGACCGCGATAACTGGCTGACCGACCCCAACGCGTTCCGCGCGATGGTGTTCTCGCTCGAAGGCGTCGCGGATCAGACGCAGCGGCACGCCCTTCTGCACCTCGTGCACCCGGACTCGTTCGAAGACACGGTCAGCCAGTATCACAAGCGGAAGATGGCCTCACTTGCAGAGCCCTCCGAGGAAAGTGAGAACGACGACGCGACCATCGAGCGTGTCCGCGAACGCCTCGCGAAGTCCTACGGTGACGGTTTCTCGTTCTATCAGTCCGGGGTGCGTGGCTTGTGGGACCCCGAGCCCGAGCCAATGGTTGAACCGACGACTCCCGAGCCAGCCCTCGCTGAGCCGATCGGGCCGTACGAGCCGCAGGTTCGCGGCGCATGGCTGATCCGTGGGTCAGGCGGCGAGCGCGTTCCCGACTGGCTGGCCGACGGCACGTGTGGGATCGGCTTCGCCGACACATTTCCGTTTGAGCTCGTGCCGGGTGCCAGCCGCGATGAGCTCAGGGCACTGGCAGACGAAGCAGGCACCGACACGACGGCCGGCGGGTTCAACCACGAGCTCGGCCAGGTCTGGCGATTCGTGAACAAGATGGAGATCGGCGACTACGTCGTTACCGTCAACGGGCAAAACGTCTACCTCGGCGTCGTCGACTCCGGTCCGCGAGACGTCTTGGCTCGAACACGAAAAGAAACAGTTCGGTCGGTTGAGTGGCTGAACGCTGGGGCCCCGATTCAACGACGCGACATCGCGAAAAGCCTTCAGTCCAAGATGAAGACGCTGCTCACGCTGACGCTCATCACACCCGAGATCGATGAACTCGAACGCTGGGTGAGCGGAGAGAAGCGACAGCCGCCAGCCGTAGATCCCGGCCACGTGGAGCTTCCTCTTGCCACCGCCCAACTCGCGCAGGATCTCCTCCTCGATAGGCCGTGGCTCGACGAGGTCATCGAGCTACTCGAAGAGAAGCGCCAGATCGTTCTCTACGGTCCCCCTGGCACCGGAAAGACGTACCTCGCCCAAGCCTTGGCTGAGCATCTTGCCGGCGGCGTGGGCAGCTTCGAGATCGTGCAGTTCCACCCGTCCTTTACCTACGAGGACTTCTTCGAGGGATACCGTCCTGTGCTTGGCGGTGCCGGCAAGGTGGACTTCGCTATCAAGTCAGGCCCGTTACGGCGGATAGCGGATGCTGCGGCCGCGACCCCCAGCATCCCTCATGTCCTGATCATTGATGAGATCAACCGCGCCAACCTCGCGAAGGTCTTCGGCGAGCTGTATTTCTTGCTCGAGTATCGCGAGCAGCCGATAAGTCTGCAGTACTCCGACATGGAGTTCACGCTCCCTGAGAACCTCTACATCATCGGAACGATGAACACGGCAGACCGCTCTATCGCGCTCGTCGACGCCGCCATGCGCCGCCGGTTCTACTTCGTAGAAATGTCACCCGCAGTGGCGCCCGTGAGCGAGATGCTCAGTCGTTGGCTCTCCGCTCGGGGCATGTCAGACGAGCCAGCGCGCTTGCTGGCCGAGCTGAACTCGCGCCTCGGCGATCCGGATGCGGCGATCGGTCCGTCGTACTTGATGACCGAGCACATCCTGAAGCCGGGTCGCCTCGAACGCATCTGGACACACGGCATCATGCCTCTGCTTGAGGAGCGCTTCTACGGCAACCGCGATGAATTGACGCGGTTTTCGCTCGAGGGCATCCGGGCGGCGATTCAACGCTCGGGCACATGACGATCGAGCTGAAGGAGTGGGGGGCGAGGGGCAACCTCGAACTCGGGGCCGATGCCGTCAGAGCGCTCGCCAATGCCAAGCAATTCGAGATCGCGCCCGATCGCGAAGTCGTGGGACGATGGTGCGTTTCGGCTACTCGCTACGTAGGCGTTGCCGCCATCGGCGGGCACGTCATCCGCGTGGCGCCGAAGATCCCGGTGCATCGGCTCTTCGAACTCCTCACCCACACGATGCATCTTGTCGAGTGGCGGTCGGAGGCAGCGGACTGGGAAGTATCTGACGACCTCATCTCGGTGATTGCGGCATCCTTTCTTGACAACGCCGAGCGCGCGTTAGGAGGCGGGATGTTGCAGGGCTACGTCACGGTCACCGACGACCTCTACTCGGTGCGCGGCCGGATCGACTTCGGCCGCCTCTCCGGAAGACCACGCGAGTTACCGCTGCCGGTGGCGGTGACTTACGACGACTACACGACAGACGTGCTTGAGAATCAGCTGCTCGCGGGTGCGGGGAGGGTGCTTCTTAGACTTGGGATGCTCACGCCTGCCCTGACCCGCAGGTTGCGTCGTCTTGAGTTCCAACTCGTCGACATCACCCCGACGCGTCCGTCCGTCTCACCTGCGGAGGTGCGTTGGACGAGACTGAATGCGCGCTATCGCTCCGCCGTCGCATTGGCCCAACTCATCCTGCAGAGCACGGCCTTCGACTTCGAAGGCGAAGGATCGTCGCGCGGATCAACCTTGCTCGTGAATATGGATCGGGTGTTCGAGGACGTCGTGGGCCGCGGCATCGACCAAGCGCTGTCGCCAATGGGCTTGGCTGTCGACCTGCAGCACCGTGCCCATCTCGATTACGAGAAACGCATTGACATTCGCCCCGACGTTGTCGTCTTCGACGGGAGCGATGTGGTCGCTGTCGCCGATCTCAAGAACAAGCGCACCGGAACCCTGAGCACCGGTGACGTCTATCAAGCGGTCGCGTACGCGACGCGATACCGGCTCCCAGAGGTGTCGCTGATCTATCCGGAACCGCCACCCTACGATGAGGTGATCGTGGGGGAGGTGCGGGTGCGTCTGTTGTCTGTCGACATCTCGCTCCCGCCAGTTGAGCGGCAGCGCGCTGTGATGCAGGTCGCAGAGGCGCTCGCGCCGAAGGCTCGACTGTCGGTGGCGGCCGCATTCTGATCCGACAACCTCACTCCAGATGGCTGGACAAGACGATGAGAGCAGGGTCCCATGCCCCGAAGAGTGCTGGTCGAACGTGACGGCTCGACCTTCGACCTGGTCGAGGTGCCGGCGCCCAACGAGCATCATCTGCAGGAGATCATGAAGGCGCAGCCACAGCTGCTCCCCGCGGATGACCTCGGATTCGACGATGATCTGTTGGTGGTTGGGCGAGAGACGTCGCTGGCGTCTGGCTACATCGATCTGCTGTGCATCGCGAGCACGGGGGACGTCGTGTTGATCGAGTTCAAGACCGGCCCACAGAACCCAGACTTCCGCCACGCCCTCGCGCAATTGATTGATTACGGATCAGATCTTTGGCGACTAAGCGTCGAGGAGTTCGATCGGGGCGTCGTGCAGCGCTACTTATCGAGCGGTCGCGCCGAAGCTTCGCGACGAGGTGATGTGAGTCTCGCGGACGCCATCGCATCAAGCGGATGGACTCTCGATGAAGAGCAGACCGAATCGCTCTACGGTCGCCTCGGCGAAGTACTCATGACCGGCGACATTCACTACGTTGTGGCCGCCCAGCGGTTCACCCCCGCGATGCAGACGAGCCTCGACTACTTGAACTCGACCATGCGATTCGGTCGCTTCTATCTCGTCGAGATCGTTCAGATGAAAGGCGCGGAACTAGTAGCTCACGCGGCGCAGGTCGTATCGGCGCCGCCGAAGCGCACATCCAGTTCGGCGGGAACACCGTCTGGCCAAGCGGATGAGGCAGCCTTTCTGTCTGCCATCGCAGATGAGCGCTATCGCGATGCCATGCGCGACCTCTTGGCAAGTTGTATCTCGCTCGGCATCGAAGTGAAGTGGCGCTCCCAAGGAGCATCGTTGCGCATCGTCGTGCCCGATCGACGGCAACCGCTCTCGATCGGTTGGGTGCTCCCTGAAAGCAGTCATTGGCAGGGCGCGAGATTCGCGACCTTCGGTGTTGACCCGACCTCGCTCGCCAAGACTCCGTCTGTGGAGGCGATCATCTCGCGGTACGTCGCTCGATTGGGCACGCTAGTTGGCGCGCGTGCGGTGCCGGCGAAGTTGGAGGCGTTCATTTTCGACCCCTCCACACTTCCTCGCGTTCATCAGGAACTCGCCGAAGTGCTCGGGAGCCTCGTCCAGGAACTGAACGCGCAATGACCACGCCAGACATCGTCCACGATCGTGCACGATGATGCGTAAGCAGATCGATGTGGTGGGTGCCGTCATGTTGCGGAACGGCAACGTACTCTGCGCTCAGCGAGGTCCGCGTGGGGCCTTGGCGGGATTCTGGGAATTTCCCGGTGGCAAGATCGAGCCTGGTGAATCTCCTCGTGCTGCGCTCGAGCGCGAGATTGGCGAGGAGCTCGAGTGCGTAGTCGCGGTGGGCGACGAGTTGACCACGTCGACACACGCCTACGAGTTCGGAGACGTGACGCTCACTACGTTCTGGTGCGAGATTATCTCGGGCACGCCGACGCTCACGGAGCACTCAAGCGTCCGCTGGCTTCCGCCTAGCCAGCTCGGGGAATTACCCTGGGCTCCCGCAGATCTGCCGGCCGTTGAGCTGATCGCCACGTTTGGGGTGCCTCATGAACTAGGGGCGGACTAGCTCGAACGAATCGCCATCACGTAATGCCACCGTGATACCCAGATCGGCCGATAGCTGGTGCAGGTCAGGTTCGGTGTGGCTTGGCAGAAGGATCATCGGCGTCACATGGGCGTCGAGTCCGCGCGCGTTGTGTGTGTAGTCGAGGACCTGCCCGATCGCCATTCGGACGTATTCCCGGCCCGTGGACTTCTTCGCCTCAACAACCCACCCCTCGGCCTCGACGTACATGTCGGGCTCGATGATCGATCCCGAGATGGGAAGCCTGAGCCGGCTAGGTGGTGTGCCTCGATCCGTGAGCCACTTGCCGAAGTCGGCCTGCAGCTGAAACTCGACTCGCGATACGACGCGGTCGCCGGCTGGGAGCTCGGTCGCGTCAACCGCCGCAGTGATGTCGGATGCGTCAGGCGGCTGCCACTGTGAAAACTGGGGCTTGAGCATGCGCAGCTGCCCGGGGTTGGGTGACAACAACACAGGGTTGGCGTCCAGAGGAACGAGATTGAAGATGATGGCACGGCGTGGGTTGCCATCCTCGCCAGGGAGCACATGAATCGAGCAAACCGGATCCCCCGTGGTGAACGAGCCAACGTAAGTCGCGTACGGTGAGGAAGCGTTGAAGACTCGAATGACTCGGCCTTCATCGGCCGAGTTGAGGAGAGCCTTGTTGCCCCGCAAGAACACTTGATCTCCGGACGGTCCGGCGCCTGTATATGCGAAACTGCCGTCCGCCTGCAGCCCCTCGAGCAGGTCGTATCCAAAGCGCGAACCTCGAGCCGGCTCCGTGAAGATGAATACGTCGCGTGTTCGAGTTGGGGTTGAGATTCCGCCCTGCTCCTGACCCCCGTACTGACGGTGCAAGAGCTGTCGCCGGACCGTATCGCCGATCTCAAGCGACCAGTCGCGTTCCGATCCCAGGTGTACACCAAGCCGTGAGCGAACTTCCTCGGCTTGGACATCGTCCAAAACCCAGCGCGTGGCATCGTCCGGAAGCAGTCCGTAAAGATCCCGCAGAACCTGACGTACTCTCTTCTGACCTACGCCGGCCTCCAGTGCGAGAAGCGCCGGGGTGACAGGGTCCATGGCGTGAGCGTATCGGTTCGGCGCCGCATTGACGCGCTCACTACGCTCCGTCTGGCAGCAGCCCCAGCGTTCGGGCGCGGCGCAGTGCTCGTCGTCGAACGGCTGCTAAGCGACGCGCGCCAGCGCGGAGTCTGCAAGGAGTGAGCGGGGAGAACGGAGGCGCGACCGATCGCTACACTCTCGCGTCGGAGGGAGACGCCCATAGCCCAACGCCAGGTACGACGTCTTCCGCCCATTGTCCCTTCGTCGCCCGTTTGGCGACGCCCCACCAATGTCCTCCGCGCGACCGTCATGACCGCAGAGCAGATTGCTCAGTTTTTCGACGAGGCAGATTTCGCCCGAAACGTTCGATTTTGGCGCTCTCAGACGTCGTGCGCAGGCCGTTGCGGACGGCAGGTTTCGGCTCACCGAATTTTCAGAATGCGGGCAAAAAGCGGGCAAAAACGCCTTTTGTGTGGTCTGACCTCAGAAGAAATACCTGGTCAGAGGCAAAAAGAGACTGTGCCCCTGGAGGGACTCGAACCCCCAACCGTTTCCTTAGGACGGAACTGCTCTTCCATTGAGCTACAGAGGCTGGCCCTGCGAGTCTAGCCGCTCACCTCGACGTCACCGGCGTCGGGTAGCGTCGCAGGGTGTCGCAGATCCGTCCGCTCGTCGCCGCGGTGGCGCTCGCCCTGATCGCAGCGGTGGGCGGGTGCGCGGCATCCGTCGTCCCCTCCCCCTCGACTGCCGAGACGCCGACCCAGTGGTCGCTCCCGCCGGAAGGTGCACCGTTCGACTACCAGCTCGGGGGCGGGTACGAGCCGGCGGACGCGGTCGAGATCGTGGCGCGGGACAGGACCGATGAGCCCGCGCCCGGTCTGTACTCGATCTGCTACGTCAATGGCTTCCAGACGCAGCCGGACGAGCTCGACATCTGGCCCGACGATCTTCTGCTGCGCGACCCGTCGGGCGCACCGGTCGTCGATCCCGCCTGGCCGGATGAGGTCATCCTCGACACGTCGACCGTGGATCGGCGCGACGGTATCGTCGCCCTCGTCGGCCCGTGGATCCGGGGATGCGCCGACGACGGGTTCGATGCTGTCGAGTTCGACAACCTCGACAGCTTCTCGCGCGGCGAAGGGCTGACGTTCGAAGACAACGCGGCGCTCGCGGCTGAGCTGGTCGCTATCGCCCACGATTCCGGGCTCGCCGCCGCGCAGAAGAACGCCGCGGAGCTCTCCGCGCAGCTGCGCGCCGCCGCCCGCTTCGACTTCGCCGTGGCCGAGGAGTGCGCGAGCTTCGACGAATGCTCCCTCTACGCCGAGGTTTACGGCCCGCACGTGCTCGACATCGAGTACACCGACGACGAGCACGGCAGCTTCGCGGACGCGTGCGCCGCCGCAGATGCCCCGCGCTCGATGGTGCTGCGCGATCGCGACCTGACGATGCCCGGCGACCCCGGGCACGTGTTCGCGCTGTGCGACTGACGGTCGGAGGAGTCCGCCGGGAGGCCGGCGATGCCCGGATTCCGCGCCGACCGGCGATGACCGTGCGGCGCAGCATCCGTCGCGGTCACGTCAGCGGTCGCGGTGGCGTCAGCGCCGGTCGAGCAGGGACTGCACGCCGCTGAGGACGATCAGCCCGACCCCGGCGATCGCGCCGACGATGAGCATGAGACTCCCCCACCACGCGAGCGCCGCCTCGATCAGTGGGTCGCCTTCCGGATCGGTGCCCACCGTCAGCCCCGCGATCCCGAGGACGAGGCCGGCCGCCAACGCCACCCAGGTGAGCACGGTCAGGGCGGTCATCTCAGTGAGGCGCGGGCGGGGCGTGTCGTTCATCGGGGCCTCCAGGCGTGGTGTGCTCCGAGACTAGGGGCTCAGCGGAAGTCGCGCGAGCGATGCTCGACCTCGACGCGGAGGTCTTCGAAGCGATCGGCGAGCAGGTTCGTCACCCCCTCGGGCGAGCGTTCGAGGATGCCGCGCACGATGAGCGCGGGCGCATCGCGCGCCACCCGCCGATAGCGGTTCCACACCCCCATCGAGCAGATGACGTTGACCAGGCCGTGCTCGTCTTCGAGATTGAGGAAGGTGACACCGGATGCCGTCGCCGGCCGCTGCCGGTGGGTCACGAGCCCCGCCACCTCGACCCGCCGGCCGGTCTCATGCGTGCGCAGATCGCCGGCGGTGAGCACTCCCCGCGCGTCGAGCCCCGACCGGTAGTGGGTCATCGGATGGTCATCGGTCGAGACCCCCGTCGCCCACAGGTCGGCGGCGAGCCGCTCGTAGCTCGAGGGATCGGGGAACAGCGGCGGCTGCACCGCCACCAGCGAGTCGGGGAGGTACTCGGGCCGATCCTGAGCCGCCGACCCTGCGAGCCAGATCGCCTCGCGCCGCGTGAGCCCGAGGCATTCGAACGCCCCGGCGGTGGCCAGGGACTCGAGCTGCGCGGTGGTGAGGCTGGTGCGGCGCACCAGATCACGCAGGTCGCGGTACTCCCCCGCAGCCGCCCGCTCGGCGACGATGCGCTCGGCGACCTTCGCACCGATCCCGGTCACCGCGGCGAGCCCCAGCCGCACGGCGAAGCCTCCGTCGCGACGGTGCGCGGCGGACTCGTCGGGCTCGGAGATGTCGAACAGCCCCACCGGCGGCTGCCGGCAGTCGAGACAGGAGTCCAGGCCTGTCGGTGGGCGTTTCGACTCGTCGCTTCGCTCCTCGCTCAACGACCGAGAAGGGTGGGTGGTGGCCCCCTCGACAAGCTCGGGGTTCGGAGACTGGGCGGGTTCGAGCACCGCCTCGACCCCGGAGAGGTGCAGGTCGGGGCGCCGCACCTCCACGCCGTGGCGGCGCGCGTCGGCTGTGAGCGTGGCGGGCGAGTAGAACCCCATGGGCTGCGCGCGCAGCAGCCCGGCGAGGAACGCCGCCGGGTAGTGCAGCTTGATCCACGACGACGCGTAGACCAGCAGGGCGAACGACAGCGAGTGCGACTCGGCGAACCCGAAGTTCGCGAACGCCTGGATCTTGGCGTAGATCGCATCGGCGTCGTCGCCGACGAGATCATTGGCGGCCATGCCCTCGTACAGCTTCTCTTTCAGCGACTCGATGCGCTCGACCCCGCGCTTGGAGCCCATCGCGCGACGCAGGAGGTCGGCATCCTCGCCGCTCAGTCCACCGACCGCCATTCCCATCTGCATGAGCTGCTCCTGGAAGATCGGGATGCCGAGCGTGCGCTCGAGCACCGGCTCGAGCTTGGGGTGGGGGTAGGTCACCGGCTCCTGACCCAGCTTGCGCCGCACGAACGGGTGCACCGCGCCGCCCTGGATCGGCCCTGGCCGGATGAGGGCGATCTCGATGGTCAGGTCGTAGAACCGTCGCGGCTGCAGGCGCGGCAGCAGCCCCATCTGCGCGCGGGACTCCACCTGGAACACCCCCACCGCGTCGGCGCGGCAGAGCATGTCGTAGACCGCCTTCTCCTCCTTCGGGATCGTGGCGAGCTCCCACTCCTCACCGGTGGCCGCGCGGATCATGTCGAAGCAGTACTGGATGGCGGCGAGCATCCCGAGGCCCAGCAGATCGAACTTGACCAGGCCCATCCAGGCCGCGTCGTCTTTGTCCCACTGGATGACGGTTCGGTTCTCCATGCGCGCGTGCTCGATGGGCACCACCTCGCCCACGGGCCGGTCGGTGAGCACCATCCCCCCGGAGTGGATGCCGAGGTGCCGGGGCGCCTTGAGCAGCTCGCCCGCGTATTCGAGCACCCGGTCGGGGATGTCGTGCCCCGGACCGGTCTCGAGGCCCGCACCCCACCCCTCGACCTGCTTCGACCACGCATCCTGCTGACCGGGCGAGTGCCCGAGCGCCTTCGCCATGTCGCGCACGGCGTTCTTGGGGCGGTACTGGATGACGTTCGCGACCTGCGCCGCACGCTCACGGCCGTAGGTGGCGTAGACCCACTGGATGATCTCCTCCCGACGGTCGGAGTCGAAGTCGACGTCGATGTCGGGCTCTTCCTCGCGCAGGCTCGACAGGAACCGCTCGAACGGCAGGTCGTAGGCGATCGCATCGACGGCGGTGATGTCGAGCAGGTAGCAGACGGCGCTGTTGGCGGCGGACCCTCTCCCCTGGCACAGGATGCCGCGACGCCGGGCCTCCTGCACGATGCCGTGCACGATGAGGAAGTACCCCGGGAAGTCCTTCATCTCGATGACCCCGAGCTCCTTCTCGATGCGCGCCCGGTCGTCGGCGGTGGCGTCGGGGTACTTGCGCGGCACCGCCTGCCACACGAGGTGCCGCAGCCACGTCATCGGTGTGTGGCCGTCGGGCACCTCCTGCCTCGGCAGCGCGGGCTTCACCCGCCGCAGCGGGAAGGCGAGCTCGTCGGCGAGCACGATTGTGCGAGCGACGGCGTCGGGATGCCGCACGAAGCGCTCCGCCATCTCGGCACCCGAGCGCAGATGCGCCGCCGCGTGCGAGGGGAGCCAGCCGTCGAGCTCGTCGAGGCTGCGGTTCGCGCGCACGGCGGCGACCGCCGCCGCGAGGAGCCGCCGCTCGGGTGCGGCGTAGTGCACGTTGTTGGTGGCCACCACCGGCAGTCCGCGTTCGCGCGCGAGCGCGGCGAGCGCGTCGTTGTCGCGGGTGTCGAGCGGGTTGCCGTGATCGACGAGCTCGACGTTGACGGCCTCGGCGCCGAACAGCCCGACGAGCCGGTCGATCTCGCGCCCCGCGGCATCCGCCCCCGCCTCGGCCAGCGCACGGCGCACAGCTCCTTTGCGGCAGCCGGTCAGCACGGCGAAGTGGTCACGGCCGAGCTCTGCCAGCTCGTCGAGGTCGTAGCTCGGGCGCCCCTTCTCGGCGCCGCGCAGCTGCGCATGGGTGAGGACGGATGCCAGGCGGTGATAGCCCTCCTCCCCGCGGGCGAGCACGAGCAGGTGGGACCCGATCGGGTCGGCCTCGCCGCGGCGAGCCGGCGTCGGCGACAGATCGAGATGCCCGAGCGAGAGCTCCGCGCCGAACACCGTGCGAAGCGCCAGATTCTCGGCAGCCTCGGCGAAGCGCACGATGCCGTAGAAGCCGTCGTGATCGGTGATGGCGAGGGCATGCAGCCCCAGTCGCTCCGCCTCTTCGGCGAGCTCTTCGGGTGACGACGCCCCGTCGAGGAACGAGAACGACGAATGCGCGTGCAGCTCGGCGTACGGGATCGCCTCGGCCGGGCGCTCGATCGGCGGCGCCACGTAGGGCGTGCGCTTGTGCGACCACGCGGGGCTGTCGCCGCCGTCGGCACCGGCCGGTGGTCCGCCGGGACGGCGCCGGTCGCTGAGCAGCCGCTCCATCTCCGACCACGGCACGGAGGGATTGTCGAAGCCCATCACGCATCTCCGGCGGGCTCGGGGCGTTTCGTCTCGCTGCGCTCGCTCAACGACCGGGGAGACAGGCGGCGCTCGCTCAACGACCGGGGAGACAGGCGGCGCTCGCTCAACGACCGGCGAGACGGGTTGGGTGGGCTCGGGGGCCGGGGAGACCGGCGGGGCTCAGTCATACTGCGCCTCCGCGCTCCACGCGTCACCCTCGCACACCAGCAGCCAGGCTGCGCCGTCGGCATCGACGACCTGGAACCGGTACGCGCGGCGAGCGCGTGCGGCATCCCACCCCCGCTCCACGACCGGCCAGGGACCCGCCCACGTCTCGATCGCCCGCTCCCGCCCGCCCTCGACGAGGGTCGCCGGCACGGCAGTGACGTTGCCACGGCCGTCGATGTCGACCAGCTCGCCGCCGAGCGCCCGCACGTCGACGGGGATCGGCTCGGCGAAGACCGTCGTCGGGAGCGGGTCGGGAAGACTCCCCGGCCAGGGGCGCCCGCGCTGGGCGGCGAGCCCGCCCGGCCCCGCCGCATGACGATCGCCCCAGGGCACGAGCACCTGCCGTTCGGCGAGCCACCGCCCACCTCCGATCGCCGGAGTGACGACCGCTCGGTGCCCGAGCATCGCCTGCACCCTCGACAGTGCGTGGTGCACCCGCTCTTCGGGACCCGACCCGAAGATGGCCGGGGCATGGTGCGATGCCGCATCGACCGCCTCGGGTGACAGCCTCACCCGTGCCACCCCGCTGCGCAGCCCCTCCTGCTGCTCTGCGAGCTGCCAGCGCACGCGGTCGATCACCGCCGCGGCATCGAACGACCCCGGATGCAGCCACACCCGCTCGCTGCGCTCGCCCCGGTCTCCCACCAGTTCGACGCGCAGCTCGGTGCACACCAGGTCGAGCGCGCCGAGGCCGGCGATGAAGTCGTCGGCGGTGCGACGTGCGCCGAAGGCCACCTGGTCGGCGATCTCGAGGGGCGGCTCGAACGCGATCTCGCGGTCGAGGTCGGGCGGAGGGGTGCGCGGCCGGATGGGTCGCGAGTCGCGCCCCCCGGCGAGGTCGTGCAGCCGGATGCCGCGATCGCCGAAGCGCTCCCGCACCCGGTCGGCGTCCATCGCCGCGAACTGGCCGAGCGTCTGCACCCCGAGCCGCGCGAGCAGTCCGACGAGGTCTGCGGCGGCGGAGCCTGCCGGCGGGGCTCCGAGCGCAGCAGCGTCGAGCACTGCGACCGACAGCGGTGCGAGGAAGCCCGCGGCACCGCCTCGGGGAACGGTGAAGATCGGCTGCGCCCGGGTGGTGGCGGCGGTGGCCGCCTGCTCGGCGGTGAAGGGGCCGTCTGCGATGCCGACCCGCACATCGTCGATCCCGATCTCGCGAAGCACTCCGCGCAGCATCGCCGCCGCCTCCTCTTCGCCGCCGTAGTACCGCGCCGGGCCTCGGGCACGCAGCGCGCACAGGCCGGGACGCACCGCCTGCACGCCCGGCGCCCGCTCCTCGATGCCGGCGAGCACCGGGGCGAAGGCCCGCTGATCACGGGCGATGTCGGCGGGCACGACGTGCAGCCGCGAGCACCGCGCCTGAGCGTCACGGCGACGCTGTCCGACCCGCACCCCCTCAGCCCGCGCCGAGGGCGAGCACGCCGTCACGAGATTCTTCTCGACCACGGCGACCGGGACCACGGACTCCGCTCCGCTCTCGTATGCGAGCGCGGTGATCGCCCAGTCGGGAAACCACAGCACCAGGCTGCGCTGCACCGCGGCCGCCTCCATCAGACCGCCGCCTTCACCGCGAGCGGATCACGCTCCGGGCGCTCGCGCCCCGCGTCGGGCACGGCAGCGAGCGCCGGGAACGACTCGACACGGGCGACGCCGCCGACCGCATCAGGAAGCATCACCCGCGCGCGGCGCGCCCGCGGCCATCGCCTGCTCGACGACGACAGCGACACCTCGCGGCCGGCGAGATAGCCGTGCCCGCGCGCCACACCCGACCAGGCCGACCCCGAGATCTCGAGGGTCGCCTCGACCTGCGGCCACCGCCCCTGCACGAGCAGGACCGCGCCACGGTCGCGCAGGCGTGCGGCGAGCCGGGCGATCTCGCTGTCGACGGTGCGCCCGGAGGGACGCACCGCGACCACGGGCAGCACCTCGGCGACCGTGGCCGTGACCGCCAGCCACCGCGCGCCGGGGTCGGGGATGAGGACCAGCCGAGAGAGATCGACCCCGAGGCGCTCCGCCGCCTCGGCGCCCAGCCGGGGCATGCCCACCACCCCGCACCACGAGCCGGACTGCGACGGCTGCGCGAGGAGGGCCAGCAGCAGCGAGGTCGATCGCGGCACCGAATACGCGGCGCCCGGCCGCAGGCCTCCACCCGGAAGCAGGGAAGCCAGGGCCGCGTGCACCGGGATCACCGGCGCATCCAGCCGGCGCCCCTGGATGCGCTCCATCTGCGCACGCAGCCGGGTGACCTCATCGGCCCCGCCGACCTCGGGATCGACCCCGGTCGACGCCTGCGTTGCAGTGAGCTGCACGGTCGCCCTCATCTTCACATTCTAGAACAGATGTTCTAATGCTTGTTCGATGAGTTCGAAGATATCTCCCACCTCCGACATCGGCGGTGGGACGCGGGCACGTCGGCGCGGGCCGCGCCGCGCGATGTCAGCCGACGAGCGAGGCGGTCGTGGCGATGCGGGCGAACCCGCCCGCCTGCAGCTCGAGCGCCGTGGTGAGCATCAGCTCGGCGGCCGAGCGCGTGACCGGGCCGACGCCCGCGACATCCGTCGTCAGATCGAACGTGCGGGTCGCATCGAGGGCGACGGTCACGTCATAGCCGAGGTTGCCCGCCATCCGTGCGGTCGTCTCGACGCACATGTTGGTCTGGATGCCGCAGATCACCAGCTCGCCGATGCCCTGCTCCTGCAGCCAGCCGTGCAGATCCGGGTCGCCGTAGAACGCCGAGTTCACGCTCTTGACGACCCGCAGCGCCGGCTCTCTGCCCGCGACCACGGCGACCAGCTCGTTGCCGGGCGACCCCGGTGCCAGCGGGGATCCGGGCGAGACGGAGTCGTGCCGCACCACCACCACCGGCTCACCCCGACTCGCCCAGGCGTCTGCGAGGGCTGCGACGTTCGCCTCGCACTGCGGGTTGGTGGTCTGCCCCCAGAACGACAGGTCATCGAAGGCGCGCTGCATGTCGATCACGACGAGGGCACGGGTCATGGCATCCATCTCACCATGCCCGCCGTGACCCGACGACTCAGGCAGCGAGCTCCAGGTACGGCTCCCACCGCGGGTCTGCACGCTCGGCGCCGCGCACCGTCCACTGACCGCCTCGCGGCGCCGACGGCGAGATGCGCAGCTCCCACCCCATCTCCTGCGGGGTGCGATCGCCCTTGACGTTGTTGCAGCGCAGGCAGCAGGCGATGAGGTTCTCCCACGTGTCGGCTCCCCCGCGCGAGCGCGGCAGCACGTGGTCGATCGTCGCCGCCGACTTGCCGCAGTAGCCGCAGCGCGATGCATCGCGTCGCAGCACACCACGACGGGTCACCGGGATGCTGCGCGCTCCGGGCACCCGCACGTAGCGGGTGAGGATGATCACCGCCGGACGCTCGTACGTTCTTCGCGCACCCCAGACCGGTTCGGCCTCGACGTGTTCGATCACGGTGGCCTTGTCGTTCATCACGAGCACGAGGGCCCGCTTGAAGGACACCACGGCCAGGGGCTCGTAGCCCGCGTTCAGCACCAGCGTTCGCATCGTCATCCTCTCGAATGGCCGAGACGGCTTCTCGGCGATATCGACATGCGACGTTTCGAGGGGCGAGAGGGCATGAAAAAGGCGCTGTCTTATAGACAGCGCCATAGCGCCACGGCAGATCCGTGGCCCTCGGTCATGCGATGCCGAAGGACAAGGCGTCCAAGCGCATCCATGGTTCGGATGCGAGGTGTGCTGCCCATCGGCTCCTCCGCTTCTCTCAGCGTCGGGTTCAGGGTAACGCACGCAGATGTGCGCCCGGGCCGTCGCGGACTGAACCACAGGTGGCGTGTCGACGAACGGATGCACGGTTGCGCAGCCACGACCGCGGTCGCAGCCGAGCCCGAGCCCGACGAAGAAGGGGGATCAGCCGGCGTTGGCCTGCAGCCACGCCCACGGGTCGACGACCGACCCGTTGATGTGCACCTCGAAGTGGAGGTGGTTGGCCGTCGAGGAGCCGGTGCTGCCGACGAGGCCGATGAGCTGGCCCGCCTCGACCGTCTGGCCCGAGGCGACCTGACGGCTGCCGTAGGTCATGTGGCCGTAGAGCGTCGACACGCGCTGGCCGCCGATGACGTGGTCGATCGTGACGGCGACGCCGTACCCGCCGAAGCTCTCCTGCGAGACGCGCACGACGCCCGCTGCTGCGGCGTAGATGGGGGTGCCGCCGGCGGCGAGCAGGTCGACGCCCTGGTGGTAGCCCGAGTCCCAGAGGCCGCGGCCCTTGGTGAAGCTGAGGAGGGGCCAGCGGACCTCGCCGCTTCCCGCCGAGGTGAGCGCGATGTTGACCGGAGCGGACTTTGCGACCGCGGCGAGGCTCGCCTGCAGCTCCTTCGCCCGCTGGGCTGCCGCTTCGGCTGCCTTCTTCTTCTCGATCTCTTCCGAGGTGGTGGCCGCGTAGCTCTCGCGCTCGAGGGTGCTGGCGGTGGCGTCGGAGGCGACCACGAGAGTCTGCGCGTCGCCTGCCGCCATCTGCTGCAGGGTCACGGCTTCAGCGGTGGGGGCGCCGCCGGTGGCGAACGCCGAGAGCGCGACGGGGGCGATGAGTCCGCCGACCATGCTGAGGACGACGATGTTGCGCAGCGGCTTCTTCACGCGGGCGATGCCACGCACGGGAGGAACAGCGGTGGGACGGGTCTGCGAGGTCGTCGCAGCACGGGCCGGGGTCGCGCGGCGCGATGCGGTCTTCCGATCACGCACACGACGGGTCATCGCCGTCGCGTCGGTCGGGTCGCTCGCGGGCGGATCTATCTCTTCAGCCAAATCGTCCTCCGGCGCCTCTGCGCCGGGGCGCTGGCTCGTCAGCACTGCGTGTCGGGGCACTTCGTGCG
The DNA here is from genome assembly GCF_017831975.1 of Microbacterium terrae. Lineage (NCBI taxonomy): Bacteria > Bacillati > Actinomycetota > Actinomycetes > Micrococcales > Microbacteriaceae > Microbacterium > Microbacterium terrae. The sequence goes on along the minus strand of NZ_JAFDSS010000001.1, from coordinate 740,016 downwards.
GGCTATACCCATACGGACGACGAGCCGGCGAGGCAATCCGTGCGGGGTCCTGTCGGCGGGCTTCTCGCCTGGTGGACTTCTCGAGGCTACCCGAAGGTAACGAATAAGTCACGCTCCGCGCCTGGCAGAATCCTGAAACGGTTCACACCGCCCGCGAACCGTCAGTCGGCGTCGGCGACCAGGAAGACGTGTGCGGCGACCTCGATCGGCAGCTCGAGTGCCTCGTCATTGCCGTCCATCTGCACGAGCACGTACCCCTCGCTGAAGCGGAAGTCGCCGGCAGCACCGGGGACGACTCCGGCGCCCTTGAGCTGCTGCAGCAGCTCGGGGTCGACCTGCGCAGGCTCGGCGAGCCGTCGCACGGTGCCGGTGATCGGTCCGCCGATGTCGTTGAGGCGGCGGACGAGGCCGACCACGCCCTGATCGAAGCCGTTCGCGGGGATGTCGCCCAGCTGGTCGAGCCCCGGGATGGGGTTGCCGTACGGCGACTCGGTGGGGTGCCCGAGGAGCTCGACGAGGCGGCGCTCGACCTGCTCGCTCATGACGTGCTCCCAGCGGCAGGCCTCTTCGTGCACGTAGGCCCAGTCCAGCCCGATCACATCGGACAGCAGGCGCTCGGCGAGCCGGTGCTTGCGCATCACGTCGACGGCCTTCTGCCGCCCCGAGCCGGTGAGCTCGAGCGTGCGGTCCTCCGACACCACGACCAGTCCGTCGCGCTCCATGCGCCCGATCGTCTGCGACACGGTCGGGCCGGAGTGCCCGAGGCGCTCCGAGATGCGCGCGCGCAGCGGCTGGATGTTCTCCTCCTCGAGCTCGAGGATCGTACGCAGGTACATCTCGGTGGTGTCGATGAGATCCGTCATGGCGCGGTGTCCTCGCTGTCGAAGGGGCGTAGGAAAGCCTATCCTCTGCCGCCGACGTCGAGGCCCGTGCCCACGCGCGGTCCGTCCCGCACCTGAGCTGGCAGCCCCGACGCGTTCAGCGCCACCGATCGCGGAGCCACGCGAGACACGCCACCGCCTGATCGTGCTGGAATCGCCGCAGCGTCGGGATCGCCTCGACGGCGGGCCGGCGGGACCGCTCGAGCATGAACCCGGCGAGCGCGGCGAGGCACCGGTCGGCGGCGCCAGCCGGCATGTCGTCGAACGCGGGATGCGCCGCCAGGACGGCATCCAGATCAGGATGCCCCGGCACGACCCGGGCGGTCGCCAACAGGCTGAATGGATCGAACCACGACGCGCCGCGTGCGGCCCACGGCCAGTCGACGATCACGACGCCGCCATCGGCGGTGACGAGGAGGTTGTCGGCGCGGGCGTCGAAGTGCACGAGTCGATCCCCGGCGAGGTCTGTGACGCAGCCGCCGGCCTCGGCCCGCAGCCGGTCGCGGTGCGCCGTCGCCCAGCCGGCAAGCTCCGCGTCGACCGGGAAGACGTCGAACGACTCGTCGGGCAGCCGCTCCCAGGCGCGGAAGTCGCTCGCGAGCAGATCGTCGAGAGCGGGGAGGGCGACGGATGCGTCGAGCCGGCGCCGGCCGACCTCGCGGTACGCCTGGAGCGCCGCATCGAGCTCGTCGGCGCGCCAGGGCGAGCGGGGCGGGCGACCGTCGGCCTCGTCGAACACGAGCGCGATCCAGCCGTCGTGCTCCACCACTCCCCGCAGCCGCGGAACCGGAAGATCCGGCGGCAGGACCGCCGCGACGCGCGCCTCGGCACGATGGATGTCGACGGATTCGGCGTTGAGCGACACGGACGCGGTCTTCACGAACGCACGCTCCCCCGCGGCGGTGACCACGCGGTCGGCCGAACCGGGAGAGAAGCCGCCGGTCTGCGAGATCGCCTCGACGACCGGCGCCCCGAGCACCTTCTCCACCGCTGAGCGCAGACGCACGGGCACCTGCTCCCAGGTGATGCGGCGATGCGCTGCCGTGCTCATCCGCACATCCTCGCATCCGTCACGTCACGTCACGGGCGCGGGCGCGCGTCGCGACTTCCCTAGAATCGGACGCATGTCCCACGTCACGCTGCCTCGCGAGATCCTGCCCGCCGACGGTCGATTCGGATGCGGCCCGTCGAAGGTCCGCGCCGAACAGCTCGCCGCCCTCGCGGGCCCGGGTGCGACGCTGCTCGGCACCTCGCACCGCCAGGCGCCGGTGAAGAACCTCGTCGGCAGCGTGCGAGCGGGCCTGGGCGAGCTCTTCCGCATTCCGGCCGGCTACGAGGTCATCGTCGGCAACGGCGGTTCGACGGCGTTCTGGGATGCTGCGGCCTTCGGTCTCATCGAGAAGCGCAGCCAGAACCTGGTGTTCGGCGAGTTCGGCGGCAAGTTCGCCGCCGCTGCGAAGGCCCCCTGGCTCGAGGCGCCCGACGTGCGCGAGGTCGCCGCGGGCACCCGCACCGCCGCCGAGGCGGTCGCCGGCGTCGACGTGTACGCCTGGCCGCACAACGAGACGTCGACCGGCGTGTCGGCTCCGATCGAGCGGGTCAACGCCGACGAGGGCGCGCTCACCGTCATCGACGCGACGAGCGCCGCCGGCGGCATCGACTTCTCGGCGCACGAAGCCGACGTCTACTACTTCGCACCGCAGAAGAACCTGGGCTCGGACGGCGGACTCTGGTTCGCGCTTGTCTCGCCCGCCGCGATCGAGCGGATCGAGCGGATCGCGGCATCCGGCCGGTACATCCCCGAGTTCCTCAGCCTCAAGAACGCGGTCGACAACTCGCGGCTGAACCAGACCCTCAACACCCCGGCGCTCACCACGCTGTTCCTCCTCGACCAGCAGGTCAGCTGGATCATCGGCAACGGCGGTCTGCAGTGGGCGGATGCCCGCACCCGCGAATCGTCGCAGGCACTGTACGACTGGGCCGAGGCATCCTCGTTCGCGACGCCGTTCGTCGCCGACCCCGCGCACCGCTCCCCCGTCGTCGCCACGATCGACTTCGACGACTCGGTCGACGCGGCCGCGGTCGCCAAGAGCCTCCGCGCGAACGGCATCGTCGACACCGAGCCGTACCGCAAGCTCGGCCGCAACCAGCTGCGCGTCGCGACCTTCGTCTCGATCGAGCCCGACGACGTGCGCCAGCTGATCCGCTGCATCGACTACACCATCGAGCGCCTCTGACCGAGTTCATCGCCATCGGCCGTCGAGCGAGCGCAGCGAGACGTACGCCCTCGCCGCGCCGCCTCAGCCGAGGGGTGACGGCTGCGGGCTGAGCACCGATGCGACGATCGCCTCGATCGCGAACTCGGTCGCTCGGCCGAGGTCGACCGCGCTGCGCTCGAGCAGCCACTGCACCTGCAGGCCGTCCATCACGGCGAGGATCGACGCCGCGGCATCGGCGACGACGGCGGGCTGATCGATGCCGCGCTCGTCGCACATGACGGCGAACGCGTGGGCGATCTCGCCGCGCAGCGTCGTGTAGCGCGAGGCGAAGAACTCGCGCGCAGGGTGATCGTCGGTCACCGATTCAGCCGAGAGCACGACGAAGGACTGCACGATGCCGGCGCGCTCGGCGTTCTTGATCGCAGTGCGCACGAGGTGGCGGAACAGCTCCTCGCCGCCGGGGATGTGCCGCTCCTCGAGGTCTTCGACGTCGGTCTCGTCGCGATAGGTCAGCACCTCGAGCAGGAGCTGATCCTTCGACCCGAAGTGGTGCAGGATGCCGGCGTGGGTCATGCCCGCCTGCTCGGCGATGTCGCCGAGCGTGCCGGCGTTGTAGCCCTTCGCACCGAACACCTCGGCGGCGATCTTCACGATCTCCTTGCGGCGCGCGATGGTCTCCGGGCGCGAACGTGTCTGACGACGCTGACCTGCCATGGTCGGAACCCCTTTCGCCGTCGCGCATGTGAGTCTAGTGACGCGGTCACCGCGGGTTCGGTACCGCCGCGCTTGCAATAGTTACTTACTTGATTGTAAGTTAACTCCGCAATCACTGCACGACAGCGTCGTCCTCTCCGAGGGAGCCGTCGTCGTGCGTCCCAGACAAGGAGAAGCAATGAGGCTCAGAACATCCCTCGTCGCCGCAGGCATCGCGACGGCGCTCGTGCTCACCGGCTGCGCCGGCGGAAGCGGCGACGACGACAGCAGCACCGAGACGACCGGCACCGCCGCGCTCACGATCGCCAAGCCCGACGGCGCGATCACGACCGAGTCGAACAACCCGTACCTGGGCGACTCGTCTGCATCGAAGTACGCCTACGGCAAGGCGATCTTCGAGCCCCTCGCGCTCGTGAACCCCACCGGCGACCTCGGCACCACGCCGTGGCTGGCCGAGTCGGTGACGTGGAACGACGACTACACGCAGCTCACCGCCGTCGCACGCAGCGGCGTGAAGTGGAGCGACGGCGAGGACTTCACGGCCGACGACATCGCCTTCTCGTTCACCCAGGTGCTCGACGGCAAGATCAACGACACGAACGCGTTCGACCTCAAGGGCGTGACGGTCGACGGCGACACGGTCACGATCGACTTCAACAGCTCGAAGTACACCCAGCAGGCCCGCGTGCTGCACTACCCGATCGTTCCCGAGCACATCTGGGCAGACATCGCCGACCCGAACACCGACCCGCTCACCGGCGAAGGCCAGGCGGTCGGCACCGGACCGTACGTGCTCGACTCGTGGACGACCGAGTCGGTCACCCTCACGGCGAACCCCGACTACTGGGGCGGCGACCTGGCCGTGCCCGAGCTGCACTACGTGTCGTACGGCGACAACGCCGCCCTCACCACGGCGCTCGCCACCGGCGAGGCGGACTGGGCGCAGGCGTTCATCCCGCAGATCCAGGACAGCTACCTGTCGGCCGACCCCGACAACAAGTTCCTCGCCTCCCCCACCGCGGGCGCGGGCACGCTGTTCATGAACCTGCAGACGAAGCCCTTCAACGACCCGGCGCTGCGTCAGGCACTGGCGTGGACCATCGATCGCCAGGCCTACGTCGACATCGCCCGCGAAGGTGCGAGCGAGGCGGTCTGGAGCGTCACCGGCCTCGGCACGCTGCTCCAGGACGAGGTGCTCCCCGAGTACGCCGACCAGAACTACTCGGTCGACGTCGACATGGCGCGCGAGGTGCTCACCGACGCCGGCTACACCTGGGAGGACGAGAAGCTCGTCGACCCCGACGGCGAGGCTGTCACCTTCTCGATCTCCGTCCCCGCCGGCTGGAGCGACTGGAACACCGAGCAGGCGCTCATCGCGGAGGAGCTCAAGGAGGGCCTCGGCATCGACGTCAAGGTCGACCAGCCCGACTGGGGCGGCTGGGATGCCGCACGCCAGGAGGGCACCTTCCAGGCGATCATCCACTGGCTGGAAGACACCGGCAACGCGTACGGCCTGTACACCTCGGCGATGGATCCGAAGTGGATCGTCGACGACAAGGCGCAGTTCAACTTCGGCCGCTTCGACGACCCCGCCGTCACCGAGGCGCTGAACACGTACGCGAACGCGTCGTCGGAGGCCGACCGCGAGGCCGCTCTCGCCGTGATGCAGAAGGCGTTCGTCGAGAACGTCCCCGTCATCCCGCTGGGCGCGCACCCGCTGCTGGGTGAGTTCAACACCCGCAACTACGTCGGCTGGCCGTCGGAGGAGGACCCCTACGCCTCCGCCGACCCGACCCAGCCGGCGGTCGTGCAGATCCTGACCGAGCTGCAGCCCGCCGAATGACGCACCGCGGACGGGGCGGATGCGCGCATCCGCCCCGTCCGCCCCGTCCGCCCGTCCCCACGAAAGCGAGACCACCGATGAGAGACGCCCTCCTCTCGGTCGACGACTTCTCCGTCGTCTACGACGTCGATCCCCCCGTCCGCGCGGTGCGCGGTGTCACCCTCGAACTCCGACGCGGCGAGATCCTCGGTCTCGCCGGCGAGAGCGGGTGCGGCAAGACCACGCTCGCGTACGGCCTGCAGCGGCTCCTCAAGCCGCCGGCGGTGATCACCAGCGGCTCGGTCGTGTTCCACGACGCCGACGGTGACGACGTCGACATCAACGCCCTCGACGCCGAGGAGATGCGACGCTTCCGCTGGGACAAGATCTCGATGGTGTTCCAGGGGGCGATGAACTCGCTCAACCCGGTGGCCACCATCGGGTCGCAGCTGGAGGACGTCTTCGAGGTGCACCGCCCCGAGTACTCGCGCTCCGCGCGCCGCGCGGCGGTCGCCGAGCTGCTCGAGATCGTCAAGGTCGGCGCACAGCGCTCGCGGTCGTATCCGCACGAGCTGTCGGGCGGCATGCGCCAGCGGATCATGATCGCGATGGCGCTCGCGCTGCGTCCGCAGCTGATGGTCATGGACGAGCCGACGACAGCGCTCGACGTGCTCGTGCAGCGCGAGATCCTGCGGCAGATCTCGCAGCTGCGCCACGAGTTCGGATTCTCGGTGATCTTCATCACGCACGACCTGCCGCTCCTCCTCGAGATCAGCGACCGCATCGCGATCATGCGCGACGGCGAGGTCGTCGAGCTCGACACCGCGGAGCGCATCTGGACCGACCCGCAGGACGAGTACACCCGCACGCTCCTCGCATCCTTCCCCCGGCTCACCGGCGCGCGAGGGGTGGTCCACCGATGACCGTCCTCGAATTCGACGCCGTGACCAAGGCGTACTCGGTGCGCGGCGCCGGCCAGATGAAGGCGCTCGACGACGTCAGCTTCACGCTGCACTCCGGGCAGACGATCGGCCTCGTCGGCCAGTCCGGCAGCGGCAAGTCGACCATCGCGAAGATCCTGACCCAGCTCGAGACCCCCACCAGCGGCGAGGTGCGCCTCGACGGCCGGCCGATCCCCCGCCGCGGCGCCGGGCTTCGCGCCTACCGCCAGCAGCTGCGCATGGTGTTCCAGGACCCGTTCGCGTCGCTCAACCCGTACCACTCCATCCGCTACGCGATCCGGCGCCCCCTCGAGCTCGACCACGTCGTTCCGAAGGATCAGCTCGACGACGAGGTGCACCGGCTCCTCGACCGCGTGCGTCTCGACGCCGACCGGGTCATCGACCGGCGGCCGCACGAGCTGTCGGGCGGCCAGCGCCAGCGCGTCGCGATCGCACGGGCCCTCGCGTCGCGCCCCCGGCTGCTCGTCGCCGACGAGCCCGTCTCGATGCTCGACGTGTCGATCCGCCTCGGCGTGCTGAACCTGCTCGCCGACCTGCAGCGCGAGGAAGGCCTCGGCGTGCTCTACATCACGCACGACCTCGCCACCGCGCGCCACTTCAGCGACGAGATCCTCGTGCTCAACCAGGGACGCGTCGTCGAGCGCGGCCCCGCCGACGATGTGATCCTTCGTCCGCAGAACCCCTACACACAGCAGCTGCGCGCGGCATCGCCCGATCCCGACACGTACTTCGCGCACGCCGCAGGCATCCTCGGAGGTGAGAAGTGAGCGCGGTCGCCCCCCAGCTCCCCGCACCGGACTTCGACGCGATCGAAGCGGGCACGACGGCCGCCGGCGCCGTCGCCGGCCGATCCCGCATCCCGTGGCGCTTCCTCGGCGGACGCGCCCTGTTCTACCTGTTCACACTGTGGGCGGCCATCACGATCAACTTCTTCCTGCCTCGCATGATGAAGGGCGATGCGGTGACGGCGTACCTCGCCCGCAACCGCAACGTCACCCCCGAGGCGGCAGAGGCGCTCCGCGCCCTCCTCGGCCTCGACACCGACACCTCGCTGTGGCAGCAGTACCTCGACTACTGGGGCCTGCTCCTGCGCGGCGATCTCGGCATCTCGCTCCTGCACGGCATGCGGCCGGTGACCGAGGTGGTCGGCCAATCGCTGATCTGGACGGTCGCCCTCGTCGGCTTCGCGACGCTCGTCGCATTCGCGATCGGCACCATCGGCGGCGCGATCGTCGGATGGCGCCGCGGCAGCCGACTCGACGCCCTCATCCCGATCACGACGTTCCTGAGCACGATCCCCTACTTCTGGCTGGGCCTCGTCGCCATCTCGGTGTTCTCCGTCGCGCTCGGCTGGTTCCCGATCGGCAAGGCCTACGGGGTCGGGGTAAAGCCCGAGTGGTCGGCCGAGTTCATCGGCGACGTGCTGCACCACGGCTTCCTCCCCGCGGCGACGATCATCATCGCGTCGCTCGGCGGATGGATGCTCGGCATGCGCAACATGATGCTGACCGTCCTCGACGAGGACTACGTCACCGTCGCGCAGGCCAAGGGCCTGCCGAACCAGCGCGTGCTGTGGCGCTACGCGGCACGCAACGCGGTGCTGCCGCAGATCCAGAGCTTCGCGCTCGCGCTCGGATTCATCGTCGGCGGCACGATCGTGATGGAGGTGGTCTTCAGCTACCCGGGCGTCGGAAAGCTGCTCCTGGATGCCACGAATGCGAAGGACTACGCGCTCATGCAGGGCGTGTTCCTCGTGATCACGATCTCGGTGCTGCTGGCGAACCTGCTCGCAGACGTCGCCTATGCATTCCTCGACCCGCGCACGCGCCAGACGGAGGCCTGAGCATGGACACCATCACCGAGGCCGGCGCCACGCGCCCGGCCCGCACTCCGGCGACGGCGACCGTGCGCACCCCCGGTGCCCCGGCTGCTCCGCCCCGCAAGCCGACGTACTGGTCGAAGCTCGGCTCGGCATTCGCGATGTTCCGCAACGGCAAGTCGATCGCGGGCCTCACGATCCTCGGGTTCTTCGTGCTCGTCGCGATCTTCGCCGACGTGCTCGCCCCGTACTCGCCCACGAAGGTCGACAACACGGCGCGCTTCCAGCCGCCCTCGGCGGCGCACTGGCTCGGCACCACCCATATCGGCGAAGACGTGCTGAGCCAGGTCATCCACGGCACCCGAGGCGTCATCGTGGTGGGGTTCCTCGCCGCCCTCATCGCCACGCTCATCGCGATCGTGGTCGGCGTGACGTCGGGCTACCTGCGCGGGTGGCGCAGCGAAGCGCTGTCCGCCCTCACCAACGTGTTCCTCGTGATCCCGGGCATCCCGCTCATCATCATCGTGGCGACCATGTTCGAAGACCCGCCGCTGTGGGTCATCGCAGCGGTGCTCGGTCTCATCGGCTGGGCCTGGGGGGCGCGCGTGCTGCGCGCGCAGACGATGTCGCTGCGCGGCAGGGACTTCGTGCTCGCCGCACGCGCCAACGGAGAGCCGCTCCGCCGCATCATCACGGTCGAGATGCTCCCGAACCTCATGGCGCTGATCGCCGCGAGCTTCGTGGGCACCGTCACCGCCGCGATCATCGGCCTCACCACGCTGTCGTACATCGGCATCATCCCCGTCACCACGTACAACTGGGGCACCATCCTCAACTGGGCGAGCGCCCAGGGGGCGTTCCGCCTCGGCCAGTGGTGGTGGTACCTGCCGCCCGGGCTGTGCATCGCCGCGATCGGCGTCGCGCTGTCGCTGATCAACTTCGGCATCGACGAGTACGTCAACCCCCGTCTGCGATCGGCCGGCGAACGCGCCCGCGCGATGAAGAAGAAGGGTCTGAACGTGAACGACACCGTCACCGCCGTCCGGCCCGCAACGACCACACAGGAGACTTCGTGACCACGCCCGACATCGCCGCCCCGCCGTACCTCGACGCGAGCCTCCCCGTCGCCGACCGCATCGCGGACCTGCTCGGGCGGATGACCGTCGAGGAGAAGGTCGGGCAGATGATGCAGCTCGACGCGCGCGAGGACCTCGACGATCAGGTGCTGCGCCAGCACGTCGGCTCGATCCTGCACACCTCTCCCGAGCGGCTGGAGCGCGCCCACGAGCTCGTGTCGCAGACCCGGCTGCGCATCCCGCTCCTCGTCGGTGAGGACTGCATCCACGGACACTCGTTCTTCGAGGGCGCGACGATCTTCCCGACGCAGCTCGGCATGGCCGCGTCCTGGGACTCCGATCTGCTCGAGCGCGTCGCGCGCGCCACCGCCGTCGAGGTCGCCGCGACCGGCGTGCACTGGACGTTCTCGCCGGTCCTGTGCATCGCGCGGGACCTCCGCTGGGGCCGCGTCGACGAGACGTTCGGGGAGGACCCGTTCCTCATCGGCGAGCTCGCGTCGGCCATGGTGCGCGGGTACCAGGGCGACGGGCTCACCGACGACACCGCGATCCTGGCGACCGCCAAGCACTTCGCCGGGTACTCCGAGACCCAGGGCGGGCGCGATGCCAGCGAGGCCGACCTGTCGCGCCGCAAGCTGCGCTCCTGGTTCCTTCCCCCGTTCGAGCGGGTGGCGAAAGAGGGATGCCGCACCTTCATGCTGGGCTATCAGTCGACCGACGGGGTTCCGATCACCGTGAACGACTGGCTGCTGGGCGATGTGCTGCGCGGCGAGTGGGGCTACACCGGCACCCTGATCACCGACTGGGACAACGTCGGCCGCATGGTCTGGGAGCAGAAGGTGCAGCCCGACTACGCCCACGCGGCAGCCGCCGCGGTGAAGGCGGGCAACGACATGGTCATGACCACGCCCGGATTCTTCCGGGGCGCACTCGACGCGATCGAGATGGGCCTCCTCACCGAGGCCGACCTCGACCCGGCGGTCTCGCGCATCCTGCTGCTGAAGTTCGAGTTCGGCCTGTTCGAGAACCCCCGCCGGCCCGATGCAGCGCGCGTCGCCGCGACGGTCGGCAGCGCCGAGCACGCCGCCCTCAACCTCGAAGCCGCTCGGCGCTCGCTCGTGCTGCTCGAGAACGACGGCATCCTCCCGCTCGTGCCCGGAACCGACCGCGATGCCGACGGACGGGCGATGTCGGATGCCTCTCCCCGGCGCATCGCGGTGCTCGGCCCGCTGGCCGACGACGCCCAGACCCAGCTCGGCGACTGGGCCGGGTCGTCGGGTCAAGCGGACTGGATCCCCGACGGGCATCCGCGCGAGATGATCACCACCGTGCTCGACGGCCTCCGCGACCTCGTGCCCGCCGGGTGGGAGGTCGAGCACGCGCGCGGCGCCGACATCCTCACCCTCGAGGACGACCCCGCGGGAGCGTTCTTCCCCGACGGGCAGCCGCGGCCGCCGATCGTCGTCCCCTGCGAGACCGATGCGGGCGTCCTCGCCGAGGCCGTCGCCATCGCGGAGCGCAGCGATCTGGCCGTCATCGTGGTCGGCGACCGCATCGAACTCGTCGGCGAGGGCCGCTCCACGGCGACCCTCGAACTCGTCGGATCGCAGAACGCGCTCATCGACGCCGTCGCGGCATCAGGAACCCCGTTCGTGATCGTGCTGCTCGCCTCGAAGCCGCTCGTGCTGCCGCGGTCCGCCGCGCAGGCGTCTGCGCTGGTATGGGCGGCGAGCCCCGGGATGGCGGGCGGCACAGCGGTGGCGGAGCTCGTGCTCGGCCTCATCGAGCCGACCGGCCGCCTCCCGATCTCGTTCGCCCGTCACGCCGGCCAGCAGCCGACGTATTACAACCAGATCCGCGGACAGCACGGCAACCGCTACGCCGACCTCACGCAGAGCCCGGCCCACGCCTTCGGCGACGGGCTGTCGTACACCTCGGTCGAGTACACCGATCTGGCGGTCATCGGCGGCGGCGACCTGCGTCTCGGAGACGCGGTGCGCGCCGAGGTGCGCCTGACCAACGCCGGCCCCAGGCCGGCACGCGAAGTCGTGCAGCTCTACGTCCGCGACCAGGTCACCTCGGTGAGCTGGGCGGACAAGGAGCTCAAGGGGTTCCGCGTCGTCGATCTCGCCCCGGGCGAGTCGCGCGTCGTGGAGCTGGAGATCGCGGTCGCGGAGTGCTCCATCGTGGATGCCGCGGGCGTGCGCCTCGTCGAGGCCGGCGCATTCGACCTGCTGGTGGGTCCGTCGTCGCGCGACGAGGTGCTCCTGTCGGCGCCGTTCAGCGTCGCGGCCGCGATCGCCGTCGAGGCCGCACGGGCCTGACGGCCGGGCGGGGGCTACTCGGACTCGTCCGGGTGGTCCCCGTCGAGGCGCGTCGACGCAGCGGCGTCGTCCTCGTCGTCGTCTGCCGAATCGTCTTCGTCGTCGTCGAAGAACTCGTCCGACGCGTCATCCTCGTCGGAGTCGTCGTCGTCGAATCCGTCGTCCTCATCGTCGTCGTCATCGTCGTTCGACTCGTCGTCGATCGACTCGTCGTCGTCGGAGTCATCCTCTGCGGCGTCGTCATCGGAGTCGTGGTGCGTGTCGAGGCTCGCATCGAGCTCATCGATGTCGACGCCGTCGACGTCGCCGCCGTGCAGGATCGGCGACCCGTCGTCGTCGAAGTCGGAGGCATCCAGATCGTCGACGTCGTCGAGCTCCGCGTCGGAGTCGTCGTCATCGCCGGCGTCGGCGAGCGCGGCCTGAGCCGCCTGATAGTCGGCCAGCCGGACCGCCCACGGCACCCAGTCGGGCGCGAGCAGGGCGCCGTCGCCGGGGAGGAGCTCCACCTCGAGCACGGTCGGCTCGGCGTCTTCGACACGGGCGAGGCTCACCGTCCAGAACCAGCCCGGGTACCCCGCCATGCGGTTGGCGAACAGGAGCGACACGACGCCGTCGGCCTCGACGCGGTGCCCCGCGGGTGCGCCGATCGACGTCTCGGGAGTGACCTCCTTGAGCGCCGCAAGGGCGAGGTCGTGCGCGGCGAGCAGCCGCTCGTCGGCTTCGCGCACCGCGTCGACCTCCTCCGCAGCGGGGTCGTCGGCGGGCTCCGCGAAAGCAGGCTCGGTGACGGGATCGGCGTCGGACACGGTGCCGGGTTCGGCGTCGGAGGGTGCGTCGTCGACGGCGAGGGCGGGCGCGTCGGCCTCGCTCACGGTCTCGTCGGGATCAGGCGTCGAAGTCATCCGCGACCTTGCGCAGGATCGCCGCGACCTGCTTGGCCTGCGGCCCCTTCGGGTAGTGGCCTCGGCGCAGTTCGCCGCCGATTCCGTCGAGCAGCTTCACGACGTCTTCGACCACGACCGCCATGTCGTCGGCGCGCATGCGGTTGCGCTTGCTGAGGCTGACAGGCGCTTCGAGCACCCGCACCGACAGCGCCTGGGGCCCACGCTTGCCGTCGGCGATGCCGAACTCGAGACGCGTTCCCTGCTTGGGCGCGGCAGCGCCGGCGGGGAGGGCGCTCGCGTGGAGGAACACGTCCTGGCCGTCATCGGTGGAGATGAAGCCGAAACCCTTGTCCTCGTCGTAGAACCTGACCTTGCCGGTGGGCATGGAGACCTCGCTGTGATCGTGCCGCCGTGATCGGCGGGAAGAATGCGGTTCTGCGCATGACAGAACAGGGATCACCCGATCCCCACCCCCAGCCTAGAGCACCGGCGGCACGGGTAGGCTGGAGCGGATGAGCACACGCAACCAGGGCGGCGACGTTCCCGTCCGCCCGATCGACCGACTTCTGGCGTTCATGTCGCTGGGGCTCCTGCTGCTGTCGATCGTGTGCTTCTTCGCGATCATGATCGGCTCCTCGGCCGGCGCCGACATGCAGTCGGGAGTCTGGCCCGCCGTGGCCCTCGTGATCTGGATCGCGCCGATCCTCGCCTTCGCGATGCTGCTCACCGTGCTCATCATGAGCTTCGTCCGGAGGGCTCGGGCCAACCGAGGAGGCTGAGTGGTCTCCGACGAGCGTGCCCTCGCGACGTGGCTTGCCGCGCGCGACGACGTCTCGCTCGCCTCGGTGCTCGCCGCCCGCGGCATCCCGGCGTCCACCGGATGGCAGGACTTCTTCGACGCCGCGGAGGCGCTGCTCGACCCCGCCTCGATCGACCGTGCACTCCTGCGCCTCCCGCGCCGGGCACTCGCGGCGCTGACGCACGCCCCGTCCGCCGCAGCGCTCGAGCAGCTGGCGTTCCTCACCGCGGCGGGTAAGCCGTACGCCGCCGTGATCGCCCAGGTCGACGCGCTCCGGGCGGAGCATCCGTCGGCTTTCGAACCCGACCCGCACGACGCGCCGCGCACCACCGACGACCGTGAGACGGCGGCCGCCGCCGAGCGCGCGTTCACCACCGCCGGGGCCCTCGCCGACGTGCTGCTCGCCGCGTCCCACGCCCCGCTCGGACGCACCGGCGTCGGTCCGGTGAGCGCCGTCGACCGCAAGCGCCTGATCGAGTCGCGCGCGGTCGAGACCGCCGACGAGCTCGAAGACCTGCTGGTGGCCGCGACCGCGACGGGGCTCATGCGCGCGGGCGAGCGCGAGTGGACGATCACCGCGGCCGGCGAGCGCTGGCTCGAGCTGTCGACGACGGCCCGTTGGGAGGCGGTCGCCACGGGGATCGCCACGCTCCTCCCCCGCACCGGCGACGGCTCCGCCGCTCCGCCCGCGGCGTGGGCCGGCGCCTACCCGCTCGACGCCGAATGGCCGGCGCAGGCCGCGCGCCTCGAGCGGATGAGCCGCGCGTGGGGGCTGCTCGACCCCTCCGGCGCCGAGCCGGCCTGGGCGGCGTCGCTCCGCGCCGGAGGCCCGGTCGACGGCTCGCCGCTCGCCGCGCACCTCCCCGCGGAGATCGACCGGGTCTACCTGCAGGCCGACCTCAGCGCCATCTCCCCCGGCCCCCTGCTGCCCGCGCTCGAGATGCGCCTGCGCCGCATCGCCGCGCGCGAGTCACGGGCGCAGGCCTCGTCGTACCGGTTCACCTCCGAGTCGGTGACCGCGGCGCTGACCGAGGGCGAGACGGCGGCATCGATGGTCGAGTTCCTCGGTGCACTCTCGCTCACCGGCATCCCGCAGCCCCTGAAGTACCTGATCGAGAGCACGGCATCGCGCCACGGGCTCGTTCGGGTGAGCACGGCGGCGACGGGGCGCACCCTCGTGGAGAGCCCCGATGCGGCGCTCCTCGATGCCATCGCCGTCGATCAGGCGCTGCGCTCGCTCGGGCTCATCGCCGAAGACGGCGCGCTCCACACGCGCGTCGCGCGGGAAGCCGTGTACTGGTCGCTCGCCGACGCCAGATACCCCGTCGTGGCGGTCGACGACACGGGCGCCCCGGAGTCGCTTCATCGTCGCCCTTCCGCCGGAAGTGCGGCACCGCCTGCACCCGCCGACGCGTACGCGCCGCTCATCCAGCGGCTGCGGGGCGGCCACGACGCCTCCGGCGACGAGGGCTGGCTCGAGCGCGAGCTCGATCAAGCTGTGCGCGCCCGCGCCGCGATCCTGGTCGTGGTGCGCATGCCCGACGGCGCCGAGCGCGCGTTCACGCTCGAGGCGGCCGGTCTCGGCGGCGGCAGACTCCGCGGGCGCGACCGTGCGGCGGACATCGAGCGCACCCTGCCGGTCTCGAGCATCGTGAGCGTGCGCCCCGCCTGATCGCATCCGGTGCTCTCGGCACGGTCCGGGTCGCCCTCCACGCCGGTAGACTCGTCCGTTATGGCTGATGGACCTCTCATCGTGCAAAGCGACCGTACGGTGCTCCTCGAAGTCGCGCATCCCGACGCCGAGAGCGCCCGTCACGAACTGGCGATCTTCGCCGAGCTCGAGCGCGCCCCCGAGCACATCCACACCTATCGCGTGACGCGGCTCGGACTGTGGAACGCACGGGCCGCCGGCCACGACGCCGACGACATGCTGTCGACGCTCGACCGCTGGTCGCGGTTCCCGGTGCCGCCGAGCGTGTCGATCGACATCCGCGAGACCGTCAATCGCTACGGGCGCCTCGTCATCGAGCGGACGCCGGTCGCCGAAGACGGCTCGGGCGGCGACCTCGTGCTGCGGTCGACGGATGCCGCGGTGCTGGCCGAGGTCTCGAAGAACAAGCGCATCCAGCCGCTGCTGATCGGCCACCCGGCGCCCGACGTGTTCCTCATCGACGCGTGGGCCCGCGGTCACATCAAGCAGGAGCTGCTGAAGATCGGCTGGCCGGCGGAGGACCTCGCCGGCTACACGCCCGGCACGCCCCACCCGATCGACCTCGCCGAGGACGGCTGGACGCTGCGGCCCTATCAGCGCAAGGCCGTCGACATCTTCTCCGAGGGCGGTTCGGGCGTCGTCGTGCTCCCCTGCGGCGCCGGCAAGACGCTCGTGGGCGCCGCGGCGATGGCCGACACGAAGACGACCACCCTCATCCTCGTCACGAACACCGTCAGCGCACGGCAGTGGCGCGACGAGCTGCTCAAGCGCACGTCGCTGACGCCGGAGGAGATCGGCGAGTACTCCGGTCAGACCAAGGAGATCAAGCCGGTCACGATCGCGACGTACCAGATCCTCACGGCTAAGCGGAAGGGCGAGTACGCGCACCTCGCTCTGCTCGATGCGCTCGACTGGGGCCTCGTCGTGTACGACGAGGTGCACCTGCTCCCCGCCCCCGTCTTCAAGCTCACCGCGGACCTGCAGGCGCGGCGCCGCCTGGGCCTCACCGCGACCCTGGTGCGCGAGGACGGCCGCGAGGGCGACGTGTTCAGCCTCATCGGTCCCAAGCGCTTCGACGCGCCGTGGAAGGAGATCGAGGCCCAGGGCTTCATCTCGCCCGCCGTCTGCTACGAGGTCCGCGTCGACCTCCCCGCCGGCGACCGCCTCGAGTACGCGGCGGCGGCCGACGACGAGCGCTATCGCCTCGCCGCCACCGCCCCCGCGAAGATCGGCGTCGTGCGCCGCCTCGTCGAGCGCCACGCCGGCGAGCGCATCCTGATCATCGGCCAGTACCTCGATCAGATCGACGTGCTCGCCGAGGCTCTCGGCGCCCCGAAGATCACCGGGCAGACGCCGGTCGACGAGCGCGAGGAGCTCTATCAGGCGTTCCGGGTGGGTGAGATCTCGGTGCTCGTGGTGTCGAAGGTCGCGAACTTCTCGATCGACCTTCCCGAGGCATCCGTCGCCATCCAGGTGTCGGGCTCGTTCGGCTCGCGGCAGGAGGAGGCTCAGCGCCTCGGACGGCTTCTGCGCCCGAAGCAGTCCGCTCACACGGCGAGCTTCTACACCCTCATCGCCCGCGACACCGTCGACCAGGACTTCGCCCAGAACCGGCAGCGGTTCCTGGCGGAGCAGGGCTACGCGTACACCATCCTCGACGCCGACGGGATCGACGAAGCCGCCTGATCAGCCGCGGCGCGCGAGGAACGCCTCGAGCCGGTCGAACCCGCGCTGCCACACCTCGGTCTCGAAGAAGTCGCGCATCTCGGCGCTCGGGAAGCCGGTCTGCTCCACCGACATGTAGGTGCCCCAGACGGTGGGGGCGAGCGTGATCTCGATACGGGAGCGCAGCGCCGGCGCCGGCTTCCCGTCGACCGTGGCCTCCGAGACGAGGTCGGTGATCAGCCGGTGATGCGGCTCGATCGCGACGTACGTCTGCACGTCGTGCACCCGCGTGCTCGGCGTCGGGCTGAACCGCGACTCCCAGACGCCTCCGACGCGCAGGTCGACGGTCGACTCGACGGCGCCCCAGCTGCCGGGCGGCGCCAGCCACTCCATGTGCTTCTCGGGGTCGACGAGTGCGTCGAAGACCACCGCGGGCGCAGCGCGCAGCTCGCGCCATGCCTGCATGCGAAGAACCGGATGCGATTCGGTGAGGCTCATGGGAGCACCCCCTTCTGCGAGGTCGTGCAATGAGAATACTACTTTCATAGTGCTGTGTCACTACTTTCATAGTGAGCGCGCGCGATCTACTCTGACTGCGTGGCATCCACTCGGCTCCGCGCGCTCGACGCGGCTCTCCTCCTGGTCGGCGAGGAGGGCATCCGCTCGCTGACGCACGCACGCGTCGATGAGCGTGCGGCTCTCCCGAAGGGATCGACCTCGAACTGGTTCCGCACCCGCGACGCACTCGTCGCAGGTGTGGTCGTGCACCTGGCCGAGACCGAGCGGGCCGACTTCGACAGCGCGCCGCGACCGCAGATCGACACCGCGGAAGAGCTCATCCAGGCGCTCAGCGCGATGATCGAGGTGCAGTCGGGCCCGCTCGCCGCGCGCACGCGAGCGCGCTACGCCATGTTCCTGGAGGGTGCGGGAGACCCCCGGCTCCTGGCGCCGCTCGTCGCGCAGCGACAGGTCTTCGTGGAATGGACGACCCACCTGCTCGAACGGGTCGGCGCTGCATCGCCGAGCGATGCCGTGCGCACCCTGATGGCCACCGGAGACGGACTCATCCTTCACCGGCTGACGGTCGACCCCGACGCCGAGATCCGTCCGGTCATCACGCGCGCCGTGCGAGCCTGCCTGGACTGACGCGCCGGCGTGCAGCGCGCACGGCCGGCGCCCGGTCAGCGCGCGTAGCGCAGGAACAGCCAGTCGTCGTCGCGGAGCAGGGAGGCCAGACGCAGGTCGGCGACGGCCTCCGCGGAGCCGCGCATGATGCGGCCCGCCGCGCCGCCGGCGAGCCGCGGCGAGAGCGTGAGGCAGACCTCGTCGACCAGGCGAGCGTCATGGAGCGCGCCGAAGAGGTGCGGGCCTCCTTCGCAGAGGATCTGCGTCCTCCCCGCGGCCGCCGACTGCGCGCGCATGTCCGCCAGGTCGACCGCCTCGTCGCCGCACACCATCACGTCGGCCACCGCACCGAGCGCCTCCCGGCGGTCTGCCGGCGCGGCCGCGCAGGTGACGACCAGCGGGCGGGCGGCGGCATCGCGGAAGAACGGATGCCCGGGCTCGAGGTCGAGCCGGCGTGAGACGACGGCGAGCCGGGGCTGCTCGGGCAGCCCGTGCGCCCGTCGCCACGCGGCATCCTCACCGTCCACTTTCGTACCGCCGTACCCTTCGGCGCGCACGGTGCCCGCGCCGACCAGCACCACATCGCTCATCGCGCGGAGCACCTGCATGATCACCCGGTCGGTGTCGCCGCCGAGGCCGGCGCTGCGTCCGGCGACGGTGGCCGCGCCGTCGACCGACGCGACGAAGTTCATGCGGATGCGCGGGGTCTCGCGGTCGTCGAGCGCATAGGCCGCCGTCAGATCGTCGTGGGCGAGCATCAGTCGTTCCCCTCCGGACGCATGTTGTGCCGCAGGTACGCCGGCTCGCGCCATCCGAGGATCCCCTCGAGCATGCGCATCGCGTCGACCGTCTCGCCGACGTTGTGCGCCCGGATGATGCGCGCGCCCTGCTGCGCGCAGAACACGGCGGCGGCGAGCGACCCGGAGAGCCGGTCCGGCCGGTCGCGGTCGAGAGTCTCGCCGACGAAGTCCTTGTTCGACAGAGCCACCAGCAGCGGCAGATCGGGTGCCTCGGCGGCGATCTCGCCGAGTCTGCGGGTGATTTCGAGAGAATGCAGCGTGTTCTTGTTGAGGTCGTGACCGGGGTCGACGATGATCCGATCACGCGCGATCCCGTGCGCCTCGGCGAGCGCGACGCGTTCGCGGAGGAACGCGCCGACCTCGGCGATCACGTCGTCGTAGTGAGGCTGCGGATGCTGCGTGCGCGGCACCGCCAGACTGTGGCAGACGACCACGGCGGCGTCGCTGTCGGCGATCACCGCCGCCATCTCGGGGTCTCGGAGGCCCGTGGTGTCGTTGATGATCGCTGCGCCCGCCTCGATGGCGGCGCGGGCGACCGCCGGCTGGAACGTGTCGACGCTCACCGGCACGAGCGGCGCGAGCGCGCGCACGACGGGGACGACGCGCTCGATCTCGTCGGCGACGGGAACGGGCGGACCGGGCGCGAACTTCACGCCGCCCACATCGATGATCTCGGCGCCCGCCGCCACGGCGGCCCGGCCGGCCGCCACCGCGGCATCCAGGGCGAACGTCGCCCCGCGGTCGTAGAAGGAGTCGGGCGTGCGGTTCACGATCGCCATCACGGCGACGTGTCGGTCGAAGGCGAAGTCGCGGCCGCCGATGGTGCGCGACAGGGGCGCGGTCGCCGCACTCACGCGGAGAGGAGGGAGTCGAGCGGCACCGCCGGGTCGCGGAGCGCATCGAGGTCGACGCGCGCGCCCGACCGGATCAGCGCCTGCACGGACTCGTTGACATCCCACACGTTCACGTTCATTCCTCCCACGATGGTCCCGTCGTCGACCCAGAACGCGATGAACTCCCGCGCGTCGCGGTCTCCGCGCACGACGACGTCGGCCGACGACATGAGCGGAGCGTACCCCGACAACTCCATGCCGAGGTCGTACTGATCGGTGTAGAAGTAGGGGATGCTCCGATGCGAGGCCCGGAGCCCCAGCATCGCACGGGCGGCGACCTCACCCGTCTTGATCGCGTTGTCCCAGTGCTCGCTGCGCAGATGCCGCTGCACGACGGGGTGGTAGGGGTTGGCGACGTCGCCGGCGGCGAAGACATCGGGGGCATCCGTGCGCATCGACGAGTCGGTGAGGATGCCGTTGAGGAGGCGCACCCCGGCGGTCTCCGCGAGCGCCGTATCGGGCACCGCGCCGACGCCGACGACCACGAGGTCGGCGGGGATCTCGTCGCCGTCCACGACGACACCTTGGGCCCGGTCGTCGCCGGTGACGGCCTCGATCGCCGCGCTCGTGCGCACGGTCGTGTCGTGCTCCTCGTGGAGTGCGCGGAACACCGCACCCATCTCCGCACCGAGCGCGGTCGCCAGCGGTACGGGGTCGCGATCGACGACCGTCACCTTGTTTCCGAGCTGCCGCGCCGAGGCTGCGACCTCCATGCCGATCCAGCCCGCGCCGATCACCACGAGCCGCCGTCCGCCGCTACGCAGCGCGTCAGCGAGGCGGTCGGCGTCGTCCCGGCGCCGCAGGGTCGTCACCCCCTCCAGGGCGATGCCGGGCAGCGGCAGGCTGCGCGGCTGCGCGCCGGTGGCGAGGAGGATGCTGTCGTAGGCCAGCGTCGAGCCGTCGTCGAGGACGACCCGGTGCGCGGCGACCTCGAGCGACGTCGCCGCCACGCCGGTGCGGACGCCGATCCGGTGCTGCGCGTACCAGTCGTCGGGGTGCAGCACGACGGCATCCGCACCTTCCTCCCCCTGCAGGTAACCCTTCGACAGGGGCGGGCGCTGATAGGGCGTGTACTGCTCGGCCGCGACGACGGTGATGTCGCCGTCGAACCCCTCATCGCGCAGCTTCTCTGCTGCCGTGCCGGCGGCCAGCCCGCCCCCCACGATCACGATGTGCGGCATGAGCGTCCTCCTCCCGTCGGGTGGGGTCACGCGTCGCGGCCCTCTCCCGCAATCGTTCCGGCCGTCGCGCCGATCCTCAAGGGCACCTCCGTCGAATAGGACCACTCCGCAGGAATTCCAGCCCGCGCATCGGTTCGACCGACATAATGGGCCCATGACCGCTCCGCGCATCCTTGTCGTCGACGACGAGCCGAACATCCGCGACCTCCTCATCACGAGCCTGCGCTTCGCGGGGTTCCAGGTGAAGGCGGTCTCGAACGGGGCCCAGACGATCTCCGCCGTGCTGGAGGAGGAGCCCGACCTGATCGTGCTCGACGTGATGCTGCCCGACATGAACGGGTTCAGCGTCACCAAGCGGCTCCGCGGCGCCGGGTACACCGCGCCGATCCTCTTCCTCACGGCGAAGGACGAGACCGAGGACAAGATCACGGGGCTCAACGCGGGCGGCGACGACTACGTCACCAAGCCGTTCAGCCTCGACGAGATCGTCGCGCGCATCCAGGCCATCCTGCGCCGCACCATGCAGACCGACGAGGAGTCGGTCATCCGCGCCGGCGAGCTGACCATGGACCAGGACACGCACGACGTCGTCGTCGGCGACGTGTCGATCGACCTCAGCCCGACCGAGTTCAAGCTGCTGCGCTACCTCATGCTCAACCCCAACCGCGTGCTGTCGAAGGCGCAGATCCTCGACCACGTGTGGGAGTACGACTTCAACGGCGACGCCGGCATCGTCGAGAGCTACATCTCGTACCTGCGCCGCAAGATCGACCCGCACTCGTCGGAGCCGCTGATCCAGACCAAGCGCGGCTTCGGCTACATGCTGAAGGCCGGCAAGTCCGCCTGACGCGGACCACGACGAAGGGGGCGACCTGGCGCACAAGCCCGACGCGGTCACCCGGTGGTGGCGCGGCACGAGCCTGCGCGCGAAAGTCACCGGGGTCACCGTCGCGCTCCTGACCGTCGGACTCTTCGCCGCGGGAGTGGGCACCGCGATCTTCCTGCGCAACTCGCTCACCGAGGGTGTCGACACCCAGGTCGACTCCCTCGCCCGCACTGCCGCAGCGGAGTCGCTTCTCGACATGACCGTCGAGGACGGAGTGCTCGTGGTCGAGCCCAACGCGAACGCCGCCGCGGTCGACTACTTCGTCGCCGTGTACAACCCCGTGATCACCGAGGGCGAGTCGAATCTGCTGACGCTCGTGGGCGGTCGGGGCGGCCCGGAGCCGGTCGTCCCCGAGACGCTCACCCTCGAGAAGGCGCAGGAGGAGGAGCTCGAGATCTTCGTGCTCCACTCGGCCGACGGCGAGGCCGAGTTCCACGCCGCCGTCGCCCCGCAGGTGCTCGGCGCCACCGGCACGCTGTACCCGCAACTGGTCGCCGTGCCGCTCGCATCCGTGAACCGCACCATCGCGTCGTACATCGGCATCTACGGCGTGCTCTCGGTGCTCATCCTCGTCGCGGGCGCCTTCGCGACGCGGTTCCTCGTCACCCTCACGTTCCGCAGCCTCGGGCAGGTGGAGGCCACTGCCGACGCCATCGCCGCCGGGGACTTCAGCCAGCGCATGACCGACATCGAGCCGACCTCGACCGAGGTCGGCCGTCTCAAGACCGCGATCAACGCGATGCTCAACCGTGTCGACGTCGCACTCGCGCAGCGCGACGCCACCGTTCGTCAGATGAGGCGCTTCATCGGCGACGCCAGCCACGAGCTGCGCACCCCGCTCGTCACCGTGCGCGGCTATGCCGAGCTGTACCGCATGGGCGCGATCCACGGCGATCAGGACGTCGCGCAGTCGATGGACCGCATCGAGAAGGAGGCCATCCGCATGGGCCTCCTCGTCGAAGACCTGCTGGCGCTCGCGCGTCTGGACGAGCGTCGCGATGTGGTGATCGCCCCGGTCGATCTGCGTCCGGTGGCGCGGGATGCGGCGCTCGACCTGCGCGCGTCGGCTCCGCTGCGGCCCGTGACCGTGTTCGACACCACGGCCGAGCCGCCCCCGCCGGCGCCGGAACCCGAGGTGGCCGACGAGCCGCAGCCGAAGCGCCGCACGCCCGGGAGCGGACCCGCGGTTCTCGCCCGGAGCGGCGCGCTCTCGCTGCTGCGCCGCAAGCCCCGGCCGGTGTCCGCGAGCTCCGCATCGACGGGCGCGATGCCTCCGGTCGCGCCGGTGCCCGAGGAGCCGTCGCTGCAGGCGGTGGTCCCTCCGGTGGTGCTCGGCGACGAGAACAAGATCCGCCAGGTCGTGACGAACCTGCTCGGCAACGCCCGCCGGTTCACGGCGGAGGACTCCCCCATCGATCTGCGGGTCGGCGTCGACCCGCGCACCCGCATGGGGTGGATCGAGATCGTCGACCACGGCGAGGGCGTGCCCGATCAGATCAAGGACAAGATCTTCCAGCGCTTCTGGCGCGCCGACACCTCGCGCACCCGCGAGACCGGCGGCACGGGCCTCGGGCTCTCGATCGTCTCGTCGATCGTCGACGCGCTGCACGGCGACGTGCGGGTGAAGGACACCCCCGGCGGCGGCGCCACGTTCCGCGTGTCCTTCCCGCTGGCGGCGACGCGCGATGCCGCCGAGCACCTCCAGCTCGAGACGCAGCCGCTGCGCGGCCTTCCGCTCGAGCGCGACTGACCAGCGGGTCGCCGCCACCTCGGTGCGGGCGCACCGCACCGACTCCTCCCCCGAACCCGCAGCGCGGCGTTCCGTGCACAGCCTGCTGACCGCGCCGTAGACCTGATGCGGCGCGCTCCTACGGTGTGAAGACGGATGCGGCGCCCGCCGCAGCGATACCCAAGGAGCCCCTCATGGCCGTGTTCTCCGTCGACAGCGACGCCGTCCTCGCCACCACCACGTCGGTGCGCGGCACCATCGATCGCATCCGCGCCGAGGCCGACGCGATGATGGTGCAGCTCACCCAGCTGCAGTCCTCGTGGACCGGCTCGGCGTCGGTGGCCTTCACCGGCGTCTCCGACCAGTGGCGGCTCACCCAGCGCCAGGTCGAGGATGCGCTCTCGAGCATCAGCACCGCTCTCGGCGTGGCGGCCCGGCAGTACGCCGACGCCGAGTCGGCGACCACGAGCCTCTTCCGCTGACCCGGCGGAGCGTCGCCGGAATGCAGGAAGGGCCCCTCCCGGAGGAGGGGCCCTTCTCACGCAGTGCGTGGACTCAGAAGTCCATGCCACCCGTCGGGTCGCCGGCCGGAGCCGCGACCTTCTCGGGCTTGTCGGCGACGACGGCCTCGGTGGTGAGGAAGAGACCGGCGATCGACGCGGCGTTCTGCAGCGCGGAGCGGGTGACCTTCACCGGGTCGTTGATGCCGGCGGCCAGCATGTCGACGTACTCGCCGGTGGCGGCGTTGAGGCCCTGTCCACCCGGGAGCTCGGCGACCTTGTTCGCGACGACGCCCGGCTCGAGACCGGCGTTGAGCGCGATCTGCTTGAGCGGAGCCTCGATCGCGACGCGCACGATGTTCGCACCGGTCGCCTCGTCGCCCACGAGCTCGAGGTTCGCGAACGCCTTCTTGCCGGCCTGGATGAGCGCGACGCCACCGCCGGGGACGATGCCCTCTTCGACGGCTGCCTTCGCGTTGCGGACGGCGTCCTCGATGCGGTGCTTGCGCTCCTTGAGCTCGACCTCGGTCGCGGCACCCGCCTTGATGACGGCAACGCCGCCGGCGAGCTTCGCGAGGCGCTCCTGGAGCTTCTCGCGGTCGTAGTCGCTGTCGGTGTTCTCGATCTCGCGGCGGATCTGGGTCACGCGACCCTCGATCTGACCGGCGTCGCCGGCACCCTCGACGATGGTGGTCTCGTCCTTGGTGATGATGACCTTGCGAGCACGGCCGAGCAGGTCGAGGGTGGCGTTCTCGAGCTTGAGACCGACCTCCTCGGTGATGACCTGGCCGCCGGTGAGGATCGCGATGTCCTGCAGCTGAGCCTTGCGACGGTCGCCGAAGCCGGGAGCCTTGACGGCAGCCGACTTGAAGATGCCGCGGATCTTGTTGAGCACGAGGGTCGCGAGAGCCTCGCCCTCGACGTCCTCAGCGATGATCAGCAGTTCCTTGCCGTCCTGGATCACCTTGTCGACGATCGGCAGAAGGTCCTTGATGTTCGAGATCTTCTGGTTCGCGATGAGGATGTACGGGTCCTCGAAGACCGCCTCCTGGCGCTCCGGGTCCGTGACGAAGTAGGGGTTGATGTAGCCCTTGTCGAAGCGCATGCCCTCGGTGAGCTCGAGCTCGGTGCCGAAGGTCTGCGACTCCTCGACCGTGACGACGCCTTCCTTGCCCACCTTGTCGATGGCCTCGGCGATCAGGGCGCCGATCTCGGGGTCACCCGCGGAGATGGAAGCCGTGGCGGCGATCTCCTCCTTGGTCTCGACCTCCTTGGCGTCCTCGAGCAGCTGGGTCGTGATGGCCGCGACGGCCTTCTCGATGCCCTTCTTGAGCGAGATGGGGTCGGCGCCGGCCGCGACGTTGCGCAGGCCTTCGCGAACGAGCGCCTGAGCGAGGACCGTGGCGGTCGTGGTGCCGTCACCGGCGACGTCGTCGGTCTTCTTGGCGACCTCCTTGACGAGCTCCGCACCGATCTTCTCGTACGGGTCGTCGAGCTCGATCTCCTTGGCGATCGAGACACCGTCGTTCGTGATCGTGGGGGCGCCCCACTTCTTCTCGAGCACGACGTTGCGACCGCGCGGGCCGAGCGTCACCTTGACGGCGTCGGCGAGGATGTTCAGGCCGCGCTCGAGGCCACGACGGGCCTCCTCGTCGAAAGCGATGATCTTTGCCATGTGTGTGTCGTCCCTCCGGAACGTTGGCTGGGGGTATTAGCACTCAACAAACGCGAGTGCTAAATCATTCTGGCACTCGACCCTATCGAGTGCAAGCCGCGGCGAAGGGTCCTGAAACGCACGGAAACGGGATGCCGAGCGGCATCCCGTTTCCGGAAGTGAGGTGTGGTGACGTGCCCGTCAGGCGACGACGCGGACCGATTCGGCCTGCGGACCCTTCTGCCCGGCACCGACGGTGAACTCGACAGTCTGGCCCTCTTCGAGGACGCGGAAGCCGTTCATGTCGATGTTCGAGTAGTGGACGAAGACATCCTGGCCGTCGGTGACGGTGATGAAGCCGAAGCCCTTCTCGGCGTTGAACCACTTGACGGTTCCCTGGGTCATGCGAATCTCCTGCTGGTGGTGGGACAGGCTTCATCGTATGCACGGGCCGCGCCCGGATCGCGTCGCGACGGCAAGTGTTGACACGCGTGCATCGAAGTGTTTACCGGCAGGAAACACCCACGGCCGGGCGGACCGCCGCGGGGGCGGAGGATGCCGATCAGGGCGTCGGCGTCGCGGTGCTTCCGGCGTCCGTGTGGTCGAGCCCCAGCACGACGGTCAGCTGCTTGCTCTCGGGATCGGCGGGCTGGTAAGCCTCGCTCTGCTCGACCCTCGCGCCGCCGATCTTCTCGGCGAGGCCGAGGGCAGCAGCCTCGTCGGCATCCTCGAGGTAGTAGACGGTCGTCTCGGCGAAGTCCTCGGACCCGGCCTCCGAGGCGAGCACGGTGTCCTCGCTCCACCCCGCCTCGACCACCGCATCCTTGGTCTGGGTGGCGAGCCCCTCCTGCGGGGTCGCGTTGAGGATGAGCACCCCGTAGGAGGTGTCCACGACGGGAGCCACGGACTCCGTCGGCTCGGGCGTCGCCGACGGCGCCGGCGCGAACTCGATGCGCCCGGAGGCGAGGAGCGTCCCGAAGATGCCGGCGCCGATCAGCACGACCGTCGCGAGCAGAGCCCACAGCAGCACGACCCAGCCGTGCATGCGCGGGTTCTCGGCACGGTGCGCCCCCACACGGTCCGTGTCCGGGAGGTCGTCGAAGCGATCTCGGGGAAAGGTCTCGTGCGGCACCCGAGAATGCTACCCGGCGGGCCCTGTGCGTCGGCTCAAGCCGCGCGGGAAGAGCGGATCAGCGCGGTGAGGCGTGTCGGGACTGGGTCGCCAGGCGCTCATCACGCACCCGGCGGAGCCGCTTCACGAGCATGGGGTCGTGCTCCTGAGCCTCGGTGGTGTCGATGAGCCGCCCGAGCAGCTGGTAATACCGAGCCGGCGACAGCGCGAGGTCGGCGCGGATCGCCTCCTCCTTCGCACCGGCGTGGCGCCGCCACTCCGCCTCGAAGTCGAGGATGGCGCGGTCGCGGTCGGTGAGGGGCACCCGCCCACGCTACGCCCGCGCGCCGCGCTCCCCCGCGCGCCACTCCACGAAAGCGCCGAGCGGGTCGACCGCGGCGACCGGCACACCGCCAACGCCGAGCACGAAGCCGCCCCAGTCAGGCGCGACCGGCGGACGCCAGACGTCGTGCAGCCCCGGCGGATCGATCGAGATCCACACCCCGTCGATGCCGGCGAGCGCGGCGAGCAGGCGCTCGCGGCCGGCGCGCGGGATGTGCGGCAGCACCCCCGGTGTCGTGACGACCAGCGTCGCGTCCTGTGGAGCCTGAGCGATCACCCCGGCGAGCACGGCCGGGTCGGAGGCATCGCCGGCGACCATCACCGGAGGATCGACCGCCGCGATGTCGAGGGCCGCGTCGATCCGCTCCCGCCTGCCGCCCTCCCCCGGCCAGACGAGCGCCGACAGGAAGGCACGGTCCTCCGCGTCGGCGGCATCGAGCGGTGTCAGGTCGATGCCCGCGCGCCAGACGATCTGCGGCATCCGCAGCGCGGGCTCGCCCGACAGCGCGCACTCCAGTACCACGGGCGACACCCCGTCGACGGGGTCGACCGCGAGCGACCCGTAGCGGTAGCTGTACCGGTCGGGATAGAGGCACAGCCCGGCGCTCGCCCCGAGCTCGACGAGCGCTATCGGGCCGTCGATGAGGCACAGCGCGGGCAGGAGCGCCGCGCAGCGCTGCGGCTCGTTCGTCTGCAGCGAGCGGACGGATGCCTCGGCCACGAGCTCGTCGGCATGGCGCGACACCCAGTCGGCCCACACCGCGAAGCCCTCCTCCGGCGCACCGAGCAGCCGTGAGACGGCGAACACCAGCGGCGGCTGACGGCGCGTCTCGGGGATCCGCGCGAGGATGCCGCACAGTCGCGGGTCGCCTGCGACCCCCGCGGCCCAGTCGCCGTAGAGCGCCGAGCGACCCGGCGCCTCTTCGCGGGCGAAGCGCGCGTAGCGGGCGGCGACGGCCGCGGCATCCGTGTGCATCCCCTCATTCTCGCGGGGAACGCACAGCCGCCGGGGAACGCCGCGGGCCGCGCTGGGGTTGAATGGTGAAGGACCGAGGAGGAACCATGACGTACGCCGTCGACAAGAGCGATGAGCAGTGGCGCGCCGAGCTGAGCCCCGAGCAGTACGCGGTGCTGCGCCAGGCGGGCACCGAGCGCGCCTGGACCGGAGAGCTGCTCGATGAGAGTCGTGCCGGTCTCTACACGTGCGCGGCGTGCGGTGCCGAGCTGTTCCGCAGCGGCACGAAGTTCGACTCGCACTGCGGGTGGCCGAGCTTCTACGAGTCGATCCGGCCGGAGGCCGTCGAGCTGATCGACGACACGAGCCACGGGATGGTGCGCACCGAGGTGCGCTGTGCGAACTGCGGCTCGCACCTGGGCCACGTCTTCCCCGACGGCTTCGGCACCCCGACGGGCGACCGCTACTGCATGAACTCGCTGTCGCTCGAGTTCGCGCCCGAGTCCGGCACATGACCGGCGCGCTGGAGGCGATGCTCGATCGGCGCTCCTGGTCGAAGTTCACCGACGACGCCCCCTCGCACCACGAGCTGCTCGACCTGATCGCCGGTGCCGGCCGCGTCGCCGACCACTCGTCGCTCAAGCCGTGGCGTCTCATCGAGCTGCGCGGCGACGACCGCCGACGCCTCGGCCGCGCGATCGGGCGCGCCGAGGGCGACTCGGGCGTGTACTCCAAGCCGCTGCGCGCGCCGCTGCTGATCGCGATCGTGGCGAGCTACAAGAAGAGCAAGGTGCCCCGCTGGGAGCAGGAGGCCGTCGCCTCGGGCGTGGCGCACGCGCTCAGCCTCGTGCTCGACGAGGCGGGCTACGCCGTCTTCTGGCGCACCGGAAGCTACACGCGCGCGAAGGCGGTCGCGAAGGCGCACGGTCTGGGCAAGAACGAGGAGCTGCTCGGCTGGCTCTACGTCGGCGGCAAGCCCGCCCGCTCGCGGGCGCTCCGGCGCAAGACCATCGACCCGACCCGCTTCCTCTCGCCGATGCCGGGCCGCCACTCCGGCGGGGGCGAGAAGGCGAAGGGCAAGAAGAGCAAGAAGTAGGGTCCGGATGCCGGACACTCGGCGCGACCAGCCGGCAATCGGCGCTCAGCCTGGCCGGCGCGCACCCCGCGCTCGGCGCCACGGCGCGGCGGCGACCACGACCGACAACAGGGCGAGGGCGACCATCACGAGCTGGCGGCCCAGCCCCGGGCCCGCCGGCGCCGGCCACAGCAGGTCGAGCACCACCGAGGTGAGCAGCTGGCCGACCACCACACCGAGGCCCAGCAGCAGCACGCCGGTGTGACGCACGATCGCCGCCGACAGGAAGATGTAGACGACCCCGATCGCTCCGCCGGTGTAGAGCCAGGGCTCGGTCGGGAACGTCGTCGGCGGGCCGACGGCCGCGACATCGATGAGCGCCGCGACCACGAGCACCGCGGTGCCGCCGATGAAGTTGACGAGCGTCGCGGTGAGCGGCGTGCCGACGCGCTGACGCAGTCGTCCGTTCGTGGCCTGCTGCCACGCGATACCCGTCCCCGCGAGGAACGGCAGCGCGAGCATCCACCACGGAACGTCGACGCCGCCGGCGGTGATCGCCACGGCCACGGCGCTCAGTGCCAGGGCTCCACCGGCGAGTCGCGGCAGCGTGACCGCGACCACCCCCGCCGGTCCGTACCCGACCCGATCGAGCACGAGACCGCACACGGTCTGCCCCGCGACCACGCCGACGGTGAACAGCGAGACGCCGATGAGTGCCACGGCGACGCCCTGCGTGGCGACGGTGAGCGCGCCGGCGACGCCGCCCGCGAGCATCCACCACGGGATGCTGCGGCCGCGGATGCCGGTCGCCAGCGCCGCGAAACCCCGACGCCCGGCGGGAAGCGCGACCGACAGCACGACGAGGATCACGAGTCCCGAGCCGAATGAGATGACCGCGGCGACGAATCCGTCTCCGAGACCGGCGCCGAGCTGTCCGTTCACCCGTGCCTGCAGCGCGGTGAGGAGTCCGATCGTGACGGCGACGGCGAGCGCCGCCCATGCGGGCACCCGGCGAGCGCCGACGTGCCCGGTGCGATCAGTCATCGTGCCGGCTACAGGACTTGAACCTGCAACCCCCGTATTACAAGTACGGTGCGCTACCAATTGCGCCAAGCCGGCAGATCGCCCAGTCTATCCGCCCGGAGCGGGCGCCTGAGCGGACGCTTGTCAGGGGGTGGGGGTCGGCGTGGGCGTCGGCGTCGCCTTGTAGTACGCGTCGCTCGCGACGGTCAGCACGAACTGCGAGAACTCCTGCGGGTCATCGAGCGCGCCGACATAGGGCGTGCCGTTGACGAGCACCATCGGCGTGCTGGTCAGGGCGAGGTCGTCGGTGTCGGGCAGGCCCTGCAGCGCGCGCTCGGTCACGGTCTTCACCCAGCCGGTGTAGTCCTGATCCTCGATGCAGGCGCGCACGATCTTCGGCGGCGTCGCGCCGGAGGCCTGCGCGAGGTCTGCCAGCTCGGTGTCGCTGAAGCCGTCGGAGTCGACGGCGGGCTGCTTGCGCAGCAGGGCGTCGTTGAATGCGAAGAACGTGTCGGGCGAGTGGGTCGCGACACAGGCGGAGGCGGCAGCCGCGCGCAGCGAGTACTTGGTGCCGTTGGACTTGGCGGTGAGCATGGCGACCGGGTGGTACGTGAGCGACACGGCGCCCTCGCTGACCCACTCCGAGAGCTTCTGCACATTGGCGAGCTGGAACTCGCGCGAGCCTTCGGAGAGGTAGTCGACGTACACCCGGATGTCGACGACCGAATCGTCGACCGCCTGCTCGGTGGCCGAGGGCGTCGGGGTCGGGGTCGGGGTCGACTCCGCGGCCTCGCCGTCGGTGCCCACTTCGGTGCCGGTGTCGGCGGCGACGCCCCCAACACCGGTGACGGCCGCGACGGCGAACCCGTCGTCGGCGACGTTCGCGGGGCTCAGCTCCGGCTTCGACGCATCCGACGAGATCGTCCACGTCACCACGACGGCGGCGACGGCGACGACCGCCAGCACCGCCGTGCCGAGCACGCCGATGCGCAGCGCGCGCTGACGCTTCTGCTTGGCCTGGACCAGCTGCGCCTTCTCGCGCACGGCGTCGCGGCGATCGCTCGCAGCGGGAGCGTTGTGTGAGTCGTCGCTCGACATGGAACCTCTCGGGACGGACAGGGGCGGACCGGACTCGGTCCGGGAAAGCGGTGGCCTGCCGGGGAATCACGGCCGAAACGATGCTAGCCACCCAGGCTGGGAAATGCCCAGACAATGCCCGGACGGGGCCTGCATCCGGCCATGGCATACTGTACGTGCGCCCGATGGCGGGCGTGCGGGTGGATTCCCGCTTGTTCCATCACTACGGATCGTCCGGCACGTACCTGCCGGTGAAGGAGAAGAAAACATGGCGTCAGTCACGTTCGACAACGCAACCCGCCTGTACCCGGGCGGCACCCGCCCCGCGGTCGACAAGCTGAACCTCGAGGTCGCAGACGGCGAGTTCCTCGTCCTCGTCGGCCCCTCGGGCTGTGGAAAGTCCACCTCGCTGCGCATGCTCGCCGGCCTCGAAGAGGTCAACGCCGGCCGCATCCTCATCGGCGACCGCGACGTCACCGACGTCCCGCCGAAGGACCGCGACATCGCGATGGTGTTCCAGAACTACGCGCTGTACCCGCACATGACCGTCGCCGAGAACATGGGCTTCGCGCTCAAGATCGCCGGCGTCGCCAAGGAGGAGCGCGCCGCCCGCGTGCTCGAGGCTGCGAAGCTGCTCGACCTCGAGCAGTACCTGACCCGCAAGCCCAAGGCCCTGTCGGGTGGTCAGCGTCAGCGCGTCGCAATGGGTCGCGCCATCGTCCGCCAGCCGCAGGTGTTCCTCATGGACGAGCCGCTGTCGAACCTCGACGCGAAGCTCCGCGTGCAGACCCGCACCCAGATCGCGTCGCTGCAGCGTCGCCTGGGCGTCACCACCGTCTACGTCACCCACGACCAGACCGAGGCCCTCACCATGGGTGACCGCATCGCGGTCCTCAAGGACGGCCTCCTCCAGCAGGTCGGCACGCCGCGCGACCTGTACGAGACCCCGAACAACGTCTTCGTGGCCGGCTTCATCGGCTCGCCCGCGATGAACCTGTTCCCGGCGCACCTCGCCGAGGGCGGCATCGAGTTCGGCGACAAGGTCGTCGGCATCGAGGCAGACACGCTCGGCAAGGCGCACGGCTCCGAGGTCACCGTGGGCGTCCGCCCCGAAGACATCGTCGTCGCACCCGAGGACGGCAAGGGCCTCTCGGTCGTCGTCGACCTCGTCGAGGAGCTCGGCGCCGACGGCTACCTCTACGGCCACGCCGAGGTCGCCGGCAAGCGCACCGACATCGTCGCGCGCGTCGACGGTCGTCGTCACCCCAACGCGGGCGACACCGTCACGCTGGCTCCGGTCCCCGGTCACGTGCACGTGTTCGACATCGAGTCGGGCGAGCGCCTCACCGACAAGGCGATCGCTTCGGCCTGACGTTTCACCATCGCGACGGCGCGGGCGGGAGTGATCCCCCCGCGCCGTCGTGCTGTATCCCGGGGAGGATCCATGCCGGACGCACTGAGCATCACCGCGAGCAGCGTCGACCCCGGGTTGCTGACGCTGCCGTGGGCGACGCCTCTCGCCGAGTGGCCGTCGAACACGATCGTCTACCTCCCCAAGGGCATCTCGCGCCACCTGGTGCGCTTCGCGAACCTGTCGGGGCGGGTGGTGGCCATCAAGGAGACCACCGCCGAGATGGCGCGGCGCGAGTACGACATGCTGGGCAACCTCGCCCGTCTCGACGTGCCGTGCGTCGAGCGGGTGGCGGTGATCGCCGGTCGAACGGATGCCGACGGCACGGCGCTGCCCGCGGCGCTCGTCACCGCGCATCTGAAGTTCTCGCTCCCCTACCGGGCGCTGTTCACACAGGTGCTGCGGCCCGACACGGCCACGCGGCTGGTCGATGCACTCGCCGCGCTCCTCGTGCGGCTGCACAACGTGGGCTTTTTCTGGGGCGACGTCTCGCTGTCGAACACCCTCTTCCGTCGCGACGCGGGCGCCTTCGCTGCGTACCTGGTCGACGCCGAGACCGGCGAGCTGCACGAGAGCGGTCTCACGCCCGGCCAGCGCGCCCATGACCTCGACGTCGCGCGCACCAACATCGCCGGCGAGATCATGGACCTCGAGGCGGGCGGCCGACTCGAGGGCGGCGTCGACGCCGTCGCCATCGCCGACGGGATCGTCTCGTCGTACCACTCGCTGTGGGCGGCGCTCACCGACACCGAGACGTTCCGCTCCGACGAGGCGTGGCGCCTCACCGAACGCGTGCAGCGGCTGAACGCGCTCGGCTTCGACATCGGTGAGATGTCGATCCAGACCACCGCCGACGGCACGAAGGTGTCGATCCAGCCGAAGGTTGTCGACGCCGGGCATCACCAGCGGCGCCTCCTGCGCCTGACCGGGCTCGACGTCGAGGAGAACCAGGCCCGGCGCCTGCTGAACGACCTCGACGAGTTCCGCGTGCGCGTCTCACGCCTCGGCGATGACGAGGAGATGGTCGCCCACGAGTGGCTGACGCGCGTCTTCGAGCCGGTCGTGAAGGCGATCCCGTGGGATCTGCGGGCCAAGCTCGAGCCCGCCGAGGTGTTCCACCAGCTGCTCGAGCACCGCTGGTACCTGTCGCAGGCGAAGGGCAAGTCGGTGCCGCTCGCCGAGGCGCTCTCGAGCTACATCGACGATGTGCTGCGCCACCGCCGCGACGAGGCGACCCTGATGGGACCGCCGACCGAGACGGTTCCGCTGACGGTCATCACCTCGGCGATCCCGATCGTCGACGACGCGGACGACGTCGACTGGCGCGATCTCGTCTGAGATCGCGCCGGAGCGGGCTCAGTATCCGACGGCGAACCGCTCGCGCGAGTGCTTCGGGGTCTCGATCTCGTCGACGACGGCGACCGCGAGATCCGCGCCCGAGATGTACGACTCGCCCTCGGCATCCACGACGAGCACGTCTCCGCCGTCGCGGTACGACCCGGTGCGCTCCCCCGGGTTCCAGACGCCGAAGCCGCCGGCGGGGTGGACGTAGAACCAGTCGTGGCCGAAGTCCGACGTCTGCAGGTCTTCGAGGATGCCGATCGCCTCGAGCGCCTCGGGCTTGTACTCCTCGGTGAACGACGCCTGGTCGACGAGACGCTCCCCGCCCGGGGCGATCAGGCTGCCGCCGGCGCCGCCGATGACCCCGACGCGCACCTCGGTCGGCAGCTCGCGGACGAGTTCGCCGACGTTCGAGCGGACGTTGCCCTCCATCTCACCGCGGGCCGGAACGCTCACCACGACCGTGTCGACGCCTTCGAGGCGCGCGACCAGGTCGGACGGCGTGAGGAGCGAGCCGACGAGATACGTCGCCCCCTCCACGCGGTCGCTCGGCAGACGCCGCCCCACGGAGACGACCGTGTGTCCGCGGTCCACCGCCTCTGCGACGATGTGACGTCCGGCGTAGCCGTTTCCTCCGATGACCGCGATCCGCGCCATGGTGTTCCTCTCGTTCGGGTGATTCTCAGGGCACAAGCCGCGGCATCCGCGGTTCATTCCCGCGAATACGGATGAGACTCAGTCGCGCGCGCGGTCGCGCAGCGACGCGACCTGGTACAGGGCGACGGATGCCGCGATGCCGGCGTTGAGCGACTCGGTCGCCGCCTCGATCGGGATCGACACGATCTGGTCGCAGGTCTCGGTCACCAGGCGCGAGAGGCCCTTGCCCTCCGAGCCCACCACGATCACGACGGGACGATCGGCGAGCTCGAGCGCGGGGAGCGACACGTCGCCGCCGCCGTCGAGGCCCAGCACGAACACGCCCTGCTTCTTGAACTCCTTGAGCGTCGTCGTGAGGTTGGGCGCGAGCGCGACCGGCACCCGCGCGGCAGCGCCGGCGCTGGTCTTCCACGCGGCGCTGTTCACGCTCGCCGAACGGCGCTGCGGGAGGATGAGCCCGTGCCCGCCGAACGCGCCCGTCGAGCGGATGATCGCCCCCAGGTTGCGCGGGTCGGTGATGCCGTCGAGCGCGACGAGGAGCGGGGTCTGCCCCTTGTCGATGATCTTCTCGAGCAGGTCCTGCGGGTGCGCGTAGCTGTACGGCGGAACCTTGATCGCCACGCCCTGGTGCACGCCGTCGAAGCCGGCCATGCGGTCGAGCTCCTGACGGGTGACCTCCATGACGGGGATGTCGCGGTTCGTCGCGATCGAGAGCATCTCCTTGACGCGGTCGTCCATCTCGACGCGCTGGGCGATGTAGAACGCCGTCGCCGGGATCTTGGCGCGCAGCGCCTCGAGCACCGAGTTGCGGCCGGTGACCGTCTCGGTGTCGTCGTCCTTCTTCGCGGCGCGAGGGCGCGAGCCGCCCTGCGAGCCGCCGGGCTTGCCCTTGCCGCCCGCCGCGGCGTAGCGCTCGGCCGCGGCCTTGCGCTTGCCCGCGGGGTGCCAGGCGCGATCCTCCGCCTTCGGCGTCGGTCCGCGCCCCTCCAGCGAGCGCTTGTTCTTGCCGCCCGAACCCTTGGTGGGGCCCTTGCCGCCCTTCGCGGCGCCCGGGCGCCCCGGCTTTCCAGCCATGATCTACTCCTTCTTCCCGGGGCGGTCCCCGGTGATGTTCCAGTGGGTGGCACCGGCCGAGTCTTCGAGCACGATGCCTGCGGCGGCCACGGCGTCGCGGATGCGGTCCGCGGCTGCCCAGTCCTTGTTGGCGCGCGCGTCGGCGCGCTGGTCGATGAGGCTCTGCACGAGCGAGTCGAGGGCGGATGCCTCGGCTGCGGCGGCGCCCGATGCTGCGGCGGCCTCTGCGAGGTCGAGCCCGAGGATCGCCAGCATCCCCGCGACCTCGCCCGATGCGGTGGTCGCAGCCGCGATGTCGCCGGCATCGAGCGCGGTGTTGCCCGTGCGCACGGTCTCGTGCAGCACGGCGAGCGCCTGCGGCACGCCGAGGTCATCGTCCATCGCCCGGGCGAAGGCCTCCGGGATCGCGCCGGGGGCGACCGCCTGCGGGTCCGCGCCCGCTGCGCGCAGGACGCGCTGACGGAACGCGCGCACACGGTCGAGCGCTGCCTCGGCCTCGTCGAACGTCGAGTCGGTGATGTCGAGGCTCGAGCGGTAGTGCGCCGCGGCCAGCGCGTAGCGGATCACGAGCGCATCCCGCTCCGAGAGCACGTCGCTGGCCAGGATGAAGTTGAACAGCGACTTCGACATCTTCTGGCCGCCGACGGTGACGAGCCCGTTGTGCACCCAGTAGCGCGCGAACGGGTCGCCGGCCGCCGTCGACTGGGCGAGCTCGTTCTCGTGGTGCGGGAAGCGCAGGTCGAGTCCGCCGCCGTGGATGTCGAACTCCGGACCGAGGTAGCGGCGCGACATCGCGGAGCACTCGATGTGCCACCCCGGGCGGCCCGCACCCCAGGGCGACTCCCAGACGGCAGAAGCGGGCTCGTCGGCCTTCGCACCCTTCCAGAGGGCGAAGTCCTGCGGGTTGCGCTTGCCGCGCGGGTCGGCGTCCGCGGCGGGCTCCATGGCGTCGAGGCTCTGCCGGGTGAGCGACCCGTAGCCGGGCCACGACCGCACGTCGAAGTACACGTCGCCGGGCGCGGCGTCCCCCGCGGCGTACGCGTGGCCGGCGTCGATGAGGCGCGCGATGAGCTCCTGCATCTGCGGAATGGATGCCGTCGCCCGCGGCTCGTACGTCGGGGGCAGGATGCCGATCGCGGAGTACGCCGCGGTGAACTCGAGCTCCATGCGGTACGCGAGCGCCCACCACGGCTCGTCGGCGGTCGCGTTGGCGAGCACCTTGTCGTCGATGTCGGTCACGTTGCGCACGAACGTGACGCGACCGAAGCGGTGTGCGAGCCAGCGGCGCAGGATGTCGAAGCTCAGCGCGCCGCGGAGATGCCCGATGTGGGGCCCCGACTGCACCGTCGGGCCGCAGACGTAGATCGTGACGTTCCCGGGGTCGCTGGGCACGAAGTCGCGCAGTGCCTGCGTCTGGGTGTCGTAGAGCTGAACCGTCACCGCACCAGCCTACCGGCGGGCACCTGTGCGCCCGGGGTGTGACGCAGCCACCCGATCAGCCGGTAGAAATGTGACGTGCTGCATGTCCTCGCCGTCCTCGCCGCCGCCGTGCTCTTCGGCACCACCGGCACGTCTCAGGCCCTCGGTCCTGCCGGCACCACTCCCCTGTCGATCGGTGTGGCGCGCATGGTCATCGGCGGCACGGGCCTCGCGCTCATCGCCTTCACGCTCGCCGCCCGTCATGCCCGCAGTCCGAGCGCGTCGCCCCGCCCGCGGCTCGGCATCCGTCCGCTCGCGCTCATGGTGCTCACCGGCCTCTGCCTCGCGCTCTATCAGCCGCTGTTCTTCCTGGGCACCGAGCGCAACGGGGTCGCCGTCGGCACGGTCGTCGCGCTCGGCTCGGCGCCGATCCTCGCGGGCCTCCTGGAGTGGGCGATCACGCGGCGCCTCCCCACCCCCACCTGGATGGCGGCGACGGCGCTCGCGACGGTCGGCGTGCTCCTGCTCGGCTTCGGCGGCGAAGCCGGCGCCGACGGAACCGGTGCGGGGACCGACCCGCTCGGTCTGCTCGGTTCGGTCGGCGCGGCGGCCACCTTCGCGGTCATCGCCAACGCGCAGCGCCGGCTCCTCGACGACGGCTGGGATCCGTTCACCGTCGTGGGGGCGATGGGGGCGACATCCGCGATCATCAGCGCGGCGGTAATCCCGTTCGTCGACCTCGCGTGGCTGGCCGAGCCGCGCGGCCTCGTCATGGCGCTCTGGCTCGGCATCGCGACGATCTCGATCGCGTACGTGCTGTTCACGTGGGGGCTCTCGGGACTGACGGCGGCGACCGCGGCGACGCTTACGCTCGGCGAGCCGCTGACGGCGAGCATCCTCGGCATCACCGTGCTCGGCGAGCAGCTCTCCGCCCTCGCCATCGGCGGGCTCGCGGTGCTGGCGACCGGGCTCGCCCTCCTCGCCTGGGGGTCGCGCGCGCCCCGCGACCCGAAGCCGTTCGCCGTCGAAGGGTGATGCCCGGCTCGAGGCGGGGGAAACACACCGGCAACGCGCCGGTGCCAGACTCGTGGACGTGACCATGACCCTCGAGATCCGCGTCGACGACCTCTCCGGCGCCGACACGCAGCGCATGATCGCCCGACACCTCGACGGGATGCACGCGCTCTCGCCGGCGGAGAGCTGCCACGCCCTCGACATCGACGGCCTGCGGGATCCGTCGGTGACCTTCTGGTCGGCCTGGAGCGATGGCGAGCTCGCCGGGATCGCCGCCCTCAAGCGACTCGACGCCGATCGCGGCGAGATCAAGTCGATGCGCGTCGACGACGCGTTCCTCGGGCGCGGAGTCGGGCGGCGACTGCTGGAGCGCATCATCGACGAAGCGGTCGCGGCGGGGCTCGAGAGCCTCTGGCTGGAGACGGGATCGACGGCGGAGTTCCTTCCGGCGCGGACGCTCTACGAGCGGGCCGGCTTCACCCCGTGTGGGCCCTTCGCCGACTACCGCGAGGACCCGCTGTCGGTCTTCATGACCCTCACCCTTCGCAACGCCCCGGCGGCCGGCCGGTAGTTCCCCCTCGCACGCACCGCAGCGCGGGCTGCTTCGGGAGGAGATCCCGCGTGCGGAGGACACATGTGCGGCATCCATCCTCCCGAGGCGGAATCTCCTCCCGAAGGAGTGCGCGGCTCAGGTCCCCAGGGGGCCGCAGCCCAGGGGCCGAACGGATGCGCCGCGGCTCAGGC
The DNA here is from genome assembly GCF_017831975.1 of Microbacterium terrae. NCBI lineage: Bacteria > Bacillati > Actinomycetota > Actinomycetes > Micrococcales > Microbacteriaceae > Microbacterium > Microbacterium terrae. Next base: position 701,129 of record NZ_JAFDSS010000001.1, on the reverse strand, counting down.
CCCGAAGGGGTGCGCGGCTCAGGCGGGTTCGATCAGGGCCACGGCATACGCCGCGACGCCCTCGCCCTGGCCGGTGAACCCGAGCCCGTCGGTCGTGGTGGCCGACACCGACACCGGTGCTCCGCCGAGGGCGCTTGAGAGCGCTGCCTCCGCTTCTGCCCGGCGCGCGGCGAACCGCGGCCGGTTCGCCTGGAACTGCACCGACACGTTGCCGATGCGCCATCCTGCCTCGCCGAGGATGGCACGGGTGCGCGCCAGGAAGACGGCGGCGTGCGCGCCGGCGTACTCGGGCTTGTCGGTGCCGAAGTGCATGCCGATGTCACCGAGCCCCGCCGCGGCGAGCAGCGCGTCGACGACGGCATGGGCGACCGCATCTCCGTCGGAGTGGCCCGAGAGTGCCGGCTCACCCGGCCACTCGATGCCGGCGAGCCAGAGCGCGCCCTCTCCCCCGAACGCGTGCACGTCGGTGCCGATGCCGACGCGCGGGCTCGCGTGTGGAGCTGCGAGTCGCGCCGTGCCCGCAGGGCGGGGCGACGGATGCTCCGCCACGAGCGCACGCGCGCGATCGAGGTCGTCGGGTGTCGTGACCTTGAAGGCGAGCGCATCTCCGGCCACGGCCGCGACCTCGTGGCCGGCAGCGGCGACGAGCGCAGCGTCATCGGTGAAGTCGGCAGTCGCCGAGTCGTATGCCGCATCGAGCACGTCGCGGCGGAACCCCTGCGGCGTCTGCGCGGCAGCGAGCTCGGACCGATCGACGGCTGCGACGATCTCGGCGCCCTCGACCCGCTTGATGGTGTCGACCACCGGCACGACGGGGATCGCGGCCGGCGCTCCCGCTGAGATCGCGTCGATGACGCGTTCGAACACGACGGGCGGCGTCAGGGCCCGGGCGGCGTCGTGCACCAGCACCACCTCGACATCGGCCCACAGCGCAGCGAGGCCGGCGGCGACCGACTCCTGCCGCGTCGGCCCGCCGGTGACCACGCCGACGAGGTCGCGACGATCGCCGGCGGTCGCGAGCACCTCGGTGAGCGCGTCACCCTCGCGGCCGGCCGGGGCGACGACGACCACCTGCGCCGCCGGCGCGGCGAAGACGCGCTCCAGGGCGTGGTGCAGGATCGACCTGCCGTCGAGGCCCACCAGTGCTTTGGGACCTCCGGCGCCGAGCCGGGTGCCGGAACCGGCGGCCACGACGATCACGCCGACGCGAGGGACGGGAACGATAGTCACCCCATCACGCTAGCGCCCGGCGCATACGACAGACGACGCCGGGGAGCACCCGGCGTCGTCTGTGGATATTCAGGAAGCGAGGACCTCGTCGAGGATGACGCTCGCCTTCTCCTCGTCGGTCTTCTCCGCGAGGGCGAGTTCCGACACGAGGATCTGCTTGGCCTTGGCGAGCATGCGCTTCTCACCGGCCGAGAGCCCCCGGTCCTGATCGCGGCGCCAGAGATCGCGCACGACCTCGCTGACCTTGATCACGTCACCCGAGGCGAGCTTCTCGAGATTCGCCTTGTAGCGGCGCGACCAGTTGGTCGGCTCTTCGGTGAAGGGAGCGCGCAGCACCTCGAAGACCCGATCCAGGCCCTCTTTGCCGATCACGTCGCGGACGCCGACCAGGTCGACGTTCTCAGCCGGGACCTCGATGATGAGGTCGCCCTGCGTGACGTTGAGCTTCAGGTACTTCTTGGTCTCGCCCTTGATGATTCGGTCTTTGACCTCGATGATCGTCGCCGCCCCGTGGTGGGGATAGACGACCGTCTCGCCAACCTCAAAAAGCATGGAGTTATGTCCTTTCGGCAACCTCAAGGGTACCACAGGCGAACATACGCTAAGGTTCTCCGCCCCCGACCGCGACGCTCGGGCCGGTGCCCACGACCCGGCCGCCAGAACCCCTAGAATGCAATGGTGTCGTCATCCGTCCTGGGAGGATCCGTGAAACCGCGCCTCATCGCGTCGCTCGCCGTCTGCGCCGCACTCGCCCTCGCCACGACGGGCTGCAGCATGATCTCGCCGCAGGCGACCACCATCGCCTACTCGGCCGCCGACGGCGTGAATGTGCCCGACTCCGGTCCGGTGCAGGTGCGCAACGCCTTCATCGTCGCGACCGAGGACGGTGCGCAGGGCAACCTCATCGCCGCCTTCGTCAACGACACCGACTCGAGTGAGACCGTCACCATCGAGGTCGGCGACAGCGGCGCCGACACCATCACGGTGCGCATCCCCGCTCGCACCACCGTCAGCCTCGGCGCCGACGAGCCACCGATCCTCATCGAGGCGCTCGACACGCTTCCCGGTGCCGACACCCCCGGCCACTTCCAGTCCGGCGACGCCGAGGGCTCGCTCGCGTCGCTCCCGGTGCTCGACGGCAGCCTGCCGTACCTCACCGACCTGGTCCCCGAGGCGGCCGTCGCGGAGTGACCGCCCCCTGAACGAACGAAGACGCCGCGCCCCGAGGGACGCGGCGTCTTCGCGTGTGGGGCGACCGAGGCGGGTCAGCCCTCGAAGCGGTAGCCCAGGCCGCGGACGGTGACGAGCATCGTCGGTGAGCCGGGGTTCTCCTCGATGCGCGAGCGGATGCGCTTGATGTGCACATCGAGCGTCTTCGTGTCGCCGAAGTAGTCGCTGCCCCACACCCGGTCGATGAGCTGGCCGCGGGTGAGCACACGGCCGGCGTTGCGCATCAGCACCTCGAGCAGCTCGAATTCCTTGAGCGGCATGTTGATCTCAGAGCCGTCCACGGCGACCGTGTGGCGATCGATGTCGAGCACGACCCGACCGCCTTCGAGCACGCGCTCGTCGAGGTCCTCGTCCACCTGCGCGAAGCGCCGCAGCACCGCCCGCATGCGTGCGAGCAACTCGCGCGACGAATAGGGCTTCGTGACGTAGTCGTCGGCGCCCAGTTCGAGCCCCACGACGATGTCCACTTCGGAGTCCTTGGCGGTGAGCATGATGACCGGCACCGACGACGTGGCGCGGATCTGCCGGCAGACCTCGGTGCCGGGCATCCCGGGCAGCATGAGGTCGAGCAGCACGATGTCGGCGCCGCGCTCGCGGAACGCGGCGAGCGCGGTGGGGCCGTCTTCCGAGATCTCCACCTCGTAGCCCTCTCGGCGGAGCAGGTAGGCGAGCGGGTCGGCGAGATCTGGTTCATCCTCGACGATCAGGACGCGGGTCATGACGGTACTCCGTTCTGGGTGGTGCCGGCGACGCTCGGCGCGTCGCGCTTGCGGCGGCGCTTCTTCTTGCGCGGCGCCTCGTCTGCGGGTGCCGCGACCTGCGGCAGGCGGATGGTGAACGTGGATCCGCGGTCGGGGCGCGACCACAGCGTGACCTCTCCGCCGTGTCGCTGGACCGCGTGCTTGACGATCGACAGGCCCAGCCCGCTGCCGCCGGTGCGGCGGGCACGGGCGGGATCGGCGCGGTAGAAGCGCTCGAAAACGCGGGCCTGATCACGCTCGGAGATGCCGATGCCGCGGTCGGTGACGGCGATCTCGACGATGCCGTCGACGGACTTCACGCCGATCCCGACACGCTCGCCGCTCGGCGAGTAGACGATCGCGTTGGCGATCAGATTGCCGACCGCCTCGCTCAGCACCTGCGCGTCGCCGTGCACGTACAGCCCGCGCTTGCCGCCGCGCAGCATCTCGACCCCGGCGGACTCCGCCTGGATGAGGTGGGCGTCGACCGCCGAAGCGACGACCTCGTCCACCGAGAGCGTGCGCATCTGTGTGAGCTCGTCTGCGGCCTGCAGCCGCGAGAGATTCATGATGCGCGAGGTCAGCAGTGCCAGGCGGTTCGCCTCCGCCGTCAGGCGGCTCGCGAAGATCCGCACCTGCGGCGGATCGTCGGCTGCCGACTCGATGGCCTCGGCGAGGAGCGTCACGGCGCCGACGGGGGTCTTCAGCTCGTGGCTGGTGTTGGCGACGAAGTCGCGACGCATCTCCTCGACGCGCTCGCGCTCGGTGATGTCGCGGAGCACGAGCAGGATGAGTCGGGGCGAGATCCGAGTGGCGCGGACCGAGACGAGCCGGGGCTCGGCGGGCGGCGCTCCGCGGCGCAGGCGCATGGTCTCGGTGGTCGACGCCTCTGCAGTGCGCGCGGTGCGCACGAGCGCGCGCAGCTGATCGCCCGGCAGCGTCGCCCCTTCGCCGAGGCCGAAGGGGGCAGCAGCGCTGGAGGATGCTCGGACGATGAAGGATGCGTCGCTGACGGCGACGGCGTCATCCATGCCGTGCATCACCTCGCGCACGCCGTCGGGGATCTCGAGCGAGGTCTCCGCCCGCGCGCGGTCTCGTGCACGGAGCGAGAGCACCACCACCGCCGAGACGGAACCGCCGATGATGACTCCCGCGAGCAGGGCGAGCAGCGCGAGCTGCGTCGTATCCATGGCACCAGAGTAGAGGGCGGGTGAACGCCCGGATCACCACCTGCTGTGGAACGACCGGGGCGGCCCGGTACTATTCACCGCGGCGGCACCGTCCGTTAACCTTCGCTGGCGACAATCGCGGAGGTCCGACGGGCGCGTGCGCGCTCGGAATCAGAAAGGTGCGTCCGGATGCGCGAAGTCTTCCACCAGTCCCTCGAGGACGTCCAGGGGCGTCTCGTCGAGATCGCTGAGCTCGTGACGGTGGCGATCGACAAGGCGACGCGGGCCTTCGGCACGAGCGACGTGTCGCTCGCCGAAGAGGTCATCGAGGCCGACGCCGTGATCGATGACAAGGCCGGCGAGCTCGACGAGCTCGCCATCGAGATCCTCGCCCGCCAGCAGCCGGTCGCGCGCGACCTGCGCATCGTCGTGAGTGCACTGCGCATGAGCGCGTCGCTCGAGCGCATGGGCGACATCGCCGAGCACATCGCCCAGCTCACCCGCATGCGCTTCCCCGAGCGCGCGATCCCCAAGGGGCTCAAGTCGACGTTCCTCAAGATGGGCGAACTCGACGTCGAGGCGGCGCGCAAGCTCGCCGAGCTGCTGCGGACGCAGGACGGCGACCTGATCGACGAGATCCGCAACGCCGACGACGCGCTCGACGAGCTGCACGTCTCGGTCTTCGAGAAGGTGCTCAGCGACAGCTGGCAGGGCGAGGCGTCTGCCACCGTCGACGCGACGCTCGCGAGCCGCTACCACGAGCGCTTCGGCGACCACGCCGTCTCCGTCGCGAAGAAGGTCGCCTACCTCTCGACCGGCGAGTGGACGGCGGCCACCGACGCGCTCGACATCGTCACGGTCGAGCAGTAGCACTCACGCAGCAGCGTTCCAGCACACGTCAGAGAGCGGATGCCCCCGGGGGGAGGCATCCGCTCTCTGTCGTTCTCGGGTGAGGCGTCAGGCCTTGCCCTGGTTCGCCACTGCGGCGGCGCCTGCTGCGGCGGCCTCGGGGTCGAGGTACTCCCCCGGGCCGAGCGGAACCAGGTTCTCGTCGAGCTTGTAGACGAGCGGGATGCCGGTGGGGATGTTGAGCTCGGCGATGTCGGCGTCGCTGATGCCGTCGAGGTGCTTCACGAGGCCGCGCAGCGAGTTGCCGTGCGCCGTCACGAGCACGGTCTTGCCGGCCTGAAGGTCGGGCACGATGTCGCTGTGCCAGTACGGCAGCATGCGGTCGATGACGAGCTTGAGCGACTCGGTGTGGGGAACCTCGCCGTCGATGCCCACGTAGCGCGGGTCGCCGACCTGGCTGTACTCGTCGTCGGCGGGGAGCGCGGGCGGCGGCACGTCGAACGAGCGGCGCCAGAGCATGAACTGCTCGTTGCCGAATTCTTCGAGGGTCTGCGCCTTGTCCTTGCCCTGCAGCGCACCGTAGTGGCGCTCGTTGAGGCGCCAGGTGCGCTTGACGGGGATCCACAGCCGGTCGGCGGTGTCGAGGGCGATGTTCGCGGTCTGGATGGCGCGGCTGAGGAGCGAGGTGTGCAGCACATCGGGGAGGATGCCGGACTCGGCGAGCAGCTCGCCGCCGCGAGCGGCCTCGGCCTTGCCCTGGTCGGTGAGACGGACGTCGACCCAGCCGGTGAACTGGTTGGTCTTGTTCCACTCGCTCTGGCCGTGTCGGAGGAGGATCAGCGTGTAGGGCGCGGTCATGCGCCCCATGATATCGGCGGCGGGTGTCCACACCGTCGCCGATGTCGTCGCCCGGGCGCGCCCTCGGTGCGGCTGGCATCATGGAGGGATGCCGCGCCCCCGCTCGCCCGTCGGGCAGATCACCCGCGGCACGACCGGCACCAATCGCCTGCGCCGCGTCGACCGCTGGATCGCGGTGCACCCGGCACTGCGGCGCGCGGCGGACCCGTTCGTGGTCGATCTCGGCTACGGCGCGAGCGCGGTCACCACGCTCGAGCTCGAGGCCCGGCTGCGCCGCACTCGCCCCGACGTCGAGATCGCAGGGCTCGAGATCGATCCGGCACGGGTGTCGGGCGCGAACGAGACCCTCGCCCGCGTGCGCGCCGGCGAGACGCCCTTCGCCGCCGATTCCCGCGTCACCTTCGCACTCGGCGGCTTCGAGGTTCCCACCGCGCGTCGACCGGCCGTCATCCGCGCCTTCAACGTGCTGCGCCAGTACGACGAGACGGGCGTGGCTGACGCCTGGGCGGCGATGACCGCCCGGCTCGCGCCCGGCGGCATCCTCGTCGAAGGCACCTGCGACGAGATCGGCCGTGTGAGCACCTGGGTGTGCCTCGGCTCCGACGGGGCACCGCAGACTCTCACCCTGTCGCTGCGGCTCGCCGGGCTGGAGCATCCGTCGATCGCCGCGGAGCGGCTCCCCAAGGCCCTCATCCACCGCAACGTGCCGGGTGAGCGCGTGCACGCGCTGCTTGCCGCGCTCGACGCCGAGTGGGAGCGCTCGGCGGCAGTCGCGCCCTTCGGACCGGTGCACCGCTGGCGCACGGCTCTCGACGCCCTGGTCTCCGCCGGGTGGCCCGTGCGCGAGCGCGCCCGGTGGCGGCTCGGCGAGCTGACCGTGCCATGGAGCGCAGTCGCGCCCGCGGCATGAGACGCGGCGCCTGACCGGGCGGGATGCTTCGGACCCGGGTCGCCCCGCTCAGATGCGCGGGATGACCCCGCGCGCCTCCTCCTGGGTGAGCCCGGATGCCGTCAGGAGGTCGACGGCGAGCGGCCGGAGCCCGGCGATGAGATGCAGCCCGCCCTGCGACGCCGCCGGGGCGACCGCAGCGGGATCGAGATGCTCCCCGACCGCACGGAGCGCGGCCTGAGCCGCGGGGACCAGCGAGATGTCGTCGAGCGAGTCGCCCAGCACACGCGTCGCCGCGGCGAGCTCGGCCAGAAGCGTCGCGGTCACCGGGCGGCTGCGCCCGTCGTCGTTGAGGTAGCTCACCCGGCGGGCGACCACCCGGAGGTTGCGGATGGCGTAGTCCATCGACTGCCGCATGCGCTCCAGGCGCTCGAGCTCCTCGCGCTGACGGCGCAGCCACGGGGAGATGCGCGCGATCGCCAGCCCCGACTCGAGCGACGACCGCCAGTCGTCGACGAGCGGCTGCATCCCGCGCGCCTTCTCGAGGCCCCGCTCGGCGCGCACCCGATCGCCGCGCTGCAGCGCCTGCACGACGGTGAGCGCCGCCGCATCGAACCCCGCGAAGACGGCGCGACCGTCGCGCAGGGCCTGGCGGAGCGGATTGCGCGGGATGAGCGCCGTGACGAGCAGGGCGGCGACGCCGCCGATGACCCCGTCGTAGAGACGCAGGAAGGGCGTCGGCGACGGGATCACCAACACGATGATCGACTGGATCGCCGCGGCGATCGCGAAGCTGGCCTGCGGTGAGAGGAACCGCGCCACGACGAGGGTGGCGCCGAGCCCCACCGCGAACTGCCACAGCCCGATGCCCGCGACGAGCAGCAGCCCCTCGGCGACGAGGATGCCGACCAGCATCCCGATGACGGTCTCGAGCACCCGGCGCGGACGCGCGTCGCGCACGAGTCCGAGGCTCGATACCGTGACGGTCGCCGCGAGCAGGGGCGCGGGGTGGCCGAGCACGTAGGCCGCCACCGAGTACGCGGCCGTGGCCGCGACCACGATCTGCACGATCGGGATCGCGGAGTCGCGCACGCGCCGCACGGCCGGACGCGGATCCACGCGCGCCCGCCACCCCGTGGGGATGACCGTGGTCGGGGGCGGCGCGCCGCCGGTCATGTCGCGGCGCGCCGGCGTCCCAGCCGCGGCAGACGCGGTACGTTCGCGGTCGCACCCGCGGCCGGGGGCACGATCGTCTCGGCGGTCGCGGCGATCGGCGTGCCGTCGACGTCGATCTCGAGCGCGGCATCCTCCGGCGTCGAGCGACGGACCACCGCGAGGGCGATCGGCCCCTCCTCGTAGTGGAGTGCGGCGGAGGTGACGACTCCGACCACGTCGTCACCCAGGCGCACCTCGGCGCCCGGCGCGGGGAGCACGCTGTCGCTGCCGTCGAGCTGGAGTGAGACCAGCCGACGCGGCGGGTGGCCGAGGTTGTGCACCTTCGCGACGGTCTCCTGCCCGCGGTAGCACCCCTTCGCGAGGTGCACTGCGGTGCGCATCCAGTCGAGCTCGTGCGGGATCGACCGCTCGTCGACCTCCCGCGCGCGGCGTGGACGCCACGCGGCGATCCGCAGCGCGTCGGCTGCGAGCAGACCGGCGAGGGCGACGTCGCCCGCGGCAGCGCGCTCGGCGATGTCGCGTTCCACGTCGCGCGGGACGATACCCTCGGCCCAGTCGCGCTCCGCCCCGGGGTGGGGTTCGGCGGCGGCGTACCCGAATCCGCCCGCGCTCACTCCCGGCCACGGGTCGATCCACACGAGCGGAACGCCCGCAGGCGACGCGACGGCGACCTCGGCGAGCGCGGCGGCGGTGCCGCCGATCACGGCGAACTCCTCGGATGCGTCTCGCGGGTCGACGCGCAGGCGGAACCGCATCCGTCGGAGCCAGGCCAGCAGTCCCTCGGCGTCCCCGCGGTCGACGATCAGCCACGTGGTCTCGCCGTCGTCGAGGACGGATGCCGCGTGCTCGATGCGCCCCTGCGGGTCGAGCACGAGCAGCTCGGTGCTCTCCCCCGGCGCCAGCATCGCGAGCGACTGCGAGGTGAGCGAGTCGAGCCAGCTGCGGCGATCCTCACCAGGAACGGCGAGCACCGCGCGGTCGTCGAGCGGTGCGATCGCGACGCCCGAGGCGAGCGCCCGCTGCTCGGCGAGGGGGCTGCCGAGGTGCTGGAGCCCGTCGTCGTCGACGACGGCGCCGGGCACGGCGGCGAACGGGGAGGCCATCACTCGGCCCGCGCCAGGCGCGCCGACGCGTGCGAGGCGAGCTCGTGGCCGAGGGCCGCGACATCCCACGCCCACAGCAGGTGGCCGTCGACCAGGCCGTACATGCGGGTGGCGGCGGCGTACGGCTTCGCACCGGCCGGGCGCACCACGGCGTCGGTGGCGATGTCGATGCGGGGGCCTGCGATCTGACCGAGATACAGCTCGCTGATCCCATCGGAGTGCACGAGCGCCGCCTCGATGTCGAACGCGCCTGCGGCGTTGCGCAGCGACTCGACGTCGTCGGCGGTGCGGGTCTGCGCGGGCGCCGCGGGCGGGAGCAGCCCCGGCCCGGCGTCGGAGGCGGAGGCCGCACGGGAGAGGCGCCAGTAGCCCATCTCCGAGACGAGCGGACGCCCCGCACCCTCGGCATCCTGGTACCAGGCGGTGGCCGAGTAGTTCAGATGGTCGCCGCCGTCATGGCTGAAGCTCACGCGGTGCGTGAACTCCACGGACTCGGCGTGCTCGCCGTAGTCGATGACGCCCGTGCCCTCCCAGACCCCCACGAGCCAGGAGAGCGGAACGAGGTCGGCAGGAAGATCGGTCGGCAGATCCCACACGATCGGCTCGTCAGCGCTGGCCGCGGTACAGGTTCTTCACGACCACCACGGACACGAAGGCGATGGCGAGGCTCGCGAGGCCGAGGAGTCCCACGAAGAACAGTTCGAGCGCGACGAGATTCATGGCGTCAGTCTAGTCCGACTTCGCCGGTCGGTCGGCGGATGCCCGTCGAGCGCGCTACCCGGGGATGACGGCGGCGAGACCGAACCCGAGGCTGATGACGCCCATCACCACGAGAGCACCCAGCACGCTCGCCGCGACGCGCTCGGTGAATCCCTGCGATCGTCCGGTGCGGAGCTGAATGGCGAAGGCGAGGAGGAGGCACGCGCCGAGTCCGACGGCGAGCCACTGGGCCCGCGCATCCGCGCCCACGACGAGACCGATGAAGACGGCGAGGACCGCCGCGCACACCCACACCGCGACGATGCCGCCGAACGTGCGGCGTGGAGCCAGAGGAGGCGTGCTCATCCCCCCATTGTCGCTCACGGGAGCCCGGGCGTGGGAACCGGATCGCGAGCCGGTCCCGAGGCGCCCCGACCGTCATGATGACGCGTGGCGGCGGATGCATGCCCGCCTACGCCGTACACTGGGGGGCACGGCGCGACCCCCCGTGCCGGAAAGGCGACGCATTGGCACAGCTTCTGGTCCTGAGCTCCGCGCAGGGAGGGGGCCCCGTCCTGCCCTCGCTCGAGCTGCTGAGCCACCGAGTGCGCCAGATCCCTGCGGAGCCTGCGCAACTGGTGAACGCCCCCAGCGCGGACATCATCTTCGTCGACGCGCGCGTCGACCTCGTCGGCGCGAAGTCGCTCTGCAAGATCCTCAACACGACCGGTCTCGACGCGCCTCTGCTGCTCGTGGTCACCGAGGGCGGCCTCACCGCCGTGTCGACGGACTGGGGCGTCGACGACGTCATCCTCGTCACCGCCGGTCCTGCCGAGGTCGACGCCCGCGTGCGGCTCGCGATCGGCCGCCAGAGCGCCGAGCAGGTGTCGACGCGCATCCAGACGTCGGGCATCACCATCGACGAGTCGTCGTACTCGGCGAAGGTCCACGGCAAGCCGCTCGACCTCACCTACAAGGAGTTCCAGCTCCTCCACTTCTTCGCGACCCACCCGTCGCGGGTGTTCACGCGCGAGCAGCTGCTCAGCGAGGTCTGGGGCTACGACTACTTCGGCGGCACGCGCACGGTCGATGTGCACGTGCGCCGCCTGCGCGCCAAGCTCGGCGACCTCGAGCAGCTCATCGGCACGGTGCGAAACGTCGGGTACCGCTTCAACGTCTACGAAGACGACCAGCTGCCCGCGCCGCGCGAGCGCACCGACGCCTGACGGCACGCGCCGAGCGTCATCCGTTTGCCGACGCAGTTCACACGCACGTCACCTCTCACTGCAATGATGAGGGGATGATCGAACAGGACGTGCTCGACGCCGGGCTCGGCGACGCGGATGACGACGACTTCGACCTCGAGGAAGCCTTCGACTCGCAGCTGCCCGACCATCGCTATCTCGACCGCGAGGTCAGCTGGCTGGCGTTCAACCAGCGGGTCCTCGAACTCGCCGAGGATCCCGCCCTTCCCGCGCTGGAGCGCGCGAACTTCCTGGCGATCTTCGCGAGCAACCTCGACGAGTTCTTCATGGTCCGCGTCGCCGGACTCAAGCGCCGCATCGTGACCGGGCTCGCCGTGCCGACCAACGTCGGCCGCGCACCGGCCGACGTGCTCGCCGACATCTCGGCCGAGTCGCACCTGCTGCAGCTGCGCCACGCCGCCGCGTGGACCGAGCAGGTGCGGCCGGCGCTCGCCGACGCCGGCATCGAGATCCTCACCTACGAGGCGCTCACCGACGACGAGCGCGCCACGCTCTACGAGTACTTCCAGGCGCAGGTGTTCCCGGTGCTGATGCCGCTGGCCGTCGACCCCGCCCACCCCTTCCCCTACATCTCGGGGCTCTCCCTCAACCTCGCCATACGCATCCGCAACGCCCGCACCGGGCGCCAGGAGTTCGCGCGCCTCAAGGTTCCGCCGATGCTCCCCCGGTTCGTCGACCTTCCCGCGGAGGGATCGGCGGTGCGCCGCCTCCCGCTCGAGGACCTGATCTCGAACCACCTCGACGACCTCTTCCCCGGCATGGAGGTGCTCGACCACCACGCCTTCCGTCTCACGCGCAACGAAGACGTGATGATCGAGGAGGACGAGAGCGAGAACCTCATCCAGGCCCTCGAGGCCGAGCTGCTGCGTCGGCGGTTCGGACCGCCCATCCGCCTCGAGATCACCGACGACATGGACGACGTCACGCTCGACCTGCTCATCACCGAGCTCGACATCACGGCGCAGGAGGTCTACCGCCTCCCCGGTCCGCTCGACCTGCGCGGCCTGTTCGACCTGTCGCGCATCGACCGTCCCGACCTGCGGTTCAAGCCGCACCTGCCGACGACGACGACGGCCTTCCAGCCGGGCGACAACAACTCGCGACCCGACATCTTCGCCGCGATCCGCAAGGGCGACGTGCTGGTGCACCACCCGTACGAGTCGTTCGCGACGAGCGTGCAGGCGTTCCTCGAGCAGGCGGCGAAGGACCCGCACGTGCTCGCCATCAAGCAGACCCTGTACCGCACGTCGGGCGACAGCCCGATCGTGCAGGCGCTCATCGACGCCGCCGAGTCGGGCAAGCAGGTGCTCGCCCTCGTCGAGGTGAAGGCGCGCTTCGACGAGGCCAACAACATCGTCTGGGCGCGAAAGCTCGAGAAGGCCGGCGTGCACGTCGTCTACGGCCTGGTCGGCCTCAAGACCCACTGCAAGCTCGTCAACGTCATCCGCGAGGAAGACGGCGTGCTCCGCAGCTACAGCCACATCGGCACCGGCAACTACAACCCCAAGACCTCGCGCATCTACGAGGACTTCGGTCTGTTCACGGTCGACGACCAGGTCGGCCGCGACCTCACGCGCCTGTTCAACGAGCTGAGCGGCTACGCGATCGAGAAGAAGTTCAAGCGGCTCCTCGTCGCCCCGCTCCACCTGCGGAAGGGCCTGCTGCGCCTGATCGACAAGGAGCGCCGCAACGCCCTCGCGGGCAAGAAGGCGCGCGTGCGCATCAAGGTCAACTCGATGGTCGACGAGCAGATCATCGACGCGCTCTACCGTGCGAGCCAGGCCGGGGTGAAGGTCGAGGTGTGGGTGCGCGGCATCTGCTCGCTCAAGCCCGGTGTCGAGGGGATGAGCGAGAACATCACCGTGCGCAGCATCCTGGGCCGGTATCTCGAGCACTCGCGCCTGTTCCTGTTCGAGGGCGACGGCGACCCCGAGGTCTACATCGGCAGCGCCGACATGATGCACCGCAACCTCGACCGGCGCGTCGAAGCCCTCGTCCGCGTGACCGCGCCCGCGCACGTGAAGGAGCTCACCGACCTGTTCGACCTGGCGATGAGCGACTCCACGAGCTCCTGGCATCTGGGCCCCGACGGCACCTGGACGCGCCACAACGTCGACGAGCACGGCAAGCTGCTCCTCGACATGCAGGACAAGACGATGTCGAGTGTGCAGCGCCGCCGCCGGGCGCGGGCGGTTCGATGACCGAGACCGCCGTCTACGCAGCCGGCGGCGTCCTGTGGCGGATCGTCGACGAGAGGCTGCACGTCCTGCTGATCCACCGCACGCGATACCGCGACGTGACGCTGCCCAAGGGCAAGGTCGATCCCGGAGAGATGCTCGCCGAGACCGCCGTTCGCGAGATCTTCGAAGAGACCGGCATCCGCGTCGCACTCGGCGTGCCGGTGGGCGTCTCGCGCTATCGGCTCCCCAGCAAGCGCACGAAGATCGTGCACTACTGGGCCGCGGAGGCGACGGAGGATGCGATCCGCGCGAGCGCGTTCGTGCCGAACCGCGAGATCGCCGCGCTCGAGTGGGTGCCGGTGAAGAAGGCCCGCAAGCGGCTCAGCTATCCGGTCGACGTCGAGATCATCGACCATTTCCTCCGCCTCGTCGACGAGCGGGTGCTGCGCACGTTCCCCCTCATCGTGCTGCGCCACGCGAAGGCGCTCGCCCGCGACGACTGGGAGGGGAAGGATGCCGCGCGGCCACTGGCCCCCCGTGGCCGCAAGCAGGCGAAGGCGATCGTGGGTCCCCTTCTCGCCTTCGGCGCGAACCGCATCGTCACGAGTCCGGCCGAGCGGTGCATGAAGACGGTGAAGCCGCTCGCTGCCGCGGTGGGCCGCACGCCCGACACGTCGAAGCTGATCAGCCAGGACGCGTGGGAGGTCGGCGAGTCCGACGCCCGCACCGTGGTCGGCGATCTCGTGCGCGCCCGTCGCACCGCCGTGGTGTGCAGTCACGGCCCCGTGCTCCCCGAGATCCTCACCGAGATCGCCCTGGCGACGGGAACGCTGCGCGGCTCGTACCTCGGCAGCGCGTCTGCACTGGACCCCGCGGCCTTCTCCGTCGTGCACCTGTCGGTCGACAACCCCGGGTCGGGGATCGTCGCGATCGAGACGCACGTCCCGAAGGTGTGAACGGGCGCGACGCGGCGGATGCGCCGTTCACGCTGCGCTGGGCTCCGCTGGAGCCGGGGGTGGCCCGTCGCGACATCGCCTGGGCGCTGCTGCGCATGATGCTCCCCGCATCCGCTCGATTGACCAACCCCTGCGTGCACTGCGGCGGTCCGCACGGCGCGGTGCGGATCGCGGGAGCCGACGCCGTGGCGAGCGTGACCTACACCGGCGGCTTCGCCGTCGTCGCGACGGCGCCCCGAGCGGCGGCGGCGTCCGTCGGGATCGACGCCGAAACGGCGCAGCCGGGCGACGGCGAGAGCTACCGCGGCGTGCTCGGGCCGGGCACCGTCTCGTCGCCGCGGGAGTGGGCACGCGTCGAAGCCGCGCTCAAGGCCGACGGCCGGGGCCTGCGCGTCGATCCGGCGGGCGTCGTGGTTCGGGAGCTCCCGCTCGGCGGCTCCGGCACTCCACCGCACTGGGAGGCGTCTGTTCCCGGCGGGGGCGCGTTCTCCGGGTGGGATGCCGCAGGGCCGGCCGGCACGGTCGTCAGCGTCGCGCTGCGCCCGGCCGCGGCGGAAGCGGGGGAAGCGCCGGGTCGATGAGCCATGCGTCGAGGAGCGCGGTGTGCGGTGCGCCGCTGACGCTCTCGACGCACAGGCGGAAGTCGGCGGTCGTCGCCAGCAGGTGGCGGTGGCGCGTCGTCCAGTGCCGGATCAGGTCGCCGAACGCCTCGGTGCCCAGCGTGCGCCGCAGCGCCTCGAGCGTGAGCGCACCGCGCTTGTAGACCCGATCGTCGAACATGAGGTCGGGACCCGGATCGCCGAGCACGAGATCCTGCGGCAGAGCCCGCAGCCGCGCATGGTGCTCGTCGGCGAGGTCGGCGATCGTCGGGCCGCCGGATGCCTCCGACCACAGCCACTCCGCGAAGCACGCGAACCCCTCATTGAGCCAGATGTCGCTCCAGGTGGCGAGGCCGACGCTGTTGCCGAACCACTGGTGCGCGAGCTCGTGCGGGATGAGCCGGGCGGTGTCAGCGCCCAAGTGGTTCGACCCGAACACGACGAGGCCCTGCGCCTCGAGGGGGATCTCGAGAGGGTCGTCGGTCACGACCACCGTGCAGGTGTCCTGCGGGTAGGGGCCGAACGCCGACTCGAAGGTGTCGAGGATGCGCGGCACGTCGGCGAATGCCCGTTCCACCGATGCGCGCAGCCTCGGCGGGTGGACGTACTCGACCCGGCCCTGCGATGAACTGCGGTAGCGCCCGATGTGCACCGCGGCGAGGTAGGTGGCCGTCGGATTCTCCGAGACGAAGGTCCACCGCATCCGCCCGCCCAGACGCACGGGCGGCTCCGCCACTCCGGTCGCCGCGACGACGTACTCGGCCTCGGTGGTCACCGAGATCCGCATGCGGGCCCGGTCGTCGGGACGGTCGTTGCAGGGGAACCACGTCGGCGCGCCGACGGGCTGCGATGCGACGAGCACGCCGTCTTCGAGCTCCTCCCACCCGAGGGTGCCCCAGCGGGTGCGCCGGGGGTGCGGCATCCCCGCGTAGACGACCTCGACCGAGAACGCCTCGCCGGGCTCCATGGTCCGCGGCAGGCCGACGCGCACGGCGCTCGTGCTCTGGCGGTACGTCGTGCGGGGATCACCGTCCACCCGCACGCGGCTCACGCGCAGACCGATGAGGTCGAGCGAGATCGAGCGCGTGCGCACCGCGGCGACCGCATTGACGACGGCCCGCCCCTCGAGGCGGTTCGTGCGCACGCGGTACGCGATGTCGAGGTCGTAGCTCTCGACGTCGTAGGTGGTGTCTCCGCTCCGGGGCGAATACCTGTCGGCCGTCACGATGTCGACTGGTAGGCGCGCACCGTGACCGCGCGCCACGGGCCGATCGGGTTGCCGCTCCAGCGCGAGCCGACCGGCACGGACTCGCCGCGCATCACGAGCGACGCCGGCCCCACTGTCGCGTGCGCGCCGATGGCGGCGGCGGGCAGGATCACACTGTGCGGGCCGAGGGTCGCCCCGGTCTCGAGTTCGACGGTGTCCATGCTCATGATTCGATCATGGAACAGGTGCGTCTGCACGACGCACCCCCGGTTGACGGTCGAACCGTCGCCGAGGGTGACGAGGTCGGGTTCGGGCAGCCAGTAGCTCTCGCACCACACGCCGCGGCCGATCTTCGCGCCCATCGCACGCAGCCAGACGGCGAGCGCCGGAGTTCCGGCGGCGCTCCGGGCGAACCACGGCGCGGCGACCATCTCGGTGAATGTGTCGGACACCTCGGTGCGCCACACGAAGCTCGACCACAGCGGCTGTTCGCCCGCGCGGATCGGCCCGACGATGATCCACTTCATCGCAGCGGTGATGCCTGCGGCCACCGCACCGGCGACGAGCATCACGAACCCCGACAGCACGAGGGCGACCCACACCCCCGCCCACTCCGCCAGGGCGGCGAGGGCGAACAGCACCGAAACGCCGACGGCGCACGAGACGATGACGGGGATGATGCGGCAGAGCTCCCACGCCGCGCGCGCCAGCCGCAGCCGCAGCGGCGGGTCGTACGTACGGCTCTGGTCGCCGTCGGCGGTGGTGCGCCGCAGCCGCACCGCCGGCGAGCCGAGCCACGACGAGCCGGCCTTGGCCTTCGCGGGAGCCGCGGACAGCACCGCGACCAGTCCGTCGCGGGGCACGCGGTGCCCGGGCAAGGCCATGCCGGAGTTGCCGAGGAAGGCGCGCTTGCCGATGCGCACCGGCCCGATCCGCAGCCACCCGCGCCGCAGCTCGTACGAGGCGACCATCGTGTCGTCGGCGAGGAACGCGCCGTCGTCGATCTGCGTCATCGACGGGATGAGGAGGACGGTGGATGCCTCGACGTCGCGACCCACCGTGGCGCCCAGCATCCGCAGCCATATCGGGGTGAACAGGCTCGAGTAGAGCGGGAACAGGATGGTGCGCGCGGAGTCGAGCAGGCGCTCGATCGTCCAGGCCTGCCAGCCGACGCGGCTGCGCACCGGATGGATGCCCTCCGTCAGACCGAGTGAGAGCAGTCGCACGAGCACGACGACGGCGACCGCGAAGACGGCGCCGACGGCGAGCGTCGCCGGCACGAGCCAGGCGAGCGCGGCGAGGAAGGCCTGCGCCAGTCCGTCGCTGCCGCGAAGACCCTGCGCCAGCACTGCGCCGCCCACAGCGAAGGATGCGAGGGGAAGGAGCGCGAGCAGCAGCGCCGATCCCGCATAGGCCCAGAGCCAGCGTCGTGCGGGGACCGGTGCGCCCTCCGGCCAGCCTTCGCTCGCACCGCCGACCCGCACCGCCGGCGAGCCTGCCCACGACTGGTCGGCGCGCACGCGACCGAACACGGCGGATCCGGGTGCGATCTCCGCCCGACGGCCGATCCGCGTTCCCGGTGCCAGCGTGCTGCGGGCTCCGACCGTCGCGTCGGCGCCGATGCGCACCTCGCCGATGCGCAGCAGGTCACCGTCGATCCAGTAGCCGGTGAGGTCGACCTCGGGCTCGATCGCCGCGCGGTCGCCCACCTCGAGCATCCCGGTGATCGGCGGAAGCGTGTGCATGTCGACGTCCTTGCCGATCTTCGCTCCGAGCGCGCGGCCGTACGCCTTGATCCACGGCGCGCCGGCGAGGCCCACCGCGTCGATCTGGTCGGCGATCTGCTCGGCGAGCCAGAGCCGCAGGTGCACCTGGCCGCCGCGCGGGTAGTCGCCGGGGCGCACACCGGCGAGGAGCACCCGCGCCGACACCGCGGCGATCGCCATGCGACCGAACGGCGTCGCGAACAGCACGAGACCCACGATGAGCACCGCCCACGGCACCGTCGGCAGCATCGCGAATCCGTCGAACGCGCTGAGGATGGTGCTCGCCGTCAGCAGGTAGAGCAGCCAGCGCACGCCCGACAGGATGAACAGCGGAACACCGAGCACCGTCTGCACCCACTGCGTGGCGCGCGGCGTGGGTGCCGGCATCCGGAACTCGTGGTCGTCGTCGTCGGTCAGGAACGGGCCGAGCGCCTTGGCCATGGCGCCCAGGCGCGGGACGTCGTAGATGTCGGCGACGGCGAACTCGGGAACGCGGGCGCGGATGCGCGAGACCAGCTGCGCGGCGGAGAGCGAGCCGCCGCCCAGATCGAAGAAGTCCGCCTTGCGTCCGGGCACGGGCATGCCCAGCACGGCCTGCCACTGCTCGGCGAGCCACGCCTCGGCGGGCGTGACTCCGGCGTCGGGCACCTCCACGCCGGGCAGCGGCCACGGCAGCGCCGCACGGTCGACCTTGCCCGAGGTGCGGACAGGCAGCTCGTCGACGACGGCGAGGAGCGGCACGACGGCGGCCGGCAGGCGTTCCGCGAGCAGGGCGCGGGCCGCGGTGCGGTCGAGCTCGCCGTCGACGACGAGGTAGCCGACGAGCACCGGAACGCCGGCTTCGGTGGTGCGCACGGCCGCCGTCGCGGCGGTCACACCCGGCAGATCCTGCAGCGCGGACTCGACCTCGCCCAGCTCGATGCGCCTGCCGCCGACCTTGACCTGATCATCTGCGCGCCCCTGGAACACCAGCCCCTCGGGGTCGAAGCGCACGAGGTCACCCGAGCGGTAGGCGCGATCCCAGCCGAGGGTGGGCATCGGAGCGTACTTCTCGAGGTCCTTCACCGGGTCGAGGTACCGCGCGAGGCCGACTCCGCCGATGATGAGCTCGCCGACCTCGCCGGCGGCGACCGGCTGGTCGTCGGGCCCGACCACGGCGAGGGCCCAGCCGTCGAGCGGCAGCCCGATCCGCACCGGGATCGATCCGTCGAGCGGGGCGCCGCAGGCGACCACGGTGGCCTCGGTGGGGCCGTACGTGTTCCACACCTCACGGCCCTCGCCCGCGAGCCGCGCGGCGAGCTCGGGCGGGCAGGCCTCGCCGCCGAAGATGAGGAGGCGCACGTTCTCGATGGACTCCGCCGGCCACATCGCCGCGAGCGTCGGAACGGTCGACACGACCGAGATGGTCTGCCGAACGAGCCAGGGTGCGAGATCCTCGCCCGAGCGCACGAGCGAGCGCGGTGCCGGCACGAGGCACGCGCCGTGGCCCCACGCGAGCCACATCTCCTCGCAGGAGGCGTCGAAGGCGACGGAGAGTCCCGCGAGCACCCGGTCGCCGGGGCCGAGCGGGGCGTCCTGCAGGAACATGCGGGCTTCGGCGTCGACGAAGGCCGCTGCGGAGCGGTGCGAGACGGCGACGCCCTTGGGAACGCCGGTGGAGCCCGAGGTGAAGATGATCCACGCGTCGTCGTCGGGGGTCGGCGGCGGAACCACCTCGACGGCGTGCGTGCTCGGATGCGGAGCCTCGCCGTCGAAGAGGCTCTCGTCGGCGGTCGCTGCGCCGTCGGCGGGGATATAGGCGCCGTCGCCGGCGATGATCCCCGCGACGCGGGCCTCGCCGAACACGAGGCGGGCGCGCTCGTCGGGGTCGTCGACGTCGACCGGCACGTACGCCGCACCGACCGCCATCACCCCGAGGATCGAGATGTACAGCTCCTTCGTGCCCGACGGCATCCGCACACCCACGCGGTCGCCGCGGCGCACCCCCGCCTCGTGGAGCCGCGCCGCGGTGCGGCCGACGCGCGCCATCATCTCGCGGTAGCTCAGCGCACCCGAGCCGTCGTCGATCGCCGACGACTGCGGATGCCGCGCGGTGGTCTCACGCAGGATGTCGATGAGCGTGCGCTCCGGCGGCGTGACGCCGGTGCGGTCGAGCACTGCCTGTGCGGCGCGTGCCGCCTCCCCCGTGGTCACGTCAGGACAGCGCGTCGATCAGCTGGGCCTTCGTCATGCGCGAGTACCCGGTGACACCGCTGTTGCGCGCGCGCAGACGCAGCGCCGCCACGGTGAAGGTGGTGAGTTCGGGAGCGGATGCTTCTCCCTCGGGCTCGGCGGGTGCGGGCTCGGCAGGCTCGGGCTCGGTCGACACGGGCTCGACGGCGGGCTCGGGCGCCGCGGGGGCCGCGTCGGCCGCGGGCTCATCCGCGTCGCCGCCTGCCAGCTCCGCCGCGAGCGTCTCCTGAGCGGCGCGTGCCTCGCGCTCGGCCTTCTCCGCCTGACGCGCAGCCTTCGCGGCGAGCTTCTTCAGCTCCTTCGCCTCGGCCTTGCGCGCTGCCGCCGCCTCGGCGGCGCGTGCGGCATCGGCTGCTGCCCGCTCGGCCTCGGCCTTGAGCCGTGCCTTCTTCTCGGCCTTGTCGACGGCTGCGCGCGTGGCCTTCACCAGTCGCGCCTCCGCGCGCGACGCCCGGTCGGCGACCTTGCGCGGGTTCTTGCGGATGGCCTTCTTCGACACATCCGCGGCATCCTTCGCATCCTCTGCGAGTTCCCGCACCTTCTTCGCGGCCTTGCGCGGCAGGCTCTTCGCCGCCTTCTTCGCGTCTTTCGCGGCCGCGGCCGCATCCTCGATCGCGTCGTACGCCTTGCGCTCGGCCTTGGCCGATTTCGTGGTCTTCGCCATGACCGCACGATATCGCGCTCGGGTGAACTCCCCTCCCCTCCCTCGTGCACGGATCGCCCGCCGTCTGAGCGTCGTTCACCTCCCGTTCACCGTTCCAGCGCACTCTCTTAAGAGTCCGCGCCTACGTTTCAGTGCGTGCCCTGCACCAGGGCCATCACCCGAGGCCTCACCGGGCCTATTTCTCTGACACGTGAAGGATTCACACAGTGAAGATCTCCCGCATCGCCCAGGTGGGCGCTGTCGCCGCAGTCGCGGCCCTCGCCCTCGCCGGCTGCGCCTCGAACGAGACCCCGGCCGGTGGCGACACCGACGCCCCCGCCACGAGCGACCTGTCCGGCGCGATCGCCGGTGGCGGCGCATCGTCGCAGGAGGTCGCCGTCTCGGCGTGGACCGCCGGCTTCCAGACCGCGAACCCCGATGTCGACGTGACCTACGACCCCGCCGGCTCCGGCGCGGGCCGCGAGTCGTTCCAGGCGGGCGCCTTCCCGTTCGCCGGTTCCGACCGCGCCTTCAAGATCGACGAGATCGAGGCCGGCCCGTTCGACGGCTGCGTCGACGGCTCGGGCATCATCGAGCTCCCGACCTACATCTCGCCGATCGCGGTCATCTTCAACATCGAGGGCGTCGACGCGCTCAACCTCGACGCCGCCACGATCGCGGGCCTGTTCGCCGGCACGATCACCAACTGGAACGACCCGGCCATCGCCGCGCTGAACGAGGGCGTCGAGCTTCCCGACCTCGCCGTGGTGCCCGTGCACCGCGCCGACGACTCGGGCACCACCGAGAACTTCACCGACTACCTCGGCCAGGCCGCCGCCGACGTCTGGACCTTCGAGGCGGACGGCGTGTGGCCGTCGGATGTCGCCGTCGCCGGCGAGGCAGCCCAGGGCACGTCGGGCGTCGTCTCGGCAGTCTCCGGGGGCAACGGCTCGATCGGCTACGCCGACGCGTCGCGCGCCGCCGAAGAGGGCCTGTCGTCCGCTTCGGTGCAGGTCGGCGACGAGTTCGTCGCCTACTCGCCCGAGGCCGCTGCCGCCATCGTCGACGCGTCGCCGTTCGAAGAGGGCCGCGGCGAGGGTGACCTCGCGATCGCGCTCGACCGCACCTCGGAAGAGGCCGGCGTCTACCCGATCGTCCTCGTCAGCTACATGATCGCCTGCCAGGAGTACGCCGACGCCGAGGCTGCGCCGATCGTCAAGGCCTACCTCGAGTACGTCGCGAGCGCCGAGGGCCAGGACGCCGCAGCGGCCGCCTCGGGCAACGCGCCGATCTCCGACGCGCTGCGCGAGCAGGTCAACGCGGCGATCGAGCTCATCGTCGCCGAGTAAGCCGCACCGATACCCGGCCCGGCTGCCGCCGGGCCGGGTATCGCCGGTTCCAGACCACACCGAACCAGAAGGACACCATGACCACCACGACCGCCCAGGCGGGCAAGGTCAAGCAGCGGGCAGGAGACCGCTGGTTCTCGGGCACCGCGCTCGCGGCCGGAACCATGATCCTGGTCACCCTCGCAGCTGTGGCGATCTTCCTGATCGTCCAGTCGATCCCCGGACTCACGGCCACCGGCGAGACCGCGTCATTGCTCTCCGGAAACTTCTGGGAGTACGTCTGGCCGCTCGCCTTCGGCACGGTGTGGGCGTCGTTCCTCGCACTCCTCCTCGCCGTCCCCCTCGCCGTCTCGGTCGCGCTGTTCATCTCGCACTACGCGCCGCGCCGCCTCGCGCAGGGCCTCGGCTACGTCGTCGACCTGCTGGCGGCCGTTCCGTCGGTCGTCTTCGGCCTCTGGGGCATCATGGTGCTCGCCCCCGCCGTCCAGCCGGTCTACGCCTGGCTGAACGAGAACATGGGCTGGATCCCCCTCTTCGGCGGCACGGTGTCGAACACCGGGCGCACGATCTTCACCGCGGCGATGGTGCTCGCCGTCATGGTCGTGCCGATCATCACCGCCATCTGCCGCGAGATCTTCCTGCAGACCCCGGTCCTCCACGAGGAGGCCGCCCTCGCCCTCGGCGCCACGCGCTGGGAGATGATCCGCATGGCCGTCTTCCCCTTCGGCCGCAGCGGCATCGTCTCCGCCTCGATGCTCGGTCTCGGCCGCGCCCTCGGCGAGACCATGGCCGTCGCCATGGTGCTGTCGATCTCGAACCGCATCACCTTCGAGCTCTTCACCTCCGACAACCCGGGCACCATCCCCGCGAACATCGCCCTCACGTTCCCCGAGGCCTACGGCCTCAACATCAACGTCCTCATCGCGACGGGCCTCATCCTCTTCATCGTCACCTTCGCCGTGAACGCGATCGCACGCTGGATCGTCAGTCGCCGCAAGGAATTCTCGGGAGCCAACTGACATGACTGCGACGACTGCTCCCGCGGGCACCACGCCCCCCGTCATCCGCCCGAGCCAGGCACTGCGCCTCACTAGTGGCCGGCTTCCGAAATGGGCTCCCTGGGCGATCCTCGCCGCGAGCGCCGCGATCGCCGCCGTCGTGATCGGCATCTTCGCCATCTCGGCCGGCGAGTTCAACATCGGCGGCTGGGCGGTGCTCACCGCGATCGCCTACCTGGTGCTGATCACCGTCATCTCCTCGCTCGTCGAGGGTCGCCGCAAGGGGGTCGACCGCCTCGTCACGGGTGTCGTCGCGACGGCCTTCGCGATCGCGATGGTGCCCCTCGTCTCGGTGGCGATCACCGTCGTGGTCAACGGCGTCGCGGGCCTCTCGGCCGAGTTCTTCTCCTCGTCGATGCGCAACGTCGTCGGCGAGGGCGGCGGAGCACTCCACGCGATCGTCGGCACGGTGCTGATCACCCTGGCCGCTGCCATCATCTCGATCCCGATCGGCATCTTCACCGCGATCTACCTGATCGAATACGGCAACGACAGCCGGCTCGCGCGCGGCATCACCTTCCTCGTCGACGTGATGACGGGCATCCCCTCGATCGTCGCCGGTCTGTTCGCCTACGCGCTGTTCGCGATCTTCTTCGAGCCCGGCATCCGCATGGGCATCATGGGCTCCATCGCGCTCTCGGTGCTGATGATCCCCGTCGTCGTCCGCTCGACCGAGGAGATGCTGCGCCTCGTGCCCAACGAGCTGCGTGAGGCGTCGTACGCGCTGGGTGTGCCCAAGTGGCTCACCATCGCCAAGGTCGTGCTCCCCACCTCGATCGCCGGCATCACCACGGGCGTCATGCTGTCGATCTCGCGCGTCATCGGCGAGACCGCGCCGCTGCTGCTGACCGCGGGGGTCGCCACGTCGATGAACTACAACCTCTTCGACGGCCGCATGATGACCCTTCCGGTGTTCGCGTACTCGCAGTACATGAACCAGGGCATCCCCGCACAGGCCTACATCGACCGCGCCTGGGCCGCCGCGCTCGTCCTCATCGTCCTCGTCATGCTGCTCAACCTCATCGCCCGCATCGTGGCGAAGGTCTTCTCGCCCAAGCTCGGCCGCTGACGCCCCTACTTCTCTCCACCCGAAGGAACCGACAGGAACCATGTCCAAGAGCATCGAAGTCAACGACCTCAACGTCTACTACGGCGACTTCCTGGCCGTCGAGGGCGTCGCGCTCGACATCGAGCCCCGCAGCGTCACCGCCTTCATCGGCCCGTCGGGCTGTGGCAAGTCGACGTTCCTGCGCACCCTGAACCGCATGCACGAGGTCATCCCCGGAGCACGCGTCGAGGGCGAGGTCCTCCTCGACGGCGAGAACCTGTACGGCGCGAACGTCGACCCGGTGCTCGTGCGCCGCCAGGTCGGCATGGTCTTCCAGCGCCCCAACCCGTTCCCGACGATGTCGATCAAGGAGAACGTTCTGGCGGGCGTGAAGCTCAACAACAAGAAGATCGCGAAGTCCGACGCCGACGCGCTCGTCGAGAAGTCGCTGCGCGGCGCCAACCTCTGGAACGAGGTCAAGGACCGCCTCGACAAGCCCGGCTCGGGTCTGTCGGGCGGCCAGCAGCAGCGCCTGTGCATCGCGCGCGCCATCGCGGTGTCGCCCGAGGTGATCCTGATGGACGAGCCGTGCTCGGCGCTCGACCCGATCTCGACCTACGCGATCGAGGAGCTGATCGGCGAGCTGAAGAACGACTACACCGTCGTCATCGTCACGCACAATATGCAGCAGGCGTCGCGCGTCTCCGACAAGACGGCGTTCTTCAACATCGCCGGCACCGGCAAGCCGGGCAAGCTGATCGAGTACAACGACACCACCACGATCTTCACCACGCCGTCGGTGCAGGCGACCGAGGACTACGTCTCGGGCCGCTTCGGGTGATCCGTCGCGAGCGCGAACAGCGTCTCGACCAGTGACCGCGGGTCCGCCCCGGCATCCCATCCGCTCGCGACGAGCTGCTGGAAGCCGATGACCGCGGCGACCACGATCACGGCCCGGCGGTGCGACTCCGACGCGGCGATACCTGTCGCGACGAGCAGTTCCTCGAGATACTGCACGCGCCGGTCGGTGACCGCGGCGACCGCAGCGCTCACCTCGGCCGCCGCAGCATCGGCATAGAGCGTCCGCTCCCCCGAGCGCATCGCGGTACGGTGCGCGATCGTATCGAGGAGTGCGGCGAGGCGTTCCTTCGGGTTCTCGATGCGATCGACATCGCGGATGAGGTCTTCGGTCTCGAGCTCACGCCACCTCTCGAGGACCGCGTCGACGAGTGCGCCCCGGTCGGCGAAATGCCAGTAGAACGAGCCCTTCGTCGATCCCAGCATCCGCGCGATCGGCTCGACGGCGACGGCGCCGATCCCGTCTTCGCTGAAGCGGGCGTAGGCCGCATCAACCCAGTCGGACCTCGCGAGCCTTGCCATGTCCGTACCGTACCGTATAGTTTGGCTCCTCAGAACCATACGCATGCGTATGCACCTTTGGAGGCAGACGATGGCACAGCCGATGCTCTGGTCGCTCGCACTCGAAGACATCGCCGACCCCGACTACACCCAGGTCTGGCTCGACGTGCTTCCCGCTCATGCGACCGCGGACCCCGCAGCCTGGGCGCGCAACCTGTTCTCGACCGCAGCGCTCCCCCGCTGGGTCGCGTCGGCCGTCGCCGTCGCGACGCTCGGCCGCCGCGCCGGGCACTGCACGACCTTCGACGTACGCCGGGTGCAGTCCGGGGAAGCGCTCGTGGGCATCGACGCGCGCCGCGTCGACGTGCGCTTCGGCATCGGCGTCGACGAAGAGCACGCCCTCATCCGCGTCGTGAGCGCGATGCGCTTCAAAGGCGGCGGCTCGCGGCTGTGGACGCTGCCCGCGCGGCTCGGGCTGGCGGTGCTCATGCGCGGCATGATCGCACGCGCACGACGTCACCTGTCGGGCGTCACGCGCTGAGCCGCACCGGCTCTGCTGCGGTCAGTCGCGCGGGCTCAGCAGGTGGCGGTTGAAGGATGCCGTCGCCTCGGCGTCCAGCGCGAGGTCGCGCCCGTCGATCCGTCGGATCGGCGCGGCGAGTCGCACGCTCGACACCAGCCACGCGGCATCCGCCTCGCCGAGCATCGACACCGGAACCGTCTCGTACGATGTCTCCTCGCCGAGCGCCTCGAGATGTTCGAAGAGGCTGAGCTGGGTGGTGCCGTGCAGGATGCCGCCGTTCGGCGCCGGAGTGACGAAACGGCCGTCGACTCGGAGGATGAGCGACGCGGTCGGCGCCTCGAGCACGAACCCGTCACTGGTGACGTACACCGCGTCGTCGGCGCCCCGCCGCTTCGCCTCGCGGATCGAGGCCATGTTGACCGCGTACGAGAGCGTCTTCGCCCCGAGGAGCAGCCACGGCGCGCGAGCCGGAACGTCGATGCCGTAACCGCGGTCGAGGGTGACGACGGTGATGCCCTCGGTGCGCGCGCGAGTGTTGTCGGCCGCCTCCGCAGCCGTCACCCACGCGGTCGGGGTCGGCCCATGCTCGACGCCGCGGCTCAGGATGAGCTTGATCACGGCCTCCGCGTCGGCGGGGCAGTGCGTCGCCGCGATGTCGATCGCCTGGCGCCACTGCCGAGCGCTCGGCGCGGGAAGATCGCAGATCGACGCGGAATGCGCGAGCCGGTCGAGGTGTGCATCGACCTCCTGCGCGTGGCCGTCGATCACCCCGATCGACTCGAAGATGCCGTCGCCGCGCTGCGTGCTGAGCTCCCCCACGCTCAGCGCCGGCGCGGACGGGTCGATCTCGGTGAACGTGCCCCCGAAGTCGGTGCGCGAGTCGTCGGATGCCGCGGGCTCGATCACGAGCGCGAATCGCCAGGTCATGCTCCGAGCCTAGGGCTCGGGAATGCCACGGCGCCCGTGTCCGTTACACTGGATCGGCCGGGCCGCAGTAACCCCGGGCTCCAAAATTTGCCGCTACGAGCGGCACCGCGCCGAGAGGCGTTCTGCGGCCCGGCATCTTCTTGCTCCGGCGCGGGTCGGGTCGACCACACCGGCGAATCGTCAGGTCAGGGCGTCGCGGCGCCAGAGGGCGGCGCAGGCCGCCAGATCTCCGGCGTAGTCCGACAGCCGCAGGGCGCGCGTGGTGAACGCCGACGCACGATCGGGTTCGGTCTGCTCGTAGTCGTCGGCCAGGTGCGTAGCGCCGGATGCCTGCACCCGGCAGAACGCGGCAGCCCGGTCGAGCGCCACGGCGAAGTCGCCCACGAACACGCCGCGCAAGATCGCGTCGATGAGGGTGACGAGCTCATCGGGACCGGCCGGCACGGGCGCGCCGGCCACCACGGCGTCGGCCGATGCCAGCTCGACCCGACCGCGCTCGTACAGGAGCGCCGCCGTCTGGGCGTCGTCGTGGATCATCAGCTGCAGCAGATACAGGCGCCAGAGCGCCCCCGGCAGGGTCTTCGCGGGCGAGCGCGACCACAGCTCGGCGACGTCGTCGATGCCGTTCTCGTCGGTGAAGGCCACGAGGCGGTCGACCACCTCGCCGTCGGGCTGCTCCCGCACCCGCGACAGCAGCGCGTGCGCCGTGGAATGCGCGACACGCGAGACCTCGGCAGGATCCTCGGCGGAGAACAGGCGATCGAAGAGTTCGGCGGGGCGCCGAACCGGCTTGTGGAACTCTCTCGAACCGTCGCTCATCGAATCCAGGGTACCCGCGGCGACGAGGGCGGGCTCCCGCCGCATCCTCGCCGCCGCCTCCCACGGCAGGCACATGGTCGATCCGTCACGCCTGGTTGATGCGGATGTGGTTTCCCGCCGGGTCGCGGAACGCGCAGTCCCGCGGACCCCAATCCTGCGCGATGGGCTCCTGGAGCACCTCGGCGCCCGACGCACGGAGCCGTTCGAAGACGGCGTCGAGATCGGAGGCGGTGAAGACGTAGGGCCCGGGGCCCGACCCCTTCACGATGAGGCGCTGGAGCGCCTCGGCGTCTTCGGGCGAGCGACCGGCGGACGGGTCGGACACCACGGCGGCGAGCCCGGGCTGGCCGGCGAACCCGAAGCTCACCCAGCGGTGACCGTCGTACGACACGTCGTTGACGATCTCGAGACCGAGACCGTCGCGGTAGAACGGCAGGGCGGCGTCGACGTCGTCGACGGTGATGGGGCAGTAGGAGAGCGCGATCGTTGACATGCCTGCCACGCTACGGCGCGGCTTCCCGGCATGCTTCTCCGATCCTGCTCGCTTCCGTCGCGCACGGGGCGCGTCGGGCGTCAGGCGTAGCGCACCGGCCGCGTGAGGATCTTCGCGACGCACAGCGGCATGACCTCGGCAGCCTCATGGGGCCGTGCTCGATACGCGCTCGGCGTCTCCCCCACGATCTCGGTGAACGTCGACGAGAACGAGCCGAGCGAGGTCGCACCGACCGCGGTGCAGGCATCCGTCACCGACGAACCCGCGCGCAGCAGCGCCATGGCCCGCTCGATGCGGCGCGTCATGAGGTACGCGTACGGGGTCTCGCCATACGCCGCCTTGAACTCGCGGGAGAAGTGCGCCGGCGACATCAGCGCCTGCGCTGCCATCGTCGGCACGTCGAGCGGCTCAGCGTATGCGCGGTCCATGAGGTCGCGTGCCCGGCGGAGATGCGCCAGTGTCTGCGTCGTCTGCTTCGCGGATGCCACGCGCCCAGGCTACCCGGGCGAGCGCCGCCGCAGGAGGCGAGTGAGGGCCGCTGGCCCCGCCGCAGGCGGCGAATCAGGCCGCGGGCCCCGTCGGCACGACGACGATGGGCTCCGTCGACGGCGCCCCCGTGGGCGACCCACCCGCGGGCTCGACCGTGACGGCGATCGCGTCTCCGGCTTCCATCGCGCCGTCGAGCAGCGCCACGGTCTGGCCCGACGCCGCCGCGTCGAACGTGCCCGCCGAGATCGGCTCATCGCCGCGTACGTACCAGAGCTCGAAGTCCTCGTCGTCGGCGATCGCGGGGAGACCCGCAGAAGTCAGCACGACCTTGCCGACCGATTCCGACCAGTGCACGGTCGCCGTTCCACCGTCGGTGAGCACCGCCGCCGACGACTGGGCGTCGGGGGCCGACTCGATCTCGGCGAGGGCGACCTGCGCCGGAGTGCGGTTGACGAGTTCGTTGACCGTCGCCGCGCCGAACCCCAGCACGACGAGGAGGACGACGGATGCGGCGAGCGCGAGGAGCCCCCGCGTCCAGTTCCGCCGCTCGACGGCCTGGATCGTCGACGTGGTCGGCGCCGGCTCGACGAAGGGCGCAGCATCCGTCGCCGTCTCCGGCTCGGGAGCGGCGGCATCGGGCTCGTCGGGTACCTCGACGGGCGCATCCTCCGAGGATTCCGGTCCGGCGTCGTCCCGGTCGCCCTGCGGCAGGATCGCGATGGTCGACAGCAGGGTCGAGCGCAGCGTCAGCGGCGGCGCGACCTCGGTCGTCGCGGCGGCGAGCGCGGCGACGGTCTCGCCGTCGGCGTCGGCGATCGACTGCCACTCGGGGTGCTCGGCGAGCGCGCGCTCGAAAGCGGCGCTTTCGTCGGGCGACAGCGCATGCAGCGCGTGCCCCGCGGAGAGTTCCGCGAATTCCTGCTCGTTCATGCCGTCACCCCCATTTCGCTGCGCAGGCGAGACAAGCCGTCTCGCATCCTGGTCTTGATCGTTCCGAGCGGCGCCCCCACCAGCGCCGCGATCTCGCTCTGACTGTAACCGCCGTAATACGCGAGGGTGAGAGCCTCGCGCTGTGGTTCCGGGAGGCCCGCGAGAGCCTGTGTCACGCGCGTCCCCTCGATCCGCAGCTCCACCTGCTCCGCGACCTGGTCGTGAGCCACGTCGAGGTCTCGGAACCCCGCGCGGATGTCACGATCGGTGCTGGACTGTGAAGCCCGCACGCGGTCGACCGCCCGGCGGTGTGCGATCGTGAGGACCCACGATCTCCCCTGGCCTCTGTTCGGAGCGAAGCGGCCGGCGGATTGCCAGATCTCGAGAAAGACCTCCTGGAGCACCTCTTCGCTCTGCGCACGGTCGACGAGGACGCGCAGGATGAGGCCGAACACGCGCGGCGAGAGCATGTCGTAGACGCGGGCGAAGGCGTTCTGGTCGCCGTCGGCGACGCGCACGAGGAGCTCGCCGACGTGATCGCTCGGCGTCTCGGCGTGCTCCGGCACGTCTATGCCGTCGATGACCATGTCCACCAGCATGCCCTACTCCTCTCCCCGATCGCCTCACGCACCGCCGAACGCCCCCTGCGCGCTCACCCGAACGTGAACGAATACGCCTCGACCCCCGACGACACCTCGATCTCGAGGACTCCCGCCTCGCCGTCGGCCCCCTCGAGCAGGGCGTACGAGCGCGGGGTGCCGTCGACGGCGATCGTCTCGCGGCTGCCGTCGTCGCGAACGAGCTGGACGGTGCCGCTCCCGCCCGCCACCAGGCGCACCTCGCGGGCGCGATAGTCGAGACGGATGCTCGCGCTGTCGCCGGGCGCGGGTGTGGCGTACTGCGTCTCGAGGCGCCACGCGCCGTCGAGCGCGAACGAGTCGGCGGGCTGGTCGTCGGGGAAGGCGTACTCGCCCTCGCCGGCGCGGTAGTCCTCGTCGCCGCCGAAGTTCACGTCCTTCGCCGAGCCCAGGTACGTCTCCTGCGTGCGGTCGGCGGCGTCGGGCGTCTCGTCCTCGACGTCTGTGGAGCCGGGAAGGCCGATGCCGGGCTGCGCGTCTTCCAGCAGCTCGCGGATGAGCTTCTCGGTGGCGGCGTAGTTGCCCTCGCCGAACGCGATGTGACGCACCACGCCGTCGGCGTCGATCAGGTAGTGCGCGGGCCAGTAGCGGTTCCGGTAGTTCGTCCAGGTCGAGAGGGTGTTGTCGAGGGCGACCGGGTACTCGATGCCGAAGTCACGGGCGCCGGCTGCGACGTTCGCGGCATCCTTCTCGAACGCGTACTCGGGCGAGTGGATGCCGATGACCTGCAGCCCCGCGTCGCGGTAGGTCTCATCCCAGGCGACCACATGCGGGATGCTGCGCTGGCAGTTGATGCAGGAGTAGGCCCAGAAGTCGATCAGCACGACCTGGCCGCGCAGGTCGTCGAGATCGAGCCCCTCGCCGTCGGGCGTGTTCAGCCAACCCTCGATGCCGCGGATGCTCGGCGCCGTGCCGCACGATTCGAGCTCGACGGCGCCGTTCGAGCACTGGTCGAGCTCGGCGTTCTCGTCGTTGACAAGGCCGCCGAGGTCGAGGGCGCGGCGGGCCTCGTCGCTGTCGGTGAGGTCGCGCTGCAGGTTCGCGGTGTAGTCGGGCACGAGGCGCTGAAGCAGCTGCGGCACGTTGAAGACGAGACCCACGGCGAGCGCGAGCATCGCGATGCCCGCAGCGATGCGGATGCCGCGCTCGTGCGTGCGGAACACGCGGATGCGCTGCACCAGACCGCGACCGGCGAGTGCGAAGGCGAGGAGCGGGATGGCCACACCGATCGCGAACGAGACGGTGAGGAGGATCGTGTCGGGACCTATGCGGCCGGTCGAGCCGGCGACGATGATCGCCGCGAGAACGGGTCCGGCGCACGGCACGAACACCGTGCCGAGCGCGAGGCCGACGCCGAAGCCGCTCCCCCGGTTCTTCACCTCGCGTCGAGAGGTGAGCCGCTGGAAGGGACGCTCGATCAGCTGCTCGAAGCGCGGCACGAGCATCCCGATCCCGATGATGACGAGCACGGCGATGCCGGCCCAGCGCAGCACGTCCTGAGGCAGGTTGAGCGCCCCCAGGATCAGCGTTCCGGCGAGCGTCACGATCGTGAAGCTCAAGACGAGTCCGGCGATGACGAGGAACGGCCGCCAGCGCGAGGCGGGTGCGACACCTCGATCCTCGCCGTCGAACGTGGCCGACTGCGCGCCTCCCGTGAGGAAGACGACGGGCAGCACGGGAAGGATGCAGGGCGAGATTCCGGTGATGAGTCCGCCGAGCAGGCCGATGATCACGAGCGACATGATGCCTCCGACGGGTCCGGGTGTGTACCGGTGTTGTTCGCCTCCGACCCCGCATCGGATTGGCCGGCCGGCGCATCCGCTCTCTTCTCGGGCACCGCGTGGAGAAGATTTCCGATCCGTCCGCAATCCGATCCCTCGACCACTCCGAAGGACCTGTTGACGCCGCACCCCGCGGCGCGTCCAGTCACCACGGAGGAAGTCATGTCACGCATCACCAGGAAGCGCCTCTCGGCGGGACTCGCCCTCGCAGTCGCAGCCACCTTCGCCCTGTCGGCCTGCTCGATGGGAGCGACCACCACCGCAGAGCCCACCGAGGACTCGTCGATGGCCTCGGAAGAGCCCATGGACGACGGCGCCGACACCATGGACCCGGCGGCGAACCTCGTCGGCCCGGGCTGCGAGGCGTACGCCGAGGCCGTCCCCGACGGTTCCGGCTCGATCGAGGGCATGTCGGCCGACCCGGTCGCCGTCGCCGCTTCGAACAACCCGCTGCTCACGACGCTCACCGCTGCCGTCAGCGGCCAGCTCAACCCCGACGTCGACCTCGTCGACACGCTCAACGGTGACGAGTTCACCGTCTTCGCCCCGGTCGACGAGGCGTTCGCCGCGATCGACCCGGCCGTGATCGAGTCGCTGAAGACCGACTCCGAGACGCTGTCGTCGATCCTCACGTACCACGTCGTCCCCGGCCAGATCGAGCCGGCCGACATCGCGGGTACCCACACCACCGTCCAGGGCACCGACCTCGAGGTCACCGGCTCGGGCGAGGAGTGGATGGTCAACGACGCCAACGTCATCTGCGGCGGCGTGCAGACCGCCAACGCGACGGTCTACCTCATCGACGCGGTGCTGATGCCCTCGATGTGACCTCGCTTCACCGACAGCGACCGCTGGTGCAGACCGCACCGGCGGTCGCTGTCGTTCGCCAGGTCTTGCGACTCCGATTAGGCTTGATCGTCGCGGGCCTCTAGCTCAGTCGGTAGAGCATCGGACTTTTAATCCGCGGGTCGTGGGTTCGAGCCCCACGGGGCCCACCGCATTCTGATCGCCGCGATCCCTTCTCTTGACGAGGGTCGCGGCGTTTCGTTCGCACTGTTTCAAGGAACGTGACGTTCGGCCTGGTGAATCAGGTCGCTTCAGTCCGCCGGCGCCGGCGTACGACCGATCGTGAACCAGAGGATGAGTCCGATCCACGGGACGAGCAGCGCGATGAGAACCCAGACAGCCTTCGCAGTTCCGGACGCCACACGATTGCGAGCGATGCTGACGACAGTGACGACGAACGGAATGATCCAGATGACGGCGAGGATGATCAGGTGCCATCCGCTGAGGTTCCCATGCATGGGCTTCAGTCTGGCACTCGCGTAGGGCAGGGACGACTTGTCCACATGCGCGTGCGCGATCCGGTCTGCGATCGAGCAGCTCATCCATCCCCACTTGCATTCGGCGCCGATTCCGAACGGTGGAGGACCCGAGCGCGGCGATAGAGCTTGCAGCGGGAAAGGTGAGGATGGCCGGAATCGTGCTCCCTGTGTCGTTCCCGACCCTGGAGCCTTGGGGGCCGCCACGTCATCGTTGCTCCCATGCATTCACCTCGAGCGACGAACGTGTCACGGGCCACGGTCCTGATCGACCACCAGCCGGCGAGCTATCTCACCGTTGAGCAGGATGGGCCGGTGGCGATACTGCTTCACGGTACCTACTGGAGCCGGGTCTGGCTTCCCGTGCTCCAAGGACTGGCGGATGCTGGACTGCGTCCGATCGCGGTCGACCTTCCCGGGCTCGGCCGATCCGGCGGGGAACTCACCCTGGCATCAGCCGCAGTTCCCGCACTCGCAGAGTGGGTGAGTCGATTCGCCGATGCGCTCGAGCTCGACGGCCCGATCGCGGTCGCTGGGCACGACATCGGCGGCGCCGTCGCGCAGCACCTCCTCGTCCGCGGCACTCGGGAGGTTTCAGCGCTCGCCCTCGTCAACTCGGTCACCTACGACTCGTGGCCAGTGCCCGGTGTGGCCAAGTACCGAGACCCGGCGGTTGTCGCAGCGACCACCGTCGACGAGATCCTCGGCGCGCGACGCTTGGCGGTGACGGCCGCGCTTGCCGGCGCCGCCACCGAGCCGTTGGTCGGCGAGTACCTCGAACCATGGTCCGACGTGCGGGTCTGCCGCTCATGGATGAACCTCGCCGGGGCCGCCGACAGCAGGTACACGCTCGACCTCGTGCCCGCACTGCAGCAGTCACCCACACCCAAGCTGCTGATCTGGGGCGAGGACGACACCTTCCAGAAAGTCGAATACGCCGAACGCTTCACATCAGAGATCCCGCACACCACGCTCGCCCGCATTCCGAACGCCGGCCACATACCCATGGAGAACGCTCCCGACCGCGTGGCGACACTGCTGGCCGACTTCCTGAAGGCCGCGCCCGTCACCGGCGGCCGCACAGCGGCAGCACGCCGACTCAGTTTCGGCGACGAGAACCGATGAGGACCGATCTGAGAGGACAAGAGCGCTCCGTCGGTCCCAAAATCGCGCCAGGAAAGCGGACCGTCATTCGAGCTGGCCAGCTGCCCCCGTGAGCGCTGTCGCGTCGGCGTGGAGGTCAGGTGTAGCTTTCCCTTACCTCCGTCGAAGGGCGCGCATGGCAGACATCGCCATCAAGACCGAAGCTCGCATGCTTCCGCACACGATCGCCCTTGTCGTCATCGGGCTTGCGGGGCTGGCTATGGCGACCGTGCTCACGTCGGTGGCCAACGGCGTCACGACGCGAACGTGGGACGAGCCCGGTGATGACGCACTCGTAGCTGCGTTGACGGCGTGGACCGACGTCGCCGTCACCGCGGGGATCGTCGCTCTCGTCGGAGCGGTCGTGCTCGCTGGAGTTGCCGAGATCGCCCGCCGAATCGTCCGGGAGCCCGCACCGGCGAGAGACGTGCCGCGCGACTAGTGGGACGACTGCCACTGCGGACGGTCCGCTGGCCGGCATCCATCGAGTGATCCACCACGGTGTTTGCCGATGCCGACATCTGAGATCGTCGATGCCTGGTTCGAGGAGTACGACAATCCCCAGAAGGACCTGGTCGACGCGGTCAGGCGGGTCGTCCTCGACACCGACGATCGCGTGACCGAGACCATCAAGTGGCGGGCGCCGACGTTCATGTACCGGGGAAACATCGCGTCCTTCTTTCCGAAGTCGCTGGCGCACGTGAGCCTGATGTTCCACACCGGCGCGTCGCTCCCCGACCCCGAAGGCATCCTCGACGGGGAGGGCGCGACATCTCGCGTCGCGAAGTTCGCAGATGCCGCGGAGCTCGCGAAGAAGACCCCCGCCCTTCAGGAGCTCGTGCGAGCGTGGGTCCGCGAAAAGGACAGCTCCTCACGGTAAGCAATGCGTGAGCTGCCTCGAGCAGTCGGGTATGGATCCCCGCGCCGCTTGTACCTGGTCGCGAGCGACGTCCTACGGGCCCACCCAGCACCACAGCGTCACCGCACCCGCACCGTCAGGCGAGTGCGCGGGCCAGCTCCATCTCGCGGCCGTTGTCGCCGTCGATCATGCCGCCGGTCGCGCGGAAGCCGAGTCGCGCATAGGCGGCCTGCGCACGGGCGTTCTCGGTGTGCACGTCGAGGATGAGCGTGTCGCAGCCCTGCGCGCGCGCCCACTCCGCCGCGGCCGAGAACAGGTCGTCGAGGATGCCCTGGCCCCGATGCGCGGGCGAGACGTACACGGCCACCGCGAGCGCCGTGCCCGCCTGACGGATGCGACCGAAGTAGTCGGCGGAGCCCGGTTCGGGGATGAGGATCGTCACCGTGCCCACCCACGTCGGGCCCACCTCGGCGATGAACTGAGCCGCCGACGCGGACAGCGCAGCCCCTGCGGCCCGCTCGTCCCAGAAGCTGCTCGGGCGAGCCGCGGCGTCGTCGTGGGTCTCGAGGAAGGCGATTCCCGCCGCGGGGTCGCCGAGCGCCTCGAGCCGCAGCGCGCGCAGGCGCCCGCCGTCGGTCGCGAACACGCGACGCACGTGAGCGTCAGGCACCGGACTCCACGAGCTCGGCGCCCGCGTGCGCGAGTTCGGCGAGCGCCGCCTCGCTCGATTGCTCCGCGACACCGGCGATCAGGTCGGTGAGCACGCGCACGTGGCGCCCGTGCTCGATGGCGTCGAGAGCGGATGCGCGCACGCAGTAGTCGGTCGCGATACCCGTCACGTCGACATCGACCACGCCGTGCGCGTCGAGCAGGTGCGACACCGTCTCGCCGGCATCCGTCGTGCCCTCGAGGAGCGAGTACGCGGGCTTGCCCTGCCCCTTCTTCACGTGGTGGGTGACCGCGCCCGTGTCGAGGCCGGGGTCGTACTCCGCGCCGGGCGTGCCGCTCACACAGTGCACCGGCCAGCTGTCGACGAAGTCCGGCTCGCCGGCGGCGAAATGCCCGCCGTTGTCGGTGTCGCCGTCGTGCCAGTCGCGCGAGGCGACGATGACCGTGTACTCCTCGGCGTGGGTGACGAGATAGCGCGAGATCGCCGCGGCGACGGCATCCCCTCCCGCCACGCCGAGGGCTCCGCCCTCGGTGAAGTCGTTCTGGACGTCGACGATGAACAGCGCCTTGGTCATGTGTCGAGCGTACGACGATACTCGTCGCGCGTCAGCGGATGCCCGTCGTCGGCGACCAGCTCGGGGTCGGTCTCGGCGGGGAGCGCCTCGGCGTGTGCCACGACTCCTCCTGCCGCGTCGGCCTCGGCAGCGGAACCCGGCGCGTCAGTGACCGGAGCCGCACCACCGGCGGAGTTGCGGCCTGCGACATCGCCCCGCCACAGCTTCGACGGCCACCAGATCGCCGGGCCGATGTCGTACGACAGCGCGGGCACGAGGAGCGACCGCACCACGAACGTGTCGAGGAGCACGCCGAACGCGACGATGAAGGCGATCTGAGCGAGGAACAGGATCGGGATCACGCCGAGTGCGGCGAACGTCGCGGCCAGCACCAGACCGGCGGAGGTGATCACGCCTCCGGTCGCGACGAGTCCGCGCAGGATGCCCGGCCGCGTGCCGTGGATCAGGGACTCCTCGCGCACTCGCGACATCAGGAAGATGTTGTAGTCGACGCCGAGGGCGACGAGGAAGACGAATCCGTAGAGCGGCACCGCAGGGTCGGCGCCGGGCATGCCGAACACGCCGTTGAAGACGAGCGCGCTGACGCCGAGCGCGGTGCCGAACGACAGGATGACCGTCGCGATGAGCAGCACCGGCGCCACGATGGAGCGCAGCAGCAGCATGAGGATGACGAAGATCACCGCGAGGATCACCGGGATGATCACCGTGCGGTCGCGGATCGACGTGTCGTTGGTGTCGATGTCGGTTGCCGTCTCTCCGCCGACGATCGCGACACCCGCTCCCAACTCGTCGTCGAGGGCGACGCGGAGCTCCCGCACAGTGTCTTCCGCGGCGACCGAGTCGGCGGCATCGGTGAGGGTGCCGACCACCAGCACATCGCCGTCGTCGACGGTGGGCTCCGGCGCCGGAGTTCCGGGCGGGCCGACCGCCGTCAGCACGGCTTCGCCACCCTCGACCTCGACCGCGGCCTGGCCTGTCGGCGAGTCATCCGAGGCCACGGCCACTGAGTCGATGCCGTCCTGATCCTCGAGCACCGTCGCGGTCGCGGCGAGCTCGTCCTCCGGCACGATCACGTAGACGGGTGATCCGGAGCCCGCCGGGAAGTGCTCGGCCAGCACCTCCTGCCCGTCGCGCGCCTCAGATGCACCGAGCACCAGATCACTGGTGGGCACGCCGTCGGCCTTGAGCTGCGTGATCCCGAGGGCGCCGACGAGCAGCACGAGCGTGCACGCGATCCACACCGTGCGCGCGTGGCGCGCCACGAAGCGCGCCTGCCGCGGCCAGAGACCGGTGACCGGCTCGGTCAGGTCGTCGGGGATGCTCGCCATCGGCGCCTTCGGGATGAACGGCCAGAAGGCCGCGCGGCCGAAGATGGCCAGCAGCGCCGGCAGGAAGGTGAGGGCCGAGAGCACCGAGAACGCGATGCCGATCGAGGCGATCGGGCCGAGCGCACGGTTGGTGGCGAGGTCGGAGAGCAGCAGGCACAGCAGCCCCGCGATGACCGTGCCGCCCGAGGCGAGGATCGGCTCGAACGCGCCGCGCCAGGCGCGCAGCGTGGCATCCCATCGACGATCCCCGTCGGCGACCGCCTCGCGGAAGCGTGCCACGTACAGGAGCGCGTAGTCGGTGGCGGCGCCGATCACGAGGATGAAGAGGATGCCCTGCACCTGACCGTTGAGCACCACGATGCCCGCGTATGCCAGCCACCACACCGTGAGGAGTGCGACGCAGAGGGCGAACATACTCGTCATGAGCACGAGCACGGGCAGAAGCGGCGAGCGGTAGACGATCACCAGGATGATGAACACCGCGATGAGGGCGACCGCCAGCAGCAGTCCGTCGATGCCCAGGAAGCCCTCGACCAGGTCGGCGGTGAACCCGGCAGGACCGGTCACCCAGCCCTCCAGACCGTCGGGGAGCCCGGATTCGACGGCCTGCCGCACCTCGCCGACGATCGCATCGACTTCGCCCGAGGCATCGACCGGCACGAAGATCTGCGCGGCGTCTCCGTCGTCGGACGGGATGGGCGGTGACACGCCGTCTTCGACGCCGTCGATCGCTGCGATGTCGTCGGCCAGAGTCTGCAGGTCGGCGAGCTCGTCATCGGTGAGCGCCGAGTCCGATTCGACCACGACCACCGCGGGGATCGTGTCATCGCCGAGGAAGTGGGCGAGCCGCTCATTGACCTGCGTGGCGTCGGCGCTCTCGGGCAGGAACGACGATCGATCGTTGGTCGAGACCTCGTCGACCTTGCCGAAGTACGGGCCGCCGAGCGATCCGCCGACCAGCCAGACGAGCACGAGGAGCGCGGGGATGCCGACGCGCAGCCATCGGGTGGGCTGCCTGCGCGCGTGGTGAGGGTTCGCCATTTCGCTAGCTTATCTAGCGAAATGGCGATTCGCGAGTTTCGTATGCTGAGACTCGTGCTCGCCGCCTTCATCGCCCTCGCGGGCGCCCTCGTCTACGGCGCGGCGGACTTCTTCGGCGGTCTCTC
The DNA here is from genome assembly GCF_017831975.1 of Microbacterium terrae. Lineage (NCBI taxonomy): Bacteria > Bacillati > Actinomycetota > Actinomycetes > Micrococcales > Microbacteriaceae > Microbacterium > Microbacterium terrae. Next base: position 661,862 of record NZ_JAFDSS010000001.1, on the reverse strand, counting down.
CGCGCGAAGACTCCGCTCGGTCGTCGTCACCTCGGCCGCCGCAGCATCGGGTCTCGTCGCCCTCGTCATCGCGCTCCCCTTCGTCGGCGGCGCCTGGATCGGCGTCGACATCGCCTGGGGCGTGCTCGCCGGCGCCTTCGGCGTCGTGGCGATCGCCCTCCTTTACGCGTGCCTCGCCATCGGCCCGATGAGCATCCTCTCGCCGCTCACCGCCGTGGTGTCGGCGATCGCCCCGATGCTGTGGGGACTCCTCGTGAAGGGCGACTCGCTCTCCCCCGTCGGCTACGCCGGCCTCGCGGTCGCGCTGATCGCGGTGGTGCTCGTCGGCTTCATCCCCGGCGACGGCGTCGTGCGTCCGAGCATCCGAGGCGTGGTGATGGCAGGGGGTGCCGGGCTCGCGATCGGCGGCTTCCTCATCGTGATCGATCTCACGAGCGCCGAAAGCGGGCTGGTGCCGCTCGTCGCGAGCCGGGCGACGACCGTCGTCATCACCGCCGGCATCATCGGCGCGCTGGCCGTGGGCGCGGCGCGTGCCGGCCGCGGCGCGGCATCCGTCTTCGGCGCACACGGCGCATCCGTCGGCGCCACGCCGACCGGTCATGCCGACCTCGAGCACGCGACGGGGCCGATCGCCGTGCGCGTGACGCCGGGGAGCGCCTGGCGGTTCGCCCTGGTGTGCGGCGTGCTCGATGCCGCCGCCAACGCCCTGGCGCTGATCGCGCTGCGCGAGGGCGACCTGTCTGTCGTCTCGGCGCTCACGGCCCTGTACCCGGCGGGCACGATCCTCCTCGCGGCGGTCGTGCTGCGCGAGCGGGTCGCGGCGGTGCAGTGGCTCGGCCTCGCGCTGGCGCTCGTCGCGGGCGGAATGCTCGCGCTGGGCTGACCCGATCGGCTGCGTCGGCGCGCCGCGCGGCTCAGCCTCGGATGAAGAGCACGACGACGGATGCCGCGAACGCGAGGACTCCGACGCCGACGAGGCCGAGGCCCAGCAGCATGACCGCGCGCACCGCCGGCGAGTGCCGGGTGAGACGCATCCGCCCGGGGACGCCCTGCCGGTAGAAGATGTCGGCCATGTCGTCGGTGCCGATCTGGCGATCCTGGTCGTGTGAGAGAGCCGCTTCGCCGACGCCGCCCTCGTGGTCGAACCACCGCACGAGCCTGCCCGAGTCGGACTCCTCGACGACCGCGCGGGCGGCGAACCAGGTTCCGTCGGCGAGTCGCAGGATGAGGGCGAAGGTGAGGACGAAGAGCCCCGTGCCGACGCCGATCCACGCGAAGATCTCGAGGATGGCGTCCAGAGCCTGCTCAGCCACCGTTCCTCCGCATCCGCCCTGCCGGGCGAGCCCGGATACGGAAAACGGCCGCCTGCAGCGGCCGCTTCCGGTTCGGAGCCACCTAAGGGAATCGAACCCTTGACCTATTCATTACGAGTGAATCGCTCTGCCGACTGAGCTAAGGTGGCGTACTCCGCTTGCGCGACGCACGATGAGCAATCTTACAGGGTCGCGGGACGCCGCGCGAACCACGCCGCATCCGCCCGGCGGTGTCGACGTGTTACGGGGATGTTTCGCGATCGTCGACCGGCGCCGTACGGTCGTATCGGCACCGCGTCGAGGCGAGCGCGGTCCACTCCTGCGGTTCTCCGCACGGCCGCGCGAGACCGAGGCCGGGCCCTGAACCACAGGAGCACCGCATGTCGAAGAAGTTCATCGCCGCAGCAGCGATCGTCCTCCCCCTGTCCCTTGCCCTCGCCGGGTGCGCCGGCGGCTCGAGCGCCGCGTCCGGCGACGCGGCCGACGAGGTCGTCCGCATCGGCGTCGTCGGCGCTGGCGACCCGTACTGGGAGACCTACACCGAAGCCGCCGCGGCCGAGGGCATCGAGGTCGAGATCGTCGACTTCACCGAGTACACCCAGCCGAACCCGGCACTGGCGGCCGGCGAGCTCGACCTGAACCAGTTCCAGCACGTCATCTATCTGGCGACCTACAACGTGCAGGCCGACGACGACCTCGTCGCCCTCGGCTCGACGGCGATCTACCCCCTCGGCCTGTACTCGACGCAGTACGGCTCGGTCGAGGAGATCCCCGAGGGCTCCACCGTCGCCGTGCCGAACGACGAGTCGAACCAGGCTCGCGGCCTGCTCGTGCTGCAGTCCGCCGGACTGATCGAACTCGAGGACGGCGGTTCGATCTTCTCCACCGTCGCGGACGTGCTGCCCGAGTCGAAGGTCACCGTCGAGGCGCTGGATGCCGCCTTCACGGCGACCTCGCTGCCCGATGTGGCGGCTGCCATCATCAACAACGACTTCGTCGCCGACGCCGGGCTGGAGTTCGACGACGCCATCGCCGTCGACGACCCCTCCGACCCCAACGCGGTGCCGTACATCAACATCTTCGCGGCGCGCGCGGAGGATGCCGACAACCCCACGTACCTGAAGCTCATCGAGATCTACCAGGACACCCAGACCGTGACCGACGGCGTGATCGAGGCCTCGGGCGGAACCGCCGTCCTCGTGAAGACGCCCGCGGCCGACCTCGCCACCTCGCTCGCCGAGGTCGAGGACGACATCCGCGCGAACCAGTAAGCCCCGACGCAGGTGCGGCCCGTTCCGAGGAGCGGGCCGCACCTGCGCGTTCCCAGAAGGAGCGATATGACGCTCATCCGCCTCACCGGCGCAAGCAAGACCTTCCCGGCGACCTCCGATGGCCCTGCCGTCGTCGCCGTCGACGACGTGTCGCTCGAGATCGCCGCGGGAGAGGTGTGCGGCATCATCGGATACTCCGGCGCCGGCAAGAGCACCGTGCTCCGGCTGGTCAACGCGCTCGAGACACCCACCGCGGGCACCGTCGAGGTCGACGGTCGGGACATCACGCGCCTCCGCGAACGCGAGCTGCGGGCTCTGCGCGGCGACATCGGCATGATCTTCCAGCAGTTCAACCTGTTCGACTCGCGGACCGTTGCCGGCAACATCGCGTATCCGCTCGAGATCGCGCGGCGACCTCGTGCCGAGATCTCGGCCCGCGTGAGCGAACTGCTCGCGTTCGTCGGACTCGCCGACAAGGCGCGCAGCTACCCGGAGCAGCTCTCGGGCGGACAGAAGCAGCGGGTCGGCATCGCCCGGGCGCTCGCGACGAGCCCCCGCATCCTTCTCGCCGACGAGGCCACCAGCGCTCTGGACCCCGACACCACCGCCGAAGTCCTCGCGCTGCTGAAACGGGTCAACGTCGAGCTCGGTGTGACGATCCTCGTCATCACCCATGAGATGGACGTGATCCGCACGCTCGCCGATCGCGTCGTGGTGATGGAGTCCGGCCGCGTCATCGAGTCGGGCGCCGTGTTCGACGTGCTCTCGGCCCCCCAGCATCCCGCCACCCGCCGCTTCGTCGCGAGCATCATCGAGGACGTCCCGCGCGGCGAGCAGCTGCGGACGCTCCGCGACCGCCATCCGGGCCGCATCGTCACGTTCGAGATCCGAGACGGCGACCGCGCGCAGGGCGACGTCTTCGCGGCGCTCGCGGCGAACGGCGCGCGATTCGAACTGATCCATGGCGGCATCAACGACATCCGCGGACGCGTCTTCGGACACCTGACGCTCGCCCTCACGGGTGACGACGCGAGCGTGGATGCGGCGATCGTCGCCGCATCGCGGTTCGCACCCCTGATCGAGGAGGACCCCCGTGGATAGGCTCGTCGACCTGCTGCCCGAGATGTGGGCGGCCACGTTCGAGACCCTGTACGTCGTCTCGTTCGCCCTCATCCTCGGCGGTGCGGGCGGACTGCTGCTCGGCATCGCGCTGTACGCCACCCGTGCCGGCAGCATCTTCCCGAACCGCGTCGTGTTCGGCGCCCTCAACGTGACGGTCAACTTCTTCCGCCCGATCCCGTTCGTCATCCTCCTCGCCGCCGTGCAGCCGATCGCCCGCAGTGTCGGCATCCCCGGGATCGGCCCGGAGTTCGGCATCTTCGCGATCAGCGTCGCATCGCTCTTCGCGATCAGCCGGATCGTCGAGCAGAACCTGCTCACGGTCAAGCCGGGCGTGATCGAAGCCGCGCGGGCCGCGGGTGCCGGTCGCGGCCGGATCCTCCTGCGGCTGGTGCCCCGCGAGGCCCTCGGGCCTCTGATCCTCGGCTACACCTTCATCGTGGTGGCCCTCGTCGACATGACCGCGATCGCGGGAGCTGTCGCGGCGGGCGGCCTCGGCGAATTCGCGATCGTCTACGGGTTCAAGCAGTTCAACCCGTGGGTGACGTGGGCGGCGGTGCTGGTGATCATCGTCATCGTGCAGGTGGTGCAGTTCGTGGGCAACGCCCTCGCTCGTCGCGTGCTGCGCCGCTGAAGCGGCGGCGCGCCCCCGGCACTACTCGCAGGTGAGACCGTCTTCGGGAACGATGCCGTCGACGAGGTAGTCCTCGACGGCCGTGTCGACGCACTCGTTGCCCTTGTTGTAGCCCGTGTGCCCCTCACCGACGCGGGTGACGAGCACTCCCGACGACAGCTGATCGGCGAGCGAGACCGCCCACTCGTACGGCGTCGCCGGGTCGTTCGTGGTGCCGACGACGACGATCGGCGGCGCGCCGTCGGCGGCGATCGGCCCGCGCTGCCCGGTCGGAGGGTAGGACCACACCGAGCACGGATCCGGTCCGGACCAGTACGGGGCGATCGTGGGAGCCTCGGCCTCCATCCGCGCCTCGGCCGCAGCGGTGTCTTCGGGGTCGACCTCGACCGGGTAGTCCAGGCAGTTGTACGCGCGGAACGCCTCGGTCTGGTTGTCGACGTACACGCCGTCGACGCGGTTGTAGTACTCGTCGGCGAGGCCGAACGCGAATGTCGGGTCGCCCGCGAGCACCGCCGTCAGCGACTGCGTGAGTGCAGGCCAGCTCCACTCCGCGTACAGCGGCGAGATGATCGACGTCATGAGGGCGTCGGCGCCCAGCATCCGCCCGTCGCCATTGCGGAGCGCGTCGCGGTCGACGCTTGCCAGGAGCGTGCCGAGGTCGGCCATCGCCTGGTCGACGGATCCGCGGAACGGACAGGCGTCGTCGGTCAAGCAGTCGGCCATGTAGGCGCGGAGCGCCGATTCGAACCCGACCGCCTGCACGGTGCCGACCTCGAGCCCCGAGATCGACGGGTCGACGGCGCCGTCGAGCACGAGCCGGCCTGCGCGGTCGGGGTACAGCTCGGCGTACGTCGCGCCGAGGAAGGTTCCGTACGAGTAGCCGAGGTAGGTCAGCTCGCTGTCGCCCAGGACGGCGCGCAGCACGTCCATGTCTCGAGCGGCGTTCTCGGTGGTGATGAACGGGAGGATGCCGTCGCTCGACGCATCGCACGCCTCGGCGAAGTCGCGATGGCGATCGAGCAGCTCGTCCTCCCATGCGGTGGTGCCGCGTTCTGCGGCGGGGATGTCGTAGAGGTAGTCGTCCATCTCGGCGGCGTCGAGGCAGCGCACCGCCGTGGACTGCCCGACCCCGCGCGGGTCGAATCCGATCGTGTCGTAAACGGCCCGGACCGGATCGCCGACCATGAACGACAGCGAAGACTGGACGATGTCGATGCCGCTGGCGCCGGGGCCGCCGGGGTTGGTGAGGATCGAGCCGCGCGGTTCGCCGCCTTCGGCGCGGCTGCGGGTGACGGCGATGTCGAGCTCGCCGGCGGCGGGGTCGGTCCAGTCGAGCGGAACCGTGACCGTCGTGCACTCGAAGCTGCCGCTGCACGGCGCCCAGTCGAGCGTCTGCGAGTAGAACGGGAGCAAGTCGGGCGACACGCCGTCGGTGACGGGTGCGGCGCTGGCGGTGGACCGCGGCGACTCCTCGGGGATGAGCGAGTACAGGCAGCCGGTGAGGAGCAGCGCGGCAGCGGTGAGCATGCCGAGGGCAACGCCGACGCGCGTGCGCCTGCGGGGGGAGTCGTTCACAGGGTCCTTCCGCTGGCCACGGTGATGAGCATGCTCTCGAGGGCGAGCGCGGGCGCGGCGTTCTGCTCGACATTGTCTCGCGTGAGAGATATCGCCTCGAGTACGACGAGCGTGCGCTCGGGAGTCCACGCCGCGGCGAGGGCGCGGAGGTCAGGCTCGAGCTCCCGGTTGATCAGGTCGGTGTCTCGTCCGTACTGGAGCATGACGACGTCGCGGTACATCGACTCGAGGTCGGTGAGCACGCGGTCGATGCCGTCGCGGAGGCTGCGCGTCGCGCGCCGCTTCTGATCGTCTTCGAGTGCAGACAGCTGCGAGCGCACCGCGGGCGGCACGGCGGCGCCCTCGACGATGCCGAGCGTGCGGAGCAGCCCAGTGCGCTCCGCCTCGTCGCGCTCCGCAGTCAGAGCCTTCGCGTCGTCGGTGGCCGCCTGGACGATGCGACCCGCCACCTCGACCGCGCCGCCGACGCCGCGGACCGCGAGGACGGCGCGCAGCATGTCGTCGCGGCGCGCGCGGGCCGCGGCATCCGTCGCCAGTCGCTGCGCCATGCCGATATGCCGCTGCGCGTGCCGCGCCGACTGCTCGGCGGTGGCCGCGTCGACACCCGTGCGCTGGGTGATGAGCCGTGCGACATCGTCGATCTCGGGCTCGCGCAGGCGCAGCGTGCGCACCCGCGAGCGGATCGTGGGGAGGAGATCGGCGTCGCTCGGCGCGCACAGCACCCAGACCGTGCGCTCCGGCGGCTCTTCGAGCGCCTTCAGCAGCACGTTCGAGGTGCGCTCGGCCATGCGGTCGGCGTCTTCCATGACGATCACCCGGTAGCGACCCAGCGACGGCGCGAAGTACGACCGCTCCACGAGAGCGCGCGCGTCTTTGATCGAGATGATGACGCCCTCGGTGCGCAGCGAGGTGAGGTCGGGATGCGTACGGGCGAGAACCTGGTTCATCGCCGCCTCGTCTCCCGGCTCGGCGATCAGCGCGGCGGCGAAGGCGTAGGCGAGCGTCGAGCGCCCGGAGCCCGGCGGGCCGGTGATGAGCCAGGCGTGGGCGAGGGCGGCGGGATCGGATGCCGCGCCGCGCAGCGCCTCCACGGCGTCGTCCTGGCCCCAGACGTCGTTCCACGGCGGGCTCGCGACGTCGGAGGGTGCCACCATGCCGACCAGCCTAATCGCCCGCTCCGACGCTCCGGTGCGGGCGCAGAGCCCGAACGGACCGCAGCGCTGTACTGCGGAACATCTGCTCGCGCCCTCGAGCCGACTATGCGGCGTCGAGGTCGAGCAGAGCGCGGACCCGAGTGCGGATGTCGCCGGCGAGGTCGTGCGCGGGGCGCGAGGCGTCGAGCACGAGGAAGCGGTCGGGTTCGGCTGCGGCGAGCGACAGGAACTCGTCGCGGACCCGGGCGTGGAAGGTCTCGCGCTCGGACTCGAGCCGGTCGAACGGCTTGTCGTCGGCGTCGAGGCGGGCGCGGGCGGCCGCCGGATCGAGGTCCAGCAGCACGGTGAGATCGGGGAGGAGTCCGCCCGTCGCCCACAGCGAGAGATCGCGCACCTCGTCGCGCCCGAGCACGCGTCCCGCCCCCTGATAGGCGACGGACGAATCGAGGTACCGGTCCTGGATCACGACCTCGCCGCGGGCGAGCGCCGGGCGCACCAGCGACTCGATGTGGTGCGCGCGGTCGGCCGCGTAGAGCAGCGCCTCCGCGCGCGGTGCGACCTCGCCGCGGTGGTGGAGCACGATGTCGCGGATGAGCACACCCACCTCGGTGCCGCCGGGTTCGCGGGTGCGCACCACCGAGTGCCCGGCCCCGCGCAGCCACTCCTCCAGCAGCGTCGACTGGGTCGTCTTGCCGACGCCGTCGCCGCCCTCGAAGGTGACGAAGAGCCCCGGCGCGCTCGCGCGCTCGGCTCCCGCCGTCACTTCTTGGCCGCGGGCTTGCGGGTGGTCGTCGTACGCCGCGTGGTGCGCTTGGGAGCCGGACCCTTGGCGCGCTTGTCGGCGAGCATCTGCACCGCGATCTCGAAGGTGATGTCGTCGGGCGTCTGTCCGCGCGGGATCGTGACGTTCGTCTCACCGTCGGTGACGTACGCGCCGAATCGGCCGTCCTTCACCTTGATCGGCTTGCCGCTGACGGGGTCGGCCTCGAACTCCTTGAGTGCGCTCGATGCACCGCGGTTGCCGTACTTCGGCTGCGCATAGACGGCGAGCGCCTCCTCGAGGGTGATGTCGAACAGCTGCTGCTCGCTCTGCAGCGTGCGCGAGTCGGTGCCCTTCTTGAGGTACGGGCCGTAGCGGCCGTTCTGCGCCGTGATCGGCACCTCGGTCTCGGGGTCGATGCCGACCGTGCGCGGCAGATCGAGAAGGCGCAGCGCGGTCTCGAGGTCGATCGTGTCGACCGACATCGACTTGAACAGCGACGCGGTGCGCGGCTTCGGGGCGGCCGGCGCCTTCTTCGCGGCAGCGCGCTTCTTCGTCGCGGGAGGCTCCTCGACGATCTCGCCGGTGGACTCGTCGGCGTCCTCGACGGTGGGCGGATCGGTCTCCTGCACGTAGGGGCCGAACCGGCCGTCCTTCACGACGACGATCTTGCCGTTCGCCGGGTTCTCGCCGAGCACGCGGTCGCCGGCGACCGGAGCATCGATCAGCTCCTGGGCGCGGGCGGGCGTGAGCTCGTCGGGCGCCAGGTCTTCGGGGATGTTCACGCGGCGCGGTTCCGCGTCGGGGTTCTCGGCATCCGGGATCTCGAGGTACGGACCGTACTTGCCGAACCGCAGGGTCGCGACGTCGCCGATGGGCGTCGAGTTGAGCGCGCGGGCGTCGATCTCGCCGAGGTTGTCCACGATGTTGCGCAGACCCACGTGGCCCTCGGAGCCGTAGTAGAACTCCTGCAGCCAGTCCTGGCGCTTCTGCTCGCCGCGTGCGATGGCGTCGAGGTCGTCTTCGAGCGCCGCGGTGAAGTCGTAGTCGACAAGGTCGGCGAAGTGCTGTTCGAGCAGCCGCACCACGCTGAAGGCGAGCCAACTCGGGATGAGGGCCTGGCCGCGTTTGGTGACGTACCCGCGGTTGATGATCACGTCGATGATGCTCGCGAAGGTCGACGGGCGCCCGATGCCCTTCTCCTCGAGCGCCTTGACCAGCGAGGCCTCGGTGTAGCGGGGCTTGGGGCTCGTGCTGTGCCCCTTCGGCTCGACCTCGTCGAGGCGGAGCACATCGCCGACCGCGACGATCGGGAGCGACTGGTTCTCGGCACGATCGGCGTCGGAGCGCTTCTCGTCGCTGCCCTCCTCGTACGCCTCGAGGAAGCCCTTGAAGGTGTAGACGGTGCCCGAGGCGGTGAACTCCGCGCGCCGCCCGGCGGCGGTGACGGCGAGGGTGACCGTTGTGGTCTCGTACTTCGCGTCGGACATCTGGCTCGCCATGGTGCGCTTCCAGATGAGGTCGTACAGCCGCTGCTCGTCGCGGTCGAGTTCCTTCGACACCTCGGAGGGGGTGCGGAACATGTCGCCCGACGGGCGGATCGCCTCGTGCGCCTCTTGCGCGTTCTTCGCGTTGTTGCGGTAGGTGCGCGGGTTCGGGGGCACCGCCTTGTCGCCGTACATCGCGACCGCCTGCGCGCGCGCCGCGGTCACGGCCTGCGTCGACAGCGCCGTCGAGTCGGTGCGCATATAGGTGATGAAGCCCTTCTCGTACAGACGCTGCGCGACGCTCATGGCGTGCTTGGCGCTCATCGAGAGCTTGCGCCCCGCCTCCTGCTGGAGGGTCGAGGTGGTGAAGGGGGGCTTGGGGCTGCGGGTGCCGGGCTTCGCCTCCAGTGCGGTGACGGATGCTTCGCCGGCGGCTTCGATCGCTGTCGCGAGCTCGCGCACCTCGGCCTCGCTCAAGACGACGACGGCCTTCTTCAGCGTTCCACGGTCGTCGAAGTCGGTTCCGCGGGCGAGGGCCGCTCCGTCCAGGCGCGCGAGGCGCGCCGCGAACGACTCTGAGCCCGACGACGCCTGCGTCTCGATGTCCCAGTACGAGGCCGAGACGAACGCCATGCGCTCGCGCTCGCGATCGACGACGAGACGCGTGGCCGCCGACTGCACGCGACCGGCGGACGTGCCCTGCTGCACCTTCATCCACAGCACGGGCGAGACGTCCCACCCGTACAGGCGGTCGAGGATGCGGCGGGTCTCCTGCGCGTCGACGAGCGCGAGGTCGAGTTCGCGGGTGTTGCCGACGGCGGCCTGGATGGCGTCCTTGGTGATCTCGTGGAACACCATGCGCTTGACGGGAACCTTGGGCTTGAGCGCCTCGAGCAGGTGCCAGGCGATCGCCTCGCCCTCGCGGTCCTCATCGGTCGCGAGCAGGAGTTCGTCGGCGTTCTTGAGCGCGCGCTTGAGTTCGGCGACGGTCTTCTTGCCGCGCTCACTCGGAACGTAGAAGGGATCGAAGCCGTTCTCGACGTCGATGGAGTACTTGCCGTACGCCTTCTTCTTCTCCGCCGGGATGTCCTTCTTGTCGGCGAGATCGCGGATGTGCCCGACCGAGCTGAGCACCTCGTAACCATCGCCGAGGTAGCCCTGGATCGACTTCATCTTCGTCGGTGACTCGACGATGACGAGCTTCTTGCCTTCTGTCACCGGGCCATCCTTTCTTCGTCGCAAACCATACACTCCACCGACCGGACCGGCGCTGTGAGGGCACTCGGCCACCACTGCGCACCGCCTCGGCAGCACCCCCTTTCATGGTCCTCCCGTGGGCGGAGGACCAGCGCGGGCACGGGCGGCGACCTCGAAGGGACCGAAGTCGCCGGCGACCTCCACCGTCGCGACGAGCCCGTCGAGATCGCACGCGACGAGTCGGGCGCCGCCCGCTTCGGCGAGCTCGGCGGCCCGCTCGCAGGGGACGCCCACGGCCGCGCCGGCTGCCGTGTCGGCCGCCGCCAGGGCGGCGGCGTCGGCGGCTGCGGCGACCCGCTGGCTGCAGACGGATGCCGCCCCCGCCGTCGCGAGCGCGAACCCGACGGCGCCCGCGCAGGCGATCACTCCGACCGCGGCCACCGCTCCTGCCATGATTCACCTCCTCTCATAGCGCTTGGTCGGAGTCACTCGTGCCGCACGGTCGCGAGCACCGCAGGGTCACGGGCATCTCGGGTCAGAACCCGCCCGCGAGCGCGCAGCTCGTCGCGGCGATCCGCAGCGGAAGGCGGGTCGGCGCCTGCGCCATCACGCAGACGAGGTCGCCCCGCTGCTCGATGTCTCCCTGGGCTCCGGCCACAGCGGACTCGACGGCGTCGAGCACGCGGGCGGCGCTCTCGCCACGGGCCGCGAGTCGCGCGGCATCGGCCGCGGCATCCTGCAGGCGCACCTGCGCCGAGCTCACCCCGAGCATCGTCACCCCGAACACGAGCACGAGCGCGACCACGGGCAGCGCCACGGCGAACTCGGCGGCGACCGCACCCCGATCGTCGGGACGATCACCCGCGCCGAGGCCCCAGGCTCCTCCGCCGCCGAGTCGCCGCATCAGGCCACCGTGAGTGCGCGGCGGACGAGGTCGGTGAGGATGCCGCGCACCTCGTCGCTGCGCATGATGACGACCAGCAGTCCGGCGAAGGCGACCGCCGCCATCGTCGCGATGGCGTACTCCGCGGTCGCGGCGCCGACGTCATCGGGGTCTCGATGGAGGAAGAGGCGCTCGGCGCGACGGCGAGTCAGACGCGGGATCACCTCACGGCTTCTCGATCCGGGGATGTTCATCGCTGCTCCTATCTGTTTGCGCTTCGCCGCGGATGCAGCGGAGCGGTCGGTGTCGGTTTCGACTGGGCACGAGGGGTGGGCACGAGATCCGGAGGGAGGGCATGTGGCGCACCGTCAGATGATGAGCGGCGTGGACGCCAGCACACCGAGGAACAGCGGAGCCACCCCCAGCAGGAGGAATGCGGGCAGGGTGCAGACGCCGAGAGGCAGCAGCAGTCGAGACGACAGACGCGCGGCACGCAGCCGCCCCTCCACCCGCGCCCGGTGCCGCTCGTAGGCGCCGTGCGCGCGGAGCAGTTCGACGGCGGGCACGCCGGCCTCCCGCGAGAGCGCGAGCACGCGGGTGCACTCGGCGTCGGCCTCAGCGCCCGCCTGCCCTGCCAGGTCGAGGGCGCGGTCGACCGAGACCCCCGACCCGAGCGCGATCGCGAGCAGCTCCGCCGTCCGCCCCGGAAAGGAGTCGGGCGCGGCCTGTGCGCGGACCAGACGCCGCGTCCACCGGTGGGAGACGACGGTGAGGGCGCCGCCGGCGACGATGCATCCCCACCCCACCGGCGATGTCAGCAGGACGGTGAACGTATCGAAGCCGAGCGCGGCACCGAGGCCCACCGCCACCAGCGGAAGCCACGACAGCAGGCGCGCGGTGCCGGCCGGTTCGGCGAGCGCGGCGCGCACGTCGTCGGCGGTCTCCTGTGCGTCGCGCAGCGCCGATGCGTGAGAGCGCAGGCTCGCCGCGAGCGGCGCGCCGACGACGGTCGCCACCCGCCAGGCCGCTGCGACGTCATCCCAGGGCGCGGTCGAGTCGCGTACTCGAGCCGTCGTCGTCGGCCCGACTGCCCGCCCTCCCCCGCCGTGTGGAGCATCCCCCGCTCGGGAGATGGCGTCGATCATCGAGGTTCCCTCGGCCATCGCATCACGCACCGAGGTCGCCGCCGGATCGCCGTTCTCCGCCAG